>NZ_JACJHR010000086.1 GCF_014174495.1 Amycolatopsis echigonensis
GGTGTTGGTGTTGTTGTGGTGGTGGGGGGTGGGGGGGGGGGGGGGGAGGGGGGGGGAAGCGGGGGGTGTAGTGTTGTTTTTACAACGACGCGGGGTGGAGCAGCTCGGTAGCTCGCTGGGCTCATAACCCAGAGGTCGCAGGTTCAAATCCTGTCCCCGCTACGTGGATGAAGGCCGGGGCTCGTGCAGGTGCACGGGCCCCGGCCTTTTTCGTGCGCCATTTGGCCGTCGCTCGGGTGGTGGTTGCGGGCCGGTGATCGTTTCGGCGGTGGTTGCGGAGCGTGGCAGAGTCTACTGTGGACATACTTGCGGACTGGGCTGTTAGAGGGGTTGCCGCTGGCCACAATGGACTGATTCGTGACCACTGTGGACACAGCGGCGGATAAGTGGGACCGTAGAGGGGTGTCCGAATTGAATGCAACCGCCGCCGCTCTGCTCGGTCTGCTCCACGACGGCCCCGCCACCGGCGGGCAGCTCGTCTCGGGCGCCGACGAGCGCTTCGGCGCCTTCTTCAGTGTCACCCGCAGCCAGGTCTACCGCGAGCTCCCGGCGCTCTCGAAAGAGGGTCTCGTCCGGCTCGGCAAGCAGGGACCCCGTTCGAGCCAGCAGTACGTGCTCACGGCGGCAGGCAAGAAGGCCTTCAAGACGTGGCTCACGTCCGAGGCCGGACCCGACCACCTGCGCAGCCCGCTCATCCTGCGGCTCGTGCACGCCGGCTCCTTGACGCCCAAGCAGCGCGGCGCCCTGCTCGACAGCGCCCGCACCACCTACCAGGCGCAGCTCGAAGAGGCCAAGAACGCCGCCAAGACCGCCGACGGCCCGTACGCCAAGGCCGTCGCCGAGTTCGCCCAGGCGCAGGCCAAGGCCGCCCTGAAGCTGCTCGACTCGATCCCGCAGGCCTGAGCGGCGCCCGGCCCCACGACCGGTTCGCAACCGGTCGTGGGTTTTGCCGTAACCTTGGTCGACGTGAGCGATGAGTTCGATGCGGCCCTCAAGGACCTGACCGGCAAGCTGACCCAGATCGAGTCGGTGATGGACCTCGAGGCGCTGCGCGCGCAGGTTGCCGAACTCGAGGAGCAGGCGTCCAGCCCCACCCTCTGGGACAACGTCGAGGAAGCCCAGAAGGTCACCAGCCAGCTGTCCCACCGGCAGGCCGAGCTGCGCCGCGTCTCCGAACTGCGCCAGCGGCTCGACGACCTCGGCGTCCTCTACGAGCTCGCCGCCGACGAAGGCGACAGCAGCAGCATGACCGAGGCCGAGGGCGACCTCGCCGACCTCGGGAAAGACATCGACGCGCTCGAAGTCCGCACCCTGCTGTCCGGCGAGTACGACGACCGCAACGCCGTCGTCAACATCCGCTCCGAAGCGGGCGGCGTCGACGCGGCCGACTTCGCCGAAATGCTGCTGCGCATGTACCTGCGCTGGGCGGAGCGCCACGGCTACCCGACCGACGTCTTCGACATCTCCTACGCCGAAGAAGCGGGCATCAAGTCCGCGACCTTCAAGGTGACCGCGCCCTACGTCTACGGCACCCTCTCGGTCGAACAAGGCACCCACCGCCTCGTGCGGATCTCGCCGTTCGACAACCAGAGCCGCCGGCAGACGTCCTTCGCGCACGTCGAGGTCCTGCCCGAGGTCGAGGAAGTCGACCACGTCGACATCCCCGAAAAGGACATCCGCGTCGACGTGTACCGCTCGTCCGGCCCCGGCGGGCAGAGCGTCAACACGACCGACTCCGCGGTCCGCCTCACCCACATCCCGACCGGCATCGTCGTCTCGTGCCAGAACGAGAAATCGCAGCTGCAGAACAAGGCGGCCGCGATGAAGGTCCTCCAGGCGCGCCTCCTGCAGCGCAAGAAGGAGGAGGAACGGGCCGAAATGGACGCGCTCAAGGACGGCGGCTCCAGCTGGGGCAACCAGATGCGCTCCTACGTGCTGCACCCGTACCAGATGGTGAAGGACCTGCGGACCGAATTCGAGGTCGGCAACCCCAGCGCGGTCCTCGACGGCGACATCGACGGTTTCCTCGAAGCCGGGATCCGCTGGCGGAAGCAGACGAACGCGGTCTGATCCGCGGCGGCGCGCCGACCCGCGCCCGGACGAGGCGCGGGTCACCCAAGGCACCGGCAACCCGGGCTTAACGGGGCCCATGGGTAGTATGCCGAACCGTGATCCGGCTCGAAGAGGTTTCCAAGGTCTACAAGACCTCGACCCGTCCCGCCCTCGAAAGGGTGTCGGTCGAGATCGACAAGGGTGAGTTCGTCTTCCTCATCGGCCCGTCCGGTTCCGGGAAGTCGACGTTCCTGCGGCTGCTGCTGCGGGAAGAAGTGCCCTCCAAGGGACGGGTCATGGTGTCGAACTTCGACGTCGCCAAACTCGCCCGGCGCAGGGTCCCCCGCCTGCGCCAGACCATCGGCTGCGTGTTCCAGGACTTCCGGCTGCTGGCCAACAAAACCGTCGCGGAAAACGTCGCGTTCGCCCTCGAGGTCATCGGGAAACCGCGGCCGACGATCCGCAAGGTCGTGCCCGAGGTGCTCGAACTCGTCGGCCTCGACGGCAAGGCCGACCGGCTGCCCAACGAGCTCTCCGGCGGCGAGCAGCAGCGCGTCGCGATCGCCCGCGCGTTCGTGAACCGCCCGCTCGTGCTGCTGGCCGACGAGCCCACCGGGAACCTCGACCCGGACACCAGCCAGGACATCATGCTGCTGCTGGAGCGGATCAACCGCACCGGCACCACCGTGCTGATGGCCACGCACGACCATTCCATCGTGGACTCGATGCGGCGGCGGGTCGTCGAGCTGCAGCTCGGTCGCGTGATCCGCGACGACGCCCGGGGCGTCTACGGCATCGGCCGCTGACGCCCACCGCCCCCGCCCTTTCCCGCCCCGAACCAAGGAATCACGAGAGCGATGCGTGCCAGTTTCGTCTTCAGCGAGGTCGTCACCGGTTTGCGCCGGAACGTCACGATGACCATCGCGATGATCCTCACCACCGCGGTCTCGCTCGCCATGCTCGGCGGCGGTCTGCTCGCCGTGCGCACGATCGACAAGATGAAGGCGAACTTCCTCGCCGAAGTCGAAGTTTCGGTCTCGCTGGTCGACGACGTGAGCGCGAACGACAAGAACTGCACGCAGGCGCTCTGCAACGGGCTCCGCCAGTCGCTGCAGAACAACCCCGGCGTCGAATCGGTCGTCTACGAGAACCGCGACCAGGCCTACGACCGGTTCAAGAAGATCTTCGCGAGCCAGCCCGAACTGCTCGAGCTGACCGGTCCCGAGGCGCTGCCCGCCTCGCTGCAGGTGAAGCTGAAGGACCCGGACCGGTCCGACGCGATCATCAAGCAGTACACCGGCCAGCCCGGCGTCAAGAAGGTCGACGACCAGAAGAAGTTCCTCGACCGCGTCTTCAACGTCTTCAACGGCGTCCGGAACATCGCGTTCGTGATGGCGCTCATCATGGCCGTCGCCGCACTCCTGCTGATCGCGAACACTATTCAGGTTTCGGCGTTCACGAGGCGGACGGAAGTCGGCATCATGCGCCTGGTGGGCGCGACGCGGTGGTATACCCAGCTGCCGTTCCTCCTGGAGGCGGTGGTCGCCGGCACGGTCGGCGCCGTGCTCGGGGTGGTGTTCCTGCTGCTGACGAAGCTGTCCTTCCTCGACACGGTCTTCACCGGCGAAGTGTTCCCGCAGATCACCACGCTCGAGGTGCTGTTCCCGGTCGCGCCGATCCTGCTGGCGGTGTCGATCGTGATCTCGGCGATCACCGGGTACGTCACGCTGCGCCTGTACGTGCGGCACTAGCGGCCGCAAATCGGCTGCTCGCCGTCGGACGCATCACGTAAAGTGGTCGGTATGCCCAAAGAACGTGGACAGAAGGTCATCGCGTCGAACCGCAAGGCTCGGCACGACTACTCCATCCTGGACACCTATGAGGCCGGGATGGTGCTGCAGGGCACCGAGGTCAAAAGCCTCCGGGCCGGCAAGGCCTCCCTTGTGGACGCGTTCGCGACGGTGGACGACGGCGAGGTGTGGCTGCGCAACGTCCACATCCCCGAGTACACCCAGGGCACCTGGACCAACCACATGCCGCGGCGCACGCGGAAGTTGCTGCTGCACCGGCGCGAGATCGAACGGCTCATCGGCAAGACCAAGGAAAGCGGTCTGTCGCTCGTGCCGCTGTCGATGTACTTCAAGGACGGCAAGGTCAAGGTCGAGATCGCGCTGGCCCGAGGCAAGAAGGCCTACGACAAACGGCAGACGCTGGCCAAACGCGACGCGCAGAAGGACATCAGCCGCGCGATGGGGCGGGCGTTGAAGGGCCGGTTCACGGAGTGAGCCCGGGTCCGGCCACCGACGCCGACGTCCCGGGCTGGATCGCCGGGCTCGGCCTCGACGGGATCGTCGACCTGCACGTCCACTTCCTGCCGAAATCCGTGCTGGACAAGGTGTGGGCCTATTTCGACCGCGCCGAACAGCATTACGGCACGCCGTGGCCGATCCACTACCGCACTCCGGAGGCGGAGCGGATCGAAACGCTGCGGGCACTGGGCGTGAAGGTTTTCGCGCCGCTGGTGTACCCGCACAAGCCGGGCATGGCGGAGTGGCTCACGTCGTGGGCGCTGGAGTTCGCCGAACAGGTGCCCGAAGCGGTGCCTACCGGCACGTTCTACCCGGAGCCGGGCGCGGCGTCCTCAGTGGACAGTGCGTTGCGCGCGGGGGCCCGGTGCTTCAAGGCACACGTGCAGGTCGGTGCGTACGACCCGCGAGACGAGCTGCTCGACCCGGTGTGGGGTTCGCTGTCCGAAGCGGGGGTGCCGGTGGTGATCCACTGTGGACACGGACCGTTGCGCGGCGATTTCACCGGGCTCGAGGTGTTCGAAGAAGTGTTGCGACGGCATCCTCGGCTCACCGCCGTCCTCGCGCACGCGGCGATGCCCCAGTTCACCACCGCGTTCGAGCTGATGGCCCGCTACCCGCGAGTGCATCTCGACACCACCATGGTCGGCGTGCCGTTCGCGGAGGCGATGTCTCCGCTGCCGCCGGACTGGACGGCCCGGTTGGCGGAGGTGGCCGACCGCGTGGTCCTCGGCACCGATTTCCCGAACATCCCGTACTCCTACGCCACGCAGCTGCAGGCGATCGCCGGCTGGGCAGCCGACGATCGCCTTGGCGAGCCGTTCCTGCGAGCGGTGCTGCACGACACCCCCGCCAAGCTGCTCAGCGTTTGACCGCCACGAGGGCCCGGCTCCTCGGCATCGACACCTGACGTCCGGCCAGCGCGTACCCGGCCGCGACCAGCGCGACCCACGGCAGCGGACCGGTCAGCAGTCCGTCACGCAGCGGTGCGAACCCGTGCGCGGCCAGGCCCAGGAGGCCGCCGGAAGCGAGCAGACCCGCCAGCACCAGCTGCGGCGTTCGGGCGGTCACGATCACGCCGTCGGGCTGCGTCTCGAAGCGCTCGAAGAGGCGCAGCAGGCCCAGCAGTACCGCGCCGCACACGGCGATCCAGGCGGGCACCATCAGGAACCACAACGACGAACCCGGGGTCGGGGTCGAGTAGCCGAGGCCGAGGACGGTCACCCCGGACACCACGACCAGCGCCGGCATGTGCCACAGGTAGACCGACATGAATCGGGGGCTGAGCCAGCCGAGCGCCGCGGTGACGCGGGGGAGCGAGACGAGTTTGTCGCGGAACGCCAGCAGGAAGCCGATCTGACCGAGCGCCAGGAACAGCAGGAGAACGGTCGGCGGGCTCATGTTGGACACCGGCGCGCCCGGCATCCCGATCATGCTCGCCGGGTACGGGCCGAACGCGACCAGCAGGGCCGTCACCCCGAAGCCGGCGGCGGAGACGGTGAGCGCGGCACGACGGCTGAGCGAGCTGAGACGGCCTTCGACGTAGTGGAAACCAAGCTGGTGCACGGCCACCCAGACGATGACGGCGTTGGCGTATCCGATCAGGCCGAGATGGGAAAACCTTGCCACGTCAACAAGAACGCCCAGTCCGGCTAGTACCGCCGGAACCGCGAGCCCCCAGCGTCGGTGTGCGGCGACCATCAGCGGCGTGAGCAGCACGGTGAGCAGGTAGACCGAGAGGAACCACAGCAGTTGCGCGGCGATCGCGCTGGCCACCTGGACTGGTTGCGGCGGAACTCCCATGCCGTGCAACAGATCCGGCACGACAAGCCACACCGCCATCAGCGGCAGCACAGGGACGAGCAGCCGGCGAACGCGTCCGGCGAACCAGGCGCGAGTGGATTCCGCGCGGCGCAAGGAGATCAGGTTCGCCGCGCCACCGGCGAAGAAGACGAGGGGCATCACTTGCGAAGCCCAGGTGATCAGCCACCAGCCGGGTGTCGCGAGGGCGTTGCCGGTGGCAAGAGTGTTGCCGGAGAAGGAAAGCACCGGCATCGTCCAGTGCTGCGCGACCACTGCGAGGATCGCTCCCGCGCGTACCACGTCGAGGAATCTGTCCCGGGTCGCCCTGGTGCCGCGCGTCTGCAGCTGGCTCGTCGTCATGCTGACGAGCCTGTCGGTTTCCGGGCGCGGAAACAGCGGTGCAGACCACCGAAAACGGGGTCGGGTCAGCAGGCGGCGCGGGGTGGGGTTTCCCCTACCCGGCTAGGAGAGGGTGTCCGGTTCCGGTTCGGATTCGTGCGCCTGGACCCGGTACGCCCAGCCGCCCTCGGTGAGGCCGAGTTCGTACCGCGTCTCGATTTTCGGGCCGCCGTGCAGGTGGATGTGCCGCACGACGGTGCCCGGCACCGGTTCCTCGTCGGCGAGTTCCTGCACCCGGCCGTCGAGCGGCCCGCCGAAGAAGCGGACGCAGCGGTCGGACATCGGGTTCTCCTCGCTCGGCTCGGACGGCATCAGTCCATGGTAGGCGAGGGACCCCGGGCCGGGCTGCCGTCAGTTCGAGTGAGGGTTTTACCGGCCCAGGTAGGTGAGGACCGCGCGAACCCGGCGATGTTCTTCAGAACTGGCCTCGAGACCGAGCTTCGAGAAGATGTTGCCGATGTGCTTTTCGACCGCTCCGTGCGACACCACCAGCGAGTTCGCGATCGCGTTGTTGGACAGTCCCTGGGCCATCAGGCCGAGCACCTCGGACTCGCGCGCGGTGAGTGAATCGAGCGGGTTGCGGCGGCCGCGGGCCATCAGCTGGGCGATGACGTCCGGGTCGATGGCGGTGCCGCCGTCCGCGACACGACGGACCGCGTCCAGGAACTCGTCCACGTCGGCGACACGCTCTTTCAGCAGGTAGCCGACGCCTCCGGCACCCCCGGACAGCAGTTCGACGGCGTAGCTTTCCTCGACGTACTGGGAGAGCACGAGCACCGGCAGGCCCGCGATCTCCTTGCGGGCCGCCAGTGCGGCCCGCAAGCCCTCGTCGGTGAACGTCGGCGGCATCCGGACATCGACAATCGCCAGGTCAGGACGGTGT
Organism: Amycolatopsis echigonensis; assembly: GCF_014174495.1. Taxonomy (GTDB): domain Bacteria; phylum Actinomycetota; class Actinomycetes; order Mycobacteriales; family Pseudonocardiaceae; genus Amycolatopsis; species Amycolatopsis echigonensis. The sequence continues at coordinate 7,444 of NZ_JACJHR010000086.1, forward strand.
TCGGTGATCGCGCCGAGCAGGTCGTCGCCGTTGTCGACCGCGGCGACGGTTTCAATGCCCTCGTCGGCGAGCAACCGGGTGACTCCCGCACGAAGCAGCACGGCGTCTTCGGCGATCACTACCCGCATCAAAGCCCCCAGGTCCGTGAGTGAAAAGCTCCCGGGCTATTCACTCACGAACGGGTCACCATTGACACGGCAGGTCCGCTCTGATGACCGTCGGTCCGCCGACCGGGCTCACGACGGTGATCACGCCGTCGATCGTCGCCGCTCGGTCGGCCAGTCCGGCGAGCCCGCCGCCAGGGCGAACCTCCGCGCCGCCGTGGCCGTTGTCAGTGATTTCGGTGATGACGTGCGTGTCCGAACGCCACACCTTCACCGTCGCCTCGGTCGCGCCGGAGTGCTTGGCGATGTTGGTGAGGGTCTCGCCGACGATGAAGTACGCGGTGGTCTCGACCGCGGCCGGCGGCCGGGGCTCGACGTCGACGTGCACGTCCACCGGGATCGGCGACTTCGCGGCCTGTGCGGACAGCGCCGCGTCGAGACCGCGGTCGCCTAGCACGGCGGGGTAAATGCCGCGGGCAAGGTCGCGCAGCTCGGAAACGGCGAGCTTGGCGTCCGAATGGGCCTCGTCGATCAGGTCGCGCACCGCGTTCGGGTCGTGGTCGAACTTCGACTTCGCCCGGCCGAGGCTCATCGCGACGGCCACCAGCCGCTGCTGAGCGCCGTCGTGCAGGTCACGCTCGATCCGGCGACGCTCGGCCTCCGCGGCGTCCACGCCACGAGCCCGCGACGCCTGCAGGTGCTCGGCCTTTTTCTCGAGCTTCTTGGTGCGGTTCGGGCCTAGCAATGACAGCGCCAGGTTGCCGTGCAGCCAGCCCAGCCAGGGCGTCACCCAGATCGCCATCGGCAGCAGCACGATCGACGCGAGCGCGATCGGCAACTCGACGATCGACAGCGGGAACGCGACCATCAGGTAAGCCAGGTCACGCCAGGTCGTCGGGTCGGACAGCCGGGTCAGCCAGCGGCGGGTCATCGGCTGCCCGTCCAGCGGCAGCCGCTCGACGGGGCCGAGCGGGGTGCCGAGCATCCGCCGGGCCCAGCGCCGTTCCAGGTCGCCTGACCAGCGGATGAAGCCGGTGACGGCCAGCAGGATCGGGAAGCCGATCCAGATGATGAGGGTCGCCGTGCCGAGGGTCCCGCCGACCACGATGAGGATGAACTGCAGCAGGCGCAGCACGAAAGACGGGATCAGGTAGCCGATCGTGCGAGCCGGATGCGGACGAGGGTGCTCCGGAGGCGGGTCTTGCGCAGTCATCCGGCCACCGTGATCCCGTCGATCTCGTTCCACGAGCGCTCCATGCGCCGCCGCTGGGCGACCGTGGGCCGCAAGAGCCTGGTCGCGAACGCCGCGTGCAGGGCCGCCAGCCCCTTGGTCAGGGCCACGGCGATCGCGGCGAACAGCACCCCCAGCGCCGCCCAAGGCAGCGCGGTCACCGTCGAGTCGACGACGAACCACCGCACATCGTAGCTCGGGAAGGCGTAGACGCCGTCCGGAAGGAAGCGGTAGTAGATCGGCAGCGCGACCAGGCCCAGGCTGACCGCCCACATCGTCACGACCAGCACGAACTCCACCAGGCCGAGCGGGAAGAGCAGGAACAGGTACGACAGGTCGCGCCAGGTCGCCGGATCCTTCAGCCGGGTCAGCCAGCGCTGCTTCTGGCCGGACGGCGGCAACGGCAGATACGGATCGTCGACATACACGTCCAGCAGCGCGAACACCCGCCCCCGCTCGACCCGCCCCGCGGTCCGCGCGAACAGGATGAGCAGCCCGAGCAGCGGAACGCCGAGCCACACGACGAGCGTCCCCAGCCCGGCCGACCCCAGCGTCACGATGAGAGTGAACGAGAGGATGCCGACAGGCAGGTTGAGCAGCAGATACGCCAGCGCCCCGCCCAACGGCGGAGTGCGGCGCCCAAAGCTGCGACCGGCGGGCACGGTGACCATGGCGGGGCTCCCTCACTGCGGAAACTGACCTGCTCAGCATGGCCGGACCGGGTCCCGGGCAACCAGGGGGCGAGCGGGCATCTTCGAGGTGGGGACAGCCCTACCCCGGTCAGGCGGAGCCGCAGGCCCATGCCGGAATTATCGGGTTGCCGGACGCGTTATGATGGTTGAGTTACGAACACCTACAAGGGGGTGAACGGTTTCGACTCTGGACGTTGAATCAAGGGAAGCGTGCCGGTGCAGGCGAGAGACCACCGTAAGCGTCATCGCAACCTAATAAGCGCCAAGGCCAATAGCCAGCGCGACTTCGCTCTCGCTGCCTGATCGCAGTAGAGCAAGTCTGTCGGCCCGGGGTCGCCTCCGACCCGGTCGCCGGCATCAGCTAGGAGGCTCACCTCCAGTCCCGGCCACGGGGACTGGCAGGGAAGCAAACAGTGGCTGGGCCCGTCACTTCAGCTTGTTCGCGTGACTGAAGGGGTCAAGCAGAGACAGAGCGGACTGCGCACGGAGAAGCCTTGAGGATGCGCTAGAGGACCCGGGTTCAATTCCCGGCACCTCCACTCGATTCGCGGGAGAGCCCTGCCACGCTTGCGCGTTGGCCAGGGCTCTTCTTCGTTGTTGTCTTTGGGGGTCGGACCCCCAAACCCCCGCCAGGGGGCTGCGCCCCCTGGACCTCCATCGTGGTGGTTGGTTTGGGTGGGTTTGTTGAGTTCGTTGCGAGGCGGCGGGGTTGAAGTTCGGCGCGAGCGTTGGTCGTGGGAGTCGATCTCATGGGGTGTGTGGCGGGCGGGGCGTTGCGGACCTTCGTCGACGTGTCGGCGTGGTGCGGAGGCCTGATCGAGGTCGGGGCGTGGAGTCAGTCCAGTCAATCGCTGTGCCCGCGAGTCCGTGCGGCTTGGCTCGCGGCGGTTTGGCGGGGTTAGGGCTTTGTGGCTGTGATGGTTAGGCTTGTGGGGTTTTTCGCGCAGCGTTCGGCTCGGGTTCGGTCGGCTGGGGCGACGGTTGCGGCGGGTTTCACTGGGGCCCACGTGACGTTGGTGAAGCCTGCGGTCTCCAGGACGTCCACGATTGTCTCGGTGGGCCAGTGGTGTACTTCGATCTCCGTGGGCGGCGTCGTCAGGACTGCGACCTTGAACTTGGCGCCTTCCTGCGGGTTGGCCGGGCGGTAGGTCCGGAAGCCGGCCGCGGTTTCGGATTCTTCGCTGGAGTTGGCGTTCGCGCTCAGGACCACCAGCCTGCCGCCGGGTTTGAGGTTGGCGTGCATGGTTTTCGCCATGGTTTGCATGGTTTCCCGGGTGTCCGCGTAGTGCAGAACGTGGATCGCGGTCACTACGTCGAACTCGCCCTGGGGCGGCATTGTCGCCAGGTCTTGGACCTCGTAGGTGATGCCTTGCGGGTTCCGCGCTTCCGCTTGCCGGGCAAGGGCGATCATGCCGGCGGACAGGTCCGTGCCTACTACGTGCGCGGCGCCCAACTGCTGGATTCGGCGGGTGAAGCTGCCCTCGCCACAGCCTACGTCCAGGACTCGCAGTCCTTGCAGGTCGCCCAGGAGTTCTTTGAAGGACGGCCATTCCAGATTTTCCCGGACGAAGCTGATCACCGCTTCCACGTCGGCGAAAGTGGCGGCTACCTGGTCATATTGGTCGGTCATCGAGTGTCTCCGTGCTCAGGCGGGCGGATTGTGTCGTAGCCCTGGCCGGGGTCCGGTTTCAGGGCTGAGGTGTCCGAGAAGATTACGTTCGCCAGGGGGAGGGGCTGGTGGTAGAAATTCAGGGAGGCGTCTACGTCGAAAATTCTGCAGGAAGACACGAAGAACGGCAGTTCGGCGATGAGGTAGTTTTTCGCTTCGGTGATTTGGGCCGGGGTGGCGTCGCCGACTAGTCCTTTGGCGGCTAGGACTTCTTTGGTCATTTCTGTGCTGGCGTCGGCCAGGACCGGGTCCGTGGCGGTCAGGTGGGCGCAGTGTGCCAAAACCTCGGTGTAGGTGGGGTTTGCCGAGAGTTCGGACATGCGGTGCAGGCCGTCGGTGGGTCTTGGGCCGTCTAGGTCGGTCCAGGCTCGGAGTACTCGGTTGCGCAGGACGTTGGTTTCTGATCGTGCCTTCTTCGCTGCCTTGCCTTCGTCGTACCCGAGCGCGATAAAGGTGTGTTTCAGGGCGCTGTCGGGGATGATGACGTCGATTTGCTTGAATTCCGTTTGCAGCCAGTCCAACGTGGCGCGCAGGCGGTCGACATTGAAATAGCTGTTGCCGGGGCTGACGCCGAAGACCGCGTGGCGGCGGGATTCCCAGACTTCGCGGCAGGACGTGGTCAAGGGTTCGACGCTGAAGCCGTTGCTGATCATGTCCAACGTCCGGTGCCGGGGGTGGCCACGGTGTTCAGGTGCGTGCGGCGCAGTTCTTCCCGGACGATCTTTCCGGTCGCGGTCCTTGGCATGTCCGTCGTGGCGATGACGACGGGATCCGCCAGAGCGGGCAGGCCGGTGCGGGCTCGGGACCAGTCGGTGTCGTCCAGGCGGCCGTCTCGCGTGGCGACGATGGGGAGCGGCAGGTCGTTTTCGCGGGGGAGGATCGCGACGTCGGAGCCTTCCGGCAGGCGGTCTACCAGGGTGTCTTCGAATTCCAGGTAGCCGATGCCGGACGCGAAGTTGACCTCGCGGTCGACGATCTTCAGCGCTCCAGTCGGGGTGAGGATGCCGATGTCGCCGGTGTTCCACCAGTCGCCCACCAGTTTCTCCTTCCAGCGTTCGGGTTCGCCGTAGTAGCCGGCGCAGCGGGCCTTTGTCTTGGCCAGAACCAGTCCGGGGCGGCCGCGTTCGACCGGTTCGAAAGTCGTGGGATCGACGATCTTGAGGGTGACGAAACCGGGCATCGGGCGGCCTACGACGCGCGGGCCGGGTTTGTGGTCGCGCGGGCGGTTCGCGGCGCGGCGCGAGAGCACGGTCATGCCCATGCCGCCGGTTTCCGACTGGCCGTAACCGTCGCGCCAGAGCGGGAACGGGTGCCGGGACGCGTTCAGGAAGCGGCGGATCACCGGCCAGCGGATCGCGTCGAAGTTTCCGGCGAACAGGCGGATGTGGGCGAACGGGTTGTTCGCGCCGGTGCGGATGAGCGGAGCCATGGCCGAGTAATCGATGGGCAGCGCTTCCATGAACGTCGGCCGGTATTGGCGGAAAACGCGGTCGACCACGTCCGGGGAGCTGTCGTCCATGGCCAGTACGGTGGCCGGGGACAGGGTCAGCACCGAATAGATCCAGGTGAAGGCCCGGGCGTGCACGTAGGGCGTGAACATGGCCACTACGTCGTTGCGGCGGAACGTCAGGGGCGGGAAATGGCGGCATTCCAGCCTGGCCATTTGTTTTTGAATGGTGGCCGGCGGGAAGATGATCAGCTTGGGAATGCCGGTGGTGCCGGAGGTGTGGGTGAGCATCAGGAGTTCGTCGTCCCGGCGGGGGACGGCGTGCAGGTGGGGCTCTGCTTTGAGGTCCGCGTAGGTCTGCGCGTGCGGGGAGTCTCCGTCGACGCTGAAGATCTTTCCGGCGAGATCTGGGAACACCGCGGGCGAGATTTCCGCGCGTTCGATGCGTTCGGCGTCGGTGACGACCGCCGAAGGTTCTGCGCGGCGGATCAGGCTTTGTGCGGCTTCCTTTCCCAGCAGGCCGGACAGCATCACGGCGACCGCGCCGATCCGGGAGATCGCGGCGGCCAGAAGAATGCAGTCGAAATGATTGGCTTTGTAGACGGCGATTCGGTCGCCGGGTTTTACGCCCGCTTCACTCAGCACGCCCGCGGATTCCCGGACCAGGGACGCCAATGCGGGGAGGTCGAGCGTCGAGCGGTTTTCCCGGTCAATGTCCAGCGGCCGGGACAGGTGGAACGTCATGGGCTTGCCGGAACTGCTTCGGTGATCGAACAGTTCGCCCAGGCTGAAGGCCCAGTTGGGTTTCATCGGTGAAATGCTCCTATGCGGTGCTGTTCGGCAGCACAAGGCCGGTTGCCGCCCTCGCCCGAATGCGGACAAGGGTCATCGCAGCGAGTCGCATTGCGCGCGAATCGCTGTGCGGGAATGGTGGGATGGCAGAGCAATGCTGATCCGGGTGCCGCCCCCGCGATACCCGGATCAGTGAAGATGGCCTACCGGTGACCGGCAAGCAAACAAGCAGAAACGTCCTGAAGCGAATCCACTCAAGCCCCCTGATGTTTTGAGTTTCGCTTTAAGCCCCATTAGAGCTATACCGGAGGGGATAGTGGCTGTCAATCGTCCATTGGCGGCGGGCAATGCCGGTATTGCGACAAGTGGGGGACACGCGCGGCGGCAGAGTGTCGTTGTGTCGGTTTTGTCTTGGCTGGAATGCGCGGTCGAAACTATGCTGCGTTTGTACCAACGTTCTGGGGTCGGCATTTCTGGCGAATTGCCGGGAGGTGGGGTTTTGCGTCCCGAACCCCTGATCTCACGCCGGGCGGGTGCCGCCGATGTGCGTGGTGAGCGTCGCGGCTGTCGCGGCGACGGCTTCGGCTAGATCGGGGAAGGTTTCTTCGCAGGGACCGTCGTCTGGGCAGAGGTGGCGCAGCGTCACGCTGATCGCCGCCATCGGGCGGGAGCCGTGGTCGAACACTGGAGCGGCGACAGAGGCGAAGCCCGCTGTCACGTGACCGTCTTCCACAGACCAGCCCAGGCGACGTTCGGCCGCCAACGTGCGGCGTAGCGCGGCGAGCGAATTAGGTCCGCGCGAAGTGCGCAGGACGAACGACGCGGCGGCCGGGAACAGGGCTCGGACGTGTGCGGCGGGCAGGTGCTGCAGCATCGCGCGGCCGGACGCGGTCAGTTGCGCGGGCAGGCGCACGCCGACGTCGGTGACCAGGGTTTCCGGGCGGGCTGGGCGTTCCTTGATCAGGTACAGCGATTCGTTGCCGTGCAGGACGCCCAGGTGCGCGGTGTGGCCGATGCGGTCGACCAGCTTGCGCAGCAGCGGGCCGGCCAGCCGCTCCAGCGGGTCGTGACGCAGGTAGGCCGAGCCGAGTTCGAAGGCGGCGATGCCGAGGCCGTAGCGGCGTTCGGCGGGCAGATGGGTGACGAAACCGGCCGCGGTCAGCTCGTTGAGCAGGTGATACGTCGTCGACCTGGGCAATTCCAGGTCGCGGGCGATGGCGGCGGCCGAGACTGGGCCGGCGTGGCCGGCGAGCAGGCGCAGCACGGAGAGGCCGTTGCGCAGGGCGGGAACGTCGGAACTGCTCACTGCCGCCTCCTCCGGTAAGGGTGCGAGGGGACCCCTCGCACTGCCCGAACGGAGTATGAGGGGTCCCTTCGCGCAGGTGGTCGAGGCCCTCGCCACGTCTTGTCTTGGATACCAGACACTACCGCGAACTCCGCTCTGTCGCCGAGGCCCGCCGGGAGGTGCAATGGCGGCATGCCGGAACCAGTCCTCCTGAGCTCGAAGCCGATGACCGCGGCGCAGGTCGTCGACATCGTCCGTGGGCACGCGCACGTCGGGCTCGCCGAGACGGTCGAGAAGAACCTCGCCGCCACCCGCCAGCACATCGAAGACCTCGCCGACGCCACGTCGCCGACCTACGGGGTCTCGACCGGGTTCGGCGCGCTCGCCACGCGCCACATCCCGGTCGAGAGCCGCACCGCGCTGCAGCGCAGCCTGATCCGCTCGCACGCCGCGGGCGCCGGGCCCGCGGTGGAGCCGGAGGTGGTGCGGGCCCTGATGCTGCTGCGCCTGCGCACGCTGGCCAGCGGCTACACCGGCGTGCGCCCGCAGACGGCGCAAACGCTTGCGGCGCTGCTCAACGCGGACATCACGCCGGTCGTGCACGAGTACGGCTCGCTCGGTTGCTCCGGCGACCTCGCGCCGCTGGCCGCGGTCGCGCTGGCGTTGATGGGCGAGGGCGAGGTGTTCCACGCGGGTGAGCGGAAGCCCGCCGCGGACGCCTTGCGGGCGGCCGGGATCACGCCGATCGTGCTGGCCGAGAAGGAGGGCCTCGCGCTCACCAACGGCACCGACGGCATGCTCGGCATGCTGCTGCTCGCCGCTGCTGATCTGCACCGGCTGCTGGACGTCGCGGACCTCACCGCGGCGATGAGCGTCGAGGCGCTGCTGGGCACCGACCGCGCGTTCGCCGCTGATCTGCAGGCGCTGCGTCCGCATCCTGGGCAGGCGACCAGCGCGGCGCGGATGTTCGCGGCGCTGCAGGGCTCGAAGATCGTGGAAAGCCACCGCGGCCCGGACTGCAACCGGGTGCAGGACGCGTACTCGCTGCGGTGCGCGCCGCAGGTGCACGGTGCGGCGCGGGACACGCTCACGCACGCGGAACTGGTCGCGGACCGGGAGCTGCAGTCCGCTGTGGACAATCCGGTGGTGCTGGCCGACGGCCGGGTGGAGTCGAACGGCAACTTCCACGGCGCGCCGGTCGCGTACGTGCTCGACTTCCTCGCGGTGCCGGTGGCGGACGTGGCGAGCATCGCCGAACGCCGCACCGACCGGATGCTCGACCAGGCTCGCTCGCACGGGCTGCCGCCGTTCCTCGCGCACGACCCCGGGGTCGACTCCGGGCACATGATCGCGCAATACACGCAGGCCGCCGTGGTCAGCGAACTGAAGCGGCTCGCGGTGCCCGCCTCGGTCGACTCGATCCCGAGCAGCGCGATGCAGGAGGACCACGTGTCGATGGGCTGGTCCGCCGCGCGCAAGCTGCGCAAGGCGGTCGACGGTCTGACCACCGTGCTCGCCGTCGAACTGCTCACCGCGGCCCGCGCGCTCGATTTCCGCGCTCCGCTGCAGCCTTCGCCGGTCACCGGACGCGTCCGGGACCTGCTGCGCACCAAGGTCGAGGGTCCTGGCCCCGACCGTCACCTGGCGCCCGAGATCGCGGCCGCCGAAGAACTCGTGCGGTCGGGCGCTGTCCTGGCCGCGGCCGAACTGGAGGCCTGAGCATGACTAGCACCGCCCGTACCGTCCGAGCCGCCCGCGGCACCTCGCTGACCGCGAAGAACTGGCAGACCGAGGCCGCGCTGCGGATGTTCCACAACAACCTCGACCCGGAGGTCGCCGAGCGTCCCGAGGACCTCGTGGTCTACGGCGGCACCGGCCGCGCCGCGCGCAACTGGGCGAGCTTCGATGCGATCACGCGCGAGCTGACCGCGCTGGAGCAGGACGAGACGCTGCTGGTCCAGTCCGGCAAGCCGGTCGGCGTGTTCCGCACGCACGAATGGGCACCCCGGGTGCTGATCGCGAACTCGAACCTGGTGGGCGACTGGGCGACCTGGCCCGAGTTCCGCCGGCTCGAGCAGCAGGGCCTCACCATGTACGGCCAGATGACCGCCGGTTCGTGGATTTACATTGGCACGCAAGGCATTCTGCAGGGCACCTACGAGACGTTCGCCGCGGTGGCGAAGAAGCGGTTCGGCGGAACGCTGCGCGGCACGCTCACCGTCACCGCCGGCCTCGGCGGCATGGGCGGCGCGCAGCCGCTGGCGGTCACGATGAACGATGGCGTGGCGTTGTGCATCGAGGTCGACGCCCAGCGTGCGCACCGCCGGGTCGAGCACCGCTACCTGGACGAGGTGGCCGACGACCTGGACGACGCGATCCGGCGGGTCACCGCGGCGAAGAAGGAGCGGCGTCCGCTGTCGGTCGGTGTGGTCGGCAACGCCGCCGAGGTGCTGCCGGAGCTGCTGCGCCGCGACGTCGAGGTGGACATCGTCACCGACCAGACCTCCGCGCACGACCCGCTGTCCTACCTGCCCAAGGGCGTCAGCGTGGAGGACTGGCAGGACTACGCGGCGAAGAAGCCGGACGAGTTCACCGACCGGGCGCGCGAGTCGATGGCCGACCACGTCGACGCGATGCTCGGGTTCCTCGACCGCGGCGCCGAGGTGTTCGACTACGGCAACTCCTTGCGCGGCGAGGCGAAACTCGGCGGCTGCGAGCGCGCGTTCGACTTCCCCGGTTTCGTGCCCGCCTACATCCGGCCGCTGTTCTGCGAGGGCAACGGGCCGTTCCGCTGGGCCGCGCTGTCCGGCGACGCGGAGGACATCGCCGCGACCGACCGCGCGATGCTCGAGCTGTTCCCGGAGAACGAATCGCTGGCCCGCTGGATCAAGATGGCCGGCGAGCGCGTCGCGTTCCAGGGCCTGCCCGCCCGGATCTGCTGGCTCGGCTACGGCGAACGGCACCTGGCCGGCCTGCGCTTCAACGAGATGGTGGCCAGCGGCGAGCTGAAGGCCCCGGTCGTGATCGGCCGCGACCACCTCGACTCGGGCAGCGTCGCCTCGCCGTACCGCGAGACCGAGGGCATGGCCGACGGCTCCGACGCGATCGCCGACTGGCCGCTGCTCAACGCGCTGGTCAACACCTCGTCCGGGGCGAGCTGGGTGTCCATTCACCACGGTGGCGGGGTCGGCATGGGCCGGTCCATCCACGCCGGGCAGGTGAGCGTGGCGGACGGCACGCCGCTGGCCGCGCAGAAGCTGGAGCGGGTGCTCACGAACGACCCGGGCATGGGCGTCATCCGGCACGTCGACGCCGGATACGACCGGGCGGCCGAGGTCGCCGACGCGCGCGGCGTGCGGGTGCCGATGTGGGAGCAGGCGTGACTGCATCCGGGCTGCTCGCCGAGATCGCCGACGTCGGGCGCGACGCCCGCCGCAGCGGTTACTCACGGCACGCGTTCGATGCGCCGGAGCACGACCTGCGCACGTGGTTCGTCGAACGGGCGCAGCAGCTGGGCCTCGACGTCGAGACGGATCGCAACGGCAACCTCTGGGCATGGTGGGGCGCTCCCGGCACGGACGCGGTCGTCACCGGCAGCCATCTGGACTCGGTGCCGGGAGGCGGCGCGTTCGACGGGCCGCTCGGCGTCGTAAGTGCGCTGGCGGCAGTGGAAGCGTTGCAGGCCAGGGTGTTGTGTCCGGCCAAGCCGTTCGCGGTGGTGGTCTTCGCCGAGGAGGAGGGCGGACGCTTCGGCGTGCCGTGTCTCGGCTCGCGGCTGCTCACCGGGACGATCGACGCGGACCGGGCCCGGGCGCTGCGTGATCCGTCCGGCGTCACATTCGCCGAGGCCGCCGCGAAGGCCGGGCTGGACGTGGACCGCGTCGGCGCGGACCCCGATCGGCTCGGGTTGATCGGGCAGTTCCTGGAACTGCATGTCGAACAGGGCAGGGGGCTGGTCGACCTCGGCTCGCCGGTGGCGGTCGGCAGTACGGTGATCGCGCACGGCCGCTGGCGGTTCTCCTTTGCCGGGCAGGGAAACCACGCGGGTGCGACGTTGCTCGAGGACCGCGTGGATCCGATGCTGCCCGCCGCCGAGACTGTGGTGGCGGCGCGGCAGTTGGCGCGGAAGTTGTCGGACGCGCGGGCGACCGTGGGACGGCTGGTGCCCACGCCGGGCGGGACCAACGTGATCGCGTCCACTGTGGACCTATGGCTGGACGCGCGGGTGCCGGGCACTTCGACCCCGGAGCTGGTCGAGGAGATCACGCAGGCTGCGCGTGCGGCTGCGGAAGCCGAAGGGTGCGAACTGGCGGTCACGCGCGAGTCGTACTCCGACGACGTGGTGTTCGACGACGCGCTGCGGCGGTCGCTGGGGGAGTGGCTGGGCAATCCGCCCGAGCTGCCGACCGGTGCCGGGCACGACGCGGCGATCCTGGCGGGTTTCGTGCCGTCCGGGATGCTCTACGTCCGCAATCCGACCGGGATCAGCCACGCTCCGGAGGAATTCGCCGAGGCGGACGACGTCGAGGCTGGTGCTCGGGCATTGGCCGAGGTGCTGGAGCGGCTCGCGCGATGACGACGTACTGGTGCGAACGGGCCTGGCTGCCCGACGGAGTCGCGGAAGCGGTCCGGATCGAGATTGCCGACGGCCGGATCGTTTCGGTGACCGCGAACGCGCAGAAGACCGGAACTGTCCTCAATGGACTGACTCTGCCGGGGTTCGCCAACGGGCATTCGCACGCGTTCCACCGCGCGCTGCGGGGCCGGACGCACCACGAGCGGGGCACGTTCTGGACGTGGCGGGAGCGGATGTACTCGCTCGCCGCCCGGCTCGATCCGGATTCGTACTACCGGCTCGCCCGGGGCGTCTACGCCGAGATGGTGCTGGCGGGCTACACGAGCGTGGCCGAGTTCCACTATCTGCACCACGGGCCGGACGGCAAGCCGTACGCGTCGCCTAACGCCATGGGCGACGCGTTGCGGCAGGCCGCGCGGGACGCCGGGATCCGGATGACGCTGCTCGACACCTGCTATCTGGCGGGCGGCATCGGTGTGCCGCCGGACGAGGTGCAGCAGCGATTTTCGGACGGTTCCGCCGAAAACTGGGCGGAACGCGTCGCGCTGCTGAAGGAAGACGACCTCTTCCGTGTCGGTGGGGCGATCCACTCGGTGCGCGCGGTGCCGGAGTACGAGCTGCCGAAGGTGGACAACGCGGTGCCGGAGGACCGGCCGTTGCACATCCACCTGTCCGAACAGCGCGCGGAGAACGAGCAGTGCGAGGCCGTGTACCGCTGGACGCCGACCGGGCTGCTCTGGGATTACGGCGTGCTCGGTGAGCGGCTCACCGCCGTGCACGCGACGCACCTGACCGAGCAGGACATCAAGTGGCTGGGCGAATCCCGAAGCGGCGTGTGCTTCTGCCCCACCACCGAACGGGACCTCGGCGACGGCATCGGACCGGCCCGGAGCCTGCTCGACGCGGGCGTGCGGCTCGGGATCGGGAGCGACAGCAACGCGGTGGTCGACGCGTTCGAGGAGACCCGGGCGCTCGAGCTGGACGACCGGCTCGCCAGCGAGGAACGCGGCCGGTTCACCGCGGAAGAGCTGCTTGGCGCCGGCACCGAACACATCTCCGCGGGCTGGCCGGAAACCGGCACCCTCGTAGCCGGTGCCGGGGCGGACCTGGTCACCGTCGCGACGGACACGGTGCGCACGGCCGGGATCGAACCGTCCGGCGTGCTGTTCGCCGCCGCGGCCGCGGACGTCCGTACCGTGGTGGTGGCCGGACGGGAAGTGGTGCGCGACGGTGCGCACGTGCTGATCGAACGACCGGAAACCGTACTGGCCAAGGAGATCGAGGCGCTGTGGCAGTTCTGATCACCGGAATCGGCGAGCTCACCACGAACGACCCGGAGCTGGGCAAGCTCCGCGACGCCGCGCTGGTGCTCGACGGCGAGACCGTCGCGTGGGCCGGTCCGGCCGCGCAGGCTCCAGACGCCGACGAGCGCGTGGACGTCGAGGGCCGCGCTGTGCTGCCCGGGTGGGTCGACAGCCACACCCACCTCGTGTTCGCGGGCGACCGCACCGCGGAGTTCGAGGCGCGGATGGCCGGACAGGCTTACGCGGCAGGCGGAATCGCCGTCACCGTCCAGGCGACGCGGGCGGCTTCGGACGAGCAGCTGGCGGCGAATCTGCGTCGACATGTCGAGGAAGCGGCTGCGCAGGGCACCACTTGCCTGGAGACGAAGACCGGTTACGGCCTCACGGTCGCGGACGAGGCGCGGTCGGCGCGGATCGCTGGCGAGGTCGCCGACGAGGTGACGTTCCTCGGGGCGCATCTCGTCCCACCGGGCGCCGATGCGGAGTCCTATGTGGACTTGGTCTGTGGCGAGATGCTGGACGCGGTCGCTCCGCATGTGCGGTGGGCCGATGTGTTCTGCGAGACCGGGGCGTTCGACGAGGCGCAGTCGGCGCGGGTGCTCAAGGCGGCGGCGGAGCGCGGGCTTGGGCTGCGGGTGCACGGCAATCAGCTCGGCGAGGGCCCCGGTGTGCGGTTGGCTGTGGAACTGGACGCGGCGAGCGTCGACCACTGCACGTACCTGAGCGACGCTGACGTCGAGGCGCTCGCGTCGTCCAACACGGTCGCGACGGTGTTACCCGCGTGCGATTTGTCGACGAGGCAGTCGCTTGCTCCGGCGCGCCGGTTGCTCGACGCTGGCGCGACGGTCGCGTTGGCGAGCAACGCGAATCCGGGCAGCTCGTACACCACGTCGATGGCGTTCTGCGTGACGACGGCCGTGCTGCAGATGCGGATGACCGTGGACGAGGCCGTGTGGTCGGCGACGGCCGGCGGCGCACGGGCGCTTCGTCGTGATGACTTCGGGTACCTGCGGCCGGGTGCGCGGGCGGATGTGCACGTACTCGACGCCCCGTCGACGACGCATCTCGCTTATCGGCCCGGGGTCCCGTTGACCCACGCGGTGTGGCGGAAAGGGGCAAAGCTGCGTTGATCAGGTGGCGACGGAGTCCGCGGCTGCGCTAGCGTGCAACGGAACAGGACGCGCGAAAGGCCATTGTCCGGTATGGGTTAGGCCGGACGGCTCATTCGCTCTCTTTCCGAGCGCCCGGCTCAAGCGGGCCAGCCCAGTGCGTCCCTCTCGAACCAGAACGTTGGTACGGAAGGGACTTCGCGGATGGCGAATAACGCCGACGACACCGTGCTCGTGATCGGGGCCGGGCTCGGCCGGCTGTGCCTCGCCCAGGGGCTGCGCAAAGCCGGGATCCCGTGCGAGGTCTACGAACGCGATTCCCGCTGGACGCGCGCCGGCAGGGTTATCGGCTGCACATCGATTCCCGCGGCGACCAGGCGCTGCGGGAAGTCCTGCCACCCCACCTGCACGAGCTGTTCCTGGTCACCTCGGGCCAGCCGCGCAACGCCATCACGATCTACAACAGCCAGCTGGCGCCGCTCACCGAGTTCGTGCTGGACGACGGCGGAGTGCAGCGCAACGTCAACCGGTTCACCCTACGGCAGATCCTGTTCGAGGGACTCGGCAACGTCCGCTTCGGCAAAGAGTTCGTCCGGTACGAATCGCATGACAACGGCGTGATCGTGCCCTTCGCCGACGGGACACGCGCGCGGTGCGGTTCTCGTCGGCGCGGACGGCGTGAATTCGCCGGTGCGCTGGCAATACCTGCCGCACGCGCGGGTCGCCGACACCGGATTGCGGCAGCTGCACGCGAAGTTGCCGCTCACCGCCGCGAACCGGGAACTGTTCGACCCGGAGATGTTCGCCGTGTTCACCATTGTTTCCGGGCCGGAGAAGCAGATGATCGGCTTCGCGCCGGTCGACTATCCGGAGCCGATCGCCGACGTGTGCGCGCGCCTCGCACCGCGGGTTCGGCTCAGCCCCGCCGAGCCGTACCTGGCCTGCGCTTTCGGTGCGCGCCAGGAAATCTTCGGACAGACCGACGACGAACTCCGCGCGCTGTCCGGGCACGAGATGCGGAAGTTCGTGCTTGACCGGGTCGCGGACTGGCATCCGCGGGTGCGCCGGATAGTCGAAACTTGGCTCCCGGATTCGCCGTTCCTCGTTTCGATCCGGACCAGCGTGCCAACCGGGCCGTGGGAGCCGTCGCGCGTGTGTCTGGCCGGCGACGCGATCCACGCGATGAGCCCGGCCGCCGGGGCCGGGGCGAACACCGCGATGCGCGACGGTGCCGCACTCGCCGCCGCGTTGAGCAGCGGCCAGCCGGCCGCGATCGGGGAATACGAAGCGGAAATGCGCCGGTACGGGTTCGACGCGGTACGCGAGTCCGCGGCTACCGGGGCGGAGCATCTGGGCCAGAACCCATTGCCGGAAATATCCCGCATACCCGTTTCCTGAAGGCCCGGGAAGTGCGCGGGGGCAGAGTTCCTGCCCGCGCGCCCACCCTTGAGCGCGGTCTCGAACCGCTCGGGCAACGATGAAAAAGGACCAGCAGGTGAACGGGCGAAAACCCTGGCCGCTGGCAAGATCCAGTTCATTCAGAGTTCAACTACTGGCCACTCGCTGAGGGATCTGGAGACACCCTTCGCGTCGGTACCGTCATTCCCGCAGGACACTCAAACCGGAGAGCGGGCATGGACTTTTCTCTCATCGTCCTGGTGGTGATCGTCGCGGCGCTGGCCTTCGACTTCACCAACGGGTTCCACGACACGGCCAACGCCATGGCCACTTCTATCGCCACCGGTGCGCTGAAGCCCCGGGTCGCGGTCGCGATCTCCGCGGTATTGAATCTCGTCGGCGCGTTTCTTTCGATCGAGGTCGCGAAAACCATTTCCGGCGGAATCGTCGACGACACCAAGGTCACGCCGGTGGTGATTTTCGCCGGACTGGTCGGGGCCATCGTCTGGAACCTCGTGACGTGGCTCGTCGGGCTGCCCTCGAGTTCGTCGCACGCGCTGTTCGGCGGGCTGATCGGGGCGACCTGGATCGCGTCCGGCGCGGACGCGGTGCATTTCACGAAGGTCGTCGAAAAGGTGCTCATCCCGGCGGTCGCGTCGCCGGTGGTGGCGGGCGTCGTCGCGCTCGTCGGCACCTTCCTCGTCTACCGGATCACCGCGAAGTCCCGCCAGGACGTCGTCGGCAAGGGCTTCAAAACCGGCCAGGTGCTTTCGGCCAGCCTGGTTTCGCTCGCGCACGGCACCAACGACGCGCAGAAGACGATGGGCGTCATCACGCTCGCGCTGATCGCGGGCGGTTCGCTCGCGCCGGGGTCCAGTCCGCCGGTCTGGGTCATCCTCTGCTCCGGCACGGCGATCGCGCTCGGCACCTACTTCGGCGGCTGGCGGATCATCCAGACAATGGGCAAGAAGCTCACCGAAATCCAGACACCGCAAGGGTTTGCCGCGGAGACGAGTTCCGCGGCGGTCATCCTGGCCTCGTCGCACCTCGGCTTCGCGCTGTCGACCACGCACGTCACCTCGGGCGGCATCATCGGCTCCGGGCTCGGCCGCAAGCTCGCCGAGGTCCGCTGGGGCGTCGCGGGCAAGATGGTGATCGCCTGGGCGCTCACGCTTCCCGCCGCGGCGATCGTCGGGGCTATCGCCGCCGCGGTCTCCACGCGCGGCAGCTGGGGCACCGTCCTCGTCGGCGGAGTCGGGGTGCTGCTCGCGGTGGGCATCTGGCTCGTGTCGCGGCGCAATCCGGTCACGCCGGCCACTGTCAACGAGCCGGATGCCGCCGAGGCCGCTCCGGTCGCGGCCTGAGAGAGGACGACATGGCGATCAACTGGGGTGCCCTCGGCATCGTTTTCGTGGTGTCGCTGGTGGCGGCGGTCGTGCTCACCGGACTGTTCGCGTACGGGGTGCGCGGGCTGTCCGAGCGCGTGACCGCGCGGGCGAACGGAGGCACCGGCACGGTTCAGCTGACCGGCGCGGTCGTGTGCTTCACGATCTGCGCCGCGGTGATCGGATACGGGATCTACCTGATCGTGGCCTAGTCGAGCGCCGCCTCCGCGCGGGCTCGCAGTTCTTCCGGAAGCTCGCCGAGCAGCGGTCGTACCGTTGCCGGGCGAGTTTCGTTCAGGTGGGCCAGCACGTCCAGCGCTGGTGCCCACAGCGACTCGTCCGCCGCGGCGGCGCGGACCAACGAGGGTAGCCGGTCCTCGCCGAGCAGGCTGAGCATGTGGTAGATCCGGGTCGGGTCGTCCAGCACATACGCGGTGCGCAGCAGACCAGCGTCGTCCAGCAGGCCGACGCAGCGGCGCACTGTGTCGTCCGGCAGGTGGCCGACGAACCGGCCCAGCGTGATCCAGTCCTCGCGGCGGGTCAGTTCCTCGGCGACCGCCACGACCGTCGTCACCGGGATCCGCGTGATGATCGACGTCGCGCGCCGCGGATCCAGCTCCGCGGCGACCGAGGCGAGGAACTTCGGCGACAGCCGTTTCGCGACATCGACGCCGCGCGACACATCGACCAGCCCGGCGATCCGCGCGCACAGCAGCGGGCCGAACACCTTCTCCGCGATCTTCGCGGTCACCCCGGCCGGCAGCAGCTTGCTCGCCAGCGCCATGCGCTCCAGCACGACGAGGTTCGCGTCGAACAACGTGGTCGTCATCTGCTCGCGCAGCAGCCGCACCTCGCCCTGGTCGACGTCGGCGAGGTAGTTGAGCCGGGCTGGGTCGACGTCCAGCACCCGGGCGAGCTTGAGGATTTCCGGGTTCACAGGCCGACCGCTTTCCGCACCGCGCCGCGCAGCAGCGCGGGCACGTACTTCAGGCTTTCCTCACCCGCGCGGGCGAGGGCCTGCGCCTGCCGGTGCCGGGCGTCGCGCAATGCCGCCGCCAGATCCTGTTTGTGCTGCTCAGGCAGGGATTCAATGCCGTCCGGCAGTGGAGCGCCGAGCTGTTCGGCCAGGGTGGGTTCAGCCATGGTGACCCATCATGCCGCACGATCGCGCCCTTGACCTTCGGCAGTGGTGACGAATCGGACTGTCCCTGTAGCGCCAGCGGAATGCGGGAGGCGACGCGGTTCCGCTGACGCTCGAACTGACCGCCTTCTGGCGACGCTCCTGTAGGGACTGCCGCTCGGCGCGGCGAACCGGCCCGGAACGACCGACATCGCCCGCACCCTGCGCGAGAACCTTGCGGAGCAAGCCGCGAAGGTGCCCGCTCGCGCCCTGCCTGACTTCGTCGTCAAACTCCTTGCCCGGCGAAACCCGCCGATGGCGATGCTGCGCTTCGAACTCGGCCGCACCAGGCTCGTCGACAGCAGCAAGGCGCGTACTCGACTCGGCTGGAAATCCCGCCCTGTTGAGCCAACGATCATCGACACCGCGAACGCGCTCCTCGCGTCCTCGGATCGCTCTAGCTGAGTGCTGGCGGTTGCCAACGACTGATGCTGGCTCCCACCCGGGTGGTGACCGCCGCGGGCAACAGCCGGGTGAAGGCCGACCGGAGCGCGACCGCTGCCGGGTTGCGGAGCAGCGGCCCGCTGGCGCCGGCTTGAATGGAGGCCTTCGCGACCTTCTGCGTGCGTGGGCGACGTTCCGCGTCATAACGACGGAGCGCTTCGTCCACTGTGGACTCTTTGACGTGTGAAGCCAGCACCACCGCGTCCTCCAGTGCCTGGCAGCCGCCTTGTCCCAGGAACGGCGGCATCGCGTGCGCGGCGTCCCCGAGGAGCGCGATGCGGCCGCGGGTGTAGCTGGGCAGCGGCGTTGCCAGGTGATGCGTGTCGTGCAGCAGGATTTCCGGGGTGGTGTCGATGAGCTGCGGAATCGGGTCGTGCCAGCGGCCGTACTTCGCGCTCAGGTAGGCGTGGACGTCGGCATGCCGGATCCCGGCTGGGCGGGCTTCGGAGACCCACCAGTACACCTCGTCGTCCAGCAGGGGTAGGACGCCGATTTCGATTCCCGCCGCCCATGTCGTGCTCAAGGTGGGCTTCAGCGGCAGTTTGGCGATGCCGCGGAACGCCGCACCACCGCTGTACGCCACACGTGCGGACGGGAAAAGCGCCTGCCGGATCGGGCTGTGGATTCCGTCGGCCGCCACGATCAGGTCCGCTTCGATCGAGCCGGAGTCGTGGTGCACCAAGCCGTTCTGCTCGACGCTCGTCACCTCGACTCCGGTCCGCAGGCATTCGTCCGGCAACGCTGACCGCAGCGTTTCGATCAGGTTCGCCCGGTGCGTCGCGCCCAGAGGCAATCCGTGGCTGCGCACGAAGAGGTCCGCGTCCCAGTTGGCCAGCCGACGCCCGCGCCAATCGACCAGGCCGCCGCCGCGCTGTGCGGAGATCCGCGGTTTGACGCCCAATTCGGCTAATGCCCGCTGCGCGTTGGGCCACAAGGAGATTCCCGCGCCAATGGCCGTGAACTCCGGCGCGCGCTCCAGCACCGTGACCTGCCAGCCGACCTTGCGCAGGCCGATCGCCGCGCCCAATCCGCCGATGCCGCCGCCGACCACGACCGCGTGTCGCTGAGCCATGCCGCCCTCCTCTACGTCTGTAGAGGACTCTACACCTGTAGTGTGGCGGGGTGGAGCGGACAGCGGTGATCGGTGACGCGGCCATCGAGGTCATCGCGGCCGAGGGCATGCGGGGACTGACCCATCGCGCCGTCGACCGGGCGGCCGGGCTGCCTCCGGGCTCGACGTCGTACTACGCGCGCACGCGGGCGGCGCTGCTCGAACTGGCCGCGGACCGGATGATCGCGCTCGACCAGGCCGAGGTCGCGCCGCCGGCGGGGACGCTCGCGGAGTTCCTCGGGGCGATGGTCCACCGGTCGATCACCGTCGGGCGCACCCGGATGCTCGCGCGCTACGAATTCGCGCTGGAATCGACGCGACGGCCGGAGTTGCGGGCTCGATACGACGTTGGCGGGCTGGAGTTGCGTCGGCGGTGCGCGGAGGTACTCGCCGCGGCTGGGTCACCCACCCCGGAGGACCACACGCGAGTGCTGATCGGCTGGCTCGACGGATCGATCTTCGACGCGTTAGCGGGCACGGGCTCCGTCAACCCGCCGACCGAAGCCGAACTGGTCGCCGGAGCCCGTGCAGTCCTTGCCGGACTGGGATTGCCGCACGCCTGACCGGTTCAGGCGTCGCGGCGGTTCAGCAGTGCTGGCTCACGCCGAGGGAGAACGTGCCGGTGCGCTTGCTCGCGACGACCGTGCGCGAGCACTTCCTCGACCCGGCTCGCGGCGATTCCGTTGCTGCGCGCCATCGCGAGCAGATGCTTCCCCGCGCGGCGGGGTGCACGGCTTCCGCATCCAGCAGCGCACCGACTTCCCGCAGCGGAAACCGTAGTTCCGCATACGGTTTGCCGCGGATCAGTGCGTCACCGGAGTCCGGCCGGTCGAGGCCGACAGTCATCCGCATAGTGGTGGACTTGCCCGCGCTGGCCGTTGACCACCGGTTTCTGGCCGTAGCGCTTCGTCAATCCGCGAAACGTGATCGTACGGCGAAGTCTGCGCCCGCGCGGTGTGCGTGGACATCAGCCGGCCGTCCCGGGCCGACCTCGACTTTAGGCAGGGGTCAGCGGGACCGGCGGGTGGTGTGCCGGGTCGGCTTGGCGGTCGCGGGGTCCTCCGGCCACGGATGCTTCGGGTAACGACCGCGGAGATCGGCGCGGACGGCGGCGTACCCGGTGCGCCAGAAGGATTCGAGGTCGGCGGTGACCGCGGCTGGGCGACCGGCGGGCGACAGCAGGTGCAGCACGACCGGCACGCGACCGTCGGCGAGCGACGGCGTTTCGGTCCAGCCGAAGGTCTCTTGCAGCTTCACCGCGAGCACGGGCTGGTCGCCGTGGTAGTCCACGCGGTAATGCGAACCGGACGGGACTTCCAGCCGGTCCGGAGCGAGTTCGTCGAGCCGCGCTGCTTCGGGCCAGGGGAGCAGGCCGCGCAGGGCAGTTCCGGCGTCGACGTTCGCCAGATCGGCTCGGCGGCGAACCCGCGAGAGATCCAGCCAACTGTCTACATCAGACAGAAGATTCTCGTCATCCACGGACGGCCAAGGATCGCCCAGTACGCGGTGCAGGAAGGCCAGGCGTTCGCGGAGGCGGGTACCGTCTTGGGTCCATCGCAGCAAACCGAGGCCTTCCGTGCGGAGTCCGGTGACCACTGCGTCGTGGACTTGCTGCGGATCTGGGTTGCGCAAAGGCTTTTCGGACAACACGATCGCGCCCAGCCGACGCACGTGCCGGGCGACGACATCGCCGTCCCAATGCACTTCGTCCGCTTCGGACATGAGGGTCGGCGCGGCTCGGACGGCCAGCGCTTCGTCGGCGGTCGCGGCGAGCCGGATCGTGCCGTGCACGCGGCCCGGGTCGCGGGTGGCTTCGGCGACGGCCAGCCATTCAGCGTCACCCAGTCCGCTTCCGCTGGGCAGTTCGGCCGCGGTGCCGCTGGCCATCAGATACACCGGTGCCGATCCCGTGCGCCGCCGCGCCAAGCGTTCCGGATGCGCGAGGGCGACGACCAACGCCGCGTCCGGGGCCCCGGAGGCTGGCGAATTGACCAGTGAGGCCAACCGTTTCGCGTCCCGTTGCCATCGACGGGCCGCGTCGTCGTGCGCGGAACGAAGCCGGCGCAGTTCGGCTTCGACATCAGTGAGCGTCGCTCCGGCATCGAGCAGCGCGACGACTTCCGCGGCGGCACGGGCTCCGACGGCCTCAGCGCCGTCCAGCAACGCGCGCGCGAGACGAGGATGCAAGCCGAGGTCGGCCATTTTCTGCCCGCGCGGCGTGACAGCACCGTCGGCCGTGGTCGCGCCGAGGGTGACGAGCAGGCTTCGCGCGGCGGCGAGCGCACCTTCGCCGGGCGGGTCCCACCAGGCCAGGCCGGTTCCGTCCGGAGTGGACCAGCAGGCGAGCTCCAACGCGAACCGCGCGAGTTCGGCGGTGCGGATTTCCGGCTCCGGGTATGCGGGCAGCGTCGCTTGCTCGTGCTCCGGCCAGCAGCGGTACGCCCGGCCAGGTGCTTCGCGACCTGCCCGGCCAGCGCGTTGTTCCGCCACCGCAGCCGAAACCCGCACCGTGGCGAGCCCGGCAAGACCGCGTCGATGATCGACCCGGGGGACGCGGGCGAGACCGGAATCCACGACCGCGCGGACGCCCGGAACGGTCAGGCTCGACTCGGCGACGGCGGTCGCGAGAACTACTCGCCGCCGCTCCCGTGGCCGCAATGCTTCGTCCTGTCGGGCAGCGGAAAGCCGTCCGTGCAGTGGCAGCACATCGGCGTCCAGCGAACTCAGCAACGCCGACGTGCGCGCGATTTCCCCGGTGCCAGGGAGGAACGCGAGCACATCACCGTCTCCTTCGGACAGTGCTTTCCGGACTGCCGACGCGACCGCGGCTTCCGGACGTTCCCCGCGCGCCGGAGCGCGGTAGCTCAGCTCGACCGGATACGTGCGGGCGTGTGCGGTGATGACCGGAGCGTCGCCGAGCAGTTCGGCCAACCGTCCGGACGCGACGGTCGCCGACGTCGCGAGCAGCCGCAGGTCGTCGCGCAACCCGGCGCGGACGTCGAGGAGCAAGGCGAGCAGCAGGTCAGCGTCGAGATGGCGTTCGTGGCATTCGTCCAGCAGGACCGTCGACACCCCGCCCAGTTCGGGATCGTGCTGCACCCGCCGTACCAGCAGCCCGGACGTGACCACCTCGATCCGCGTGCGCGAAGACACCTTCCGGTCGCCGCGCACCGCGTACCCGACCGTCTCGCCGACCGGTTCGCCCAGCAGCGCGGCCATCCGCCCAGCCGCGGCCCGCGCAGCGAGCCGACGGGGTTCGGCGACCACGACGCGTCCTTCGCCGCGGTTCAGCGCGAGCGGCACGAGCGTGGTCTTGCCGGTGCCGGGCGGGGCGACGAGCACCGCGGCTCCGTGGTCGTCGAGCGCGCTCAGCACGGACGGCAGCACCGCGCGGACGGGCAGGTCCGGCAGCGAGGCTAGGTCGGTCACTGCTCGGTGATCTCCGGTGGATTCGGCAACGGGTAGTTCGACGGCCCGATGTTCGCCTCCAGCGACTTCCGCCAGGCCCCGGTCGACACCATCTTCCGGATGGCGTCGTCCACCGCGTGCTGGCCGTCGGTGTCGCCCTTGCGCAGGCCGATGCCGTACCGCTCGGTGGAGAACGGGCGGCCGACCACCTTCAGCAGCTCCGGATTCTGCGCGACGTACCCGGCGAGGATCACCGCGTCCGTGGTCACCGCGTCGACCTGGTTGGCCAGCAGCGCGGTGACGCAGTCCGGATAGCGGGGGTACTCGACCAGCTTCACCATCTGCGCGAACTTGTCCTTCACCATCTGCGCGGGCGTCGAGCCGGTGACCGAGCAGAGCCGCTTGCCGTTGAGGCTTTCCGGGCCGGTGATGTCCGGCGAGGTGAGCCGCACCAGCAGGTCCTGGCCGGTGACGAAGTACGGGCCGGCGAAGCTCACCTGCTGTTTCCGCTTGTCGGTGATCGAGTAGGTGGCCACGACCAGGTCGACCGCGCCCGACGTGAGGTCGGTCTCGCGGCGGGCCGGGGTCGTCTCGTGCCAGGTGATGTGGTCCGGGTCGACCCCCAGTTCGCGCGCGACGAAAGTAGCGACGTCGACGTCGAAACCGGTGAACCTGCCGTCGACTGTCCGCTGCGACAGGCCGGGCGCGTCGAACCGGATCCCGATGGTCAGGTGGTTGCCGTCACGCGCCCGGGTGGGAAGCGGATCGTCCTTGGATACCGTCGACGATCCGCAGGACACGCAGCTGACCAGCAGAAACAGCGCGGCAACCAGTGCGCGAATCCGCATCGGTGCCTCCGCTTCGCCGGTTGGCTGCTCACATGGTTCTCAGGTCAGACGGTTAGCCTAAGCGCGTGCGCCGACTGCCCCAACCTGTACTCGACACCATCGGCACGCTCGCCCGGCTCGGGCTGGCTGCCGTGTGGCTCGTGTCCGGCGGTCTGAAGATCGCCGACCCGGGGCAGACGTACATCGCCGTGCAGGCCTACGACGTGCTCCCGCACGCGCTGGTGCGCCCGGTCGCCACCGGGCTGCCGCTGCTGGAGCTGGTGCTCGGACTGCTGCTGCTCGCCGGGCTGGCCACGCGCTGGGTCGCGGGCGTCTCGCTCGTGCTGCTGGCCGTGCTCGTCGCGGGCATCGCGCAGTCATGGGCGCGCGGGTTGAGCATCGACTGCGGCTGCTTCGGCGGCGGCGGGCGCGTGAACGCCGGGCAGACCGAATACCCGCAGGAGATCCTGCGTGACGCCGGCTTCGCCCTGCTCGCGGTGTGGCTGCTCGCCCGGCCGCGCACGTGGCTTTCGGTCGACGGCTGGCTCGGCTGGGGCAAGGGCCGGAACTCCGGCGGGGCCTCGGACGACTACCCCAAGAGCATCGCGGAAGGGAACTAGGAACAGTGGGTGGAGCTGCGCGCAACGCGCGGAAAAGCCGTCAGCAGGCGGCGGCCGCGAGGTCGGTCGCCCAGGCGCGGGGCTCGGGAAGCGACCGGAACAAGATCATCGCGGTGGTGGTGGCCGTCGTGGTGATCGCCGCGCTCGTGATCGGCGGCGTGCTCTGGATCAACTCCAGCAAGAACGCGACGCAGGACAACGCGATCCCGGCGGGCACGCCCACGGCGCTCGGGCCGGGCGTCGTCGAGAAGCGCGACGGCGTCGTGGTGTCGGTCGGCAAGCCGGGCGCGCCGAAGACCATCGACCTCTACGCCGACTTCCTGTGCCCGTACTGCGCCAAGCTGCAGCAGGACTACGGGCCGCGGATGGAGCAGGCGATCAACAGCGGGCAGCTCACCGTGCGCTACCACATGGTGATCCTGCTCAACAAGAACTCGGACCCGCCGGGCTACTCGCTCGACTCGGCGAACGCCGCGCTCGCCGCCGCCGACGAGCAGAAGTTCACCGCGTTCCACGACGCGCTGTTTAAGAACCAGCCGCAGGAAGGCGGCCGCGGGTACGACAAGGCCCAGCTGGTCAAGCTCGGCCAGGACCTGGGGATCACCGATCCGAAGTTCGCGCAGACGGTCAACGCCGGCACCTACGACCAGCAGCTGCAGACGGCGTTTCAGCAGATCCAGAGCGACCCGAAGCTGCAGCAGGACTTCGGCAACGGCCAGATCGGCTTCGGGACGCCGACGGTCGCGGTCAACGGCAAGGCCATTCCCGCTTCGGGGGACTGGCTGACGAAGGTTCTCAACGGCTGACCTGATTCGGTCATTTCGCCTATCGGGCACAATCCGTCCGCTAACCTGGGCCGCAGGGCTCAGGGGAGGGGCGGGTTGTGTCCGGTTTTCATGTCGACGACGGCGCGTACGAGAACTACGCGAAGCAGGTCGACCCACTTGGCGACGAGGTGCGGTCCGCCGCGAAGGCGCATATCGGTCCGCACGTGGCGCTGTCCGGCGACGGGTTCTCCGCGATCGGGGACGAATCCGGGTTCGCCGGCGCGTATGGCGCGCGGATGCGGGCGCTGCAGGAACGGATGCACGCGCTCGGCGGCGGCTGGCACGACGTCGGCGAGGCCGCTCGGCGCACGCAGGTCAATTACGCCGCCGTCGAGCAGGAACACGGCGACGCTGTGCGCAGGCTTTCGTGAACGCTCCGGTCGACCATCTGGTCCGGAACGGCCTGGACACCACGAATCAGCTCGCCGCGAAGCTGAAGCACGATCCGGCGGCGATCAACGGCGCGCGCGACGGGCAGGTCGCGCTGCAGACGTCCGTCGGCCAGGCCAATCAGCACGCGGGCACTCAGCGGGTGAATCTGGCGGCGGCCAGTTCCGGGGCGACCTCGGAACGCGCGGTCGCGACGTCGAAGGATCTGGAGAAGGAAGTCCAGGACCTTCTCGACGAGAGCGCGGAAATCGAACGAGCGGTCGCGGAGGCCGCGGAGACGCTGCACGTCGGCGAGATCCGCAACGATCAGGTGCGGGACGAGATTCTGCGGGAGATCGCGTCCTCGATGCAGGCGCTGGCGGCGGTCAACGGGATCCAGCCGCCGGAGAGCCGGGCGGCCGCGGCCCGGCAGATTCTGCTGCAGCTGCAAACGAAGATCGGGCAGTTGACCGGACAAGCGGCCACGTTCACCGAGGAGACGCTCGGGAAGCTGACCGGGCTGGGGCGACGGCTCGGCGGGTCGGAATCGACTTCCGCGAGCAGCGCGACGACCTCGGTGCCGCAGGCGTTCAACACCAACGGCGCGCACGTCAGCCACAGCGGTGGAGGCGGCGGAGTCGACAGCGGTGGGGGTGGCGGCGGCGGGTTCGCCGGGAAACCGCGGTTGCCGGTGGCTGTTCCACCGCAGCCGGGCAGCGGGGTCGGGATCAACCTGCCGAGCGGGAGAACCGTGATGGCGCCGAACGAAACCGCGGCCAAAGCGGTGCGGGCGGCGTTGTCCCAGCTGGGCGTGCCGTATGTGTGGGGCGGCACCGCGCGCGGGCAAGGACTCGACTGCAGCGGGTTGACCATGACGTCCTATCAGGACGCTGGGCTGCAGTTGCCCCGGACCGCGCGGCAGCAGACTGTCGGGGCTGAGGTGCCGTCGATCGACCAGTTGCTGCCGGGGGATTTGGTGGTGTGGTCCGGCCACGTCGCGATGGTGATCGGCGACGGGCAGATGGTCGAGGCCGGGGATCCGGTGCAGATCAGCAAGATCCGCACGACCAACGCCGGACAGCAGTTCATCGGATTTTACCGGCCGACGGGGTGAGTGGTGGCTGAATTCGACATGGATCGCGCGGTGGCGCGGGTGATGGAGGAGGCCTCCCGGGCCGGGGATGCCGCTGCTGCTCGGTTCGAGCGAGCCGGGCCGGTGGTCGGGAAGGCTGCTGCGGGCGGGGTTTCGGTCGAGGTCGCGCCTGGCGGGTTGTTGACGGGGCTGACGGTGACTCGGGCTGCGTTGCGGAGCGGCTCGGAGGCGGTTGCCGCGCAGATTGTGGAGTTGTCTCGGCGGGCCGAGCGGCGGGCCGGGGATCGGATGCATCAGGTTTTGTCGCCGGTGCTGGGCGCGGAAGCGGTGGCTGCGTTGGGGTATACGGCGTTGAGTGAGGATGATCCGGATTTCTATGACGAAGAGCCGGTGACGTGGTGAAGACCCGGGAACTTATCGAGCTGGCCCGTTCTCGCGAGGCTGCGTTGGGGCAGGTCGCTTCGTTGATGGCGGAAGCGCGCGGGTCGGCTCATGCGGTGGATGGGTCGGTTGAGGTGACCGTGGATGCGCTGGGAGCGTTGAAGCGGTTGTGGCTATCGCCTTCGGTGGCGCAGTGGGATCCTTCGCGGGTTTCGGCTGTGGTGCTTGAGGTGGTTCGGGTGGCTATGGCTGAGGCTGAGCAGGATTGTTTCAACCGGGTGGGGTTATCGCTGGGGGAGGAGGCGGGGTTGCTGGTGGAGGCGTTGTCCGGGCGGGCGGCTCCGGCTCGTGCTGCTGATGACGATCCGGGGATGACGGTGGAGGAGTTTCAGCGGTTGAGGGGGGAACGGTTGGGGGAGAGGCGGTTTCCTGTCGCTGCTGTGGCTGAGTCCACTGTGGAGGAATGGGAAGACTTTGATCCGGCGTCGTTGCGTTCGGATCGGTGAGGGTACTGCTGGTGAATCCGTTGTGGGTGAAGAGGGGTCGTGTCGTTGGGGTTGGGTCGGTGAGGGGCGGGGTCTGGTCTTGCTGTTGAGTCCATTGTGGATGGAGTGGGCTTCGGTGGGGTGGAGCGGTTCGGGGGCTGACGCCCCCTTCGGGGGTGGTGGTTGCGTGGGGCACCCCGAAGCTTGA
>NZ_JACJHR010000087.1 GCF_014174495.1 Amycolatopsis echigonensis
GCCTGCTCCGATGGCGCCGTGTAGATCGGCTTCAGACCTCGCACGATCGCATCCCGGTGTTGGCGTCCGGCATAGCGGAACGAGTTACGGATCAGGTGGATCACGCATTGCTGCACGATGGTGTGTTCCCAGGTCGTGGTGATCGCTTCGGGTAGGCCCTTGAGCCCGTCGCAGACCGCGATCAGCACATCGGTCACGCCGCGGTTCTTGAGCTCGGAGAAGACCTGCAGCCAGAACCGTGCCCCTTCACCACCATCGTCGCCGGCCCAGATACCGAGGATGTCTCGTTCACCGCTGGTGGTCACCCCGACGACGACATAGAACGGCTTGTTCACGACCTGGCCGCCACGAACCTTGATCACCAGGGCGTCGACGAAGATCACCGGATAGATCGAATCGAGCGGCCGTGACGACCACTCGGCCATCTGGTCGACGACCTTGTCGGTGATCTTGGAGATCGTCTCCTTGGAGACCTTGGCCCCATAGACCTCGTCGAAGTGCGCGGCGACCTCGCCGGTGGTGAGCCCGCGGGCGGTCAACGACAGCACGATCTCGTCGATACCGTCCAACCGCCGCTGCCGCTTACGCACGATCTTCGGGTCGAAAGACGCGTCAGTGTCGCGGGGCACGTCGATCTCGACCGGGCCGATCTCGGTCAGCACCGTCTTCGACCTGGTCCCGTTGCGGGAGTTCCCGCTGTTGCGACCCATCGGGTCATGGCGTTCATAGCCGAGATGGTCATCCATCTCGGCCTCTAACGCCGTCTCCAGCACGTTCTTCGTCAGCCGGTTCAACAGCCCGTCCGGGCAGACCAGATCGACGCCCTGTTCCTTGGCCTGCGCCAACAGCTGCTCAGCCAACTGCCGCTGATCGATGCTCTCTCCGCTCACAGGATCGAGCATCTCTTCCGAGCCAACCCCACGATCGCTCGGATCAGTCATGGTCATTGGTCATGTCCTCTCGGTCAGACCAAGACCAGATCCACCGTTACCCGGACAGTCCCCAGATCAGACCCGATTCGTGGCCCAAGTCAGGTCCCCGGTGTGCTGGAGCGCTATCAGCGGCGCACGGTGCGATTGATCGAGCAACTACGCGGCGTCGTCAGAGAGCTTGCGGGCCGCGCGTCGGCTCGGTTGCTACCCGTGATGGGAATCGCTGCGGGCAAGGACACTGCGGTGCGTGCGTTGTTGGGTATCGCCTTGCCCGAGCGGACGGTGCCGCGGGTGCTGGGGATCGATGACTTCGCTCTGCGTCGCGGCCGCCAGTACGCCACGGTGTTGATCGACGCCGACAGCGGCGTCCGCATCGACGTGCTGCCCGGCCGTGGCGCGAGCGTGGTCGCCGACTGGCTACGTGGCCATCCCGGCGTCGAGATCGTGTGCCGCGACGGGTCGAACACCTACGCCCAAGCCGTCCGCGATGCCGACCCGGCCGTGCAGCAGGTCGCGGACCGGTGGCATCTGTGGCACGGCCTGGCTGAAGCAGCGGCCAAAGAGGTGGCGGCCCACTCTGCCTGCTGGGCCGGGGCAACCGGCGTCCAGGACGGGCCGCTGGCTCGCACCAACATCGAGCGCTGGCATCAGGTGCATGACCTACTCAAGCAAGGTCACGGACTGTTGGAGTGCACCCGGCGGCTGAATCTGTCTCTGAACACTGTCAAGCGCTATGCCTGTGCGACTGCGGTAGACCGGCTTCGCCCGGGCGCTTCGGCTTGGGTCTTCTGTCGGAGTCTTCCATAGGGTGTCTGTCCGTTGAGGCTGCCGTGGGGGCGGTCGTAGTTGTAGTAGTCCTGCCATTCTTTGAGGCGGGCGTTGAAGACGTTGACGTCGTCGATGACGATGCCGTCGAGCAGGCGGTAGAACTCGTCGGCGTCGATCCGGTGAGACCGCTCCACTTTGCCGTTCAGTCGTGGCGTGCGGGGCTTGATGTAGACGTGCCCGATGCCCTTGTCGAGCACGTGCCAGTGGAACTGGGTGCCGAACTCGGTGCCGAACTCGGTGCCGTTGTCCGTCTGGATCTTCTCTACAGCGAACGGCAGCTGGGACAGCACGTAGTCCAGGAACTGGATCGCGGTCTTCTGGTTGAGCGTGGGGTAGATCTTCAGGATCCGCAGCCGGGTGCAGTCGTCGATCGCGGTGAACTAGTAGAACTTGCCGCGCCGCCCGACCGGCTTGAGCGAGACGCCGGTCTTGCTGACCTTGGGCAGGGGTTCGACGAACTTGACGTCGATCTGCACCTGATGTCCCGGGCGTTGCTTCTCGTAGCGCTTCCATCGGCGATCGTGGCGCTGATATCGCTGCGATGTGGGCAGCCGGCCCATGCCCAAGTGGCACAGGATTCGCCACACGGTCGAGCGGCTGATGGTGACGTCGTGGTAACGCTGCAGGTACATCGCGATCTTCTCCGGCCCGAAGTGGTAGTTGCGCCGCAGGTGGATGATCTTGTCCACCACGTCGGCGCGGGTGGCGTTCGGGCTGGTCCGCGGCCGCTTCGACCGATCTCGTAGCCCGTCGACGCCGTCGGCCTCGTACCGGCGCAGCCACTTGTAGTACGTCGGCAGGCTGATGCCGTAGTAGCGGCACGTCATCGCGACGTTGCCGGACACTTCCTCCGCATGACGAAGGACCGCGAGGCGCCGACGCACCTCGCGGTCCAACACGGGCTCACTCACCCGGATCCCTATGATCAACAAGCCCAGGTGTCAACCATCTCCCGCAGTTTAGACCGACACGCCCGTTCGTGGTCAAAGCCATCGCCGTCGGTCCATCCACAGTGGATCTGTCTGCAGCGCTGGATGGTGGGTTGTGCCTCGTGCGCATCCCCAAGGGCAGCTTGGGTGAAGACACCACTCGGCTGTTGGGCTCGCTGATCGTGGCGCGCGTGTGGCAGGCCACCACCGCGCGGGCCGCGTTGGCGCAGCGGCAGCGCAGGGACGCCTCGTTGTATGTGGATGAGGCGCACAACTTCCTCAATCTGCCCTACGCCATGGAAGACATGTTGGCCGAGGCGCGGGGCTGCCGGCTGTCGATGACGCTGGCGCACCAGCACCTCGGGCAGCTCGGGAAAGACTTGAAGGAAGGGATCTCCACCAACGCGCGCAGCAAGATCCTCTTCAATGCCTCGCCCGAGGATGCCCGCGAGCTGGCGCGGCACACCGCGCCCCGAATCGGCGAACACGATCTGGCGCACCTCGGTGTGTTCCATGCGGCAGTCCGCCTCGTGGTGGGCGGCGAGGAAACCCAGCCGTTCACCGTGACCACCGAACCGTTGCCCCCTGCGATCCGCGGTCGAGCCCGGCTCGTGCGCAAGACCGCTGCGCGCCATACCCGGCCGTTGTCCGCCTCGGCCGAGGGCCGCGACGCGTCCGGGCCGGACGACACCGGGACCGATCCCCGCCGCGCCACCTGATTCCCGCTACCCCAGCGGAGCGGGCCGCACCGACCAGATGGGTACAGCCCGCCCCGCTGCTCTCGTTTTCCTGCACACGGTCCGCAAAGGAGATTGCGTGTTCGACCCCACGTCTGCCCAGAGGGACTTGCGTGCCCGGGTGCCCGCCCGTACGAGCGCGCGGGTCGCGGCCACGGCCGATCACCTGGCCACCGTTGCCGCGCACCTCACCGCGCGGGATCGGTGGCTGGCGCGGATGCTCGCCGAACACCGCACGCTGACCTCCACCCAGATCACCCAAATCGCCTTCCCGAGCCGGCGCGCAGCCAACCAGCGGCTGCACAAACTGCACCAGTGGCGGGTGCTCGACCGGTTCCAGCCCTACATCGGGCGCGGCCGGGCACCGATGTTCTACGTCCTAGACACCGCTGGCGCTCACCTGCTGGCGCACGAGGACGGCCTTGATCCCCGCGACCTGGGGTCCCGCCCGCAACGCCAAACAGCCGGCGCGCAGGATGTCCTCGGTGCGCGGCCCCACGCTGAGGAGAACACCCGGGAGAACACGGACACGAGGTTATCGACCGCCGCTTCCTTCGACCCCTCCAAGGGATTCAGGCAGGGTGTCGGTCCGGGCGAGTCGGCGTCGAAGAGCACCACCTTCTCGGCGGCGTGCTCCGGCAGGCGCTGCAGCACATCGGTGATCAGGTCGCCCTTGGGGTCGATGACCACCCCACCCCGGCCGTGCTCGGCATCGGCCAGGATCATCCGCGTCAGCATGGTGGATTTCCCGCTGCCGGTGGCGCCGAGCACGTGCACGTGGTGCCGGGCGTCGGAGACCTGGAGCCCGACCGGGCGGGTGTGCCCGGTATCGGAAACCCCGATGGGCCGGATCAGCTCACCCTCGGTGGGCGTATTCGGCGGGGTGGCACGGCCTTTGCTCTCGCTCGCGCGAGGCCGGGCAGAGCCTCGTCGGTGGGCAGGTGCGCCAGCGCGGCCAGCTCCGGCACCGACAGCAGGTCGCCGCGCCGCAACCGCCGCCGCGCCATGGCCGTCAGCGGGTTGCGCAGCCGGCGGCGCTGGTAGTGGTTGTGCTCGGTGTAGCCGGAAAACGCACTCGCGATCGCATGTGCCCGGCCCCGCAACTGGTCGCGCACCCGTGTGATCTGTTCGGGCGGCGTCTCGGCGGGCACGGTCGTGGCAACTGCGTACCGAATCACGGTCTCCCACTGCGAGCCGCGCTGCTTGCCGACGATGGCGCGGTTCTGCGCCTGGTACTCCAACGACGTTTGCGGGTCGAGCTTCGGCTCACCGGCGCGGCTCACCGCCGTCGGCGTGGGACCCGGCGTGATCGCGTCCAGGAGTCGGCCCACCGGCCGGGTGGAGCGCCCGGCGTGCAGGTGCCGCGCGGCGCGCCTGCTTGACCCGCCGACCAGTCACTGGTCGCGCGAGCACCTGCACACACGCCCCGTCATACACGCCCAGACCGACCGGAGCACCGAGCAGCGCCCGGATAGGGTCCACGTCGAAATCGCTGCGGATCGGCAGGGCTTCCGAGCGAGCCAGCCGCAGTACACCCCCGGTGACCAGTCGGCGCCGGCCACCGTCGGCCCTGGTGGGCAGCGGAGCCGCTGCCGGCTCGGTGGTGGTGTGCGATCCGGGCCAGGCCGCTTCGACGGCACGCTCGACCATGCCCGGCGGTACTGTGCCCGGCACCCACAGCCGGATCTGTACGCCGTCGTGGCCGAACACGTACTCCCATGCCAGATGGGGCTGCCCCTGCGCGAGCCGAGTCCACATGGGACGCAGAAGTCCGACGAGGTTCGACCATACTGCTGGCGCGCCCTCCGGGTCGACCGTGGGCGGGGCCAGGATCGTCACGATGCGAGCGTTGTCGTGCAGGGCGTCCTGGCAACGGTTGGACCACCAGCGTCGCAGCGCCCACAGCGCCGTAATGGTGATCAGCAGTGCGAGTGCGGCGATCGGACCCCAGGCCTGCATCCAAGACCAGGCCGTAGTGAGCAGCGCACGGATCGTGCCCCAGGGATCGGTGAGCAGCCCGCCGAGCGGGCTGTCCACGGGCGAACTGAGCGGAAACACAAGTAATAACCTCCCGATATGAGGAACTGAAGGCGGGACAGCGAGCCGCGAGCTAGGCGGCGTGCGTGTCGGTCCGGCGGCCGTCGCGGCGGCGCAATGACGGCGCGCTGGTGATCGAACGGACGCGGCCGGTGCCCCGGCGGGCCTCGCGCTCGGCGTCGACTTCGGCCTGCCACTGCGAGAACCGACGACCCTGCAAGCGCCGCAGGAAATGGGGAATGCGGTTTGATGGCACGCCCACCAAGCGAGGACCTAGCACCGCCAGCAGGTCGGACGCTTCTTGCGAGGACCATCCGGCTTCGGCGATGGCCTGCTCGTCCGCGAACACATCGGCCACCCGGTCCGTCGCGGCGTCGATCCGGCCGTCTTGCGTGCCGCCGTAGGAGTAGACCCATAAGAAGTTCTCGGGCGGGTCCGGCTCGACGAGTCGCCGGAAGCGGTGGATCTCCTTGGTATAGGCGTAAAAGGTCACGTCAGGAGCAGAGCGCATGATGCGCAGCCAGCTGCGGGTGTAGTCGTCGGAAAAGAAGTCGCCCGAGTCGTGCACCCGCACGAACCGGCCGCGGAACTTCGGTGCGGCCAGTTCGGCGAGCATCGCCTGCTCCCACCCGGCCGGATCGTCCAGCACGAATATCAGGTTCGCCTGGTGCTTGGCGCGCACAGTCGGCCACAAGTAGGTTCCGTGTCGGGCGTAGCAGACGTGGCGGCAGATTCCTGCTGACGGGCAGGTGTTGTAGGTGCGGCCGTCAGGCAACCGGCCAGCCCAGGCGGGCAACGTCGTCACAGCGCGGCCACCGCAATGCTGACCGCAGGCGCTTCGCTGGCCGAGATCGGCCAGGTGCTGCGTCATCGTGATCCGATCACGACCACGCTCTACACGAAGGTCGACGTGGCGGCCCTGCGTCCGGTCGCCCGTCACTGGCCTGCTTCGGACGGTACGGCATGAGCGCATTGCGTCCAGCCCTCGCCGACTATCTGGGTGTCCGCCGCGGACTCGGTTTCCGGCTAGATCGGGCGGAGAAGCTGCTCGGCCAGTTCGTCGCCCGCTTCGCGGCTCGTTTGACAGACCCGCTCCGAGGTAGTGGCGCTGGCCGGCCGCACGGCTCCCCCTTTTCCTCCTGAGTATTTCAGCGTACGGTGAACTCTACCGCTGGGTACAGGGTGATCGTGATGCTCGGTTCGGCCACCAGGGTGGAGGTGGGTGAAATTGAGGTACCGGGATCCGTACGGGCTGGCATGGCAACAGCTGGGCAACGCGCTGTGGGATGTGTTGGCAGTCGCGTGGTGGATGCTGGTGGCTGCCAGCGTCGCGTTCGGTGCATGCTGGTGCATGGGGCAGTTCATGTATATGGAGTGGGTTCGCGAACATCCTCCGCCCCGCCTCCGGTTCTTTGCCGAACGCAGGCTGCGTCAGGACATCGCCCGCGGGTTGGGCGATCTTGAGGACTACCTGCGCAAATGCGATCCAGTACACCTTGACGACCGGCCAGCTCGGGCCGGACGGTCCCGAACTTGGAGGGGGTGGTGCCGACCTTGAAACAGACTCCGATGGCCCGGACGCCTCCTGAGTCTACGGTTCGCAGTTCGATCTCTGACTGCAGCCCCAACACCGGCCGCTGGGGGCCGACGAGTTCGAACCTGTGCCCGGCGGGACGTCGGTGCCAACCACGGCTCGGTGGCGGCCAAACGGATCGGGGGCGGCTGGAGCGTCCGGGCTGTGAGGCGACATCGACGCCGGGCCGAGTCCTGTGAGGAACGTGTCAGTGGCCCGCAGGCTGCAGCGGCTGCGGGCAGCATCCCCGCAGGTCGTACCGGGTGGGCCTGGCTGGATGGGTGATGGTGAGCAGATGATGGCGAGCCGCTGGCAGGACGAGGGCGAGGGGCTGCTCCGGGTGGTGGAGCGCATCGCCCTGATCCTGAACGAGGCGGGGTCCCACGGATGTCGGCCAGGGTGTTCGCCTACATGCTCGCCGACGACGCCGAACGCTACACCTCCGCCGCGCTCGCGGAAGGGCTTCGGGTCAGTCCGGCCGCGATCTCGGGGGCGGTGCGCCATCTCACCGCGACGCGGATGGTGGTCAAGGAACGCCAACCCGGGAAGAGGGCGGAGCTCTACCGGGTCTGTGACGGCAACGTCTGGGGCATGGTCGTGGCCCCTGGATCCCGGTTCTCAAGCAGTGGCAGTCCACGCTGGAGAGCGCCACGGTCGAGCTCGGCGCTCCCGGCGGTGAAGGCCACCGATTAGCCGAGGCGACGACGTTCATCGCGTTCCTGCGCAACGAGCTGGAGGGAATGCTGGAGCGCTGGTCTGATCACCGGCTGGATCCTCGGTGACCGAGACACCGGCGGTGATGGTCGACCGCGTTCGGCCGTGCGGGCAGACGGGGTCGACGTGGTGGGGCTGCTGAACGTGCCCCCGGTGGTTCGGCTCCGGATGCTTCCGGGGGGCTCGTTCAGTCGCGGACCTCGATGTGGTGTCGGTCGGTGGCCTCGGCCTGCTGGTTGAGCATGGTCAGCAGCTTGTCGCCCTCGACGTCAAGGTCCGGCAGCAGGCGGTCGAGCCAGCGGGGCAGCCACCATGCTCGTTCGCCGAAGAGGGCCATGAGCGCCGGGACGAGGGTCAGCCGGACGACGAAAGCGTCGATGAGGATGCCAGCGGCGAGAGCGAAGCCGATCTGCTTGATCATGATGTCGTGGCTGAAGATGAAGCCGGAGAACACCGCGACCATGATGATGGCGGCCGCGACGACGACCCGGCTGGCCTGGTCGAACCCATGGACGACGCTGTGTCGGGCCGGCTGGCCGTGGATGTGTGCCTCGCGCATCGAGGAGACCAGGAAGACCTCGTAGTCCATGGCGAGTCCGTAGAGGATGCCGGTCACGATGATCGGCATGAAGCTCATGAGTGGGCCGCCGGTGTCGAACCCGAAGAGGCCGCTGAGCCAGCCCCACTGGAAGACGGCGGTGGTGGCACCGAAGGTGGCCAGGATGCTGAGCAGGAAGCCGGCTGTGGCCTTGATCGGGACGACCACGGAGCGGAAGACGAGCATCAGGATCAGGACGGAGAGGACGATGATGATGCCGAGGTAGAGCGGAAGGACATCGGCGAGTTTGTCGGACATGTCGATGCCGATGGCGGTGAACCCGGTCACGCCCAGCCGCACCTGGTTGCTCTGGGCGATCGCGTTGCTGGGCTCGCGCAGCGACTTCACAAGATCGCTGGTGGCCTCGTCGCTGGGGCCGGAGGTGGGGATGACGCTGAACACGGCCAGGTCGCCGGCCTCGTTGACGCCGACGGGTGCGGCCAGCACGATGTCGTCTCGGTGTTGGAACTCGTCGGCCAGTTTCGCGGTCAGCTCGGGTGTGACGCGGCCTGCGGTGCCGGTGGGCTCCGCGGTGACCAGGAGCGGGCCGTTGAATCCCTCACCGAAGCCTTGGGAGACCGCCTCGTAGCTCTGTCGGGCGGCGGTGTCCTGGTTCGCGGTCGCACCAGTTGGGATGCCCAGGTTCATGCTGGCCGCGGGGATCGCCATCACGCCCAGGATCGCGACCACGCCGCCGATGACGGGCCACCGGAACCTGATGACACCCTTGACCCAGTGGTCAGCGACGCTGTGGGACTCCGCGTCCGCCTTGGCGTAGCGTCGGGCTCGGGCCTTGTCCGAGCAGATCCGCTCCCCGACCAGCCCTAACAGCGCGGGCAGCAGGGTCAGGGCGATGAGCACGGCCAGGGCCACCGTGGACGCCGCGACCAGGGCCATCGTGGAGAGCATCGCGATGTCGATGACGGTCAGCGCGGTCAGCGCGATGAGGACGGTCAGGCCGGCGAAGAAGACCGCGCTGCCTGCGGTGCCGACAGCTCTGCCTGCTGCCTCCTGTGCGGTGAGTCCCTGATCGAGAATCAGCCGTCGCTGCCGGTTGACAACGAATAGGGCGTAGTCGATGCCGACGGCGAGGCCGACCATGAGACCGAGCACGGGCGTGGCGGAGTTCATCTCGACGGCCGTGGAGAGCGCGTACGCGCCGCCCACGCCGATGCCGATGCCGACCAGCGCGGTGATCAGGGGCAGGCCGGCCGCGATCAGCGAGCCCAGGGTGAGCACCAGCACCAGGGCGGCGACGGCGAGACCGATCACTTCGCCAACACCGACCGGGATCTCGATGGCCTTGAGCGAGTCGCTCGGGAGAACGGTGATCCCCGTACCCTGCTCGGCACGCTCCACCACCTCGACCACCGAGCTGACGTCCTCAGGTGTCAATGAGGTGGAGGCGACCGTAAACTGGAACTGGAACAGCGCGACCTGCCCGTCCGAGGACACGAGCACGCCGGGCACCGGTGCCCCGTCCACCAGCAGCGGCTGGTAGGGAGGCGCCTGCCCGTGGTCCGGCCCGGCTGGCGGAGTGCCCGGTGCCTTCTCCTCGGGCGTGCCTGGGGTGCCCTCCTCCGAGGTACCCGTGGCGAGGTCAAGGGGATTGACGACCTTGTCGAGGTCATAGACGTCGCTGACGGTGCCGCTGATCACCGCGAGTCGCTCCGCCGTGTCGAGGCGCTCACCGTCGGGCGCGGTGAAGACCACACTGGCCTGCCCTCCCGAGGCGGCGGGGAGCTCATCGGCTACGCGGTCGAGCACAGTCTGGGCCTCGGTGCCCTCGATCTTCATCTCCGAGCTGACGCTCACCCCGTTGATGGCGACCGCACCGACGACCACTGCGAGGGCGGCGAGCCAGCCCGCAATGAACAGCCACGGCCTGCCGAACGCCGTTCGTCCGAGCCGGTACAAGAAAGTGGACATGAGGGACTGGTGCTCCTTGAGGGCAAAGAGGGGCGGTGTCTAGAAGGTCTAGAAGCCGTGGCGCAGGTAGTCGAAAGTGATGTCGAGGAACGAGCTGTAGTCCATCGACGCGGGGCTGGGGTCGTACTCGCCGCCGAGGTCCACATCAAGGGTTCCCTCTAGAGCGGCCATCACGGCGCCGTACACGGCACCGAACAACAGCGGCACGTAGACGGTGGGGTACCGGTCCCCCGCCACCGAGCCCAAGAGTTCCTGCGCGGTATGGCGCATGCGTTGCTGAACGCCCAGCACGTGGGGCTCCAGGGTCGGGTACCGCCGCGCCATCGCCATCAGCTCGCGCATCCTCACCAACGCGTCCGTGGTGAACTGCGTCTTCATCACAGCCAACAGGACGTCGAGCAGCGGCAGGTCAGCGGGAAGGCCGGCCAGGATCGCGCTGGCGTCGTCGACACCACCGAACGCGACCGAAGCGACCGCCTCCTCCTTGCAGGAGAAGTGGTTGCCGAAGGTCCGCCGCGAGTACCCCGCCCGCTCCACCACGTCCGCGGTGACAAACCCCGACAAGCCGCGCTCACGGGTCAGCTCGAACGCCGCCTTGGCCAGCGCCTCTCTCGTCGCCTCGCGCTTGAGGTCCCGCAACCCACGATCCACGCCCTCAGTATGCCCACCTCTGCCCAATGAGCAAAATTGCCCAATGTGCACATCGATGCTGGCCTCGGCGCAGTTGCTCCCAGGCAGCCGTCCGGCGACGGCGGGCCGCTGGCGTGACGGCACGACGGGCTTCGCAGCGGACGGCGAGGTCGGAGGCCCCCTGAGAATCGGAGGTGCCACTCGTCGCGGCATCCGGCTCAAGCAAGCCGCTGAGGCGCGTGGGGTTGAGGTGCTCGTTTCCTGCGCCTGCAGGATCCGTGGACGAGGCGGGTTTGAGTGCCGTCCGGCCTGCTGGGTTTCCCGTGGTGGACGAGGTAGTCGCTTGAACGCCCTGCGGGTGACAGGCAGCCACCATCGTTGCCATTCGTGTGCGGAATGTGGCCCGACTTGGGCCACGAAACCGGTCTGATAGTTGGCACGGTCTTCGACCTGGTCGGCGCCGGGCACACACCAGCGCGCCGCGCTCGCGATATCGCAGATTCCGGGCCCCGCCCTGGCTCGCCACGCTGTCGGCCTCGACAATCTGACCTCGGCAAGCCAGGACGATCTGGTGGCCGTGCTTCTCCCGGCCTCGCCCCGGCTCTGGCCACGCGAGAATGGCGGGCTGGTGCGCTCGCTGTCCCTCCACCGGTTATGGTTGGTACATGCAACCGCTTGGGTCGAAGGCCGACCTGGTCTCGGTGGAGTCCATCGAGCAGGAGCTGACTTTGTTGGTGCGGCGCGCCCAGAAGGTGCATCTGCGCGGGGGCCCGACCGAGCAGGTCGTGGAGAGGGCCGCCTACGGCATCCTTGCGTGGCTCCATGACACCGGCCCACTGCGGCCCAGTGCGCTGGCAGCACACTTCCACCTGGACGCCTCGACGATCAGCCGGCAGGTCGCCTCCCTGGAGCAGGCCGGCCTGATCACGCGGGAAGCCGACACCGAGGACCGACGCGCCTTTCGACTGCGACTCACCGAGCGCGGCCGAGACGTCCTGACCACGACCCGGGCGGAACGACGCGGTGTCGTCCGGAAGCTGCTGCAGTCGTGGTCGCCCGAGGACCTGGCGAACTTCGCTTCCCTGCTCGCCGCGTTCAACGCCGGCCTCGACAAGCATCTGGCCTCGGACCCGAACAGCACAGAACGGAGCCAGCGATGAGCACGCCGTCTTCCCCCGAAGCCGGTGCCCCTGGGGCACCCGGCGAACAGGTGATGCCGGGGCTGACGCACCGGCAGATCCTCACCGTCCTGGTGGGGCTCATGATGGGGATGCTGGTCGCCGCCCTGTCCCAGACGATCGTGGCCACGGCGCTGCCCACCATCGTCGGTGAGCTCGGCGGCCAGGACCAGCTGGCCTGGGTCGTCTCGGCCACCTTGTTGACCTCGACCGCCTCCACACCGATCTGGGGCAAGCTGTCGGACCTGTACGGCCGCAAGATCATGTTCCAGTCCGCGATCGGGATCTTCCTGGTCTCCTCCCTGGCCTCGGGGTTCGCCCAGAACATGGGGCAACTCGTCGGATTCCGGGCCGTGATGGGAATCGGCGTTGGTGGGCTGATGGCACTGTCCCAGGCGATCATCGGCGACGTCGTCAGCCCCCGCGAACGCGGCCGCTACCAGGGCTACATCGGCTCGGTCTTCGGCCTGGCCACCGTCGCCGGGCCACTGCTCGGTGGCTTCCTGGTCGAGCACCTCTCGTGGCGGTGGACCTTCTGGGTCGGAATCCCCATCGGCATCGCGGCCCTGGCGGTGACCGAACGTGTGCTGAAGCTGCCGTTCCCGCGCCGCAGGCATGCCATCGACTGGTTGGGGGCCTTCTTCATCGTCGCCGGGATCAGCGCCCTGCTGTTGATGCTCTCGCTCGGCGGCAAGGAGTTCGCCTGGAACTCGGGCTGGACCTACGGGCTGACCGCGGTGGCGGTGCTCATGCTCGCGCTCACCGTCTGGCAGGAGCGCCGGGCGGTCGAACCGATCATGCCCCCGCGACTGTTCGCCAACCACACCTTCGTCATCACCAGCCTGGCCGGTTTCGCGGTCGGGGTCGCCATGTTCGGCGCCATCATCTTCCTCCCGCAGTACCTGCAGATCGTCAAAGGCGAGTCACCCACCGCATCCGGCCTGCTGACGCTTCCCCTGATGGTCGGCCTGCTGGCCACGTCCATCGCCTCCGGACGCATGATCACCCACACCGGCCGCTACAAGATCTACCCCGTCGTCGGCCTGTTGGTCGCCGTCCTGGGGCTGACGCTGATGAGCCGGATGTCGGTGGACACCTCGCTGTGGCTGGCCGGGGTGTTCATGTTCATCACCGGCGCAGGCATCGGCATGGTGATGCAGGTCCTCGTGCTGGCGACCCAGAACGCCGTGCCCCACGCCGACCTCGGCGTCGCGACCTCCGGAGCCACCTTCTTCCGCTCCCTCGGCGGCGCGATGGGAGTCGCAGTCTTCGGCGCACTGCTCACCCACCGCCTCCGCGACACCATCCCCGCGCAGCTCAAGGCGGCCGGGGTCACCGCCGACCAGATGCCCGCCGGGACTGCCACCCAGGGCAGCCCCGAACAGATCGCGGCGCTGCCCGAGCCCATCCATCTCGCAGTCACCACCGGGTTCGCCGAGGCGCTGCAAACCACCTTCCTCGCCGCCGTACCGTTCGCGCTGCTCGGGTTCGTCACCCTGCTCTTCCTACGCGAAACCCCGCTGCGACAGACCCACGGACACACCTCCGCCGAGGACCTCGCCACCGCATTCGAAACCTCGGTCGACCCCGACGCGCATCTCACCGACCACGAGAACCGGCCCGGATCGGGCGAAGTCTCCAGGAAGGTTGGTCAGCCGGGTGACTGATGGACGGCCTCCGAGGGTCTGTCAAACAAATTTCGGACGGCGCCCCAGCCGCGGTCCTGCCGAGAGGCTGCGCTGGGAGCCGTGCTCAAGGGTGCTGGTGGGCGCGTCGGAAGTGGCTCGGTGAGGAGCCGGTCCATGCTTTGAAGGCGTGCGAGAAGTTGGTGACGTCGCTGTAGCCGAGTTCGGCGGCGACCTCACTGACCGACGTGGATCGGTCGAGCAGCCGTATCCGGGCACGGTCGAGCAGGGACTTCTGGAGGAGTTCGCGGAAGCTGGTTCCCTCCGCGGCGAGGCGGCGTTTCAGGGTGCTCGAGGAGATCGAGAACTCATCCGCGACTGACTGGATCGTCTTCACCCCTGGCCTGTCGTCCAACAGCTCCCGCACTCTGCGGGTGAAGTCCTGGGGGCCAGCCCGACGTTCGAGCGCCTGCTGGAGGTCAGTTATGGCGACTTCGTAGGCGAGTGGGTCGGGGAAGCGGCAGGCCGTGTGCAGCGTCCGTGCAGGGATATGCAGGTAGGACAAGGGGGCGTCGAAGACGAGCCGACCCCCTGGCCATGCCTCTCGAGACAGGACGCTCGGCTCCGGCCAGCGACTATGCATGGTCACCTCCGACGTGTCGCCGACCAGCAGGTCGATCAACCGCATGAGGGCCAGGCCGCAGTAGGTGACGACTAGACAGTCCAGGTCGGGTTCTCCTGCGTTCCCGGACAGCCGAATCGTCAGGTCC
Organism: Amycolatopsis echigonensis; assembly: GCF_014174495.1. Lineage (GTDB taxonomy): Bacteria > Actinomycetota > Actinomycetes > Mycobacteriales > Pseudonocardiaceae > Amycolatopsis > Amycolatopsis echigonensis. The sequence goes on from NZ_JACJHR010000087.1 coordinate 14,481, forward strand.
TCCGGCTGGCGATCGAACTGGGTGGTGACGGCCTTGGTGATAACCGGAAGATAGGTCAGCAGCTGCACGACCTCGGCGACGGTTCCTGCGCTGACCAGCGGCACGCTCATCGGCCCGAAGGACGTGAGCTGGGCCTGTTCCGCGCAGGCGATCCCCAGCCGGGTCGCCTGCTCGGCGTCGAGTTCGGGATAGACCTCGCGAAACCACCGCAGCGGTGCTTGCGCTTGGGTCTGAATCAGAGTCAGCTCGCCGGTTCCCTCGCGCGCCATGATGGCGCGGAACTCCTCCACGGCGTTCTGATCGATCGCTGAACTGCTCAGCAGTTGCACGAACACAAGAGATGGGACGCCTGGCTCGTCTCTCCACATGGCGATCCTCACGTGATCCGAACTCACAACAGGATGGCGCGGCTTCGACATGGCCTTGTCGGACGCCGACGACAATCATGAAGGAAGTGTCCGTCTTGTGGTCAAGAGTGGGGTAGTTGTCGATGGCAGTCGTTACTTTCGTGTCGCACGACGGGGAGAAGCACGAGGCGCCCCTCGAGGAGGGCTGCTCGCTGATGCAAGTCGCGACGAACAACGCCATTCCGGGCATCGATGGCGACTGCGGCGGAGAGGCCGCCTGCGGCACCTGCCACGTGATCGTGGATCCTGCCTGGGCCGACAAGGTCGGCCCGTCCGGTCCGGTGGAAGAGGAGATGCTGTCGATGAACCCCGAGCGACAGGCGACGTCTCGGCTGTCCTGCCAGATCAAGGCCTCCGAGTCATGGGATGGCCTGACCGTGCAACTGCCCGAATTCCAGATGTAGCAGGAGGTGTCGACGAGATGAAGATCCCTGAAGCAGTCAAGAGGAAGGTCGAGGCCGCCATCCCGCTGGATCGACAGGTCCAGGCCGCACACCTCTACGACAAGGGCCGACGCTGGCTGACCCGCACGAACGGGCAGAAGATGTTCGTCGAACGCCCGATCCCGCCGGTCGAAGAAGTCGCGCTCGAAGACATCGACCTCAGCAACCCGTTCCTCTACCGGCAGGGGCGCTGGGCCTCCTACTTCAAGCGCCTACGCGACGAGGCCCCGGTCCACTACCAGCCTCACAGTCCCTTCGGACCGTTCTGGTCGGTCACGCGTCACGCCGACATCATTGCGGTGGACAAGAACCACGAGGTCTTCTCCGCGGAACCTCTCATTGTCATCGGGGCGCCGCCGCGGTTCATGGACATCGCGATGTTTATTGCCATGGACCCGCCCAAGCACGACGTTCAGCGCCGCGCCGTCCAAGGGGTGGTGGCTCCGAAGAACCTCCGCGAGATGGAGGGCCTCATTCGCGAGCGCGTCAGGGACGTCCTGGACAACCTGCCCGTCAACGAACCCTTCGACTGGGTGAGCACCGTGTCGATCGAGCTCACCGCCCGCATGTTGGCGACGCTACTGGACTTCCCCTTCGAGCAGCGGCACAAGCTCGTCGAGTGGTCAAACCTGGCCACCTCGATGGAGCAGGCCAACGGAGGCCCCTCCGACAACGACGAGCTGTTCCGCGGCATGGTGGGCATGGCGCGTGGACTCAGCACATTGTGGCATGACAAGGCCGCCCGCCTCGCGGCCGGTGAAGAGCCCGGGTTCGACCTCATCACCATGCTGCAGAGTAATGAGAGCACCAAGGATCTGATCAAGCGTCCCATGGAGTTCGCCGGCAACCTGATCCTGCTCATCGTCGGGGGCAACGACACAACGCGCAACTCGATGAGTGGTGGCGTTCTCGCGCTGAACCAGTTCCCCGACCAGTTCGAGAAGCTCAAGGCCAATCCGGACCTGATCCCGAACATGGTCTCAGAGATCATCCGCTGGCAGACTCCGCTTGCCTACATGCGCCGGATCGCCAAGACCGACACCGTGCTCAACGGCCAGTTCATCCGTAAGGGTGATAAGGTGGTGATGTGGTATGCGTCCGGCAACCGCGATGAGACTGTGTTCGAGCGACCGGACGAGTTGATCATCGACCGGCCCAACGCCCGCAACCACATCGCTTTCGGGTTCGGCGTGCACCGGTGCATGGGCAACCGGTTGGCCGAGCTGCAGCTGCGGATCCTCTGGGAGGAGATCCTCCCGCGCTTCGAGAGGATCGATGTAGTCGGGGAGCCGGAATACGTCCAGTCCAACTTCGTTCGGGGCATCAGCAAGCTGATGGTCGAGCTCACCCCCAAGGGCGCCGGATGAGCTCAGCGCGCGCGGTGGTGGTGGGTGCCAGTCATGCCGGGGCGCAGCTGGTCACCAGCCTCCGCCAGGAGGGCTGGTCCGGTGAGATCGTGCTGGTCGGTGACGAGTCGGTGCTGCCCTACCAGCGACCTCCTCTGTCGAAGGCTTACCTCGCTGGCAAGTGCTCGCTGACGGAGTTGGCCATTCGCTCCCAGGACTTCTACCTCAAGCAGGGCATCGAGTGCCTGGACGCCTGCGTGGAGGAGATCGATCGTTCGGCTCGCCAGGTCCTGCTCAGCACGGGGGACAGACTGTCCTATGACGCCCTGGCTCTCTGCACCGGCGCACGCCCACGACGCCTGCGCGCCGCCGGCACCCAGCTCGATGGGGTGCACTACCTACGTCGGTCATCTGATGTGCAGCGGATCCGCGAGGACGCCATCCCCGGACGGCGTGCCGTCATCGTCGGTGGTGGCTACATCGGCCTGGAGACCGCCGCGTCGTTGCGCGCGCTGGGTCTTGACGTCACCGTGCTGGAGGCCGCAGACCGTGTCCTCGAGCGGGTGACCGCTCCTGAGGTGTCGGCATTCTTCACGCGCGTCCACCAACATGAGGGAGTCGACGTGCGGACGAGCGCATCGGTCGAGGCGCTGGTCGGTGACCACCGCGTCCGCGAGGCGGTCCTGGCGAGCGGCGAGCTTATGGCAGCCGATCTCGTGATCATCGGGGTCGGTATCGAGCCGACCACGGAACTGGCCGAGGCAGCCGGCCTGGCGGTGGACGACGGGATCTTGATCGACGCGCACGCGCGCAGCAATGATCCCACCATTGTGGCCGCCGGGGACTGCGCCTCGCAGGACATGCCACGCTACGGCCGACGGATCCGCCTGGAGTCGGTGCCGAGCGCGGTGGAGCAGGCGAAGGTGGCAGCGGCGACCATCTGTGGAACGGACAAGGAGGTCACGGCGCTCCCGTGGTTCTGGTCGGATCAGTATGACCTCAAGCTCCAGATCGCGGGACTCAACACGGGCTATGACGACATCGTCCTGAGCGGTGACCCGACCGCCGACCGCGATTTCACCTGCTACTACCTCCGGAAGGGCGAGCTGATAGCCGCTGACTGTGTCAACCGTCCCCGGGACTTCATGACCACCAAGCGCATGCTCGGCCAGGGGACCGCAGTCGATATGGCCGCCCTGACAGCAGAGGTTGCGGTGTGACGAAGGGGGCCGACCGCTGACCGTGGTCACCACCGAGGCACCGCCCAGTGCGGCGAACAAGGATGACTTGGATGTCGACAGCGTGGACGGCGATGGGGCTTCTGTCTAACATCCTGGGCGTCCGTGAATCGCGTCGGTTGCAGACGTGAGGCACGTCCCCAGAGACGCACGCGGTCCTGCATGGTGGCTGGTGTTGCTCGTTCGCAAACCGCTGCTGCTGGTGGCCAGGAGAGTGGACTGGCGCGGCACGGGACGCCTCGCCGAGACGGGAGGTGCGGTGCCGGCGGTCAGCCCTGTCTCCCGAACCGATCCGTTGTTCCCGGCGGAGATGATCCTGGACCAGAGGGCCGGACCCCCGGTCATAGCAAAGACGAGCCCGTTTCAGAGCAGAGCTGTCGGCTGGTGGTTTCGGCCGGCCGGCCACGTCGAGGTCGATCGTTCCAACAGCCGAGCTGGGCTCCGCGCTGCGGTCGAAGCCGTGGATCGCGCGCCCTCGTCGTCTACCCGAAAGGATCGATCACGAAGCGGCCGGAGGGAAGTCTGATGCCGCTCAAGGATCGGGTACTGTTCGCATCGCGCTGGAGACGAGACGTCAGCTCCATTGACTCCTGTTGCACAGTGGGGCGTGCAGACGATCGTGCCAGCCTACGAACGGAGGGTGGTGTTGGGCCGTCGTCGTCCGATCACGCTACTGGTCGGGGACCCGGTGCCATTCGAGTCGAGGACCTCCGAGAGTTGCCGACGACCACGGCAGTTGGTGCGGGATACTCGCGGGGCCTTGTCCAGTCGTACAGCGTCACGACCAGGGTTGCAGACGACCACGCACGGTAGCTTGATCTTGTCCAGATCGGTGACGGGAGTCGGTAGCGAGACAGAGATCGCTACCCTGTCTTTCATGCGGGCACACTCCATGCGTGAACGGTTCAGGGAGCACATGCGCTCGGCTGTCCTCGAGGCTGCCCACGACTTGATCATCGACCGCGGCTGGGACCGGGTGCGCATGGGGGAGGTGGCGGACCGAGCCGGGGTGTCGCGGGCAGCTCTCTACAAGGAGTTCGGTGACAAGGCCGGCCTCGGAGAAGCCGTCGTGCTTCGGGAAGCCTCACGCTTCCTGGAGGGCATCCAGGGGGCGCTGGAGGCGCACGTCGGCGATGCGAAGCGCGGCATCGCTGCAGCCGTCGACTACACCTTGGACGAGGCGGGGCGTAGCCCCCTGCTCAAGGCGGTGCTCATCTCCAACCGCGACCTGAATGGGGGGAGCCAAGCGTCCACGGGGATGCTCCCACTGCTCACAACTTCCGCGCGACTCCTCGACCTCGCCTCCGACACCCTGGCCGGATGGGTCGCGGAGAGTTACCCGAGTCTTCCCGAAAACGACGTCATCGACGCGGCCGACACCATGGTCCGCCTGACAGTCAGTCACCTGGCCCTGCCCAGATGGGACCGAACCGCGACAGCACGCAAGATCTCAGAGGTCGCGGTCCGGTTCCTCTCCCTCGAATCGTGACCTGCGCCGGATTGGCACGACGGGAGCAGTCTGAACTGAGCTCAGCGGCGTACTGCGTGTTCGTCTGCGCCCTGCTGCTGACGTAGCACCGTCTAGAGAACCTTGCCGGCGCTGTGCGGTGCAACTCGGCCACGAACTCGACCCGGGTAGGGCACTTGAAGTGGGCAAGCCGCTCCCGGGCGTACGCGATGAGCTCCTCGGCCGTCGTCTCGGCGGCGTTCTGGAGCGCCACGGTGGCCACTGGCGTCTCGCCCCAGTGGACGTCGGGGACGCCGACGACGGCCACTTCACGGACGGCCGGGTGCCGGTAGAGCTCCTGCTCGACGGTGTCTCCGACGGGCCCCAGCCAGGGTGCCGATCCGGGCGCCGTGTCCTTGAGCGTCTTCGGAGCCAGCACCGTCGCTGGCCTCAGCGCGGCCGTCCGCCGATCCATCCGTCGACGCAGCGCGCTTCTCCGCCGCGATCAGCGAGCTGGTCCTCGACGGTCTCGCGACACCTGGCAGTGGGACTGTCCGATAAGTTGATCAGATAGCCCCATCTGGAGTTCCTGGGCGGTGGAGACGCCGAGGGTACGGATCTTGCGGTACAGGGTGGCGCGGCCGATGCCCAAGATTCTCGCCGCTTGTGTCCGGTTGTTCCCGACGCTGGCTAGTGTTTCGATGATCAGTTCGCGCTCCGACTGCTCCATTACGGATAATTGTCGTTGGTGTGCACGTTTGAGCACCCAGGTCGGTAGGTGGTGCGGTTGGATCTCCTGGCCATGGCTGGCGTTGAGTGCGGCGGCAAGGGCGTCTCGTAACTCGGCGATGTTGCCCGGCCATGGGCTACGCATCAGGGCTTGTAGCGTTGGCAGGCTGCAGTGTGCGGTGGGTTGGCCGGCGAGTTCCGTGAGCAGGACCGACGTCAGGTCGGCGATGTCCTCGATGTGCTGGGCCAGCGGCGGCACCCACAGGTGGTGCGGGTAGGATGCGAGGGCTTGTTCGAGCCGCTCATGGGTGTGGGTCGTGGTTTGGGCGGTGACGATGAGTCGTCCGGTTGTCGATGCGGAGGCGGGATGGGGCTCGTCGCCGCGAGGGCCCGCAGCTGCGCCTGCGCCTGTGTCGGAAGGTATTCGATTCGCCGTACGATGACGTTGTCGCCTTGCCCAAGGGTATCGTTGGTCCGGATGATCAGGTCCTTGGGTGCGGTCTCGGTGGGGTCGGCGGCGTTGAAAACGCGCAGTCCCCGGGCGGGGCTGGACAGTTCGTGCAGGTACTTGGCCAGGTAGAGCTTGCCTGTGCCCGGTTCGCCGGTGATCGCTACCGGATCGGGGAGCTGAGCCAGTTCCTGGATTCGCGTGGTGACGCGGCGCCACTGTGGGCTGCGTCCCGCTGGAGGTGTGCAGCCGGTGCCGGTGGGCGTCGCGGATGGGCGGTAGCCCGTGCTGAGGTGGCGAGGCCGGATCGGATCGAGGTACACCACGACCCCAGCGGGGTCGTGGGAGGCGGTCGTGACGGATTGGCACCGGACACGGTACCGCCCGTGCGTGAGGTCCACGCTTACTTCGGAGCGCTGGGTACGAGCCAACTGTGTGGACGCGTCCCAGAGTACCGCCTGGTCTTGGGGTGTGAGATTGCCGCTGGCGATGGGGTTGGTGAGGATCATGTTCGGGTTGAGGCCGAGTATGGCGCCTCGATGCAGACGGCGGGCACGGGTGAACGCCTCGACGAGGGCGACGTCGGCGGGGGACGACAGGTGGCTCAACCGGGTTTCGATGTGCTGTACCGATTCGGAGAGCAGAGCGGGGATGAGCGGGTTGTAGTCGTCAGCGAGGCAGGTGATGTCGAGAACTCCCTCGACGGCTCGGGTGACCGGGTTGTGGATGGGGACCCCAACGCACGACAGGTGGCGTAGGAAGTCCGCGTAGTGTTCTTCGCCGCGAACCGCGACCGTTCGAGCTTCCTCCAGGACTGTGCCTAACCCGTTAGTGCCGGCGTACTCCTCCGCGAAGGCGAACCCGGGGGCCGCGTATGCGTTGTCCAATGCACTGTACAGCGGCTTCTCGCCAACCCAGCGCCGCACGATCCTCGCCTGCCGGTCGGCGAGCAGGATGCTGGTGGAGGTGTCGGCCAGGGAACTGGCGAGACGTTCTACCACCGGCGTGGCCGCCTTCAGCAGTCGGCTGTCACTGTCGAAGTCCGGATCGTAGGGTAGTTCAGCCTTCTTGTCAGGGGCTATTCCGCAGGCTGCGGACCGGCGCCATGACAGCGCGATCTCGGCACGTACGGACAGCTGTGGGGACTCGCGGCGTGCCTCAGGTGTGGCCGTCCCGCCTGAGGCACGGCCACCGAGTGTGACTGAGGTGGGCTCCATTGCCTGCACTCCATCGTCCACGGGGGTGTGACGTGATGGTCCAACCAGAGTAGCGCGGAATCCCGTTGGCCCGATTGTCTCACTTTGAGACACAGGTCACCTTTGCTTGACGCGGCTTGAGTGGGCTCCGCCCAGAAGTCGTTGACCTGAACCTTCGGCCATCATGTGCCCGACACGCTGCGAAAACGCGCGGTCGATCCCTCGGCCAGACGCGAGGCAGGGTCGTCGTCTCACATTGATACGGCGTGCTCGTCCGCGTGGCGGGTAACAATCTGTTTCCACAGGTGAAACCTCGGCCAAACTCGCGAGATCGGACGAATGGAGTGTTTGTGGCTGATTCGAAGTGTGATTTGCGGTCTATCCTGCTCCCCGCGTCCGATTTGGAAAGTTCATTGGCCTTTTATCGAGATGGGTTGGGGCTCGGTGTCCGGATGCGGGATCGGGACGACTATGCCGAACTCTCCGCCGGGTCGATAAAGCTCGCCTTGGCGACTCCGGCTGACCATCCGGTGCCGGAGTCGGCGTTGCCGGTGTTCCGGAGCGACGACGTCTCGGTTGCGGTGTCCCGACTGCTGGCGGCCGGTGCGACGGTGTTGTCCGGGCCGGTTGAGGGGGCGCACGAGATTCGGGCGGTATTGCGGGACCCCAGCGGGAACCCTTTCGTGGTCTACCGAAGCCGGGCTTGACCAGTTAACCGATGTGAGGAGTAAGTCTTATGAAGGAGATTTTGTTCTACCTGCCGGCCGTGGGCAGTTATGACCAGATGAAGAAGGGCTTCGCTGGGGTCAACGACAAGAACTACCAGAACATGCTCTTCCAGATCACCAAGCAGGCGCAACTGGCTGACGATCTCGGGTACTGGGGCGTCGCGTTTACGGAGCACCATTTCCACATCGAAGGCTTCGAGGAGTCGAACAACCCGATCCTGCTCGATCTGTACATCGCGATGCAGACACAGCGGATCAAGGTCGGGCAGATGGCGAACGTGCTGCCGTTCCAGAATCCGATTCGGCTGGCCGAGGACCTCGCGATGCTCGACCAGATGACGCGCGGACGCTCCTTCGTCGGGATCGCCAGGGGGTATCAGAAGCGGTGGGCGGACGTGCTCGGGCAGACGTACCACGTCGGCGCCACGTCCTCCGACAAGTCGGAACGCGATGTGGCCAACCGCAAGCGGTTCAACGAGCACTGGGAGATCATGAAGGCGCTGTGGAGCGAGCGCACGACGTCTCTGAAAACCGAGAACTGGCAGGTTCCGCCGCCGGGAATCGATTTCAATCACGAAGCGGTGAATAATTTTGGCGGTGGCCAGGACGATCAGGGCGTGATCACCGAGGTCGGTATCGCCCCGAAGCCGTACCAGAAGCCGTGGCCGCAGGTGTTCCAGCCGTTCAGCTTCAGCGAGGAGTCCTTCCGGTTCTGCGCCCGCGAGGGCATCGTCCCGATCGTGATGAACACCAATGACGAGGTCATTTCTCGGTTGCTGGACGTGTATCAGGAGGAGGCCGAGGCGGCGGGTCGCGGAGCGCTCAAGCGCGGGGAGGGGGTGGGCATCTTCCGCGACGTGCTGGTGTCACGAGACGCCGATGAGGCCCATTACTGGGCCCGACGCGGTAATGGTTTCATCTTCCCAAACTGGTTCGGGCCGATGGGCTTTGCCGAGGTGATGCGGAATCCCGGCGAGACCGGCCAGATCGGGGCCGACTACGACACCCTGTGTGAGCGTGGTTTCGAGTTCGTCGGTACGCCTGACGACATCAACCGCCAGATCGAGAAGTTGGTGTCGCAGCACGACCCCGAGTATCTGCTGCAGTGGCAATACCCCGGCCCGGTGCCGCACGACGTGCAGATGCGCAGCATCGAGCTGTGGGCCTCCGAGATCGCTCCGAACTGGCTGTGAGGCACGTGACCGCCGCGGCCGGACCATTCCCCTCGCCGACCGGCCGCGGCGGCGGATCCCTCTGTCACAACAGGAGGCACTGATGAGCAGCCGCGTTCTACCGATAGATGTGGTGCGGGTTCCGCCCGGTCTGGAACCGCTCCGGGCCGAAGTACGTACGTTTCTCGATTCCGAGATCCGGCGAGGTGCGTTCACCCCACAATGTGACTCCTGGTTGACCGGCTGGGACGAGCCGTTCTCCCGGCGGCTGGCCGAGCACGGGTGGATTGGCATGACCATTCCGCGCCGGTACGGCGGGCAGGGACGGACGGTGCTGGATCGGCAGGTGGTACTTGAAGAGCTCCTCGCCGTGGGGGCCCCGGTGGCGGCGCACTGGATCGCTGACCGCCAGACAGCGCCCTCGCTGCTGCGCTACGGCAGCGAACAGCAGCGGGCGGAGTTCCTGCCTGAGATCGCGGCGGGACGCTGTTACTTCGCCATCGGCATGAGCGAACCTGACAGCGGCTCCGACCTGGCTTCCGTGCGGACACGAGCGGTCCGAGTGGCTGGCGGTTGGCGGCTGACCGGGACGAAGGTGTGGACCAGCGGAGCACATCGGGCGCAGTGGTTCTTCGTGCTCGCCAGAAGCGCACCGGATACCGGAGATCGGCACGCCGGGCTGAGCCAGTTCATCGTGAACCTGCGTGCCGAGGGTGTCACCGTACGGCCGGTCCGGCTGCTCACCGGTGAGCACGAGTTCAACGAGGTACAGCTGGACGGAGTGTTCGTCCCGGATCGGTACGTGCTGGGTGAGATCGGCAGCGGTTGGGGCCAGGTCACCTCTGAGCTGGGTTATGAACGCAGCGGACCGGAACGCCTGCTCACCACCTTCCCCCTGCTCGCCGCGCTCGTCTCCGAGGTACGCCGACGCGCGGACCGAGACCCGGCGGCGGTCGCCGAGATCGGCGCGCTCACGTCCCGCCTGCTCACCCTGCGGCAGTTGTCGTTGTCTGTCGCCGGAATGCTCGCGGCGGGCAAACCCGCCGACGTGGCCGCCGCGCTGGTCAAGGATCTGGGCACCCGGTTCGAACAGGAGGTGGCCGAGCGGGCGCGGATGCTCGCCGACGAGATGCCGGATCCGGACGCGGCGCTGGGCACGTTCACCGGCCACCTTGTTCGCGGTCTGCTTCATTCCCCCGGATACACCCTGCGCGGTGGCACCAACGAGGTGCTGCGCGGGGTCGTCGCCAAGGCGTTGGAGCGCGCATGAACGAGGAGTTGCACGCGATCGCGGCGACCGCGGCTCAGATCTGCTCGGAGTGGACGCCGGAGGCCGCGGCCCGGTACTCAGGCGGGTGGGCTGACGAGGTATGGGACTCCTTGACAAAGGCGGAGTTCACCGTGCTGCCGGTGCCCGAGTCCTCTGGTGGGGCCGGGGCGGGGCTGGCCGAGGCCGCCGTCGTGGTGCACGAGATCGGACGCGCCGCGGTGCCGGTGCCATTGGCGGAGACGGCGCTGTTGGCAGGGTGGCTACTGGCCGCGGCCAGCCGGACGGTTCCGACCGGTCCGCTGACCGCGTCGGCGACCACGGACATGGCAGTCGACCGATGCCCCGGGGGGTACCGGTTGACGGGGAAACTGTCCAGGGTTCCCTACGGCCACCTGGCCGAGCGGGTCGCGGTGCTGCTTGACCGTGCCGAGCCGCTGGTGGCGATCCTGGACTCGCCGAGGGAAGCGTGGGAACGTGGCCGTAACCTGGCCGGAGAGCCCCGGGATACTTTGCTGCTGCAGGACACTTTCGTGCCGGGCGAGGACGTCACCGAAGTGGACGCCACGATCTCCGGCAGGGCATTTCGGGTTCGCGGTGCGCTTGGCCGGGCACTGCTGCTCAGCGGGGCCATGGAAGCCGCACTCGATTCGACGATCACCTACGCCGGGCAGCGGGAGCAGTTCGGCCGCCCGATTTCCCGGTTCCAGGCCGTCAGCCATCACCTCGCGGCGATGGCTGAGGAGGCGGCGGCCAGCACCACGGTCGCGATGTCGGCCGCCACAGCTGGTCAGCAACCGGACTGGATCCTCACGGCAGCGGCCAAGGCGCAGGCCGGTCGTGCCGCGGGCGTGGTGGCGCGACTGGCCCATCAGGTACACGGCGCGCTTGGCTTCACCGACGAGCATCCGTTGCGGCTGATCACCACCCGCTTGTGGTCATGGCGCGACGAGTTCGGCAATGAGCGGTTCTGGGAGCGGGAACTCGGCGCGGCTGCCTGCGCCGCACCAGATCTGTGGACGCTTGTGACCGACCCGGCGGAGGTGCGCGCAAATGGCTGACCTGGAGTACTCCCGGGCTGACGCGGTCGCCACCATTCTGCTCAACCGCCCCGAGCGGAAGAACGCCTTCACCCTTCAGATGGTGCGTCACTGGGCGGACGCGCTGCACGAGGCGGCCAAGGACGATCAGGTGCGGGCGGTCGTGGTGCGCGGTGCAGGCGGCGCGTTCTGCTCCGGTATCGACCTCGACGAGTTGACCTCCGTGGATCCGGCGCCGCTGTCGCGTCGGCGGATGCTCACCGACGAGGTACACCGGGTGGCACGCGCCCTGGAGGACCTGGACAAACCGGTGATCGCGGCGGTACAGGGGACCGCGGTGGGCGCCGGTCTGGACATGGCGCTGATGTGCGACATCCGTCTGGTCGGCGAGTCGGCCCGGTTGAGCGAAGGCTACATTCACGCGGGCCTCATCCCAGGCGATGGTGGCTGCCTGTGGCTTCCCCGGCTGGTCGGCGTTGCCCGCGCACTCGAACTCCTGCTCACCGGCGACGTGGTAGACGGCCCGAGGGCGGAGCGAATCGGACTCGCCAACCACTGCTACCCCGACGGCGAATTGCTCACCCGCACCTACGAGCTGGCCGCCCGCCTCGCGGCACTGCCCCCGGTGGCGGTCGGCTTCATCAAGCGTGCGACATACGAGTCGTTGCACCTGGACGCGCGAACGCACTTGAACATGATCGCCTCACACATGGCCGTCGTGCAATCCACGGAGGACTCGGCCGCGACGTTGGCGGCGCTGCGCGCCAAGCGGAAAACAGGTGTCAAACGATCCGAGCCCAAACTCCCAGAGTGAAACGGTGTCGACGAATGCGACAGATGCAATGTCACGAGCGGTCCGCGCGGCCGATCCAGGTGTCCGGCTCCCAGAACACCGACGAGGCCGACACGGCGGTGCGCGCGGCGGTGGCCGCCTTCGCCCGGGGCGAGTTCGTCGTCGTGATCGACGATGAGGATCGCGAGAACGAGGGTGATCTGATCATCGCGGCGGAAACCGTCACCAGTGCACAGATAGCCTTCCTGGTGCGCCACACGAGCGGCCTCGCCTGTGTGGCCATGGACGGGCAACGGCTGGACCAACTCCGCCTGGAACCGATGGTGGCCATGGGCGACGATCCCCGTGGCACCGCGTTCACCGTCTCGGTGGATCTGCGCGAGGGCACCACCACTGGCATTTCCGCCGCAGACCGAGCGTCGACAATCCGGGCACTGAGCGACCCGGCGGCCGGTCCGCACGACTTCACCCGGCCCGGCCATGTTTTCCCGCTTCGCGCTCGGCCCGGCGGCGTGCTCAAACGGGCTGGGCACACCGAGGCCGCAGTAGACTTGGCGCGGCTGGCCGGGAAGCGACCCGCCAGCGTGCTCGCTGAGATCGTCAACGACGACGGCACGGTGGCCCGCAGGCCACAGCTGGCCGCCTTCGCCCGACGTCACGGGCTCACCGTGCTCACCATCGCGGATCTGATCCGCTACCGTCAGCGCACCGAGCGCCTCGTCGAACGCACATCGCAGGCACCGTTGCCGACACCCTACGGCACCTTCGACGCGTTCTGCTACACCTCCCTGCTCGACGGCACCGAGCACCTCGCCCTCGTGGCGGGGGACGGCGCGAACCGCGACGAGGTCCTCGTCCGCGTGCACTCCGAGTGCCTCACTGGCGACGTCCTGGGTTCCGCGCGTTGCGACTGCGGGGAGCAACTACGCCAGGCGTTGCGCGAAATCGCCGAGGCAGGCAGCGGTGTCCTGGTGTACCTGCGAGGTCAGGAAGGCCGCGGCATCGGGCTCGGGCACAAGCTCCGTGCCTACACCCTGCAGGACCAGGGATTGGACACCGTCGACGCGAACCTGGCCCTTGGCCTGCCGGTGGACAGCCGCGAGTACGGTGTGGGGGCTCAGATCCTGGCCGACCTCGGCGTCCACTCGATTCGCCTGATGACCAACAATCCGGCCAAATACTCGGGGCTTTCGGGCTACGACATCACGATCGCGTCGCGCGTACCGCTCATCGTCACGGCCGGTGAGCACAACGCCGCCTATCTGATGACCAAACGAGACCGGCTGGGACACCGGCTGGATCCGGTCGGCGGCACGCCGACAACCGCCCGGGAGCAGTCGCAGCCATGACCGAGACCACCGCACGCGGCCAACAGGGCCCTCCGGCGCATGAGACGTTCGCGGCGCAGTTTCGCGATGCGATGTCCCGGTTCCCCAGCGGAGTCACCATCGTGACCACGACCGACCACTGCGGAGCGCGGTGGGGATTCACCGCGAGCGCCTTCTGCTCCGTATCCGCGGAACCGCCGCTGGTGCTGGCCTGTCTGGCCGTCTCCGCCGACAGCTACCGTGCCTTCCGCACCTCAAGCAAGTGGGTGGTCAATATCCTCGGCGAAGAGCATGCTCCCCTGGCGAAACGGTTTGCCACCAAGGGAGCGGACAAGTTCGCCGGTGGCGAATTCGACACGGACGCCGACGGTCTGCCGGTGTTGCCAGAGGCGGTGGCCTCCCTGGTGTGCCGGACGCAGGCCCGCCACCCGGCCGGTGATCACGTGATCCTCATCGGCGAAGCGGTCAACGTGCGGCTGCGCGATCACACCCCCCTTGTCTACTACGCCCGGGACTTCGCCCGGCTTTCCGCCTGACAGCGAGGCGGAAAGCCGGTACACCCGGCACCGAGTTCGAAGGGAGAGCAGCGTGGACAGTCTCATGATGGACCGGCCGCTGCAACTGAAGACGCTGTTGTGGCGCGCGGAACGGCTCTTCGGGCACAAACAGATCATCACGCGGCGCGACGACGGCTACCGCCGCTATACCTACGCCGAATTCGGGAAGCGAGTTCGGCGGCTGGCTGACGCGCTGAACCGGCTCGGCGTACGCACCGGTGACCGGGTGGGCACGTTGGGCTGGAACACCGACCAGCACTACGAAGCCTACTTCGCGGTGCCCTGCATGGGCGTGGTGCTGCACACCATCAACATCCGGCTATCCCCGGACCAGATCGGGTACGTCATCGAACACGCCGGGGACAGCGTGCTCCTGGTCAGTCCTGAACAGCTGCCGATGCTGGAACAGATCCGCGACCGGCTCACCAATGTGAAAGCAGTGGTCGTGTTCGGGGATGGCCCGCCGCCGACGACCGCGCTGGGACCGGTCTACGGGTACGAGGAGTTGCTCGCCGACGCCGACGAGGAGATCGAGTTCCCCGATGTTGACGAGGACAGCCCAGCCGGAATGTGCTACACGTCGGGCACCACCGGGGAACCCAAGGGCGTGGTGTACAGCCACCGCAGCACCGTGCTGCACGCCCTGATCCTGTGCCTGCAGGGATCGATCGGCGTCGCCGAGCGGGAGACCTATCTCCTGGTGACGCCTATGTCCCACGTCAACTCGTGGGGCATGCCGTACGCCTGCGCCCTGCAAGGAGCATCGCTGGCGTTGCCGGGAACGCAGCCACGACCGCACCACTACCTGGAGATCATCGAGCACGCCCGAGTCAGTGTCTGCGTCGCCGCGGTGACGGTCGGCATGCTCATGCGCCAGGAACTCGAATCCGGACGGCAATCCTACGTTCTCGACTCGCTGCACACCTTGTGGCTGGGCGGCCAGGCGCCCCCGATCGGCGAGATACGGTGGTGGCAGCAAGCACACGGCGTGCACGTGTGCCAGGGCTGGGGCATGACCGAGGCGTCGCCGCTGCTCACCTTCACCACCCTCACAAGCCAGTTCACCGACCTCGACGACGAGGGGAAGTTCCGCCTGCTCGGCACCCAAGGCCAGCCGATGCCGCTCGTGGAGATCAAGCTGGTCGACGACCACGGCGAAGAGCTGCCCTGGGATGGCAAACACGCCGGGGAGATCCTCGCGCGCTCCCCCTGGGTGGCCCGCGCCTACTACCACGACACACGTTCCCAGGACAGCTTCGCTGGTGGCTGGTTCCACACCGGCGACGTCGGCGTCATCGACCAGAACGGCTACCTGTCGCTGGTCGATCGCGTCAAAGACCTGATCAAAAGCGGTGGCGAATGGATCTCGTCAGTCGATTTGGAGAACGCACTCATGGGGCATCCGGAAGTCCGGGAAGCCGCGGTGGTAGCCGCACCGGATCCGGTCTGGCTGGAGCGACCGATCGCCATCGTCGCCACCAACTCGCCGGTGGCGTCCGACGATCTCACCGAATTCCTCCGTGAGAAGTTCCCCAAGTTCTGGTTGCCGGACCGCTTCGTGTTCGTCGACGAGGTACCCAAGACCGGAGTCGGAAAATTCGACAAGAAGCTGCTCCGTCAACAAATTGCCGCCGGAAACAACCACAGCACGGACAAGACCCCCTGACGCGAAACCAAGTCAAGACGACACCAAGGAGAAACGACATGAACACGGGAACAGCCAACCGGATGTGGGCTTTGCCGGGGGCGGAATTCACACTCGACACCGGCATCATGATCGTCAACGGGCAGGGGCAGGTCACCATTCCGGTACCGTCCTTTCTCATCGAACACGACCGGGGGCTGGTCCTGTTCGACACCGGCATCGCGTTTGAGGCGGCCAAGGACCCGCACGCCGTCTACGGCGACCTCGCGGACGTCGTCGGACTCGCCTACGGACCGGAGGACCGTGTGGACCGGAAACTCGAGGCGCTTGGCTACAAGCCCTCGGCCATCGATCACGTGATCGTCTCGCACGCGCATTTCGACCATGCCGGCGGCATCCGGCTCTTCCCCGACGCTCAGCTGTACATCGGTGAAGGCGACCTGCCCTACTCGTACTGGCCGTTGCCCGCGGCCAAACCCTTCTTCCGGACCGCGGATTTCGACACGACGCGTG
The DNA here is from genome assembly GCF_014174495.1 of Amycolatopsis echigonensis. Classification (GTDB taxonomy): domain Bacteria; phylum Actinomycetota; class Actinomycetes; order Mycobacteriales; family Pseudonocardiaceae; genus Amycolatopsis; species Amycolatopsis echigonensis. The sequence continues at coordinate 30,778 of NZ_JACJHR010000087.1, forward strand.
ACTGGAAATGGAACCAGCTCTCGACGGATCATGACCTGTTCGGCGACGGCAGCATCGTCATCCACCGCATGCCAGGTCACACCCCCGGCAACACTAGCGTGCTGGTGCGGCTGCCCAACCAGACGTTCCTGCTCACCGGTGACACCGTCCACCTCCGCCAGGCCCTCACCGAAGACCTTCCGATGCCGTCGGACTACAACACCTTGCAGGCGGTCCGCTCGATCCGTCGCCTCAAGCAGCTCGCGAGGGCGCACGATGCCACGGTGTGGATCTCCCACGATCCCGAGGACTGGGCGACGCTCAAGCACGCACCCGCTTGCTACGACTGACACCATGGCTGTTCTCGTCGAATACTCGTGCACGTCGTGCCGTGCACGACACGAAGCATGGGTGGAACACCCAATCCCCGCGGCCACCAGCTGCGTGCGGTGCGCGCGCCCAGCACGCCGCCGGTTCGGAGGTGCGCTGTTGCGCGGTACACCCTCAACCGACGTCGCCCGGCAGCCTGGCGGCACAAGCTGCCAGCACGGACCAAGCATCCCCGGTGCTTGCACGCTCCTCCCGACAGCGGCACGCTCACTGGCCGCACGCGCTCGCGGGGACAATCGAGCTCTGGAAGCGGAGATCGCCCACCAGGAAGCCGCCATCGCCGCGGGAACGCTCGACCCCACCGCGACGCCGGTCACGCCGTACCACGGCCACCAGCCGCCGCCGACTACCGCTCCCAGAAACGACTCCTCACCAGGACCCGGCGTGTAGCGAAACGGAACCCTTGCGACTCACCGCGGGACCGCGCCGCCAGTAGGCCTGTCGCCTGTTCCGCGGGCCCCGCAACAGGCCTGGCGAGAAAGGAAGAATACATGTTCGAGGGCCGGATCGCGCAATTCAACGCACCCGAGCAGCCATTTGAGCTGCGGCGCGTCGCGCTACCGTCGATTGGACCGGACGAAGTGCTGGTGAAGGTACACCGAGCCAACATCTGCGGCTCAGACCTGCACGCCTGGCACGGTTCGTTCGTCACCCGCGGGCTCGGCGGGACGCTACCAACCGTGCTCGGCCACGAGATGGTCGGTTCGGTGGCCGCAACCGGCGAACGAGTCACCGAGGACTCCAACGGCGCGCCGGTGCAGACGGGCACACGGGTGGTTTTCCCCTACTTCTTTCCCTGCCACCGGTGTCGGAGCTGCCTGGCGGGACGGCGCGTGTCCTGTCAGAAGCTGACGATGGCCATGCTCGGCGACGCCAGCAGACCACCCTACTTCGTTGGTGGCTACGGTGACTACTTTCTGCTCCCCGCCGGCGCGGTGCTCTACACCGTGCCGGACACGCTGCCTGACGAAGTGGTGTCGGGGGTCAACTGTGCGCTGTCGCAGATGATCTACGGACTGGAGCGAGCCGACCTGAGCTTTGGCGAACGCGTCATCATACAGGGGGCCGGCGGGCTCGGGCTGTTCGCGACGGCGGTTGCCCGCGCCCGCGGGGCCGCGCAGGTCATCGTGGTCGACGCGGTCCCCGAGCGGTTGGAACTGGCCCGCGCATTCGGAGCTGACGAGGTGATCAGCCTCGCTGATCATCCCGATCCGGCGGATCGTATCCGGCGGGCGCGCAAGTTGACCGACGGCGGCGCGGACGTGGTGGTAGAGGTGGTCGGCACCCCGGCCGTGGTGCCGGAAGGCCTGAAGATGCTCGCCCAGAGCGGCCGGTACCTGGAAGTCGGCAACATCAACATGGGACAAACCTACGCAGCCGACCCATCCCGGCTGGTCACCGCGAACAAGAGCATCATCGGCGTCTCGCTGTACGAACCCACAGCGCTGAGCCAAGCGCTCTCCTTTCTCGCGGCCAACCAGCACCGGCTCCCGCTGGACCAGTTCGCCACCACGACGTTTCCCCTGGAAGACATCAACGCGGCGTTCGCCGCAGCGGACAGCCGCAAGGTCGTGCGCGCCAGCATCGTGATGTGAGACCACAGCAACGACCATCGACCGGGAAGGCCGCAGCATTGGACCAGCACGACAGAACACAGCACTACATCGGCGGGCAATGGGTGCAACCCAGCGGGACAGACCGCATCGCCGTGGTCAACCCGGCCACCGAGCAGGTCATCGGACACGTGCCGGCCGGAACCGTCGACGACGTCGACCGTGCGGTGACAGCGGCGCGGAACGCGTTCGATCCCGGTGTGTCCATGGCCGAGTGCCGAGACCGGGTGGCCCGGCTGGTCGCGGCACTGGAGCCCCGACTGCCGGACATCGCCACCACCATCGGACAGGAGATCGGCGCGCCACTGAAGGTGCAGCGCGGTGTGCAGACCGCCGTGCCCATGGCGATCGCCAGCAGCTATCGGGACCTGCTCGAGGAAACGAACTTCGAAGAGCAGGTCGGCAACTCATTGGTGATCCGGGAGCCCTACGGGGTGGTCGGGGCCATCACACCGTGGAACTACCCGCTGTATCAGGTGGTCGCGAAAGTGCTGCCGGCTGTCGCGGCGGGATGCACCGTCGTCCTCAAGCCAAGCGAGGTGGCGCCCCTGTCGGTGTACCAGTTCGTGGAGGCGGCACACGAGGCTGGCCTACCGCCGGGAGTCCTGAACCTGGTGACGGGATATGGACCAGAGGTCGGCGAGGCGGTAGCCGGTCATCCCGGAGTCGACCTCGTCTCCTTCACCGGTTCGACGGCGACCGGCAGGCGCGTCGCCTCGATCGCCGCGGACACCATCAAGAAGGTATGCCTCGAACTCGGCGGAAAGTCCGCCAACATCATCCTCGACGACGCCGACCTCGACACCGCCGTCAAAGTCGGCGTGGGCAACGCATTCCTCAACTCCGGCCAGACCTGCGCGGCATGGACCCGGATGCTCGTGCCCGAATCACGCTACGACGAGGCGCTCCTGCTCGCCCGCCAGGCCGCACAACGCTACACCGTCGGAGACCCGTTCGACCCAGCGACCAGACTCGGCCCGCTGGCCTCACAGACCCAGCAAGCACGCGTCCGCGGGTACATCGAACGTGCCGTCGCGGACGGAGCCCGACTCGTCACCGGCGGCCCCGAGCCCGCACGCGAGCGCGGCTACTTCATCGCCCCCACCGTGCTCGCCGACGTGCACAGCGCCTCCGAACTAGCACAACAGGAAGTCTTCGGACCAGTACTGGCCGTCATGAGCTACCGCGATGACGACGAGGCACTCCGGATCGCCAACGACACGATGTACGGGCTCTCCGGCGCCATCTGGTCGGCGGACCACCGGCGCGCGATCGCCCTCGCCCGCCAGATACAGACCGGGCAGCTCGACATCAACGGCGCCCCCTACAACCCACGCGCACCATTCGGTGGCTACAAGAAGTCCGGCATCGGCCGCGAACTCGGTCCCGCCGGCCTCGAGGAATATCTCCAGACAAAATCAGTCCAGCTGCCGGACTCGGTCATCAGCCAGCAAGAGTAGTAGGGAAATCTCAGGTTTTCTGGCGCAGCCCAAAATAGAGACATTCCAGAGTTTGTCGCACCGTGGCCATGAAGGCAGGCCGCAGTGTCTGCGCCGAGTACCGTGCGCGTCACGAGCTGCCGTCGCTTCCTCGTGTCACACCGGGGCGTCGAAAATCTCCTCCGCGCGTAGACCACTGGTGTCTCGGGCCGAGTGAGTGTGTTGGATGGATGCGGCCGACCAGGATCGTATGGTCGCCGCCCCGGGTAACGCGCCTCGACCCGCACTCAACCGTCGCCACCGCATTCTGAAGGCGGGGCGTTCCAAGTACGCCCTCCTTTCGTCGCAACCGAACGGCGAAGCCGGTATGGCGCGGGCCTAGGATGCTGACGGCGAACCGGTGGGTGCGCCCGAAGGCGGAGTGACAGTCGGCCGACCTGTCGAGGCATACCAGAACAAGCGGGGACTGACGGACGGGGCCCGCGAACGCGCTCGCGGTGAAACCCAGCGACGGCCGGCCGCGTCGACGGTGGTGACTATCGTGACCCGCTGGGGAACTGGCTCGTGGCTTCCCGGAACAGCCCTTCGTCCACAAGCAGACCGCACTCACTCATGTCGCTTCTCCGGCGGCGACGAGGGTGAGGCCGAGCAGGTCCCCATCTTTCCTGCTTCGTTCGCGGGTACCGAATGTTGTGCGACGTGTGCTCGCACACCACGGGCACCCCTTCGACGATCCCTATTCCATATCCCGCGCCCTGCGCATTTGGCAGGGTCGTTGGTGAGCCGAGCCG
>NZ_JACJHR010000088.1 GCF_014174495.1 Amycolatopsis echigonensis
AGGAGGGCTCCCCTCGCAGCCAGACGTTCGCGGCGGTTCAGGCGTGGGCGTCCAGATAGGCCGGGTCCGGGGGCGGGATCGGGACGTCCGGCTGTCCGTCCAGCAGCTGGTTCATCGCGGCGAAGTACGGCGGCGCGGCGACCGTGCCGCCGAAGGCGCCGTGGCCGCAGTCGCCCAGGTGGACTGGGTTGCCGGGGCAGATTTCCTGGGGGTGCGGGCCGTCGGCGAACACCATGGACGACACGGCGTAGTGGTCGACTCCGCCGACGAACGCGACGGATTCGCTTTCCTGCGTGGTTCCGGTCTTGCCGATGTCCGGGTGGGTCCAGCCGGCCGACCGGGCGGCGGCGGCGGACGTTCCGCTCGTGGTGTCCTGGCTCAGGCCCGCCTCCAGTGTGTTCGCGACGCCGGGCGGGATCACCTGTTCGCAGGCCTGCTGTTGCAGCGAAACGGGCTGGCCGTGGCGGTCGGTGACGGACAGGATCGGGTCCGGCGGGCACCACTTGCCGCCGCTCATCAGGGTGGCTGAGACGTTCGCCATTTCGAGCGGGCTGACCGGGCTGTTGCCGAGCGTGAAGGACAGCAGGTTCTGGAAATACTGCGATTGCGGTTCGTTGTACTGCGGGTTTTTCGACCGGGGATCGGACGGATCGGTGATCGGCTTGGTGCCCGCGTCGTTGGTCGCCATGGTGGTGCGCAGCCCCAGTTTCCGTGCCATGTCGAGCACCGCGGGCATGCCCACTTGCGCTTCCAGGCCGACGAACGCGACGTTCGGCGAGGTGGCCAATCCGTCGGCCAGCGAGATCGGGTTCGGATAGTTCGTGCCGTCGTTGCTCACCGGATAGCAGTGCGTGTACCGGTTCATGTTGGGCGGGTTGAAACAGTCGCTGTAAGGGTTCGGCAGCGGCGTGTTCAGGCCCGCCTTCCCGGTGACCATCGCCGCGGCCGAGGTGAAGATCTTGAACGACGAACCCGCGCCGAACTTGTTGCTCGCGTCGGCGACGATGTTCGTGGACGTCTCGCCCTGGTCGGGATCGGTGCCGTAGTTGCGGTTCGCGACCATCGCGAGCACCTGGTGCCCGTCGCTGCCGGGCTGCACGACCGCGAACGTGTTGGCGACGCCGTCCTGCGTGGTCGGCACGTTCGCGTCCACCGCGTCCTTCGTCACCTGGCTCACGTGCGGATCCATGGTCGTCTTCACGGTGTACCCGCCGGTGTCGATCTGGTCGGCGGTGAGCCCGGACTGCGCCAGGTAGTGCACCGCGTACGCGCAGAAGAACCCGGCGTCCGGAGCCGCGCCGAGGCACGTGCTCGACGGCGCCTGCGGCCGGGAACCGCTGAGGCCCAGCGGGGTCGCCTTCTCGGTCTCCCCGTAGGACGCCGGGATCGAGCGCGCGGACACCATCGAATCGATCACCAGATTGCGCCGTTGGAGCGCCTTGTCCGGATGCGTGTACGGGTTGTAGACGTTGGGGTTGTTCACCATTCCGGCGAGCAGAGCGGCCTGCGGCACGGTCAGCTTGTCCGCCGTCGTCCCGAAATACGCCTGCGCGGCGGCACCGACGCCGTACACCGTGCCGGTGTACTCGACCACGTTCAGGTAGTCGGCCAGGATGTCGTCCTTGGACACCGTCTGGCTCAGCTGCACGGCCATCTTCGCCTCGCGCAGCTTGCGCGCCAGCGAATCCTCCTGATCCCGTTGCTGCGCCGCCTTGTCGTTGCGGTCCACGACGTTCACGAGGTAGTTCTTCACGTATTGCTGCGTGAGCGTGGACGCACCCTGCAGGTTCCCGCCGGAACTGTTGTGCACGGCGGCGCGCAGCATGCCCTGCGGGTCGACGCCTCCCTCGCTGTAGAACCGGCGGTCCTCGATGTCGACGATCGCGGCCTTCATCGCCGGGGAGATCTGCGCCGCGGTGACCGGAATGCGGTACTGCGAGTACAGCGTCGCGATCGTCCCGCCGTTCCGGTCGGTGACCGTGGTGACGAGCGGCGGCTCCGCGTGCACCAGATCGGCGGAGATGGCGTCGACCGAATCGCTGACCTGGTTGGACAGCACGCCGGCCCCGATTGCGACCGGGGCCAGCGTGCCCGCGACGAGAATCCCGGCCAGCACGCACAATCCGAGAAACGGGGCTATCCCCCTGCGACGAGACACGGTTCCCACGTTATGCCTGTCCTCGTGAGAAATCCGTGTGCGGACGAGGGTGTTTCATCGAGCCAACCTTCCCAGCAGAGCCGAAGCGACCGCGATCGCCAGCGCGGTCGCACCCACTAAGACGCCGAAGTCGGCCCAGAGGTTCGCGGGGGTGCCGATCAAGAGTCCCCGCAGGGCATCGACTTGGTAACTGAGCGGGTTCGCGTGGCTCAGCACCTTGAGCCAGGACGGCATCAGGTTCACCGGATAGAGCGCGTTGGACCCGAAAAACAGCGGCATCGTGATCGCTTGGCCGATGCCCATCAGCCGTTCGCGCGAAAGCACCAAACCGGCGATAACGATCGAAAGACAGCAGAAGAAGGCCGAACCGAGCACGACGGCTACCGCGGTGCCCAGCAGCCGCAGCGGGTTGGCGGTCAGCCCGACGCCGAGCAAAGCGGCGAGAATCACCACGATGAACGCCTGCACGAGGGCGCGCACCCCGGCGGCGAAAGCCTTGCCCGCCACCAGTGCCGCGCGCGGGGTGGGCGTGACGAGCAGCTTCGCGAGGACGCCCGCGTCGCGTTCCCAGATGATCTGGATGCCGTAGAAGATGGAGATGAACAGCGCGGACTGGGCCAGGATGCCGGGCGCGAGATAGTCGAGGTAGGGCACCGGTCCGGTCGGGATCGCGCGCAACCGGGTGAAGGTTTCGCCGAAGATGAGCAGCCACAGCGCGGGCTGGATCGCCCGGGTGAGCAGTTCGGTCTGGTCGCGGCGGAGCTTCTGCAGTTCCACCAGGCACATCGCGCCGATCCGGGAGAACAGCACGCGCAGCTGCCCCAGCGGGCCGGGGTCAGCCGAGACGGCGGGCGGTGCGGCGAGCGGCACGGACATCGCGGATCCCTCCTGCGTCGAGCGCGTTTCCGGTGACGGTCCGGAACACGTCGTCCAATGTGGACTCCGGGCCGAGCCCGGCTTCGAGGTCGGCCGGCGTGCCGAGCGCGCGGATCTTGCCGGCGTGCATCAGCGCGACTCGGTCGCAGTACTGCTCGGCCTCGTCCATGTAATGAGTCGTGACGAGCACGGTCATCCCGGTTTTGGCGCGGATCTCGGAGATCCGCTCCCAGACCGCCGAGCGCGCCACCGGGTCGAGCCCGATGGTCGGTTCGTCGAGGATCAGCAGCCGGGGCGAGCTGACCAGCGCCTGCGCCAGTTCCAGCCGGCGGATCATGCCGCCGGAGTAGCGCCCGGCCGGGCGGTCCGCGTCGTTCTCCAGCCCGACCAGTTCCAGCGCCTCGCCCACCTGCGCGGCGCGTTGGGCCCGCGGCACGTCGAAGAGCCGGGCGAACAGCGATACGTTCTCGCGACCGGTGAGCGCGCCGTCGGCCGAAAGCTGTTGCGGGACATAGCCGATCAGCCGGCGCACAGCCGTCCGGCGGCGGGCGACGTCGAGCCCGAAGACGGAGATGCGTTCCGCGGCGACGGGCAAAAGCGTCGTGATCATCCGGATCGTGGTGGTTTTCCCGGCACCGTTCGGGCCGAGAAGACCGAAGACCTCGCCGGGTTCGATGGAGAGATCCACGCCGTCGACCGCGACGGTCGTGCCGAAGGAGTGCCGCAATCCGGTGCAGCGGACTGCCGGTTCGCTCATGCCGTCGCCTCCGTGCGGAGTTGCCCGATTCGCGTGCGAGCTGCGCTCATGCGTCCTCCTTGAGTGCTTCGGTGAGCCGTTCGAGGGCGGGCAGCGCGGCGACGATCGCCGAAGTGTCCTCTTCGGACAGTTCGGCGAGCGCGGCGGAAACCAGCCCGATGCGGGTGCGCCGCCAGACCGCCATCCGGTCCTTGGCCGCGTCGGTGAGCTGCAGCCGCGCGGCCCGGCGGTCGGCCGGATCGACTTCGCGCCGCAGCAGGCCGGCCTCGGTGAGCACGTTCACGAGAGTGCTCACCGAATTCCCGGCCAGATTCAGCTCCCGCGCCGCCGCGGCGACGCCGATGCCCGGGTTCCGGTGCACCACGCGCAGCAGTTCCACCTGCGAGCCCGGCAGATGCGGTCCGGGCAGCGCGGTCCGCGCCCGGCGGCGCACGACGCGGCGTACGCCCAGCACGGCGGTGAGAACGCGTTCGGCGAGGTCGATCCGGGGGGCGGGCATGCTGCCAAGTTAGCTCTGACCCAGAGTTATTAGCAACGCTAAATGTCCTGTTCGCCGGGAGTCTGCCGATTCATCCCGGTTGGACAAGCAGCGTGACGCCCAGCGCGAACATGGTCGCCGCGATCACGCCGTCCAGGATCCGCCAGGCCGCGGGACGCGCGAACACGTCGGACAGCCTTCGCGCGCCGAGTCCGAGCGCGCTGAACCAGACCGCGCTCGCGGCCACCGCACCGATGCCGAACAGCCAGCGGCTGTCGCCGTGTCCGGCCGCGACCGAACCGACGAGGAGAACGGTGTCGAGGTAGACGTGCGGGTTGAGCCAGGTGAGCGCGAGGCAGGTGAGGAGCGTGCGTTTCGGCGAGGTCAGGTCTGCGGGGGAGACGGTCAGCGTGCCCGGACGGAAGGCGCGGCGCGCCGCGAGGATCGCGTATCCGACCAGGAAGAGCCCGCCGACGATCGCGATCGCCTTGATCGCCGACGGCCACCGCTGCAGCACCGCCCCAATCCCGCTCACCCCGGCGGCGATGAGGATCGCGTCGGACAGCGTGCAGACGAGGATCACCGGCACGACGAGGCCGCCGCGCAGTCCTTGGCGGAGCACGAAGGCGTTCTGTGCGCCGATGGCGACGATGAGGGACATGCCGGTGCCGAATCCGGCGCTGAGCGCAGCGATCACCCCGCCGACGTTAGAAGGGCTCGCGAGCATTATTCCAGGTAAAGATTCTGAACTAAGATAAGCGATCGTGATGTCCGATCTCCCGCTCGACCAGGTCCGCACGTTGCTCGCGGTGGTGGACGAGCAGTCGTTCGACCGTGCCGCGGCGGTCCTGCACGTGACGCCGCCCGCGGTGAGTCAGCGGGTGAAAGCGCTGGAACAGCGGATCGGCCGGGTGCTGGTGCTGCGGTCGAAACCCGTGCGGCTCACCGAATCCGGCGAGGTGCTGGTGCGGTTCGCGCGGCAGCTGACGCGGCTCGAAGCGGACACGCGCGCGGAGCTGGGCCTCGGCGGTTCCGGCCAGCCGACGACGCTGCCCATCGCGGTCAACGCGGACTCGCTGGCCACCTGGTTCCTGTCCGCGCTCGAAGAGGTCCCCGCCGAGCCGCCGGTCTCGTTCGACCTGCGCAGCGATGACCAGGACCACACCGCGGCCCTGCTGCGCGAGGGGTTGGTGATGGCTGCGATCACAGCGACGCCGCAGCCGGTGCAGGGCTGCACGGTCAGTCGCCTCGGCACGATGCGGTACCGGGCGGTGGCGTCGGAGGAGTTCGTGCGGCGCTGGCTCGACGGAGGCTCGCTGGCGGAGCGGCTGCCTGCCGCGCCCGCCGTGCTGTTCGACCGGAAAGACGATCTGCAGGACCGGTTCCTGCGCCGGCTGACCCGCCGCAAGCTGCCGAGCCGGGTCCGGCACTACATCCCGGCGTCAGTGTCCTTTGTGGACGCGGTGGCGGCCGGGCTGGGCTGGGGAATGGTGCCGGAACTGCAGTTGTCCGATCGGGAACTGGCGGATCTCGCGCCGGACCGGGCGGTGGACGTGGCGTTGTACTGGCAGCAGTGGAAGCTCGACTCGCCCTCGCTGGCCGCAGTGGCGGAGGCAGTGGGGAGGGCGGCTGGGCGCGCGCTGGGTCCGTAAACGGCGGATCGGCAGACAGCAGCGCCCAAACCGGGCATGCTGTGCGCGGGCTTTTCGAGGGAAGGAACTCCAGTGACGGAACCGGCCACCGCCAAGGCGATCGACCGGCTGAGCGACGACTGGAAGCTGGACGAGGCCGAGGAACTGGGCCGCCGGGCGGTGCGGGAATTCCCGGACGACCCGGCGCGGTGGATCGCGCTGGGGAAGGTGCAGCTGATCCAGTACCGCCGGGAAGCTGCGCTGGAGTCCTTCGAACGCGCGGTGCACTGCCCGGAGGCTCCTGCGCTGGCGGTGGCGTGGCAGGTGGCGGCGTTGAGCCGGCTCCGCCGGTTCGAGGCGGCCGAAAAAGCGGCGGAAGCAGGGCTGGCCCGATTCCCGGATGACGCGGAGATCCTGCACGCGCGGGCGCGAGTGTGCTGCGACCAGGAGGACTGGGCCGGCGCGCTGCCGCTCTTCGAACAGGCGTTGGCGGCCGATCCCGGACGCGTCGACACGAAGCACTGGCAAGTGTTGACGCTGGCTTCGCTGAAGCGGTTCGACGAAGCCGAGGAAGCTGGTCTGCGGGCGATCGACGAACACCCAGGCGACCCTCAGCCGTTGGCGACGATGGGCTGGATGGAGGGCGAGCGCGACCGCGAGGAGGAAGCGCTGGCCTGGCACGAGCGCGCGCTGGAGGTCGATCCGCGCAACGAGTGGGCGTTGCGGTTGAGGGTGAACAGGCTGTCCTGCTTGGGGCGGAGCGACGAGGCGGAGGCCGCGGTGAAGGCGGCGATCGAGCTGCGTCCTCGCGAGCCGCGACTGTGGCTCGCGAGGGGCTGGGTGGACGAGCAGCGCGACCGCGGCGAGGAGGCGCTGACCTGGTACGAACGGGCACTGGAGATCGCTCCGCGGTACGGCGGGACGCTCTGGTGGCGGGTGCGGAGACTGCGCCTGCTGGAAAGGTTCGACGACGCCGAGACCGCACTGCGGGAGGCACTTGAGATCCGGCCGGACGACCCGGATCTGCTGACGGAGGGCGGCGCGCTGGCCGAGGACCAGTCTCGCCTCGAGGAAGCGCTGGACTGGGTCGGCCGCGCCCTGGCGGTCGAGCCGCGGGACAAACTCGCGCTGCTGTCGAGGACGGGCCTGCTGCGGAAGCTGCGGCGGTTCGCCGAGGCGGAGGCTGCCGCGCGGGAGGCGGTCGAGCAGTACCCGGACGACATGGGTTGCCTGCTGGAGGCGGGCGAGGTGGCCGAGGATCGTTACCGGTTCGAGGAGGCGTTGAGCTGGGCTGAGCGGGCAGCCGCCGTCGACCCGGGAAATCGCGGTGCGCTGGAGAACCGGGTCTTCGCGCTTCGCCGGCTGCGGCGGTTCGACGCGGCCGAGGAGGTCGCGCGGGAGGCAACCGACCGCAACCCGGAGGATCCCGGTCGCTGGGTGCTTCGCGGCTGGGTCGCCGGAGACAGGTTCCGGTTCGAGGAGGCGCTCGCCTGCTTCCGCCAGGCGCGGGACCTGGAGCCGGGCTATGTCTGGGCGTTGCTGGCCGAATCGTCGGTGTACGACCGGCTCCGGCGGTTCGAGGAGGCGAAGGCCAGCGTGCGGGCGGTCCTCGACCAGGAACCGGACAACGTGCCCGCCATCCAGCGGATGGCGGCGCTCTGCCGCGGCCACGAGAACGTCCCGGAGGCGATCCGGTGGTACGAGCGGGCGCTGGAGGTGGATCCGCGGGATGCCGAAGTGCTGTGCCTGCACGCGGCCGCGCTTCGCCGGCTGCGGAGGTTCGACGAAGCCCGCGCGGTGCTCAGCCAAGCATTCGCCCTCTGCCCGGACGAACCCGGCGTGCTGGTGGAACGGGCTTTCCTGCTGGATGACGAGGGGCATTTCGAGCAGTCTCTCGACAGCCTCCGGCAGGCCGTCGAGGCGGACCCGCTCGACGCGGAGGCGCTGAAATGGCGAGTAACCGCATTGGGGTATGTCGGCCGGTTCGAGCAGGCCGAAGCGGCGGCCGAGGAGGCGATCGAGCGGCGTCCGGACGAACCGGACCTGCTGGTGGAGATGGGCCTGCTGCACGACGCGCAACTCAAGTACGAGGAGAGTCTCGGCTGGTTCGACCGGGCGCTGCGGATCGATCCGTTCCTCGTCGAGGCGATCACCGGACGGTCGGCCGCGCTCCGGTCGCTGCGCCGGTTCGATGAGGCGGAGCGCGGCGTCGCCGAGGCGCTGGAACGTATGCCGTGGAGCCGTTCGCTGCGCGAGGAACTCGTCTGGATTTACCACGACAGCCGCCGACTGGACGAAGCCGGCCAGCAGCTCGCTCTGCTGCGGGCCGACGCCCGGGATTCCGGCGAGGAAGCCGAAACCGCGGCGCAATCGGGCTGGATCCGGTTCGCCGCGGGGGATTATCCGGCCGCGGAGGAACGGTTCCGCGCCGCGTGCGAGAAAGAGCCGGACAGCGTTGACTACCAGTTCGGTCTCGCCTGGTGCCTGGTCCGGCAGGCCACGCCGCAGCATCGCGAAGAAGCGGAGAAGCTGTGTTTTTCCGTGTTGGAGAAGGACAATCGATACCACGCCGCGCACACTTGCCTCGGTGTGCTGAATTACCAGCGGCGGCAGTTCGCGCAGGCGGAGCAGCACTTCCGACGGGCGGTGGAACTCGACCCGAACCACGCCAGCTACGTCGACCTCGGCGCGCTCTACTCCCAGCTCGGCCGGTTCGACGAAGCCGAGAAGCACCTGAACGCGGCGCTGGAACGCGATTGGTACGATGCGCAGGCGCACGTCGAACTCGGTTATCTCGAGCTGCAACGCGGAATCGACGATCCGGAGGGCAAGTCCGGAGCGAGCGCCGCCCGGCATTTCCGGCAGGCCCAGCAGATCGATCCGGCCAACGGGAGCGCGAGTCTCGGGCTCGCGGTCGCGCTCATGCGGTCGGCCGGGGACTTCGTCGAGGGTGAAGACGTGTTGCAGCAAGCCCTGCGCCGCGGCGATTGCGACCTGCCGCGGTGGCAATTGCTGGTGGCAGTGGCGAAATTGCTCATCGAGCGCGGTGACGCGACCCAAGGCAGGCAGTTCCACGCCGACGCGCTCGCTCATGCGCAGGAGGCGATTTCCCTTGCCTCGCAGGAAGCCGAACCGTATTTCGTGGCCGCCGTCGCGCGGTACAAGCTGGCCGAGTCCGCCGGAGACTTCCCGGCGAAGCCGATGCAGCGGCGCAAGGCGATCCGCGATCTGCGCCGGTGCGTGAAACTCGATCCGGGGAACGTCGAGGCGCAGCGCAGCCTCCAGATCATGGAGGAGAGCCTGCGGATCACCCGGAGCAGCACGGCGGGCAGCGTCGTGGTGGTGGTCGTCGGGATCGCCGCGCTGATCGCGTTGTGGGTGGGGTTCTTCTTGTCCGACAAGATCACCGGCGTCATGCTGACGACACTCACGCCGGTGCTCGTCGGGCTCATGGTCGTGGGGCTCGTGCTGCCGTTCCTGATCCGGTTGAAGCTCCCCGGCGGGGTCGAGGCGGATCTCGGCGCGAGCATCCGGCAGATCTCGTCCGGCCCGACCGGGGAGGAGACGTTCGGGCCGGGCCGGTTCAGCGTGACCGCCGCGGCGTCGGGCCCGGGGCCGCGCGGGCAGCTGGCCAGGCTTTGAGTCAGCCCTGCGTGATCGGCCAAAGGTCGTCGTTCAGGAGCCGCTTCACGATCTTTCCGGTGGCATTCCGCGGAAGCTCCGGCACGAAGTAGACATCGCGCGGCACCGCGAACCGGGCGAGGCGCTGGTGGATGTAATGCCGGACGTCCTCGGCGTGCATGCGTGCGCCGCGGCGGAGCACGACATACGCGGCGAGGCGCTGGCCGTATTCGTCGTCCGGGACGCCGACCACGGCCGCGTCCGAGACGCCCGGCAGCGCGGCCAGGGCTTCCTCGACCGGACGCGGGAAGACGTTCTCGCCGCCGGACACGATCATCTCGTCGGCGCGGCCGGTGACGAACAGCCGTCCGGACGCGTCCTGGTAACCGACGTCGCCCGTCGCCATCAGGTCGTGGGCTCGGGGGACGCTGGAACCGTTGGTGTAGCCGTCGAACAGCATGTCGTTGCCGACGAAGATCTGGCCCTCGTCGCCGGGCGGGACCGGGCGGCGGTCGTCGTCCAGGATCGCGACCCGGGTGCCCGGCGGGCAGCGGCCCGCGGACGTCGGCGCGGCGCGCAGGTCGGCCGGGTCGGCGATGCTCGCCCAGGACACCTCGGTGGAGCCGTAGAAGTTGTAGAGGACGTCGCCGAAGGTGTCCATGAACGACGTCACGAACGCGCCCGGCATCGCCGACCCGCTGCTCGCCACGATCCGCAGCGACGACAGGTCGTACCGGTTGCGCACGCGTTCGGGCAGATCGAGGATCCGCTGCAGCATGATCGGCACCGCGAACAGCGCGTCACAGCGGTGTTCGGCGATCGTGCGCAGCGTCTGCTCCGCGTCGAACCGGCGGATCAGCGACAGCTCCGCCCGCAAGGCCATGCCGAGCTGCATCGCGGCCAGCCCCCAGCTGTGGAACAGCGGGGCCGCCACGGCGATCTTGTCCCTGGCCCGCAACGGGATTCGCGACAAAACGGTCGCCGACGTGCTCACGCCCTTCGGCGTCGGACGGCGCGCACCCTTCGGCGCACCCGTGGTGCCCGACGTCAGCACGACGATCCGGCCCTCGCGTTCGCTCGGTTTCGGCCGGGTCACCGGCGCGTCCTGGAGCAGCTCGTCGAGCGTGCGGTAGCCCTGGTCGGCGTCGTCCCACGTGCTCACGCGCGGGAATTCGCCGGGCACCGACGCGATGATCGGCGCGAACTCGTCGTCGGCCAGGACCGCGGCGGGCGGGTGTTGCGTGAGGACTTCCTCGACGGCGGCGGGGGAGAGGCCGGTGTTGAGCAGGACGACGTCGGCGCCGAGCTTGCTGCATCCGACGAACGCCTCGACCATCGCCGCGTGGTTGCGGCACATCAACGCGACCTGTGAACCGGCTTCCACGCCGAGCGCGGCCAGAGCGTTGGCCAGCTGGTTGCTGCGCTCGTCGATCTCGCCGAACGTGCGCGTGTTGCGTTCGTCGTGCACCGCGATGTCGTCGGCCCCGCGCGCGGTCGCGGCGAGATAACCGCCGGCCAGCGTCGCGCCCCAGCGTGCGAACGAACTGAGCTGCTTGACCATTTTGTCCGGCCGTCCTGCGGCCAGCACGCCCGCGCGGACCAGCGTGTTCGCCGTGCGCAGGGCAGTGGCCGGCTCGTGCTCCGGCGGGTCGCCCGGCAGCCCGGACAGCTGTTGCCCGATCCGCTTCGCCAGCTGTCTGAGCAGGCCTTTCGCCGTGCCGCGGGCAAGGAGGCCCGCGTGGTCCGGCGGCAGCGACGGGAGCATCATCCGCAGCACGATCTCGGTGCCGCCGCGCGCGACCGGGCGCAGTTCGACCGACACCCAGGTCCGCTCGTCCGGCAGCCCGCACCAGACGACGTGCTCGCCCGGCCGGTACACCGCCGCGTGAATGGTGCCCTCGACCAGGGTTTCCCGGTCCGGGGCCAGCCGGATCAGGCAGTGCGGCCCGCGGCCCCGTTCGGCCGGCACCGTGACCTCGCACCAGCTGATCGCCGGGACGAACCTCGGGTACAACTCCGGGCTGCCGACGATCTGCCACACCTGTTCGGGCGGGTGCCCGACCACCGCACTCGCCTCGACCACATCGTCTCGCATCGCGATCCGCCTCGCCGCCGCACGCGTGTGGGCTCCCCGGTCCTTCCCGGACGCGTGTTCAGGTTGCGGGGACGCTACCAGCCGAAGCGCGCCTGGGGTACTCCGAACGGACGCAAATCCATCTGGGTGGGAATTTTCTTCCCGGGTTTCGTCCGAGGTGACGGACGCGACCCGGCGGGTTCCGGCGTCCCGGACATAATGGGCCGGGTGGAGCAACTGGTCGAGGAATACGGGCCCAGCTGGGATCCCGGCCCGTACGAACGGGGCACCGACGGACCGCGCGTGATCCTGGTCGGAGCGGACACGTCGCCGACCGGGCTGCGGGCGACGGCCTACGGCGGCGGCCTCGCCCGGCGGCAGCGCGCGCGGCTGGTCGTGGTGTACGTGGCCGCGCCGACGGTGTGGACCGGGCTCGCCGCGTCCGCGGTCGTCGACGTGCAGCAGCAGACTTTCGAAGAAGAGATCGAGCAGCTGCGCGCGGAGCTGCGGGACCGGGCGGCCGACCTGCAGGTCCCGGTCACGTTCGTGGTCCGCCGCGGCGAGACCTTCCCCGAACTGCGCCAGGCCGCGCAGGAGGCGAACGCCGACATGGTCGTGGTCGGCGCGTCCGAGCAGGGCGGGCACCGGCTCGTCGGCTCGGTCGGCAACCGGCTGGTGCGCGCCGCGACCTGGCCGGTCGTCGTGGTTCCGTGAGCGACGGAGCTTTCGAGGAGGTCGTCGCGCGCCTGCGCGCCGCCGGATGCGTTTTCGCCGAGGACGAGGCCCGGCTCCTGCTGGGCCAATCGGGCGATGTGGCCGCGATGGTCGCGCGGAGGGTCGCCGGGGAACCGCTGGAGTACATCCTCGGCTGGGCGGAGTTCGCCGGCCGCCGGTTCGTCGTCGCGCCGGGCGTCTTCGTGCCCCGGCACCGCACCGAACTGCTCGTCCGGCTGGCTGTGGGGTTCGCGCACGAGCAGGCAGTGGTGCTCGATCTGTGCTGCGGCTCCGGTGCGCTGGGTGCGACGGTCGCGGCCGAGGTGCCCGGGATCGAGCTGCACGCGGCGGACGTCGAGCCCGCCGCGGTCGACTGTGCCCGGCAGAACGTGCCTGGTGACGTTTACCAAGGCGATCTCTACGCCCCGCTTCCGCAGCGGCTGCGCGGCCGGGTGGACGTGCTGATCGCGAACGTCCCGTACGTCCCGACCGACGAGGTCGCGCTCATGCCGCCCGAGGCGCGCGACCACGAACCCCGCGTCGCGCTCGACGGGGGAGCTGACGGTCTCGACGTGCTCCGGCGCGTCGTCGCGGAGGCTCCGGCGTGGCTCGCTCCCGGCGGGCACGTGCTTTTCGAGGCGAGCGAACGCCAAGCCGCGGCCGCGACGGCCGAACTGCGCAAGGCGGGGCTGGTCGCGTCGGTGGAAGAAGATGACGAACTCGGCGCAACAGTCGTGGTAGGACAGCGCGAACACTGAGCGGCGAACCGGATTCGCCCGCTTTCCGTACTGCGTGCGTCCGGTGGGGGCGTCTAGGGTCGACGCATGAAGGTCGGCCTGCTCACCCGGGAGTACCCGCCGGACGTGTACGGGGGAGCGGGGGTGCACGTCGAGTTCCTCGCGCGGGAACTGCGGTCGCTGGTCGACCTGGACGTGCACTGCTGGGGTCCCGATCGCCCGGACGGCGCACACGGGCACCGCGACGCGCACGGGTACGCCCAGCCCGCGTTCGCCACCATGGACATCGCGGTCTCGATGGCCGACGCGCTCGCCGGTCACGACCTCGCGCACAGTCACACCTGGTACGCGAACCTCGGCGGCCATCTGGCGAAGCTCGCACACGGCATCCCGCACGTCATCACCGCGCACTCGCTCGAACCGCTGCGACCGTGGAAGGCTGAGCAGCTCGGCGGCGGCTACCGGGTGTCGTCGTGGATCGAGCGCGACGCCTACGAGGCAGCGGACGCGATCATCGCGGTCAGCTCCGGCATGCGGCGCGACGTGCTCGCCGCGTACCCGAACGTTGACCCGGCGCGGGTGCACGTGGTGCGCAACGGCATCGACACTGAGCTGTACCAACCCGATCCGGGCACCGACGTGCTCGAGAAGCACGGCGTCGACCCGAAGCGGCCGTACGCGTTGTTCGTCGGACGGATCACGCGGCAGAAAGGCGTGCCGCATCTCGTGCGTGCCGGGGCCGCGTTGGACGAGGACGTGCAGCTGATCCTGTGCGCGGGCGGAGCGGACACGCCGGAGCTCGACGCGGAGTTCCGCGGTCTGGTCGCGGACTTGCAGGAAAAACGGTCCGGCGTGCACTGGATCCCGGAGATGCTGCCGCGGCCCGAAGTCGTCCAGCTGCTCACGCACGCGCTGGTGTTCGTGTGCCCGTCGGTGTACGAGCCGCTCGGCATCGTGAACCTGGAAGCGATGGCGTGCGGCACCGCGGTGGTGGCCAGCGACGTCGGCGGCATCCCGGAGGTGGTCGCCGACGGCGAGACCGGGGTCCTGGTGCATTACGACGAGACCGAGCCCGGCGCTTTCGAGGCCGGGCTCGCGCGCGGGATCAACGACCTGGCCGCCGATCGCGCCCGCGCCACCCGGCTGGGCCTCGCCGGACGGGACCGTGCGGTGGGAGAGTTCGGCTGGCCAGCGATCGCCGCCGCGACGGTCGAGGTTTACGAGGCGTGCGGGAGGGTTTCGTGATCGACGGATCCGATGTGCTGGGGATCGTCCTCGCCGGCGGCGAGGGCAAACGGCTGATGCCGCTGACCACCGACCGCGCGAAACCCGCGGTCCCGTTCGGGGGCGTGCACCGGCTGATCGACTTCGTGCTGTCCAACCTGGTGCACGGCGGGATCCGCCGGATCTGCGTGCTGACGCAGTACAAATCGCACTCGCTGGACCGCCATATTTCGACGACGTGGCGGTTGTCGTCCCTGACCGGCGAGTACGTCACGCCGGTGCCCGCGCAGCAGCGGCTGGGCCCGCGCTGGTTCCAGGGCAGCGCGGACGCGATCCACCAGAGCTTGAACCTGGTGCACGACGAATCGCCCGCGTACATCGCGGTGTTCGGCGCGGACAACATCTACCGGATGGACCCGCGGCAGATGATCGACGCGCACATCGCGTCCGGAGCGGGCGTGACGGTCGCCGGAATCCGCGTGCCGCGCGCGGAGGCCCGTTCGTTCGGCGTGATCAGCACCGAGGACGGCACCAAGATCGACGCGTTCCTGGAGAAACCCGAGGACCCGCCCGGCCTGCCGGATTCGCCGGACGAATCGTACGTGTCGATGGGCAATTACGTGTTCACCACGCAGGTGATGCTCGACGCGCTGCACGCGGACGCCAAGAACCCGGCGTCCAAACACGACATGGGCCGCGACATCATCCCGGCGCTGGTGGAAAAATCCGAGGCGGCGGTCTACGACTTCAACGGCAACGTAGTACCCGGCGAAACCGACCGGGACCACGGCTACTGGCGCGACGTCGGAACGATCGACAGCTACTACGACGCGCACACGGATCTGATTTCGACGCAGCCGATTTTCAACCTGTACAACCGGAAATGGCCGATCCTGGCCCACCCCGGCCAACGCGCGGCGGCGAAATTCGTGGAAGGCGGCACGGCGACGCAGTCGATCGTCAGCAACGGCTGCATCATTTCCGGCGCACAGGTGGTGGATTCAGTGCTGTCGCCGGACGTCTTCGTGGAGAACGGCGCGGTAGTACAAGGCTCAGTTCTGCTGGACGGCGCCCGAGTCGGCCGCGGCGCGGTAGTACGACGCGCGATCCTGGACAAAAACGTCGTCGTCCCGCCCGGCGCGCACATCGGGGTGGACCTGTCGAGGGACCGCGGCCACTACCACGTAAGCGACTTCGGGATTGTCGTGCTGGGCAAAGGAGAAACCGCTATCTAGCCCAGCCCCAACCCAAACCCCAGCCGCACCCGCGCACCCAACAATCGAGGCACCCACACCTCCCCCGCACCCCGATACTAAGCCTCCTCTGCGGTCTGGGGGTGCTTGTCAAGGCATCTTTCCCGCCTTGACAAGCACCCCCAGACCGTCAGCACACTCGGGCTTCGGGGTGCCCCCACGCAACATCCCTAAACGGAACCCGCCACCTCAACGGAGGACCGCGACGGCACGCGCCACAACCTCAGCCGGACTAGGCTGCCCCCTCATCTCCCCCAGAACCTCCTCCGCCGCCCGCCGAAACGACTCCTCCTCGAGCAACCGCGAAACCAGCTTCCGCACCGTGGCGACATCCACAGTGGACGGATCATGGCTCAGCCCCACGCCCCGCTCGACCACCCGTTCCGCCGACATCGGATTGTCCGCGAAACTGGGCAGCACCAGCTGCGGCACCCCGTAGAACAACGGCGCGGCAGTAGTCCCCGACCCGCCGTGATGAACAATCGCCGAACACCCCGGCAGGAACACCGACAGCGGCAAATACCCCACCGACCGGACGTTTTCCGGGAGCTCGCCCAGTTCGCTCAAATCAGCGGTGCCCGCGGCCAGCACGACCTCGACGTCCATCCCGCCGAGCGCGTCCAGCACCACCTTCAGGCTGCTGACCCCGGTCATCGCCGGGACGACGGTGCCCAGCGTGACGGCGACCCGAGGCAGGTCAGGCTTCCGCAAGACCCACTCCGGCAGCACTGACCCGCCGTTGTAGGGCACGAACTGCATCGGCCACCAAGGCGCGCCGTCGCGTTCGTCGAGGTGTTCCTCGTCCGCGCGCAGGCCGCCCATGCTTGGCGCGCGCGGGTCGATCCGGGCGATGACGTTCGGCGGCGCGTCGCCGATGCCGAGCTTTTCGCGCATCAGCGCGACGAGCTCGCCGCCGAGAAAATCGTCGTGTTCGGTGCGCCAGGACGTGTCCCGGGCCGACCACGAGATCCGGTTGCCGACCTCGAGCGCGGGCGCCCCGAGCGCTGCCGCGGCGAGCGGGCCGGCCCCGTGGTCGGACGGGTAGACGACCAGGTCCGCGCCGAACGCGCGGCCCGCCTCGATCGTGCCCGCGGTCATCGCGGCGGTGAAAAGCCCGAACGGGCCCTGGTGCTGCCGCGCGAGCCGGTACTCCTCGGGTTCGTCCGGGTCGGGGGCGGCGCCGTCCTTGACGGTCGCCAGCAGGTCGGTCCAGATGTCGCGGCCGGGGAAGACGTCGGCGACCGGCAACCCGGCGCGCGCGGACACCTCGGCGATCTCGGCGGTGGTGGCGAGCAGCACCTCGTGCCCGGCGGCGCGAGCGGCCCAGACGACCGGGATCAGGGGAAGCGTGAGCCCGTATCCGGGGGCGGACGCGAACAAGATCTTCACCCCGCCGAGACTGCCAGAACCGTGACGTTGCCCGCATCCCGATTTCGGTTTGCGCACACTGGTAACGCGCGGGGGCGCGGCGCCGACACATCCGCAGATCATCTCTCCCCGGAAAGGTCCGGTCCTCATGCGAAGATCCCGTATCGCGGCATTGCTGACCCTGGTCGGCTTCGGCATCGCGATGTCCCCCGCGGTCGCCGCCGACGCTGGTCAGACGAGCACCTGGTGCACCAAAAAGGACCAGGTGGCGATCCTCGGCACGTCGGCCGACACCGGTTACGGCACCACGGGCTACCAGTCCGCTTCGGACACTTACGCGCCGACCACTTACGGCTGGACCACGAAAATCGCCAACGACCTCCACGCGCAGTGGAACACCACCACGAAGAACTACGCGCACAACGGCGCGATGGCCACCGACTACCTCCCCGGCGGCCGCTGGCCCGACACGACCGGCGCGCTGGCCGACCTCACCCAGCGCCAGCCCGACCTCGTGCTCGTCGACCTCGGCGGCAACGAACTGATCTCGCAGACCGACCCGGCGGTGTTCAAGGCGAACCTCGGCAAGGTCATCGACAACATCCGCGCGGCGCGTCCCGGCGTGGACATCCTGCTGTCGATCTACGCCGAGCTGAAGTGGACGCCCAACCCGTGGGGCGGGCAGACGCAGAAGTACTTCTGGTCGCAGTACGCCTCGGCGATCTACGACACGGCGGTCGCCAAGGGGACGGCGCTCGTCGATCTGCGGCAGTACATCCCGCCCGCGGGGGCGGCGAACTTGCCGAACCCGAGCCCGTGGCTGGCGGACAACGTGCACCTGAACGACGCCGGGAACCTCGCCGAGTACGGGATGTGGTGGGGCTGGACGTCGAGCCTGGGAAGCATTTGCTGACCGGTCGCCGCGCGGGCTGAGGGCCATGATCCAGTCACCGCTGCCGGGCTTCTTCGCGCTCGGCAGCGGTGCCGGTCTGCTCGCGCACGCCGCCTTCTTCGACCGCGGTGCCGGTGAACCCGGAGTCCAGCAGGACACCGACGAAGGTGGCGTTCCCTTCCCTTCGTGGTGGCGGAACGGTCAACGGGGCCGCTCATCGTCGCTGCTCATGGCGTTTCCGCAGGTCAATGGGTGTGGCGTAACCTCGGCGTAATCACAATCCCGGTAGCGTCGCCGACGTGGTGACTACGCAGCGAAGGGCGGAACGGGCCCGGCAGGTGGCCGACGGCCTGCGACAGCGGATCGTCGCGGGCGAGGTCGGCGAACTGCTTCCGGGCGAACGCGAGCTGGGCGAGTGGTTCGGCGCGTCGCGGAACGTCGTGCGGGAAGCGCTCGGCCTGCTGCGGGACGAAGGGCTCGTCGAACGTCGGCAGGGTGTCGGGACGCTTGTCGTGCGCCCGAAATACGGGCACGGGCTCGACCAGTTGACCGGTCTGGCGGAGGCGCTCGAGGGACACGGCGAGGTCGTGAACGAGGTGCGCACGGCCGGGACGGTCGCCGCGCCGCCCTCGGTGGCGGAACGCCTCGGCCTGGCAGCGGGGGAGAAGGTCGTCCATCTGGAGCGCGTCCGACGGCTGGGCGGGGCGCCGTTGTCCCTGGACTCGACCTATCTGGTGGCGGATCTGGGGATTCCGTTGCTGGGGAAGGATTTGGCGCACCGGGACCTGTTCGCGCTGCTGGAGGAGACGAACGGCATCCGGCTAGGGCGGGCGGAAGTGGAAGTGCACGCGGTGTCTGCCGGGCCGGATACGGCCGCGCTGCTGGACATCGCGCCGGGGACCGCGGTCTTCGCCCTGGACCGGTTGACCCGGCTGCCGGACGGACGCCCGGTCGACGCGGAATGGCTGCACATCCGCGCGGACCGGCTCACCTTGCGGGCGACACTGCACCGTGGACCAGGCGGGCAGGCGGCAGGCGCGTGCTGAAGCGTCATGAGCGGCCACGCCGGTTCTCACCGGCGCAAACGCTCGCGAGGGCTCGCACGGAGAAGCGATCGGGTGCTGGTGCGGTGCTCGCGGGTGGCTTGGCCGGGGTCGCAGTTTCCGGACGGGCGGGTGCGGCCGTTCGAGGGGGTGCCCAGGTGGGAGTGATTCGATTGGCAGGCCGCGGTTTCCGGCGGCGGGCTGTGCGCGGTTCGGTTCGTCGGGACGGCGGCTTCCGGAGGTGGCCGAGGTGATCGCCGCGCTCGTCGTCACCGGGCTGCTGGCCGGGATCGGCATCACAGCGGTCGGACCCGGCGGGGTGCTCGCGACGGTCGGACTGTTCGTCTTCACCTCGCTCACCCCGGCCCAGATCGCCGGGACGGCGATCGTTACGCACGTGGCCACCGGAATCCTCGGCAGCGCCGCGTTCGTCCACTCCGGACAGTTGCGGGAGCCCGGAACCCGGCGGGTAGCGGGAATTCTCGCGGCGGCCGCGATAGTCGGGACTCCGCTGGGGGTGCTGCTGAACTCCTGGGTGTCCACCCAGGCGTTCGGCATCGTGCTCGGCGGGTTCGCGCTCGTGGTGGCGGTGTTCGTCGGGCTGAAGGGACGGGAGCGGGCGGTCGGGACGCCGGTCGCGGGAGCGATCGGGGCCGGGTCGCGGTGGTGGCCGGGCTGGTCGGCGTGGGCGGGCCGATGCTGGCGGTGCCGTTGCTGGTCGTCGCGGGGATGCCGGTGCTCGGGGCGCTCGCCGCGGCGCAGGTGCAGTCGGTGGTGATCGCCAGCGTCGGCACGCTCGGCTACGTCGTGCACGGAGCGGTCGACTGGCGGCTGGCGGCGATCGTCGGGATTCCGGAGCTGGCGGGCGTGTTGATCGGCTGGCGGATCGCGCACGCGTTGCCGACCAAGACCCTCAAGGCGGCGCTCGTCGCGGTGCTGGTCGGGATCGCGCCGTATCTCGCGTTGCACGGCTGAAGCCGGGTGGCTCCGGAGGGAACCACCCGGCTTCACCGGAATTACCGGTCGAAGGGGAGCTCCATCACCGTTCCCGGGACTGGTTTCCCGGCACGGACGGCGGTGAGTTCCGCGGTGGAGAGGGCGCGGCGGTAGAGACGCGCATCGTCCAGCGAACCGGACAGGTGCTGCGCGCCGTCCAGGCGTTCGCCCAGCCACAGCTGGAACGAGACGGTCTGGGTGACCGAGCCGGGGGAGTCCGGTCCGGACGCCGCAACCGCGCCGTCGACCAGGATGCGGAGCTGGCCGCCGGATCGCTCGAGCGCCACGTGGTGCCAGGTCTGATCGTCGTACGCCGACTGCGTAGTGACCGACTTGCTTCCGGCCGCGGTGGTCATCATCGCGATCAGCCGGTGCGACGACGGTTCGGCGCGCAACCACATTTGCGGTGCGGTCGAACCCATGCCGCCGAGCCACAGGAGGGCTTGCGGGTCCTTCGAAGCACCGTATTTCACCCAGGTGGAGAACGTGAAGTCGCCGGAACCGACCAGTTGCGCCGGCGAATAGGGGACGCGCACGAAGGCATTCGTCAGCTGCAGCGCCTGGCCGAATTTGCCGGGCACGGAACTGGCGTCGCCGAGCACCCGAGCTGGCTGTCCACTCGCGACGTCCGGAGTGGACACTCCCGGCGACCGCTTCCAGCCGAGGTAGTTCTCGTCGAAGCGAGCGAACCGGATCTCGTCGCGGGCGTCCACTGCGCCGCCCTCGTACATCAGGCCGATCTTCGCGTTCTTGTCTTGCGGGCCGCTGAGCTGGACCAGGTCGGAGTACCCTGACCAGTCCGTCGTGATCCGGGTGCCCTGGTCGGCGTTCTCCCAGGTGCGGCCGTCGTCATAGGACGAACGGATGGTCATCCAGCGCCGCCGGTCGGTGTCGGCGGGGGAGGCGAACAGGATCCGCTTGCCGCCGGGACGGTCCAGGCGCAGCAGCGAGCCTTGCACCATCGGCGTCACGAGGTCGGGGATGGCGGTGAAGCGCTGGGAGAACGTCTCGCCGCCGTCCCGGCTCAACGCGTAGTCGCGGTTGCCGATGTCGGTGCCGCTTTGTTCGCGGCCTCCGGCGTAGATGGTGCCGTCCGGCAGTTCCACCACACTGACTTCCGACGGCTTTTGCGTGAAGGTGCCGCCTACGGGATGCAGGTAGTTGTCGACCGCGCCGACGTGCCAGGAGGAACCGCCGTCGTCGCTGTAGATGAGACCAGCGTAGTTTTCGACGGAATTGGTGCCGTCACTGCGTTCGGCGTTCACTCCGAAGACGAGCCGGCCCGCGTGCCGGCCGTGCTGGAGCTGGATTCCGTGCACTGGTCCCGAGGCGTACCAGGAATCCCACGCGGGAAGCTTCGCCTGCGCGCTGATGTCGACCGGCGTGGACCACGTCCGGCCGTCGTCGGTGCTGTACTGCGAGTGCGGGGTGCGCGGGCACGGGACGTCGCAGCCCTTGTCGTCGGTGCGGCCCTTGTTGTACGTGGTGATCAAGACGATACGGCCGGTCTTAGTGTCCACAATGGGCACCGGGTTGCCGTGGGTGTCCCCGCCGCCGCGGTTCACCACTTGCAGCGGCGACCAGGTGGTGCCGCCGTCGGTCGACCGCTTCAGCACCAGGTCGATGTCCCCGGTGTCGCCGCAGTTGTTCTTGCGGCCTTCGGCGAAGGCCAGTAGGGTCCCGTGCGTGCTGCGGACGATCGCCGGGATGCGGAAGCACGCGTAGCCGGTTTCCTGATGCGGATTGAACAGCGCTTGCTGGTCGAACCGCGGGGCGGCTTGGGCCGGCGACGGGGCGAGGAAAGCCAGCAGCACGAACGCCAGCAGCACGCGAAGGGCGGTTCTCATCTGGTCTCCGTTCCGAACTGTCCGGAAAGGACGGCCACGCCGTGCGCGGCCAATTCCACTTCGGACGATGGCTGAGCGGGATCGGCGAGCAAATCCGTGCCGGGCGAAGGCAGGGAAACGGTCACGGCTTCGGCGTTGTGGTTGAGCAGGAAGAGATAGTCGTCGGAACCGTGCCGCACGACCGCCTGGACACCGTCCGGCAGCCCGGGCAGCACCGGCGAAACTCCGGCGTCGGCGGTGATCCGGTCGAAGAGAGTGCGCATGACGTCCGCTTCCGGCCGGGTGCCGAGGTACCACGCGACGCCGGAGCCGAACTCGTGCCGCGTGACCGCGGGGCGACCGGCCAGCGGGCCTTCGGCGAAGGTGGCCACGACCTCCGCGCCCTCGGCCTCGATCCATTCGGACCAGATCGTCGCGCCAACGGAGACCCCGTCGAGGTCGAGAGTCGTGGAACCGCCTTCGGGGAGCGGCCAGAATTCGTCGACGCGCAAGCCGAGGATGTCGCGCAGCGGAGCGGGGTAACCGCCGGTGTAGACGCGGTCGTTCTCGTCCGCGATGCCGGAGAAGAAGGACACCGCCAGATGTCCGCCACCCTCCACATAGGAGCGGAGGTTGGCCGCGACCGCACTGTCCATCAGGTACAGATTGGGTGCCACGACGAGCCGGTAGGAGGACAGGTCGCGCGACGGGTGCACGACGTCGCAGGTGACGTTCGCGTCGAACAGCGGCGCGTAGTGCGCCAGGTGCGCGTCGAGCTGGCTGAGGTCGTCCGACGGGTGCGAGTTCAGCTCCAGCGCCCACCAGCTGTTCCAGTCGTGCAGGATCGCGACGTCGGCCTTCACCCGGCTGTCCGCCAGCTGGGGCAGCGACGCCAGTTCCTGACCCAGGTCACGCACCTCGCGGAACGTGCGGGTGTCCGGACCGCCGTGCGGCACCATGGCGGAGTGGAACTTCTCGGCCCCGCCGGGAGTTTGCCGCCATTGGAAGAACAGCACCGCGTCCGCGCCGCGCGCGACGGCCTGCCAGCTGCCCAGCCGCATCGTCCCCGGCGGCTTCGGGCTGTTGCGGGTCCGCCAGTTCACCGCGCTCGGCGCCTGCTCCAGCAGGAGCCACGGCTGCCCGTCCTTAATGGCCCGGACGAGGTCGTAGGCGAAGGCCGCTTCCAGGTGCCCGCGCGGATCGTACGGATCGGGGTAGGAGTCGAGGCTCACGACGTCCTCGTGCGGAACCCACTTGTTCCAGTCGAGCGACTTCTGCACCAGGCCGACGAAGTTCGTGGTCACCGGGACGTCGGGCGTGATCCGGGCGAGCACTTCGCGCTCGTTGAGATAACAGCCGAGCGACGCGTCGGAGGAGAACCGGTGGTAATCCAGCTGATGTGCCGGGTTCGGGAAGGTCGGCGCGATGCGCGGCGGCTGCACCTCGGCGAAGTCGGAATACCGCTGGGACCAGAACGTCGTGCTCCAGGCTTCGTTCAACGCCTCGACGCTGCCGTAGCGTTCGGTGAGCCAGCGCCGGAAGTCCACTGCGGACTCCTCGCAGTAGCAGGCGCGGATGTGACAGCCGAATTCGTTGCCGATATGCCACATTTCCAGCGCCGGATGCCCGGCGTACCGAGCAGCGACCTGCTCCACCAGCCGAGCGGCGTGCTCGCGGAATACCGGACTGGACGGGCAGAACTGCTGTCGCGCACCGGCGGACAGCCGCGTGCCGTCCGCGCGCACCGGCAGGATTTCCGGATACTGATGGGAAAGCCAGGGCGGCGGCGAGGCCGTCATGGTGGCGAGACAGGCCCGGACGCCGCCTGCGGCGAGGTTGTCCATCACCGTGTCGAACCAGCCGAACTCGAATTCCCCGGGTCGCGGTTCGACCTGCGCCCAGGAGAAAATCCCGACAGTCACCATCGAAACCGAGGCCTCGGCCATCAGTTTCAGGTCTTCCGCCCAGACGTCGGGCGACCAATGCTCGGGGTTGTAGTCCCCGCCGTAGTACAGCCGGTCCATCAGAGGAGCCCCGCTTCCGCCAGCTTTCCCTTGATCTGCAGCAGTTCGTCGTCGTTGAGGGGGAGTTGCGGCGGTGCCATCACCGCGTTGTCGATAAATCCGCGCATCTTCATCGACGCCTTGAACGCGCCGAGCGCGGCCGAACCGCGGCCCATCCGGTTCGGCGGCGCCACGTCAGTGATGCTGAACAGCGTCAGCAGCCGTTCCTGCTCGCGCCGCGCGGCCTGCAGGTTGCCGCCGCGGAAGTGGTCGTAGATCAGCACATAGCCGACCGGGTCGACGTTTCCGAGTCCCGGCACCGCACCGTCCGCGCCCTGCGCGAGCGCGGCGTCGACGAGCAGTTCGGAGCCGGTGAAGACGGCGAACTGCTCGAGCCCGCGTTCGCGCCGCTGCTGCAGCACCATCCGGAACCCGGCCTCGTCGCCGCTGGAATCCTTGAGCCCGGCGAGCACGCCGTCCGCGGCGAGGGTCAGCACCATGTCGCGGTCGAGCTTCGAGTGCACGGCGACCGGGATGTCGTAGGCGAAAATCGGCAGCGATGTCCGCTCGTGCAGCAGCCGGAAGTGCCGGTCGATCTCCGCGACGTGCGTTCGCGTGTAGTACGGCGCGGTCACCACGATGGCGTCCGCGCCGGCCGCTTCGGCGGTCTTGACGTGCTCCGCGACGCGCAGGGTCGTCATGTCGATGCAGCCGGCGAGCACCGGGACCCGTCCGGCGACCTGGTCGACCGCGGTTTCGACGGTGATCCGGCGCTGGTCGTCGGGGAGGAAGGCGACCTCGCTGGACGATCCGAGCACGAAAATCCCGTGCACGCCGGCGTCGAGCTGGAATTCGATGTGCCGCCGCAGCGACGCCGTGTCCACGGTGAAGTCGTCGTGGAACGGCGTGCACAGCGGCGGGATGATGCCGGCGAACTTGGGCGCAGTCATGAGGCGGTCACTCCGGTCGTGATCTCGGGATGGATGCAGCGGTAGGTGTGCTCGTCCGGCCCGGACTGCGGTGGCAAGGCCAGGGAGCATTCTTCGGTGGCTTTCGGGCAGCGGGTGTGGAATGGGCAGCCGGGCGGCGGCGCGGTCGCCGAGGGCACGGGTCCACTGAGGACGATCGGTTCGACCGGGTGCAGCAGGCTCGGCGTCGCCGAGAACAGCGCCCGCGTGTACGGGTGATGCGCGTGGTGCGGCAGTTCGGCGGCCGGTGCCTGTTCGACGATCCGGCCGAGGTACATCGTCACGATGCGGTCGCTCATCCGGCGCACGGTCTGGATGTCGTGCGACACGAACACCATCGCCAGCTCGAGCTGTTCGCGCAGTTCCAGCAACAGGTTGAGGATCTGCGCACGCACCGAAACGTCCAAAGCGGACGTCGGCTCGTCGGCCACCAGCAACGCCGGCCGCAGGGCGAGCGCGCGGGCGATCGCCACCCGCTGCCGCTGTCCGCCGGACAGTTGCGACGGCAGCGCGTCGGCCACACTGGACGGCAGCCCGACGAGGTTCATCAGCTCCCGGACCCGTTTGCCGCGCTCCTCGGCGGTGCCGATCTGGTGCACGTCGAGCGGGTCGCGCAGGATCTTCGAAACGGGCAGCCGCCGGTTCAGCGCGGTCGACGGATCCTGGAAGATCATGCCGACGGTCCGGCCGAGTTCGGCCGGGCGAAGCGCGGACAGCGGCTGGCCCGCGTAGCGCACCGTGCCGGAAGTGGGCTTTTGAAGCCCGACCAGCACCTTGGCCAAAGTGGACTTTCCGCAGCCGGATTCCCCGACCACACCGACGGTTTCGCCATTCGCGATGGTGAGGGTGGCGTCAGTGAGCGCATACACGCGGTCGTGCCCGAACAGGCTGGAACCGCGGATCTTGTGCACCACGTGGACGCCGTCGACCTCGACGAGACTCATGTCGACACCTCCGCAAGGAGTTTCACGCTGGTCGATGGGGAGGGGGCGGCATGAATAGCAATGATTCGCTTGCAAGCTGCGCTCATGCCTGCGCTCCTTCTGCCATCGCCACGACGGGGGTCTCAGCGGGGTAGTGGCAAGCCACGAGATGACCGCCGCCAGCTGGTTCAGGTGCGACTTCGAAGCAATGCCCGCGAGCCGCAGGGCACCGGCTCGCGAACCGGCAGCCGGGCTGGAAGTCCGCCGGGGCGGGCACTACACCCTTGATCTGCGTGAGCGTCGCTTCGTTCTCCTCCAGCGACAGCACCGCGCTGAGCAGTCCGCGGGTGTAGTGGTGCTGCGGCGCGCCGACGACCGCCGCGGTCGCACCTGTTTCCGCGACCTGGCCGCCGTACATCACCACCACCCGGTCGGCGATGTCGGATACCAGCGCGAGGTCGTGAGACACCAGCACCAGGGCGAAACCCAGCTCCTCCTGCAACCGCAGCAAAAGCGCCATGATCTGCGCCTGCACGGTCACGTCGAGGGCCGTCGTCGGCTCGTCGGCGACGATCAGCTTCGGGCTGCGGGACAGCGCCATCGCGATCAGCACGCGCTGCCGTTGTCCGCCGGACAGCTCGTGCGGGTACGCGCGCAGTGTCCGGCCGGGGTCGAGGTTGACCAGTTCCAGCAGCTCCTCCGGCGTGCGGGTGCCGCCGCGCTTGGTGAACTGCTTGAGCTGCGCGCGGATCGTCATCGCCGGGTTCAGCGAGCTGAGCGCGTCCTGGTACACCATCGCGAGGTCGTGCCCGAGGTGCCGGCGGCGGACGCTCGGCTTCATGGTGAGCAGGTCGTCGCCCGCGAACCGGATCTCGCCGCTGAGCCGAGCGGCGTCCGGCTGCAGGCCCATGATCGACAGCGCGGTGAGCGACTTGCCGCATCCCGATTCGCCGATCAACCCGAGCACCTCGCCGGAACGGACCGAAAAGGACACTCCGTCGACCACGTTCACGCCGTTGTGCCGGTCCGGGAACGAGATTGCGAGATTCTCCACCGCCAGCACGGTTTCCCGGCCGGACAGGTCCCTCGCCTTCGCCGCCAGCCGCTGCCCGGCCTCGCGCAGGCCGCGCAGCGGCAGCACCGCGGCGGTGTTCTCCGGAGCCAGTTCGATCTGCTGTGCCGCTTCGGCCGCCTTCGCGGTGCGAGCCGACGGCGCGGCCCAGGCGTCGGAGATCCCCTCGGAGAGAATGTTCAACGCCAGCACGGTGGCCAGGATCAGCAGGCCGGGGAACAGCGTCGCCCACCAGCCGCCCGTCAGCACGAGGTCCTTGCCGTCCGACAGCACCGAACCCCACGACGGATCGGGCGGCTGGATCCCCGCGCCGATGAACGACAGCGACGCCTCGAACACGATCGCGTCGGCGACGGTCACCGTGCAGTACACGAGGATCGGCGCGGCGCAGTTGACCGCGACGTGCCGGGCGAGGATGAACAGCCGTTTCGCGCCGATCACCCGTTCTGCCGCGACGTAGTCCTCGCCGTACTGCGCGAGCACGTTCGCCCGCACCACCCGCGCCACCGGAGCCATGTTGAGGAAGCCGATGGCGAGGATCAGCACGAGGATGCCTCGGCCGAACACCGCCACCAGCACCGCGGCGAGCGCGATGCCGGGGAAGGCCATCAGGACGTCGAGCACCCGCATGACCAGGCCGTCGACCCGGCGGCCGGACGTCGCCGCGAACGCACCGACGAGGACGCCCGCGACCAGCGCGAGCAGCGTCGCGCCGAGGCCGATCGCGAGCGACCAGCGGGTGCCCGCGACGAGCCGGGAGAAGATGTCGCGGCCGGACTGGTCGGTGCCGAACCAGTGCGCCGCGCTGGGCCCGCCGGTGTCGGTGCTGAGCACGTCCGGGTTGTGCGTGGCCACGGCGGTGCCGAGGAGCGCGACGAGCCCGAGCACGATCAGCACGGCCAGCGCGATCCACGAGGACAGGGGAAGCCGCCGGAACCGGACGCCGGGCCGCGAGAGCCGGGCGGTCAGGTTCGGGCGGAGGACCGGGCGCATCACGAGCGGCTCCGCAGACGGGGGTTGGCGACGAGGTAGAGCACGTCGACGATGAGGTTCACGAGCACGAACCCGGCCGCGATGGTGATCACGAAGCCCTGCACCTTGGCGGTGTCGCCGTCCTGCACGGCCTGGATCATGTTCTGGCCCATGCCGGGCAGCGCGAACATCGTCTCGATCACCACCGCGCCGCCGAGCAGGTAGCCGACCCGGAGGCCGAGCACGGTCAGCGGGTTGACCAGCGCGTTGCGCAGCACGTTCCGCCCGACCACCACGACCGGCGGCAGCCCGCCGCCGCGCGCGGTGCGCACGTAGTCCTTGTCGAGCTCCTCGACCATCGACGTGCGGATCACCCGGGTCAGCTGCGCGGCCACCGGCGCGGCCAGCGCGATGGCGGGCAGCGTCAGCGAGTTCAGCCAGCCGGAGAACGAATCCGCCGGGCTGACGTAGCCGCTGGTGGGGAAGAGGCCCTTGCCCACGGCCAGCCACTGCACCAGCAGCAGCGCGATCCAGAACGCCGGCGCGGCGACGCCGGCGAGCGTCACGAACCGGATCAGGTGGTCGGGCCAGCGGCCGCGGAACAACGCCGAGGTCACGCCGAGCACGACCGAGATGACCAGCGCGAGCGCCAGGCCGAGCAGGGTCAGCTGCACGGTGAGCGGGAGCGCGGTGGCGATGGTCTGGCCGACCGGCTCCTTGGTGATCACGCTCGTCCCGAAGTCGCCCTGCAGCAGATGCCACACGAAGTGCACGTACTGCAGCGGCAACGGGTCGAGCAGGCCGTTCTGCTCGCGGAACTGCTGGAGCTGGTCGGCGGTGGCGTTGGCTCCGTTGAACGCGGCCATCGCCGGGTCGACCGGCGAGAACCGCATCACGATGAACACGAACAGGATCACGCCGAGCAGCAGCGGGATGAGGGCGAGGATGCGGCCGGCCAGCATCCGCACGACGACTGTCACTTCCCGGACCTCCCGTCAGACCGGTTTGGCCTGGTTGAGATAGATGCCCGGGTAGCCCTGGGCACGGACTCCGCTGATCGCCTTCGGGTCCCACGCGGTGCCCATCTGCGTGAAGACGATCGGGTAGATCACCGCCTGCTCGGAAATCTGGTCGAGCAGTTGCTTGTACAGCCCGTTGCGTTTGGTCTCGTCGGTTTCCGCGGCGGCCTTGTCCTGCAGCGCCAGCAACGCGTTGGTGTCGTCGCCGCTCCAGCGCGCGTACCGCGTCATGAGCACCGATTGCGCGTCGTAGTAATAGCGGATGAGCAGGTCGGGGTCATTGCCGAACTGCAGCGGGTTGTTCGTGGTGGCCACGACCTGGAAGTCGTCGCCGTTGTCCAGTTTGGAGAACAGCGCCTTGGTGTCCTGGGAGTCCAAAGTGGTCTGCACGCCGATCGCGTCCCAGCCCTCCTTGATCACCTTGACGCAGTCGAGCACCAGCGAAGTGTTCGTGGTGGACAGCGAAATCTTCAAGCCGCTGACGCCCGCTTCAGCGAGCAGCTGCTTCGCCTTTTCCGGGTTGTAGGCGAAGTCCTGGGACGCGGGCTGCGAACCGGGAAGCTTCGGGTTGATGAACGACGTGCCCGCCGTGCCGGTGCCGCGCAGGCCGATCTCGATCATTTTCTTCTTGTCGATCGCGTAATGCAGTGCCTGGCGCACCCGTTTGTCGGCGAACGGCGAGTGCTTGGTGTTGAAGAGGAGGAACAGGTTGTTGCCGCCGTCGGCGAATTCGACCGTGCGGCCCGCCTTGCGCAACTGCTCGGCGTTGGCGGGCGGGATGTTCTCCGCGATCTGCGCGTCCGGCTTGGCGCCGGAGATCGCCGCGACCCGAGGCGCGGAATCCACAATGGACTTCCAGAGCATCTTGTCGTACGCGGCCGGGCGCGGGCCGTTGTAGTCGGCGAACTTCTCGAACGAGGTGTGCGACAGCGGGGCCTGCTCGGTGATCTTGTACGGCCCGGAGCCGACGACCTTGCCCGCGGCGGCGGCCTTCCAGTTGTTCTCGAACACGTGCTTGGGCACGATCTTGCAGATCTGGATCCGCTGCAGCGCGTACGGGAACGCGAACTTCAGGCTGAATTCCACCGTCTTCGCGTCGACCTTGGTGACCGACTCCAGCCACTGCGAGAAGAAGCTGTGGATGAGAACGTTTTCTTTCGGGTCGAGCACGCGGGCGTAGGTGAATACGACGTCGTCAGCGGTCACCGGCTGCCCGTCGTGCCACTTCGCTCCGTCGCGCAGTTCGAAGCGCAGCTTGGTGCTCTTGAGGTCCGCCGGCAGCGCCTTGGCCAGGCCGGGGAACGGTTCCCGGGTGATCGGATCGCCCTCGACGAGCGATTCGTAGCTGTGCAGGATGGCCGCCATCGCGAACGCCGACGCGGTCTGCAGCGGATCCCAGGTCTGGTTGTTGCCGTACCCGATCACCGCGGTGACGGAACCGGACGAATTCCCGGTCTTGTTGGTCGACGCGGGACCGCCGCACGCGGCGAGCGTCGACGACACCGCTGCGGCAGCCCCGGCGAGGCCGGCGTAGCGCAGCAGTGCGCGCCGGTTGAACGAAGTCCCCATGGCGGTTCGGGACATGGCGTCTCCTGACTTGATGCGGTGTTCCACCCAGAAAGCATCGAGAAGTAGGACGTGGGACGTCCTATGACTTGCCGGAACCCTAAGTCCCGTTCCGTCCTCGGTCAAGGGGTGCGTTCCCACCCGCGCGGGTGCAGCGGGGAAAGCCGGTCATGACGTAGGATGTCCTCCGATGGCGACGTGCCAGTGCAAGAAAGACATCCGGGAGAAACGTGTGGCGCGCCCGCAACGCAGTGAAGAGATCACCAAGCAGATCATCGACCTGATCGTCGACCGGCAGCTGCCGACCGGCGCGCCGATGCCGACCGAACTGAGCCTCGCCGAGGACCTCGGCGTCAGCCGGAATTCGATCCGGGAGGCGGTCAAGGCGCTGCAGGCGCTCGGCATCGTCGAGGTCCGGCACGGCTACGGCACGTTCGTCGGCTCGGCGGGCTCGGAGGCTCTGCAGACGTGGCTGCTCTTCCGCACGCGCAGCCGCGGCAGCACCGACGCCGGACGGCTGCGCGACCTGCTCGAGGTGCGCGAGATGATCGAAACGGAGCTGACCAGCCGCGTCGCGCGGGACCACCGGCCGGAGCTGATCGGGCAACTGCAGGCGTGCGTCGCCCGGATGCGCCGCAAGGGACCGGACGCGGCGGTGGCCGACCGCGAGTTCCACGACCTCATCTGCGCTGAGGCGGGTTTCGATCTGGCTCGCGAGCTGACCGGGTTGTTCTGGGACGTCTACCGGGCCGCGGAAGGCGAAATGGGCGGGCCGGTGTCGTCGGCCACGGCCACCGCGAAACGGCACCAGGCGATCGTGGACGCGCTCGTGAGCGGCGACGCGGAGGCGGCCGCCCACGCGGTGCACCGGCATTTCGACGAGGTGCGCAAGCGGGCGAAGGCGGGTCGCTACGGCGGCTTCGGCGAGGCGCGGCCCGCGGTTTCCGGTTCGGCCGCCAGCTGACTGTGGTTAGTCTGGACAGGTGACGACTCCGGAGATCGCTTTCCTGCCGCCGTCCGCCGCCGAGGACACCGCGCTGGTGGCCACGCTGACTGATCTGGTGAACACCGTCTACGCCAAGGCCGAAGCGGGTTTGTGGGCCGGTTCGGCCGATCGGACCAACGCCGGGGAGATGGCCGGACTGGTCCGTGCGGGCGAAATCGCGGTCGCCCGGCTCGACGGGGCGGTGGCGGGTTCGGTCCGGATCCAGCGGCTGGCCGAGGATCTCGGGGAGTTCGGTCTGCTCGCTGCCTCGCCGGAGGCGCGCGGCGCGGGGATCGGGCGGGAGCTGGTCCGCTTCGCGGAGAGTCACTGCCGGGCCCAAGGCTGTACGCGGATGCAGCTCGAACTGCTGGTCCCGCGCGAGTGGACGCATCCGTCGAAGGACTTCCTCGCGCGGTGGTACACCCGGCTCGGATACCGGGTGGTGGAGACCTCGACGATCGACGGGCCGCATCCGGAGCTGGCTCCGCTGCTGGCCACTCCGTGCGATTTTCTGATCTGGCACAAGGATCTCGGCTGAGTCGTGCCGCGGATTTCCGTCCGGTCCTGTCCTGGTGTCAATTCTGACCAGGTGGTAGAAATTGGCGAAAGCCCTCAACCGCTGGGAGCTGGCATGGGTGGACCTTCGGTGCAGCTGTACTCGGTGCGCGACGCGTTCGCGGCTGATCCGGACGAGACGCTGCGGCGGCTGGCCGCGATCGGGTTCCGCCAGGTGGAGCCGTACGGCGTGGTGGAGAACGCCGAGGCGCTCGGGGCGGGGCTGGCGGCGCACGGGCTGAGTGCGCCTACCGCGCATGCCGCGTTGGCGGGGAAGGACCAGGACGCGGTGTTCGCCGCGGCTCGGGAGCTGGGGATCGGCGTGGTGGTCGAACCGTTGGTTCCGGCTCCGCGATGGCAGAGCTTCGCGGACATCTCCGAGACCGCCTCGGCGCTGAACGCGGCGGCGAAGGTCGCCGCGGGCTATGGGGTCCGGGTGGGGTACCACAATCATTGGTGGGAGCTGGAGTCGCGGATTTCCGGGCGCAGTGCGCTGGAGGTTTTCGCTGATCGGCTCTCTCCGGAGATCGTGCTCGAGGTGGATGCTTATTGGGCTACCGCCGGTGGCGAGGACGCGCCCGCGTTGCTGCGGCGGCTGGGCGAGCGGGTGTGCGCGATCC
Organism: Amycolatopsis echigonensis; assembly: GCF_014174495.1. Classification (GTDB taxonomy): domain Bacteria; phylum Actinomycetota; class Actinomycetes; order Mycobacteriales; family Pseudonocardiaceae; genus Amycolatopsis; species Amycolatopsis echigonensis. The sequence continues at coordinate 32,332 of NZ_JACJHR010000088.1, forward strand.
ATGTGAAGGACGGCGCGTTGGCTACCGACGCAACCGGGCAGGTGCCCGCGGGGCAGGGGCGGATGCCGATGCCGTCGGTGCTCGCCGCGGCTCCGGATGCGTTGCGGGTAGTGGAGTTTGATCAGCACGAGGATGTTTTCGGGAGTATTGCGGAGAGTTTCGCGTATCTCGCCGGGGCGCGGCAGTGACTGTCGCGGTCGGGATCGTCGGGGCGGGGTTTATCAGCGATACGTATTTGGAGAATTTGACGGCGTTTCCCGATATCCGGGTTGTGGGGGTCGCTGATCTCGATGTCGATCGGGCGCGGGGGCAGGCGGCGAAATACGGTGTGCCGTGGGGCGGGTCCTTCGCGGATCTGCTCGCGTTGCCGGAGGTCGAGATCGTCGTGAACCTGACGGTGCCCGCGGTGCATGTCGAGGTCAGTCTCGCGGCAGTGGAGGCAGGGAAGCACGTCTGGACGGAGAAGCCGATCGGGCTGGATCGGCAGACCGTGCGGAAGCTTCTTGACCGGGCGCGGGAAAAGGGCGTGCGGGTGGCCGGTGCGCCGGATACCGTGCTGGGTGCTGGACAGCAGACTGCCCTTCGTGTGCTTGCGGACGGGCGGATTGGAGAACCTGGTACGGCGTTGGCGTTGTTTCAGACGCCTGGGCCAGAGGGGTGGCATCCCACGCCGGAGTTTTTGTTCCAAGAGGGTGGCGGGCCGTTGCTGGATATCGGGCCGTATTACCTGACGCAGTTGGTGCAGGTGTTCGGTGCCGTTCGGAAGGTGACGGGAATTGGCGGGCGGGGGCGGGAGACTCGGGTGATCGGGTCTGGGCCTCGGGCGGGGACGGAGTTTCCGGTTGCCGTGCCAACTACGGTGAGTGCGTTGGTCGAGTTCGTGCGCGGCGGTAGTGCGCAGGTTTTGCTGACGTTTGATTCCGCGTTGCGGCGTACGGGGTTTGTCGAGGTTTCCGGGGTTTTGGGGACTGCGGTCTTGCCGGATCCCAATCGGTTTGACGGTTCCACGGTGCTGCATCTGGCTGGGGCCGAGGGGCCGGAGGAGGTGGCCGCGGTGGGGCATGCGGCGTCGCGCGGGGTGGGGGTGCTGGAGTTGGCCCGGGCCATTCGGGCGGGGGTGCCGGAGCGGGCTTCGGGGGAGTTGGCTTATCACGTGGTGGACGTGATGGTGGCGGTTGAGGAGTCGATGGCGCGGGGGGTGGGGGTTGAGGTGGCCAGCCGGGTGGGGGTGGGGGAGCCGTTGCCGGTGGGGTGGGATCCGTTTTCGCGGACGTTGTGAGTGCTGAGGGTTTCGGCTCGTCGCCTGG
>NZ_JACJHR010000089.1 GCF_014174495.1 Amycolatopsis echigonensis
TGGTGTACGCCGGATAGTCGACATCATCGAGATCGCGCAGATCAGTCCTGGTCACGAGCGGGCCTCCCACGGACACCACGGGTCGACCTGACCCTCACCCGACACTCTCCGAACCACGGTACCTCCAGTGGCGCCTTGACATAATCTACAGTACTCACTATAAGAAAAGTATCGGTCAGAACCTGGTGGACACACAGCTGGGGAGTGATCGAGATGGATGGCACGAGCATCGCCCGCACGGCGGGAAGCGACCTCGCGTGGCCCCTGGAGGTCGGGCCGGCTCGCTTCGCCGACCTGATCTGCGCGGAGCCCGCGTGGGTGCGCGCGGAGTTCGACGCGATCGTCGCCGCCAACTTCGGCTCCTCCGCGACGCGGCCTCTCCCGCCGCACGACCGGCCACCAGGACCAGCGCCCACCCGTCGCCACCGCGGCGACGAGGCGTCGTCGCGCCGCGACCCGCTGTCCCACGCTGTCAGCGGTGATCTCGCGCGGACCGCGCGGCGAGTCGGAGCTCGCGAACGGTCTCCTCCGCCGCCGCTGTGCGACGCCGCGCCGACCGCGCGGACCCTCTTCCCGGATCGCAGCACCAGCGAACACGTAAGGAGGTGATAACGGCACGACCGTACCGGGGCACCATCACGTGAACCTGCCCGTGGCAGCCGGCTCTCGTCGTTGGCTGGCACACCGGTGAGCAATGCCAGCACCGCGTCTCGTGACGCACCTACCGACCCGCCACGGCCAGCACCGGTCACGGTCGTCGCTGGGGACAGCGTCCAGCCTTCCTCGATCATGTGAATCCGCGAGGCCCGCCACTGCATCGCCAGGGCGGGCTTCGGCGCGTCCGGGCACCCCCAGGTTCCCTCGCCGTCGTCGCCGAAGTTGTGGTCACGGGAACAGAAAAGCTGAGCGGACCGTTAGCAAGAATGAGCGGCGGGGATGCAGCCCCGTCCGATCGGAACTGACCTGATCGACAACCTGATGGTGTGGAAGGAGACTGTGACATGTTGATGCGTACCGACCCGTTCCGCGAGCTCGACCGGCTGACCCAGCAGTTCTTCGGCGCCAACGGAACCGCGGCCCGTCCCGCGGCGATGCCGATGGACGCCTACCGCACCGGGGACGAGTACGTGGTCGCATTCGACCTGCCCGGCGTCAGCCCGGACTCGATCGAGGTGAACGTCGAGCAGAACGTGCTGACCGTCAAGGCCGAACGCCCCGGCCAGACCAAGGAGCACGTGGAGTACCAGGTCGCCGAGCGGCCCCGCGGCGTGTTCAGCCGGCAGCTGTTCCTGGGCGAGGCTCTGGACGCCGAGCACATCCAGGCCGGCTATGAGGCCGGTGTGCTGACGCTGCGAATCCCGGTGGCTGAGAAGGCCAAGCCCCGCAAGATCGCCATCAGCGCCGGCAGCGACCGCAAGCAGGTCAACGCCTGACCCGCACGCCCTCGCCGGCCCCGCCGACGCGCCCCGTCGGCGGGGTGTTTCCGGGGCCGTGCCGGGGGAAGCCGACGAGGTGCGGGAAAGGAGGGAACCGATGACCGACACCAGGCATGACGGCGCGGCGCCGATCGACGCAGCGCGGACCGAGGTCGCGCGCGTCGGCGGGACGCGGATCGACGGGGCGCTGGCCGATGCCCGGCGGCGGCTCGCCGACACCGCCACCGCCCTGCGCACCGGTTTCCCTGGCGCGGCCGAGGTGTCCGCGGTCATCACCGGCACGCACGAGGTCACCACCACCCTGGCCGACCTGGTGCAGACCCTGATGGACCGCACCCCGGCCCTCGCCGAGCGGCACGGCCCGCAGGTCAGCAACGAGATCCACGCCGATCTGCGGGCACTGCACGGCTGCCTGACCACCGGCGCACTGCTGCTCGCCCCCGCCCTGGACGACCTGGCCGGTACCAACCGCGACGGGAAGACGCCGCAAGGGGAGGAATGACGATGAGCCTGGACAAGCCCTGGAACGACGTGGCCGACCAGCTGCGCCCCGCCCGACCCGACCTGGAGGACGAGTCCGGCGCGGACCCGCTCACCGAGCCGATCGACGTGGTCGAGGCCGACCCGGCCGACGTGGCCGATCAGCGGCGCGTCGTGCCGCTGCCCGACGAGCCCGCCGACGACCAGTCCTGGCCGTGATCGACGGGAGCAACGTGCGATGCCCCGTTCCCGCACTCTTTCAGGATCACCGCCCGGCGCGTCGCTGGCCGTCGCGCTGACGAGGGTGACCGAGGCCGTGCAGCACGCGGTAGGCCGCGTGACAGCCGGCCACGGGCCCGGCCCTGCCGGCCTGCGCGAGGAGACCTGGCAGCTGATCTATCTGCTCGGCGCGTTGGGTGACCTGGCCGCAGCGCTGGCACCGCAGGTCGGCGGCTATCCCGAGCGGTATCGGCTGCGTGCCGACGACGACGTCGACCCCGCCGAGCACGTCGCCCGCACCTGCCGGGAACTGGCCGCGCTGCGCCACGCGCTGGACGAGGCGGAAGGTGCCGCCCGCGAGGTCTACACCGCCGTCAGCCACCTGCACACCGTGCCCGAGAACACCGTGCCCGAGGACACCACGGGAACGGCGAGCAGGACCGACCATCCCTGACGGAGCGGATGACCATGTCACCGTCACCGGTACCCGACCCGTACGAAGTACTCGGCGTCTCGCGGGAGGCGACGCCGAGCGAGATCGCCGCGGCCTACCGGGCACTGGTGCGCCACCTGCACCCCGACGCCGCGCACGCACCCACCGATCCGGCCCGCCTGACCGAGGTGCTCGCCGCCTACGCCGAGTTGCGCGATCCACGCCGACGCGCGACCGACGACCGCGACCATCCCGCCCCGTCACCATGTCGAGAGCCCATCTCCATTCCCGTGCGGATCCACCGCCCCGGTGCGCGCAGCCAACCCGACCTGCGAGTCGGCCCCGTCCGCCGCCACCTCCACTGACCGCGCGACTGACCGCCTCCGCACCGACTTTCACCGGGTCCGCGACTTGATGCCCGGCAGGCGTGTCACCACCGGTTCCCGCAGGTCATGTGGCATCGACTGCGCTGGCGCACCGGATGCACCCCCAGGGTTCATGGGTAACGGGCGGCCTGACGGGATACCCGAGGTAGTCAGGCGTTGCGGCGCCCGGCAGCCGACGAGAGGCAATCATGGACCGCGCACGGGACGAGATGTGGCCACAGGTGCTGGACGAGGTCACCGGCGCGCTGGAAAGCCTGACTGCGGCGTTGGGCAGCGTGGACGACTTCACCGTCTTGCTGCAGCAGGTGTGCGCCCAGGTCACCAAGGCCATACCGGGCGTGGACGAAGCGACCGTGACCCTGCTCGACGATGGCAACGCCCGGACCGCGGCCACGACCAGCGACGTCGTCGCCGGCCTCGACGGTGACCAGTACGCCCTCGGACACGGACCCTGCCTCGACGCCGCGCGATCAGGCGCGCTGGTGCGCGTGTCGATCGCCCAGGCCCGTGACCGCTGGCCGGACTTCGCCCGCGACGCCACCGAGGCAGGATTCGCAAGCTTCCTGTCCGCGCCGATCGTCATCGACGACGGGCACGCCGGCGCGGTGAACTGCTACAGCACCCACGCTCACGGCTTCGCCGAACTGGACGAGAAACTGCTCGACCTCTACACCAGCGCCGTCACGGCGGCCCTGCGCGTCTACCACCGCTACCAACACGCCCGCCGCACCGCCGCGCACTTGCGGACCGCGCTGGAGAGCCGGGCGGTGATCGACCAGGCCAAAGGCATCCTCATGGCGGTCAGGCGGATCGACGCCGACCAGGCATTCACCCTGCTGGTCGAGCAATCCCAGCGCGACAACATCAAGCTGCGTGACCTCGCCACCCGGTTCGTCGCGCACGTCACCAGCGCGTGATCCCCGACGAGGCGGTGATCGTCGTCAGCCAGCACTCCGGTTGTCCACCGACCGCTTCGGCGAGCAGCTGCTGGGTGGTGCGCAGCGCGGCAGCCAGTCGCGTGCGCCGGTCCCTCCAAGTCGTCGACGCGACGCTGGGTAGATCTCCACCCCACCTATGCTCTCGCACTCACCGCACAACCCACCCCGCATGTCTGACCACCGCCTGGCCACCTGTCCACGCAGGCGCACACCGTCACACCTGCCCAGGCTCGGCAGGACAGCAAGTGCGCGCCGCCGGTCAACCGTGCGGCCCTGCCAAATCAGGACGGTCCGCGGTGCTGATGTGCTCTTGCGTCTGATTCCCGAGTCGACAGGCCGTTCCAGCACTGCCGTCACACCATCCTTGAACTGCACCTTCATACTTCAATCCATTTAGCAATAGATCGACGCGTGAACTACATCACATAGGGAACATAGGTCAGGAGTAGTGCGTTGCTAGGGATGTCAGCGACGTGATGGTGCTGACGCGACGCGGTTGTCCGCGACGCGAGCACACGGACACGACGAAGGGAAGGAGGAGAACGCCATGCTGATGCGTACTGATCCGTTCCAGGCGCTGGACCGGTTGAGCCAGCAGTGGTTCGGCAGTGGTTTCGGCGGCGGCCTGTCGCGGTCGGCGGTCATGCCGATGGATGCCTACCGCTCCGGCGATGAGTTCGTGGTGCACTTCGACCTGCCCGGCGTGAGCCCAGAGTCCATCGATGTCGATGTGCAGAACAATGTGCTGACGGTCAAGGCGCAGCGCACCACGGTCATCGACGAGAACGGCGAGAAGGTCGAGACGATCATCAGTGAGCGGCCGACCGGCACGTTCAGCCGGCAGCTGTTCCTGGGTGACACCCTCGACACCGGCAACATCCAGGCCAGCTACGACGCCGGGGTCCTGACCCTGCGCATCCCGGTCGCCGAGGAGGCCAAGCCGCGCAAGATCGCCATCACCAGCGGCACCGGGGAACGCCAGGCGATCAACGCCTGACCCCTGGTCGCCGCTCCGCGGTGATAATTCGGCGCTCACCTCAGTGCACGTGGTGACGCGGTCATCGACGCCTGGGCGCCCCTGACCCTTTCCGGCGGCCTGGGCGCGAGCCGCCCGGCGTCCTGTCGACGCGGCAGCACGGGTGAAGTGCCGACCGTCCCGTCTCTTACGAGCCGGTCGTCGTGCGCGGTATTTGGCCGCGCACGACGACTGGCTCTGTTCTGTTGGTGGGGAACATCGGGAAGCGGTGGGAGGAGAGATCCACGATGGGCACGAATATCGGGCCGTACGTGGTGGCGGCGGGACTGGTGCTCGCCGTTGTCGGCGTGCTCGCGTGGACCGGTGGGCTGTCGTGGTTCGATCGTCTCCCGGGCGACATCCGCCTCATCGGCGAGAACGTCCGCGTCTACATGCCACTCACGTCCATGCTGTTGGTGTCCGTCGTGCTGTCTCTGGCCATGACGCTGCTTCGCCGATGAGGCTCGCGCCGACCGGCGCCGCGCCACCCGAATCTTTGTCAGGGAGGTGAGGATCATGATTCCCGCTCGTGGCTGGGATCGGCTGCACGAACTGGAGCAGCGGTTCGCCGACCTCGGTGACCGTCTGGACGCGGACTCCCCGGTGACCGAGGCACTGTCGGTGCTGCACGCGATCACCCAGGAAATCGTGCAGCACGTCCCCGTGACGGGGGAGACACAGGCCGTGGGGCACCAGGCGCCCGACGGCATCACCACGCAGGGCGTGACGCTGGAAGACGTCGCGAACTTGCACCGCAGCGCGCCCCCGATGCAGGGCGCCCGCGAGTCCACTGGCCTGGCGGTAGGCACCCGAGCACCCGATTTCACGTTGCCAGACGCGAAGAACCGGCCGGTGAGCCTCGCCGATTTCCGCGGGCACCCGGTCCTGCTCGTGTTCTACCCGCTGGACTGGAGCCATGGGTGCAGTCGACAGTTGGAGCTCTACCAGCAGGAGCTGCCGGAGTTCGCCAGCCGGGGTGTGACCGTGCTTGGCATCTCCGCGGACTCCCTCTACAGCCACGGCGCCTGGGCGGCCGTGCGCGGCATCACCTTCCCGCTGCTCGCGGACTTCCACCCCAAGGGTGAGGTCGCCCGCCGCTACCAGGTCTGGCGCGAGTCCGACGGGTTCAGCGAACGCGCGCTCTACCTCGTCGACGCCGACGGGGTCATCCGCTACGCGCACGTCTCGCCACAGGTGGACCACATCCCGGACATCTACGAACTGTTCGACGCGCTCGACCAGGTCGCCCAGCAACCCGCGTCGCGCGAACCCCACGACCTGACGAACCTGTGACCTGTCGAGGAGGTGACGACAATGACGATCCCGATGGTCGCCCCGATCAACCGCGCCGCCCGCACCGTCGGCACGGTCGCGCCCGCCGCGGTCGTCGTGTACGGAAACCGCTGGTGTGGCATCACCCAGATGGTGCGCCGCCTGCTGGACCGCGCCGGCGTGCCCTACCAGTACGTCGACCTGGACCTCAACCCCCAAGCCAGGCAACGACTGCGCTGGCTGGCCGGCGGAGACATCCGCAACCCCGTCGTCTACATCGGCGGCCAGTGGCTGGAACAACCCACCATCCAGGAGCTGCAATGGGCACTGACACGACACGGACTGCTGTAACCGGGGCGATCACACCGTGCCCTCGGTGCGGGCGCCGCAACCGGACTCCGGTTGCGGCAGCCGGCCATCCCCGCTGCGGGGCGTGCAAGACCGACCTGCCCTGGCTGGTCGACGCCGACGACACCAACTTCGAACCCGCCGTCCAGCACGGCACACTGCCCGTCCTCGTGGACATCTGGGCGCCCTGGTGCGGCCCCTGCCGCACGATGGCCCCGGTCATCGATCAACTCGCCCGCGACCAGGCCGGACGGCTCAAAGTCGTCAAGGTCAACGCCGACCACGCGCCCCGCACCGCCCAGCGACTCCAGGTCCGCGGTATCCCCACCCTCATCCTGATGAGCAACGGCACCGAACGCGGCCGGATGGTCGGCGCTCAACCCGCGCACGCCCTCCAGAACTGGCTCACTCAACAGGGGGCCATCGCCGGGACAGGAGGACCAAAATGATCTCGACCACCGGCGACGAGGTGATCGACCTCGAAGAACAGGGCTGGCAGGCCCTGTCGTCCACCCCAGAGACGGCGCGACGGTTCTACGAGCACATCCTCGACCACACCGCGGTCATGCTCCTACCCGGTGGCCTCGTGCTAGACAACCGGACGGCGATCCTGGACTCGCTGTCCGGCCCACCCTGGTCCGCCTACCAGCTGCGCGACCCACAAGTGCTCCACCCCACCAACGACACCGCGATCGTGACCTACGAAGCGACCGCCCACCGAGACGACGCACCCACCTACACCGCCCTGACGAGCAGCGTCTACGTGCGCCGCACCGACGGCTGGAAGCTGACCTTCCACCAGCAGACACCCCGATAGCACCCGCAGGAGGCAGCGCGTGCCGACAGCGTTCCCAGGCAACAGCGGGCACACCGGCCGCTGAGCTGGGTCCTCCGGCTCAGTTCAGCGGCCCGATGCTGCCCGCATCGACCAACTCCCGCACATCGGCCGGCAATGCCTCGCACACCTTGTCGACCACGCCGCCGGTCGTGGCTTCGCGGAACACCTCGAACACCACCCGTGCCCGGTACACCGCCGCCGGCTCGTCGGCGCGGTCCCGCTGGACGACTCGCATGACGAACTCGCCACGGTCGAACCGCACGCCGCTGCCCGCGCCGCCCATCGTGACCGTGCGCCGCAGGTGCTCGCTAATCTCCTGTGGCAGCTGCACCGCATCCCGCGACACCCAGAACACGCCAACCCGCCACGCCACCATCCCTCCCGAAGTGGATCAACACCCACCTTCAATAGGGAACTGCGGTGGCGCGGCCAGGGACGCAGCGTCGCCTTCACCTACACCGATGGCCGTCTGGTGTCCGATTCGCTCCACCTGTGCGGCTTCGTGTACCTGGTCGGCGACGACGAGGGCGAACTCAGCGGCGCGATCACCACCGACGAACTGGTCACGCTCCACTGGGACCGCGATCAGGCCGTGGACCTCGATGCGCTGCGTGGGGTGCTCGACCAGCCGCGTGTCACCGCCTGGTCCGGAACGACGCTCGGCAGGAACGAGTCGCATGACGGGCTCTGGCTCCGCCTGACCGTGACCGACCCTCGCGTGTGCCGGATCAAGGTTCACGCCGACGTCCCACCCGAGGTGTGCGACCCCGTAAGGGGATGGTGGCGCATGGCGCTGGTCGACGGCGACACGCTGGTCTACCTCACTGCCCGGCGACTGGAATCCGGCGACGAGGTGTGCTGGGAACTGGGCGCGATCGGTCATGGCCCGGCCGCCGCCGAGGTAACCGAGTACCTCTGCGAGGAGATCCGATCCTGGGCGCCCGAACGGAACCGGCACACGCCATCGCTCATCGTCTATCCGGCTGGTACTCCGGACAGCGAACTGGCCGGCTCCGCCATCGACAAGACCCACAGCAGGTTCGTCCTCACCTACGGCGACCTGACCAGGGTGACCTAACGCTGGCCTCAGCTGTGACCGGCGCTTCAGTTGGCCCAATTGAGCGCGGCTGTTGGCCAGTCGGAGCTCAAGCCGGGCTGGGTGCTCCGGGCTGCAACGTCCGCGCGGGAGCCAAACACGTGAACTCCCAGCTGACAGCACCAGCGCGTACCCTGCATCCGTGGATCAGATCACCGTTGACACGGCCGCCGTCGTTGTTCTCGCGGAGGGCTCATCGACGAGCGAGATATCTAACAGGCGCGGTCACCTCTTCGAGATGTTTATCGCAAAGCTTCTTGCGACGCAGGGATACGGCGATCCCCACCCTGAAAATCTAAACTTCACCAGCGAAGGTATCGAGCTGGACGTCCAGGCCCGTCACACCGTTACCAACGAGCAGCTGATTTGTGAGTGCAAAGCCTACAGCTCCAATGTGCGGGTCCCCTTGTTGACATCCTTTCTAGGGAAGTTCGCTCTAGCCCGAGCCGATGATGACCGGATTCACGGACTCTTCATTGCGCTCCCTCGTTTGACTCCCGAAGCGAAGGAGAAAGCCGACGCAGCTCAAGCAAAGTTGCCCGGCTTTCGATACCTCGGCTCTTATGAGATTTGCCAACTACTGCAGGCGGCAAATGTTCTGCCAAGTTGGGACGAAGGGCCAGAGATTCGATCAGACCCGACCGTCATCGTTACCGAGCATGGCGTCGTCCTGGCCGCCTGTGAACTTGACTCTCAAACTCGCCGAGCGTCCAGGTGGGTGACATGGACGCGGACGCAAGATGTTCCGGCTCCTGTTGTTCGCCTAATCGAGCGACATCTATCAAAGGGCCTTCCGGTTGTTCGCGCAGGCCATGAAGCGGGAGCGGTGCCGATTCGCGTCCCATCCTTGCCCAAAATTGTCGAGGTCCAGGGCAGCACGTCTGATTTCGAGTACCAACTTCCAGCGGCACCCGAATTCTTCATCGGCCGGAAAATCCTCGCGCAGTCGCTACTTGAAAAGCTCAGGGATCGCGACACGGCTGGTTCAATAGTAATTAATGCCAAATCCGGCTGGGGTAAGAGTTCGCTAGTTCTGCATCTGCAGAAGGGGATCGAGAAGGCAGGCGGCGTCGGCATCGTTATCGACTCAAGAACGGCGGAGCGATCCGAATTCGTTCCCGCCGCAATGGAACGCATTATTCGGAAGGCGGTCGAGAGAAAGGTTCTTGAGTTGCCGCCCCAGGCTGCGTTCAGCAGTCTGCAGAGCATCGTGGAGACTCTCAAGCGTGCCACCTGGACATCTCCCGCCCGGCCAATCTTTCTCGCTTTTGATCAATTTGAGAATGTTTTTCGAGACTCGGATCTTACCCGAGAGTTCCGCGATCTCGCATTTCTGATCCGCGAAATAAATGCGCCGTTGACGATCAGCTTTTCCTGGAAGACTGACGTGGTTGCATGGACCGAGGGGTACCCATTTGGGCTGCGAAATGATATACGTGACGCATCCCTAGTTTCCATCCTTGAACCGTTCGGGCCAAGCGAGGTCGAGGCCCTTCTGCGACGACTTGAGAAGTCGCTCGGCAGTAAGCTCAATCGCGATCTGCGACAAAGGCTTCGCGAGTACAATTCACAGGGCCTCCCGTGGCTCTTCAAGAAGTTCGGCGCCCATATACTCGCCGAGGTTGATCGCGGCGTCACGCAAGACGATCTCGCTAAGCAGGCACTGAACGCCCGCGGCCTGTTCGAAAGTGACCTTGCCCGGTTGAGCCCAAGTGAGCAAGCCGTTCTCCGAACCGTTGCTCAGGCGGCACCAGTCGCGATATCCGATCTTGACTACGATGTGGCCACTGGCGCCGTTCTGGATAGCCTGCTTCATCAACGTTTGGTAGTGCAGGTCGGTCATACTATCGACGTCTACTGGGATACCTTCCGTGACTATCTTAATAACGGCAGCGTGGCGATCGAGGACTCATACGTCGTCCGCTACGCCCCTCTCGGGGCCGGCCGCCTGTTGCGCGTGGTTGTTGCCGAAGGTGGTAGCGTTTCAGTCCCAGATGCAGCTGCGAGGTTGGATACGACAGCAACAGTTGTCTTTAACTACTCTCGTGAGCTTCGGCAATTCGGCGTGCTGAGTGCAGAGTCGAACCGCGTCACGCTTGAGCCGGACCTGCTCGATTCCCCCGATAGGGAAGAAGCTATTAGGGCGCGCGTTTCTCAGGCACTGCGTAGACATAAGATGTACAAGCTTGCTGCCGATATGCTCACCCGCGAGGACATCGTCTCAATTCCACAGTTTGCAGCTGTTCTTGCTGCCGAATTCAGGGCCGTGGCGGCGAAAAGTGATAGTTGGGTTACATATGCTCGCTCTTTCTGTCAATGGATGGAATATGCCGGTCTAGTGCGGCTTCTAGCAAACGGCATGACAAGGATGACGGAAAGCGATAGCGAACCCCTTGGTCGACTCTTGAGCGGAGCAGTACCTGTCCGGGTGCGGAGCCCTTTCCCTGGCGCAAACCCTGGGCCCGCCCTGCAGCTCCTGCTGCATCTCTCTGATCCAGCCGGGCACACCCGCCCTTCCAAGAACGGATTTGCGACCGCAGTCCGCGACCTAACCGCACTCGGCTTGGTGGATACCGATGAGGGCGAGCGTATCGTTCTGTCGGGCAACAGCGTGTTTTCGCACGGCGCGGTGGAGCCGGGACGACTCCGCGAGATCGTAGAACGGCAGCGGGGCATGCGCGAGGCGTTTGCTGCGCTGGAGTCAAATCCCGGCCTTTCTCCACTATCGCTTGGCATTGCACACAGGGACGCACTCGGCGCCGAATGGGCAGAATCGACGATGCTTTCGGCTGGAAAGTTTATTCGTGCATGGGCCAGAGCGTGCGGAATCTCTACACAGCTACGCACGACTGACCGACAAGACTGATCGCTTCTTGGCCGAACCCGACCATGAGCATCACGTTAAGTAGCCGCGAAGCGCGCTCACGGCTACGGTCGCCACAAGTGATCGAGTCCTGGCCGACAGCTGAGCACCGGACTGGCCAACTGACGCGCTCTCTCACACCAATCGCCGTTAGGTCGAGGCTCGGCCTGCTCGCTGTTCGGGCTGCGTCGACGTGGTCAACCGGGAAGCGGACAAACCGGCGGTCGCCGCGGACACGGATGTCAGTGAGTTGGGCGGCCGAAGGGCCCTCGCTGTCGCGCGGTGTCTGCACGTGACGTAGGAGTAGGAGCATGGTGACCGCGGTTGTGTTCGACGTGGGCGAGACGTTGCTGGACGACTCGCGGGAGTGGGGTGCGTGGGCCGACTGGATCGGCGTCTCGCGCCATACCTTCTCGACAGTGCTGGGCGCGGTCACCGCCGCTGGCCGGGACAATGCCGAGACGTTCCAGTACTTCAAGCCGGGCTTCGACCTTGCACGGGAACGACGGCTGCGCGAGGAGGCCGGCCAGGGTGAGCACATCGAGGACAGCGACCTTTACAGCGATGTGCGGCCCGGCCTGGTCGCGCTGCGAGAACGCGGCTTGTGGGTCGGGGTGGCCGGGAACCAGACCGCTCGCGCAGCCGAGCTGTTGCGTGCACTGGAGCTGCCGGTGGACCGGATCGCGACCTCGGGCGAATGGGGTGTCGCCAAGCCGTCGCCCGAGTTCTTCGCCCGCGTGGCGGAGATGGTGCCCGACGAACCGGGCGAGACGGTATACGTGGGTGACCACCGGGACAACGACGTAGTTGCCGCGAAGGCAGCTGGGTTCCGCACGGCACTGATCCGGCGGGGCCCGTGGGGCTATCTGTGGGCTGACGACCCGTTGGTCCGTCGCGACGCGGATTGGGTGATCGACTCCCTTCACGACCTGCCGGATCTGCTATCCCCGCGCTGAGCGGCTGTGGCAGGCGGATCAGCGAGCACGGGCCCAAGCGGCGAGGTCGAGCAAGCCGGCGCTGGGCGCGCTGTGGGTGCGCAGGAGGGACGAGAGGGACTGGCGGACCTGCGGGTGGGTGCGGGTGTGCTCGGGCGCGGCCTGGCGGGCCGCCTGAAGGCACAGGTGAGCGTCTTCGTGGCGACCGAGGGTGAGCTGGGCGCGGGCCAGATCGATGAAGTAGTGGGAACGACGCTCGGCGGGAAGTTCGTCGGGCGGGCGCCAGGACGCCGCGCGTTCGATACCCAATGGATCTCGAAGTTCGACCGCGACCGCGAGTTCGTGGATGCGCAGCGAGGCCGGGCCGAACGCGGTGCCCACGTAGATGCCCTCGGGCACACTGCCCGCGGCGCGGCGAGCCTCACGCAGGTGGTCGGCGGCGAGGTCGGCCTTGCCCGCCCGACCAGCCACGACTGCCGCGCGCATGTGCAGGGCACCGAACGCGGCCAAGGAGGAGGTCGTGCCGAGATCGGGCACGTGGTCAGCGGCGAGTTCGAGAGCGCGGGCGGCGGTATCCAGGTCGCCGGTGGCGAAGAAGGTTTCGGTTCGCACGTATGCAACGGCGGCCAGCAGCAGCGGGTCCTCGGCGATCTGGGCGGCCGAGCGCATCAGGTCGATCAGCCGGGCTGACAGATCCAGGTAGCCGAACTTGAACGCCACGCCGTCAGCAGCCCGCAACGCCAAGGTCAGCAGGGCGGCGGCGTGGCGCTGGCCTGCAGCGTCGCCCAGTTGACCGGCACGGGCGAGTTCGGCGATGAGGTCGGGCAGGCGGCGGGCGAGGTTGCCGTAGCGGGACTGCAGCCGGTCGTCGCTGGCGCGGATGATCTCGCCGTGCAGGTCGTCCGGAGACCTGGTTGGTCCGTCGTCGGGCAGGTCCAGTCGGTCAAGCGCGCGGCGCAGGCGCGGGATGGCGGCGTGGATGACGTCGGCATCGGGTGCCGGTGCGTCCTCGTGAACGGTCCGCTCGGCAGGGAGCGTCACCAGGCTCGACGAAGGTGAGATCAGGACCGTGGTGATGTCGGCAGCAGGTTGCCGAAGGCTACGTCGTAGCAGGTCGTCGAGTACGTCGAGCGAGATCTGCAGGGCGGTGGCGAGGCCGCGCCGCTGCCAAGGCTGAGGTGACTGGACCCCACGTTCCCAACGTCCGATGGTGGTCCGTTCGACCTTCAGGGTGACGGCGAGGGACTCCTGGGTATAACCAGCGGCCTCGCGGGCAGCTGCGAGCGGGGTGAGAGGCCGTGCTGCCATCGCGTCGTCCCTCCTGCCAGACCCTCCATAGCGCACAGTACTCGCCGGTTTTCGCAGCGTAGGGAAGGTGTCGCCTCATCGCTGCCTCATGGCCGCTCCGTTCTCGACCACGGCTGACGATCCGGCTGACCGCCAAACGCAGTTGCCCGCCCATCTGGGTGAAGCCCCTCGCTCCAGCAGACCACTAGCGCCCTGGTCAGCGCCTGGGCCGCCCCGTTGACGCCTCGTTCTCGCCGCACGGCCGCTCTGGTGATCGGCAAGGGCGGCGTCGTTGACTGGGATTCGGCCTGCGGTGGGCGACCTCCGACCGCCCATCGCAGGCCATACCGGTCTCGGCCACTCCTCTCGGTACGGAAAGTGAGCTTGTTGCAGTGGATATGCGCGAGGTGCAACCAGCACGCTCACCCGCGCCGGTTGACCAGTCGAGCCTGGTGCCCCGCTGATGTCGCACAAGATCACCATCGAGCACTCGTTCGCGTCCGGGCATCGCTTACCGCACCTGGGCGGCAAATGTGTAAGCCTGCACGGCCACTCCTGGTCGGTCGCGGTGACAGTGAGCGCCGCGGAGCTAAGCCCCGAGGTGACCGTCGTGGAGTTCGGCGCGCTGAAGGTCGGGGTACGGCGCTGGATCGACGAGCACCTCGACCACGCCACGATGCTCGGCGTCCGCGATCGGCTGATCGCGCCGCTGGTCGCCGAAGGCAACCGGGTGTTCCGCTTCGGGGCCGAGCAACCGGCCGACCATGCCGAAGAATTCGGATACGGGCTGCCGTGGCCCACGGTGGAGGCAGTGGCGGTACTGCTGGGCCGAGTCGCCGAGAGCACGCTGATCGGACTTGCACGCGCCGACGGTGCGCGGGTCGAGCGGGTCCTGGTCCGCGAGACCCAGTTGAACACTGCCGTCTACGAACCCCGGTTGTGCGATGAGCACCACCACGTTGGCCTCTTTGAGGCGTCACCTCGGTTATCGTCCTGTCCGTCGATCGTGAGAGCACCATGATGACCTCCACCACCACTCCAGCTCTCGGTCCGCTTGTCGGGGCATACGGCCTCGTCGGGCACGAGGAGCGTCTCCTGCTCGTCCGAGACCGGGACGCCAGCGCCTTCCGGCTACCCGGCGGTCGAGTACAACCAGGTGAATCCGTTGAGGACGCCCTGCGGCGCTCCGTGCGGGAACAGACCGACGTCGACCTCGCCTACCTCGACTTCTGTGCCACCGTGGAACTGCGCGATCACACCTCACCGAACGGGCCTGCCCTCTACGAACTGGCCCTGCTGTTCGACGTGACTCTCGCTGGCCCCGAAGCCGCCCGGTCCAGCGAACACGAACTGCGGTGGCTCACCCAAGCGGACCTCCACCAAGTCGAGCTGCGCCCCGCGGTCATCGCGGAACGACTGCGAAGCGACGCGCTGACTGTCGAACACCCGTGGTGGCCGCACTACTCCTGACCCTCACCGTCCACGGCCCGGTCCATTTGGCGCAGCTACGTGAGCCGGGCGCGCCCGAAGAACCGAAGGAACCATGCTGTCGGCACCCGACCTCACCGCTGCCCTGCCCGCGGCACAGGCCGCGATCGATCTTGCGGTCGAGCATGTCCTCAGCCACCGTCCTCGCTCGATCCGGTACAAGGGCGACCGCGACCCTGTGTCCGAAGTGGACGAGGACGTCGAACACGTGGTCCGCCAACGGTTGATTGCCGATGGACGCACCGAAATCGGGTTCCTCGGAGAGGAAACCGGCTCGGTTGGCAACCAGGAGACGTACTGGGTTCTCGATCCCATCGACGGCACGATCAACCACCACCACGGCAGTCCCTTGTGCGCGATCGCGCTCGGGCTCGTGCACAACCACCGCCCCATCCTCGGCGTCACAGCGCTTCCCTTTCTCGGACACCGCTACTGGGCGACCGACGGGCAGGGCGCTTACCGCGACGGAGAACCAATCGCCGCCTCGGGCACTGAGTCGCTCGATCGAGCCCTGATCGGGTTCAGCGACTATGGCAGCGGCCAGGACACTGCGCTACGAGACGTGCTCTGCTCCACTGTGGACCGGGAACTCACGGCACGAGCACAAGGGCTTCGCCGTTACGGCTCGTCCGCACTTGACCTCGTCTGGGTCGCCGACGGCACCCTTGATGCCTGCGTCCTGCTCGGCAACCGGACGTGGGACACCGCGGCCGGGGCCGTCATCGCCCGAGAGGCCGGAGCCCTCGTCCTGGATGCCGACGCCAGCCCACACACCACTCGTTCCCGGTGCGCGATTGCCACCACGCCAGGACTTCGCGAGGAGTTGCTGCCCTTCCTGCACGTCCTGCGTGGCACCCGTTTTTGGCCCGATGGCGACCGACACGAACCCGTCATGAGTCCGACCAGTTTGCCGCAGAGCAGTGAACCACAGTGAGGAGCCGGACACGAAGGCGGACGCGATGGTGATCCTGCCGAGTCCTCGCTGCTCGCCGGAAACCCCCGAACTGCCGTTCGATGCTGTCCACGGTAAAGCCGCGTGCCGCCATGCCGACAACGGACCACTCACCGAGTACCTCCCCAGCCTTGGACAACTGCCCGCCACGGGGCCGTCCGCGGTTCCGCTCGACCTCGACGAGGAACGAGCCGCCGCGCGGCGGGCCGCGCTGGAGGGACCGCGGCCCGACGACGAGCACCTGGCGCTTCTCGACCGCGTGCTGCAAGCACTGCGCCGCCTGTGACCAGCGCCGCCGCGACCTTGGCTGGAGTCCGTTTCATGCACCCGGCAACCGATGGCCTCAAGATTCCCGACCCGATCCCGGACGCTTCGATCTTCCAGCCCGCGCCGTGGGTCGCTCCGTCTTCCGAGCAGCTTCCCTTCCTCCGCCGGCGGCTTCACGAGCACTACGCCAACATCGCGGCCGAGGGCGCCCAGCAAGGACGTACAGGCCAGGTCGCCCGAGCCGCCGCGGCGGAGAGCGAGGGCCGGGAAGTGCGTCGATACGCCCGCGATGAAGCCGACCGCCTCCAGAACGCGAGCCTGACGTGGGTCGACCACGAGGCGATCGAGATGGCCGTGACCTACTCGTCCACCCCGTCCACCGAACCCGCCCGCTCGGACCGAATGCCCAGCATGACCGGCTTCATGCTGTTCGAGAGCTGCATCGGCGGCGCCCTCTATGACGCCGCGCGTGCGCAAGACCTGCCAGGCTCAGGATGGATACCAGCCCCCTGGCTCTACGACGTCTCCGGTTACGTCGAGGCCCCAATCGTCGCCATTAGCTGGTCACACCTGCCACCGCCGCACGAGGACCGGGTCCAACTGTCGTTCTACACCCCAAATCGGCCGCCCCACTGGACCGGCCTGCCCCCGGACACGTTCGTCGCCCAGTGGGCAGCGACAAAGACCCGCTACAGCGCGGGCTACTTCGCCGACCATGTCCGCTCGGTCTCGGCCCGGATGAGCCCGATGCCGGTACTCGCTACCTTCACCGCGACCCTTCAATTCGGTGAACTGCTCCCCGAACCCGACGCGAACCACTGCGCCGGGTGGGTCCAGACCGTCTACGGCCTATGGCAATTGCTCGACCACAAAGTCAAGAAACCGCTGACCCAGACCGATGTGATTGCAGCTCCGCGATCAGTGACCCGAGGCGACGCCCGAGCCGGCATCATCGCGACGAGCGCCGTGAACGTCGTCCGGGTACACCCGCGGTTCAGGACTGAAGACCTGCCTCCCCACGACGGAGACGACAACGCCGACCACGACACGTCGGACGAAAGCCGCAGCTCGCCTCACTATCGCCACCGGTACTGGCGCGGCCCGTATCGCGCAAACATGTGTATGAACACCTGGGGGCATAGCGAAGGAAACTGCGAACACAAAGAGGTGTCCGTGGGTCGGCATTTGTGTCGTCTGCCACGGCCGTGGGACCACCACGTGGCCAGTCATGGGACCACCGACAGCGGTGCAGAACTGGAACAGGTTATCGCGATGGCGATTGGCGGACGCTGTGTTCCCGGATGGCCGGTCAGCGGCTATGAGCGGACGTTCAGGCGGCCCGGAATCTGGCTGCTGATCTTGATAGTGCGGGCCAGCGGCCGAACTTCACCTGTGAACACAGTCAGTGCTGGGCGGCAGCAGCAACCGCGGTGGATTCTCAGACCGTGCGGCGCTCTTGCCGGTCGAGTTCGGCCAGCGTGCGTAGCGGATTCACGATCAGATCGAACAGACAGCTCGTCCGACGAGCCCATTGCATCGGGTTGTTGCCCTCGTCGAACGCAGCGGCGGACGCGAACTGGTCCTGGAGGTTCACCGGCAGCTTGCCGGCCAGAGCCGCACCGAGCTCGCGACGCAGGAGAGCTTGCGGAGACGACGGCCGAATGAATCGACTAAGCCTGTCGGTGGCCGGGACAGGGGTGTCGGAGGTGCCATCGAGAGCCGTGGCGGCTTCTCGCACCCAATCGTCGTCGCAGGCGTCAGGGAGCGGTACGGCGACCTGCTGGACGCTGGCGATCGCGCTCCGTCCCAGGGCGAGTGAGAGTCCGCCGGGGTCCTCGTGATAGTTGAGGTAGCGGGCGACGTCCACGCCTGGAGGGCAGACCTCGTCGAGAACTACGTCACCCATGAAGTCGCTGGGGTCTATGAGCCAGCCCTCCCGCACAACGACGGACGGCACCAGAAGAACGCGGTACAGGTAGAACTGGCTGCCGCGGTCAGCTTGGTCGCGCATCCGCCTCAGCATGTTGTGGACCGCGGACTCGTATGTGCCGACATGGAGGGCTTTCCCGCGCTGGCGCGCGGCCCACGCGGCGACCCGCTTCGCGCCGCCCATCACTCTTCGTGTCTCGGGCGTGAGATCGGCCGCCGGGTCGAAGTCCCTCGTCGGCCAGTCCGGCACCGTGGTCGTGTGGTACCAGGCGAACTGTGCGATCTTGTCGGCGTCGAGCGCAAGATCGTCGGGATTGACCGTCACCCGGGGAGCGTTTTCGTGTTCGCACGTCGTTCCGCACCCAGGGCACACCTCTCTACCTTGCTCCCAGCGGTCGATCCAATCGAGTCCGACCAGCCACTCGTGGGCGCAGATCCCGCACAGCATGCGGCGGTCGCGCGAGAAATCGATCGGCCGTTCCATGGC
Organism: Amycolatopsis echigonensis; assembly: GCF_014174495.1. GTDB lineage: Bacteria > Actinomycetota > Actinomycetes > Mycobacteriales > Pseudonocardiaceae > Amycolatopsis > Amycolatopsis echigonensis. The sequence goes on from NZ_JACJHR010000089.1 coordinate 18,670, forward strand.
TCCATTATCCGGAGGGAGGTCGATGGCGGCGGATCGAGCCGTTGTTACCGCAGGTGCAGCGCTGGCGTCCGTGTCGGGTCGGGCCACTCTCGGCCGTCTCATCGCCGACCCATCCATAGAGACACTGCCGTGTTGATCGCGTCGCTCAGTGGCCTGTGCCAGCGGCATCAAGGTCACTGCGCAAACAATCGGAATCGGTCATCCACCGTTCGACCGCACATCGGCATTACAGGACATTCGGTCGCCATCGCCATGATCGCTCCGCGACGCAGATCTGGAACACGTTTCTCTCGGTAGATTACCGCTGTCGCTGGTCCCATGACTGGCAACGTGGTTGTCCCACGACGGTGGCAGACGACAATTTGCGCGGGCCGGTCGGCGCGCCATTCCGCGAGCGTGTCACGGAACTGCGCGGCTCACCGGCTCGTAACTCCGGCACCGGCCAGCCCAAGCCGTAGACCGCGACCTGCACGTCGATGATGAGGCGAGGCGCCCTCGGGCTCGATACGTCGCATGCTCCGAGGTAGTCGGCTCGAAACATCAGATCAGAGCTGGCCTGCCTGTTACGCCTTCTCGGCCGGCGGTCATGGCTCGAATCGGAAACCGTAGGTTCGGTCGCCGATGGGCACGCGACCGTAAGGCGATCGGCGCTGCAGGAGGATGCCCGCCAGCGCCTGGTCGACGAGGTCTTCAAGATCGACGATGCTGCGTCGTTCCAAGAGCATGACGTAGTGCGTTGCGTGGGGGCTTTCCCTTGGGAGGTTGCCAGTCGGAGTCTTCATTGATGCGGAGGCAATGTTCGACGCCGTGTCGCGGGCACCTCCAGACGGCGGGTATCTCGGCGTCTGTCGAGAACGGCACAGTGAACTCGTGTCCTCTTCGGCACGCGAAGCGGACTTGAATCCGCGGCGCCGGCCGCGCATCGCGATCCGGTTCGCCAGTGGGCGTTCCCAGGCGGTAGCCCCGCAAGACGCGTCTGGGCATCATGATCTCCGCTCGCGTATCGGATGGCTGGTGTCGCGAGCCGTTCTCGTGCCCGCTGTCGCTTGGCTATGGGGTTTTGGTTTTGGTCCGGGTAGCGCCGCCGCGTCCACGCAGCACCACGCCGGACTCGGTCAGGATTCGGTGCACGAAGCCGTACGAGCGGTCGGTGGCCTCGGCCAGTGCACGGATGCTGGCGCCCTTTTCGTACTTCTTCTTCAGGTCAGCAGCCATCTTGATGCGGGCCTCGCCGGTGATCCGCTTTCCCTTGACCGTGGTGTGTGCTGCCATGTCGTTCGCTCCTCTTCGCATTCAGGCGGTCGGTTGGTCGGAGTCGAGGGCGTCGCGCCGGGCGATGACGGTGGCCTTGCTCTTGTCGGCGCCGGGGCCGGCGGCGGTGTAGTAGTCGATGGCCTGGCTGTAGCAGCGGTGGGCCTCGGCGGTGTCGCCGAGCGCGGCGTGGACCTCGCCGAGCACAGTGCATAGGTCGGCCAGGTAGCCGACCGAGCCGTAGTCGCGCACGGCCTGCTCGATCTCGGCCAGCTCCGACACTGCCTCGGCGGCTTGCCCGTTCAGGGTCAGGGCCCGCGCCAAGTGCAGGACGGTGCGGGCGTGGCCGATGTCATCGCCGATGCCGGTGAACATGCTCGCCGCCAGCCGCAGGTGGTGGAGTGCGAGCTGGGCGTCGGCGATCTTGGGGTGCAGGGCGGTTTCGCCGAGGCGTCGGTGTCGCAGCGCGATGCTGCGGGCGTCGTTCATCCCCTCGGCGACTTCCAGGGCATGTTCGAGGTCCGGGAGGGCGGCGTGCGGGTCGTCGGCCTTGAGGTGGGCGCGGGCGCGGGTGGACAGCGCGCCGGAGTGCAGCCACGGGTCACCGACTTCGGCGGCCAGCTCGACGGCGATCGTGCAGATGGCGACTGCGGCCTCGTGGTGGCCGAGGTTGGTCTCGCCGAAGCCCTGGCGGGTGCGGCAGACGACCTCCAGGATGTGCCCGGCGTCGGCGGCGGCATTAGCCCCGAGGAACTGCGAGCTCACCAACTCACCGGCGGTGTAGTTGGGTCGCAGCGGGTTCCACAGGACCTCGCCGAACTGGTACACCAGCTCCGTCCAGCCCTGGTCGGCGGCGTCCTGTTGAGCGGCGAGAAGGTTGGCGCGTTCGGTCTCGGCCCAGTCCAGGGCGGCCTTCGCGTCGGCGAACATGCCGGTGTCCAGATCGGTGTAGACGGGGCTGAACCGGCGAGGGAAAGGATTGATGATCTTGTCGGCCGCCGCCCCGCGCCGCAGGTACCACTCGATCATCCGGCGGCGCACCGCCAGCCGCTTGGCCTGGTCATCCTGGCCTGCCAGGGCTCGCACGTGCTCACGCAGGACGTCGTGCAGCCGGTAGCGCTCGTCCCCGGACTCGGTGACGAGGTTCGCCTCCACCAGCCGCCCGAGCCCGCGGCCGACGTCGGTGACCGGCACGTCGAGCCCGGCGGCGAGCGGCTCGGCTGTGAACTCGACGCCGGGATGCTCGGCCAGACCGCGGTAGAGCCGGGCGGTGGTGGCGTCTAGGTCCTCGTAACTCATCTGCAGCACTCCTTCAACGGACAGCTCGTGCGGGTCCAAAGCGCCAGTGGACGCCTCGGCGAGGTGGGTCAGCCGGGTGATCAGGCGCGCCGGGTCGCGCCGGGGGTAGGCGGCGAGATGGGCTCCGGCGATGGTTAGGGCCAGCGGATGCCCGTGACAGCGGATGGCCAGCGCGTGCAGCAGCTCCTCGCCGATGGGCTGTCGATCCTCGTCGAGGAGGCCGGTCAGGAGCGCGGCGCCGGTGGCGGCGGGGAAGCAGTCGAGGTCGAGGTGGCGGAAGCCCGCGATGGCCAGCTCGGCGAGCCGATTGCGGCTGGTGACCAGGATCGTGCCGCGCGCCGTGGCAGGTACCAGGGGCTGCACCTGCTCGGCGGAACGGGCGTTGTCGACCAGCATGGCCACCGCCTTGTCCGAGGTGACCGTTCGGTACAGCGCGACCAGCTCGGCCACCTCGCCCGGCAGGTCGTCGGCGGCGACGCCGAGCGCGCGGAGCCATCCGGCGAGGACCTGCGCGGTGGCCGGTGGCGGGTGGCCGCTCCAGCCGTTGAGGTCCACGTGCAGCACGCCGTCGGGGTGGCGCTCGTGGTGTCCGTCGAGCCAGCGCACCGCCAAGCCGGTCTTGCCGACCCCGCCCAGGCCGGTCACCACCACGCGGGTCGGGCCCGCCGTGGTGAGCAGACGGTCCAGCCGCTCCAATTCATCTGCGCGGTCGACCCAGGTGTGCGCGGGCGGCGGAAGCTGCCGGGGAACCGGCACTCGGTGCTCGGGAGCGTGCAGGACGATGGTGTCGGCGGTTACCGTGCGGGCTTGCAGCACCTGGCCGTGGACCGATCCGGACACGGTGTTGATGTGCTCGGCCTTGTTCATGCGCGCTCCGCGGGCTCGGGACGGCGGTCGGCGAGCACGGCGTTGCCCCACAGGCACTCGCGTACGGGCAGGGTGAGCCCGTCCGGTCGCCACAAGCCGATCGGCGCCACGCCGTCCGGGTGTGGTTGCCACGGTCCCAGCAGGTCGGCGAACTGCCGCCGGCTTCGGTGGACGAGCGTGATCCCGGCCCTGGCGAGACAGTCCTCGATCGCACCGGCCGATTCCAGCCCGAGGACGATGCCGTCGGCGTGTGAGGCGGCCAACAGCGAGCCGGGTGCCAGCCGCTCGTGGTACCTGGCCAATGCGGCGGCCGGATCCTCGGCGTCGGGCAGGCAATGCAACACCGACCCGGCCACCACGCCCACCGGGCGAGTCAGATCGAGCAGCCGAGTGGTCACGGCATGGTCGAGCACCTCGTCAACGTGCCGCAGGTCGGCCTCGATCACCCCGGTGCTCGGATCGTCCGCATGGACGATCAGACCGAGACCGGCGATGGCTATGGGGTCGCGATCGACGTAGACGACGCGGACGTCAGGACGTTCAGCCTGGGCGAGATGGTGCACGGGGTGGGCGCTGAACATGCCCGCACCCAGGTCGAGGAACTGCTCGATTCCGGCCGTGAGCATGTGAAGGACTGCGCGGCGGACGAAGGCGCGGCTCTCGCGGACGAATACGTCATACCCAGGCACCAGCGTGGTGATCTTGTCGGCCACGGCGCGGTCGGACGCGAAGTTGTGCCCACCACCGAGCAGGTAGTCGTAGATCCGGAACAGCGACGGCGCGTCGGGGTCTACCTGTTGTTCAAGACCTGACGCGCTCTCATGCGTCGCCATCACCGTGACGTTCTCCCACCCCGTCTCGCCATCACGAGCCGACTCACCGTGCGTCTGGTCGACCCACCTGCCGTGACCTGCGGCGCACCAGCACCAGTCGAACCGGCTGGGTCGATTCGTGTGGGCGATTAGACGGCTGTATCAAGATCTGAACCAGAGCGGCGGCGAGGCGCTGGTGAGGCGCCAATGAGGCGACACCACACGTGAGCTCGACAGCAGCGGCGGCATGGTTCACCCGGTTGAGTGGGAGGGCGGATAGGTAGGCTTCGAACGTGCTGGCCCTGACGGGACCGCTTCGACGAACGGCGCTTGGAGGGCCTGCTCATGGGCGAGCTCGGTGTGATCCGGAGTTACGCCTACTGGTCGGATCGCCGTATCCGGGACATCGCGTCGGCAAACGGCATCGCCCTCGAACGGCGCGTGAGTTGGAAGGCCAAGACGGCGTCGATTCCCTTGATCGGTGGGCTCGAATTTGCGCAGGAGGCGCGCACGCTCGACCGTGCTGAGGTCGCACGTCGAATCGAAACGGCGATCGGAGACCTCGCAGTCGAGGACTTCGTCACCCCGCCGCCGGCGGTGTTCGCCAAGGGCGTCGGCCGTGTCGAGTTCGCCCAGTTCACGGGCGGTATTGAGAAGCGACAAGGCGTCGTGATGTACGTCAGCACTCGCAGCAGCACTGGCGTCCGCGTCGATGTGTGCCTGTTCGGCAGCCTTGAGAACACCGCCGACTACGTCGGCGGCTCCGACAAGCCACCGGAAGGATGGTCGTCCTCCGCAGCTCGGGCGATTGCTCTGTACATCCGGAGCCGCGGCACGATCAACAATTCACAGTGGGACGACCCAGAGTCCATCGCGGTCGAAGCCCTGAAGATCGCGACCGAGCAGGGCGTGACCGGAACCTGGGACGAACACGAGGACAAGCCCTGGACGCGGGGCTTCACGCTCGGCCACGCGACTGAATCCGAGTGGTTCGCGCAGATCTACAGCGACGTCGTGCTCGACAAAGACCGGTGGACCTTTGACCGCGACGGCGGCATCAGCCCAGACGTCGAACGCATCCTCATCGGCGCTCCACTGTGGGTACGGACTCCGGGCGCACACGCCGTCACCCGCTACCGGGACCTACGTCGAGGGAGCGGCGGGGAACATGACGGTCGGCTCCTGCCTGGCCTGGATGGCCAACGCCTACGTCGTTGACGGGACACAATGATCGAGTGAGCGACGACTGGGAGCTGCGCTGGGCATCGGGAGCCCGGCGGTTCTACGTCGCCGAGATCGTGCGGCAGGCGAGTTACGCCTTGGCCGCGGTGCAACAGGCTCTCATTCTCAGCCGGGATCCGCAGCGGCGTTCCGAGGCGTGGCCTGCGGTCCAGTCGTTCCTCACCGCGTCCGCCATCATCAGCAAGCTGTTGTGGCCCGTCAGGGCCGATGGAGCGGATCCCAAGTCCCGTTGGCGTCGCTTCCGCGCCGACCGACTGCGGACAGAGCTGATGATCAGCGACACCTCGGCCCTCCGGGACAGGAAGGTCCGGGACTCCGCCGATCACTTCGACGAACGCATCGACGACCTTGTCCGCGACCAGCGCATCCCACAGTCGTGGACAGACCTGGCGGATGCGGAGTTCGTGCGGCAGCCAGCCCCGTTCCGCGCCATCGACCCTGACACTGGCGAGGTGCTCGCAGGCCATGATCGAATGGCTCTGGGGCCAGTCATCGCGGAGCTGAATGCGGTTCTGCGGCGGTGCGAAGACATCGAGCCCGGATTAACCAGCGCTCCAGACATCGCCATGCTGCTAGCCACGCTGAGGTGGCCGCCGCTGCCGTCCCTGTTCGCCCCCACCGAACGCCCTGACGAACCGGTCATTGCCGGGGCTACGTTTGGAACGACCGGGCCTCAGTCCCTGGAAGAGCTCATCGCACTGGTTGCCGACCAACTCTCCGACCACCCGGAGCCGAACCGACCACACGGCGCAGACGGATAGTTACTACGACCGGCTGGCTCAGTTCTCGTCGAAGTGCGCCTCGGCGGCCCGGCGGATCTGCGCTAGGCGCTTCGAGACGGCGCTGTGGTTGGCGTACCCGAGCACGTCCGCGATCTCGGTCTTCCTGGTCACGCCGCTGTTGAGCAGCACGACGATCTGCCGGTTCCGGGCGTCCAGCAGTGTGAGGAAGTCGTTGGTGACCAGGTTGTCCAGCACCTCGCTCTCCGGCCCTTGGACCGGGATGGTGTCGGTCAACTCGACGAACTTCACCGTGACCTTGCGTCGTTTGCCGTGCAGCTTGCGTTCGAAGTCTTCGCGTGCGTACGACCAGTGGCTGGAGAAGTCGTCCTCGATGCGGTGGGAGCGGACGGCGTCCAGGATGCCGCGGAGCTGGCCGGTCCGGTCGGCGGCTTCCACGGTCTCGACCACGGCGTCGTGGGCGTCGTCCTCGCCGAACCACACGGGCCCGCCCATCCGCGGGTTGCCGGCGATGGCCCCGGCGAGCACGCTGCCGTCCTCCAGGAGGACCGGGCCGGGCGTCTTGCCCTTGTCGACCTCGGGGAAGTCCCGCAGCCGGTCTTGGATCGTGGCGGTGACCGCGGGCACCCAGAAGTCGAGGTTGTGGGCCAGCAGCCGGATCGGGTCGTCGGCTGAGAACGCCTTCATCTTCGACCCCGACATCAGGTGCGGCCAGACCGTCCACGCCCAGGCGCGGGCGAGCCGGGCTTCGAAATCGGTCGGCAGGAAGTCGTCGATGCCGGCCCAGTCGGCCATGAACGGCCACTGGCCGCCACGCAACAGCGGGAGTCCGAACATGTCCAGGATGCGCTTGGGCAGCAGGTGGAACAGCGGCGCGTACTCGAAGTACCGCGCCCGCGTCCGGGGCACGAATGTGACATTGACGTCGCCGAGATCGGCGATCTTCGCCATCGGCTTCGGCAGGTCGTCCAAGTCGAAGAAGCGCCGCCGGAACTGGGCCGCTTCCCACAGCATGTTCCACTGCGCGAGTGCGACGAAGTCCCGGTCCGAGGTGTGGGACATCGGGAGCGTCGCGTACTCCGGCGGAGCCGGTTCGCGCGGGCGGACGACGCCGCCGAAGATGAATCCGGCTGAGATGTTCCGCAGGGATGGGAACTCCTCCGGAGTGGCCTCGGCCTCGGGGAGGAACACGTCATCGCGCCGCCACGCCAGCACCTCGGCCGCAGTCGGCTCGCGATCCTCGCTCACCTCATCCTCCGCCGTTCGCTGCTCCGTGCGCTGACCGGTCCGCTCGTCGATCTGGGTCATACCTACATCACGACAGTCTCCGCGGGATTCGTTCCGAGCGCCGCGAGAGTCACCGGACGTCACCGCACTCCTCGCCTCCGACGCAACCGCCGAGGACGCTCCTAGACCTCAACCGGACACCGTCCGACACACTCGAACGTATGTGCGAAGAGATGGTACGTTGCTGGTCATGGACCCGCGGCTACTCCGAACTGCTCAACCGGACGGCAGGCTGGCATACGGGCGCGACAGCTCCGGCAGGCCCGTGGCGCTCCTGCCGGCCAGGTGCAAGCTCGGCTTGCACACGCTCCCTCCATCCGAGTATCGGGCGGTTGTGCACGATGGCGAGGTCCATATCAGCTGTCCGGCTTGCGCTGCCGAGGGTGCTGATCATTGCTGGCGGCTGACTACCAATGGCCCGACTCCCGACCGCGCTGAACTGGACGAGGAGACCTATCGCGACCTCGTCCTCCGTCGAGCGAGGACAACACCGTCGTTGGCGGGTGGCCAACGTGATCAATAGCCCGTTCACCACCTGGGAAGGCGACGACGTTCACGGCCGAAGGCCCGTGCTCACCAGCGTCTGGGTCCTGCTGGACGACCTGTTCCCTCGCCCGCCCGATGCCCCTCGACACGTCATCGTGACTGGCCTGGATCTGACGGGCAAGGTGCAAGGCCGGCTCCACGGACGCTTTCCCAGCGTCGATGGCAACTGGCTCGGAGTGGTCAACTACGAGATCAGCTACGCCGATGGCCGCCGAGAGAAGCTGCACCTGGTCGACCAGTTGCTGCCGTTCTCGGTGCTGCGAGAACCGAAATAGCTCGATCGAGCATGCGCCCCGCGCCGTAGAGTTCATGCCCTACGGATGGAGGAGTGAGCGGTGGCGGAACCGGCGGCAGTACCCGACTTCGACGAACGGCTTGCCGGATTCCAGTCGACCACGTTCAAGGAGCTTCGGCCTGGTCAGAGGCAGGTACTGGCCGCCTACGCGGCTCACCACCTCACGACACCGGACGTGGCGATCGAAATGCCGACCGGTGAGGGGAAGACCCTGTTGGCGCTGTTGATCGCCGACTACGCCCTCGACCAGGGAATGTCGGTTGCTTACCTGACCGGCACCCGCCAGCTGGCAGAGCGGGTTGAGGACGAAGCCACCAAGTTGGGCCTGGAGGTCGTCCGGTTCGCCGCGAAGGACTACGGCGGCGCCAAGCTCGACGACTACCACCAGGCCCAGGCGGTGGGCGTGATGAACTATTGGGTCTACTTCAACAGCAGGCCCGTTCCGAAACCCGCCGACCTGGTCATCTTCGACGACGCCCATCTAGCGGAACAGCCGCTCAGCGGGCTACAGACCCTGCGCATCCCCGACAAGCCTGGCCCTGCTCGCGTCCTGTATCGAACGATCTGTGATCTTGTCGTCGCGCACACCGACGCATACGCCGGACTGCAGGCGATGCGCGATGGCACCGCTCGGCCGGGCACCCCGCCCGAGCTGCTGTCGTTCAGCGACTGGGCGGCGATCGCCACAGCGTCGCGGGACGCGATCGAGGCGTCGCCGCTGGTCGCCGACCTCGCGCTCAAGGACGAGTCGGACGAGATCAAGGCAGAGGTCAAGAAGCTCCGGGACGAGATCAAGTGGGTGTGGCCGAAGGTCCGTGAGCACCTCACCCACTGCGGCGTGCTTGTCGGGCCGTCCGGAATCGAGATCCGCCCCTACCACCCGCCGACGGCGCTGAACGCGGGGTACAGCCAGGCCAAGCAGCGGATCTATCTCTCGGCGACCCTCGGTTCGATGGACGACCTGCAACGCCGCATCGGCGGCGGCCGGGTCACCCGGCTGGAGACCGAGCAGCCGCTGCTTTCCGGCAGCACCGGCGAGCGCATGTTCGCGTTGAACCCCTCGTCCGAGCAGGCACTCGACCTCGGCGTGCTCAGCTGGGCACTCGAACAAGTCCAGGCAGCCGGTGGGAAGGCGGCCTGGCTGTGCGCCAGCCACAGCGAAGCGGACACACTGCAAGCGATCCTCGGTGGGCTCGGCCATCCCGTCTACCGCCTCCGGGCCGGCGACGACACCGCAGTCGACGGCTGGAGCCGCGCTCCCCAGGGGCAGTTGATCACTGCGGGCCGCTATGACGGGCTCGACTTCCCCGGCGACATCTGCAAGCTGGTGATCATCACCACGGTCCCGCAGGCCAGCAGCGAGTTCGAGCGGTTCGTGGTCGCCTACCTCGGTGACGCGACCTTCATGCGGCACCGTGTCGGACAACGAGTCACCCAGGCTCTCGGCCGGGCCAATCGCACCGCGACCGACCGCTCGCTGTACCTGGGACTCGACCCGACGTTCGCCCAGATCCTCGCCGACCCAGCGGTTCGCGCGTCCATTCCCGAAGGCACACAGCCGATCGTTCGCGCCGCGCTCGAACTCTACGACCAGGGCTCGGTCGCCACGACCGACGCCTGCCGGGCGTTCTGGCAGGTGGCCCAACCGTCCGGCCCCACCGAACCCGTCAAGCAGGCAACGCCGCGGCGACGGCCACGCCCAGGACGTAGCACCGGCGGCAGCGGTGAGGTCGCTAGCGCCGACGCTGAGGTGTCGGCGGCCACCGACCTGTGGATCGGCGACCACGGCCGCGCTGCTGAGCGAGCACGCGAAGCCGCGGACCTGCTCGCATCCGCCGGAGAGACCGAGCACGCCGCGTTCTGGCGCTACGTCCAAGCCCACGCACTGTTCGACCGCGGACGGAACGAGGACCTCGCCGCCGCGCGCACCGCCCTCGAAGACGCCACCACCAACGGGCCTCGCACCGCGTGGTTCCGCCGGTTGGGCCGCACGGTCGCCGACCTCAAGGGACACGAGCGCACCGCTGACGACACCGACCGCCTCTTCCTCGTGTGGGATGAATGGCGTCGTGAAGCCGGAGGCCGGCTCGACCGCGCACTCTCCGACGGGCGCACCCTGCTCGCCGGCAGCCACGATCAGCAATGCGACGGCCTCAAGGTGCTCGCACGTCTGGTCGGAGCCAGTGGAGAACGACCGCCCAAGACCGAACAAAGCGCCACCGACTGCCGGTGGACCTGGTCAACCGTCAAGCGCGGCGAACGTCGCGTTTGGGAGGTCAAGACCGGCGAACCGCACCCGGTGTCCCGCGGAGACGTCAACCAGCTGCTCGGCCAGATCGAAGTCGAGACCAAGCGCGCAGCCAAGACACGGGTCTACGGCTGCTTGCTCACCCCGGCCACCACCGTCCAGAGCGACGCCGCCGAGGCAGCCCGCGACAGGATCACCCTCATCAATCACGACGCCGCCGTCCGGCTCTACAACCTGCTGGCCGACCGCCTTCAGCAGTACGCAGCGCTCTGCGGCGACGGCAACGCCGAAGCCCGCGGCGAGGCTCGCACGAAGATCGAGGCCACACTGCCGCCTGACGGCTGGCTGGGCAAACTGCTCTCCCCAACCCTCGGGAAGATCATCACCGTGGACGACGTGGCGAGCTTGTTCCCCTCGCGCTGACCCGGCCTTCACCGCCGTCATCCTGAGTTCGACCGGGCCACGGCCGCAGGCGGCAACTGTTCGCGATCATCGGAATGGACAACCGCAAGGTGCCGTTGTGGGTGCATCCTGCCGTCTCCTGCAGGTGTGGCGAGGTGCTGGATCGCTGGTTCGGGATCGTGAATGACCACGATCCCGGCGACAGCGTCGGTAACCCACGTTGGCGGGGTCCGGCCAGCGAGCAGGTCTTGGACATAGGCCGGAGGTCGGTGACGTAGCCCGCCGAGGACGTGCGCCAGGTAGGGCACGCCGAAGTGGCCGCGATCACTCGGTAGGTGAGTGAACACTGCGTCTTCAACGCCGTCGTCTGCGTCTTCCGACAGCGCCGCTGAGAACTGTCCCATGCGGATGGAGTGCACGGCTTCCAGCATGGTCTTGGCGACCCGCCGGGCGCCGAGCTGCGGACGGCGCATGAACTCGGCGATGTCCGGGTGAACAGCCGCTAGGGGAGGCAACGGTGGCTGTGAGCGGCCGGGGTCAGCGACGTCCTCAAGTGGCAACGACCAGTGAAACGCCTCGACCGCGACGTTGTCACGCACCCGCGGCATCAGGTAGTGCGGGATGATGCTGGGCACGATCGACACCCCGGCCCGCTCCCGGTCGCGGCAGTTGGCGCCATCGTGATGCGTCAGTCCGCAGGCGAGGCCCGCACGGTATGCGGGCGTACCGCAGTACAGGACGTGAGCAGCCGGGACGCTGAACGTCATGGATGAGACGAGGAGCTTGTCGATCTGCGCGGGCTCGGTCTTCCTGCGGCGGTAGCCGAAGTCGACGTGCCAGCCGGTACCGCGGCGCTTCAGGATCTTGGCCTGGGTCAGCAGTCCGAAGCTGGTCCCGGTCGTGTCGATCCACCACCACAACCAGTCGGCGCCCACGGCGCTCTCTTGCCGCTTGGTGAACTTCCAGTACCGGACATCGGGAAATGCTTCCGTCAGCAGGATGTCCGTCGCGGTTTCCTCTGCCCACATGTCCTCGGCCTGGAGCACCTTCGACATGTGCTGGTCGACGGCGAGACGCCCGCGCTGGAACGCCTGGTACGGATCAGGCCGCCCATCGCCGCTGATCATCCTGCTCTCCAACCAATCACCCGGAGCGGGGCAGGCGCCTGGCCCCGCTCGTGCTCACCGAACGATCCTTCCACGGCCGGGGCAACCGGCCACGCTGGCGAGCACCGCCGCTCACGTCACGCCGCCAAGGCCGTCGGCACACCCCTCGCCGCATCCCCAGCGCCCGCGTCGACCGGACCCCCTGCGACCTCGGCTTGGTACTCCTCGCGGACAGCCTTGACAAGCCGCCGCGCCCGAGTCGCGCCAATCCCAAGCCGTACACGAAGCGTGTCCGCGGAGATCGGCTTCTGGTGAGCAGCACGGTGCGCCGCGTCTTCTCGCCGTGCCTGCGCCAAGAGCGCTTCCGGTGTCCGCCCAACGACTGGTCGCTCGCCACCTTGCTGCGGGACGTCCTCGTCGAGTTCGGGCCCCGTCTCCGGCGCACCGTCATCCGAGTCCACAGGGACAGCCGGCTCAGGCCGATCGCCTTCGCGTGCGGCTGGCACATGACTCGTTGCGCCGATCGCCTGCAATAGGCCAGGGCCGACCTCCGACCAGCCGATCAGGAGGAGTGGCCCTACCGCGTCGAAGGCCGCCTTACCAAACTCGCCTGCGACCAGAGGCTCTGCCACGTTCAACGCGAGCGTGACCACGCTTGCGAAGATCAGCAGCCGACGAGCAGGCCGCAGCACCTCCGGGGATGCACCGGCGAGCGCCAGGTGCCGTGTGCCGAGCAGCAGCCCGAGGATCGAAAGATCAACAGCGGGAGCCACCAGTGGCGCGACCCAGGCGGGCACGCCGAGCCGGAGCGCAAGGTTGAGGACGTTGCCGAAGCCGAAGAGAAAAGTGAGGCCAACGACGATGCCCATGATCACGGTGACGGCTTGAACCACAGCAGCCCTCTCCGAGCCTGATCGCGTCGACACAACTGCACGCCTGGTCATCGAGCACCACCTGCTTCGACGCGCGGACGCCCGTGGGTGTCTCGGGTGGGGATGCCGCGTTCACGCAGCTTATTCAGCACGGTGGTGTGGTTGACGCCGAAGTGGTCGCCGACTCGCGCCAGGGACCAGCCGAGCTTGTAGAGGTGGATGGCGTCGTCGACCTGCTCAGGCGAGAGGCCGCGGCGGCGCATCGGCACGCCGTGCCGGTGGAGGATGTTGCTGACCGTCCGCCGCTCGATGCCGAACCGGTCACCGAGTTCGTACACCGTCGCGCCGGACCGGTAGTCAGTGATCAACTGCTCGACTTGATCGGCACGGAGTTGCCGGGCCCGGCGAGGTCGGTCGCGCTTGATCACGGTCGGCTCGGGGGTATCGAGGCTGGGAAGCTTCTCGCGGAGCTCTTCCAGCGCCCTGACCTGGTCTTTTATGTTCGAGTAAGGTCCCCTAACCTCCACCGATTTAGTCATTGTGCGAACCACTCCGTTCGGGGCCGTTTCCGCTGGTAGGGCGGGG
>NZ_JACJHR010000009.1 GCF_014174495.1 Amycolatopsis echigonensis
TGGGGGAGCCCGCGAAGGGTCCCTCACGGAATGGCCGGGTGTGCGGTCGTGGAGGCGGATTGTCCTGGTTCGCCGCGTTGGTCACCGATCGCCGTGAGCTCGGGGCTGGGGCTGGGCCGCTGATCCTGCCGATTCGCGCGGCTGACGGCACGATGGCCGGATGACCACAGTCGCATTCCTTGGCACCGGAATCATGGGCCGTCCGATGGCCGCCAATCTTGCTCGCGCTGGGTTGACCGTGCGGGCCTGGAACCGTACTCGGGCTAAGGCTGAGCCGCTTGCCGCGGAGGGCGTCACCGTTGTCGGGTCTCCCAGCGAGGCGGTCAAGGGGGCGGACTTCCTCGTCACCATGCTCGCCGACGGTCCGGCGGTCGCTGAGGTCTTTCGCGGGCTCTCGCTCGAACCCGGGACGATTTGGCTGCAGACCAGCACTGTCGGGATCGAGTGGGCTGATCGGCTCGCTCAGGCGGCCGTCGCGGCGGGGGTGCCGTTCGTTGATTGTCCGGTGATGGGGACGAAAGGGCCCGCCGAGCAGGGGCAGCTTCAGGTGCTCGCGGCTGGGCCGGACAACGTGCACGAAGGTGCGGCAGAGGTGTTCAACGCGATCGGGTCCAAGACTCGGTGGCTCGGTACCGAGCCTGGCACGGCGACGCGGCTCAAGCTGGTGATGAACGCGTGGGTTCTCGCGCTCACCAACGGTACTGGCGAGAGCCTCGCGCTCGCGAGCGTGCTTGGTGTGGACCCGCAGTTGTTCTTCGACGTCATGAGCGGCACGGGGTTCGACGTTCCGTACGCGCGAGCGAAGGGTCCCATGATGCTGTCCGGCGAGTATCCGGCCAGCTTTCCGGCGTCGCTCGCGGCGAAGGACGCGCGGCTCGTGGTGGAAGCGGCGGGGCACGCGATCGACGTCGGCGGAGCGGCGGCCGCGTTGGCGCATCTGGAGACCGCGGTCGAGGCGGGGCACGGCGAGGACGACATGGCGGCGGTGTACGAGGGGATCGTCAAGAAGGGGCGTTGAGCAGTGACGCGACCCGGTCCACGCCGATGCCGGAGATGAGCAGGCGTTCCTTCGCGTTTCCAAGCAGCCGTGCCGTCCACGGGGTGAAGCCGCCATCACCAACGGCTTCGTGTCCGGAGCCGAAGTCGGCGGTGACGGTGAAGCAGAGGCCGGAGTAGTAATCGCGGCCGACGGCGCGGTCTGGGGCGTCGGAAACGGCGACGTCGGCCAGTGCTTCCTGGACGGACGCGGCGAAATCGGCGAAGCGGTTGTCCAATGTGGTCACTTGGAAGCCGGCCGCGCGAGCACCGGCGGTGCGTACCGCGGTGGTGAGGAATCGGGCGTGCTCAACCAGATGCTCGCGTTCGAACGCCAGACTTCCTCGGTCGCGACCGGCGGTGACGGCCGCGAAGAGGGAGAAGTGTGCGAAGAATCCGGGACCGGGAGGCTGGGCTCGGACGACGCGTTGCACGGTGGTGAGGCGCACCGGCGAGGAACCGGTGCGCCGGACCGCCGCTTCCAGTGCCAGGGCGTTCGTCGGGTCCGCGGCGACCTCGGTGCCGCGGCCGGTGGGCACGACGCGGTTCTGGGCTAGTCCGGCCACTGTGGAATGGGTGCCGAGCGGGGTCACCGGGGAGAGCGTCACCCGTTCGAATTCCGGCGGCGCGGCGGAAAGCAGGGCGTCTTCGACCCGCCGCGCAACCTCGAAGGGCACCGGGGCGGGCGTGGTGAACCGGTCCTCGCGGTAGCGGCGCAGGACGTCCGGGCCGCGCAGTTTCGCGGCACGGCGCCGGGCTACTTCCAGTTGCAGCGTCGTCAGGTCCGCGCCGGGAAGGTCGGCGAGCACGTCGGCCGCGGGGCCGCCCGGCCCGGCGAGCACGCGGGGGAGCGGACCGCTTCGGTTCGAGGAGTCCATCGGCCGAGGAGACCAGCCCCGACGCCCGCGCGCGAACGGTTTTCCGCCGCGGCGGCTGCGCTGGGTGACCGCAGCGGCGGGGGGTCCCGGCCGAAAGGCGGCGCAGGCGGTAACCTCACATCCACTCAATCCCGCACCACCCGAGGAGGGCCCGTGTCGGCAGGGCAGATCGCCGCGCTGATCGCCGCAGGAGCTTTCGTACTGCTGGTCTTGCTGCTGGCGATCCCGCTGCTCAAGCTCGGCCGCACGCTGGACGAGGCGACGATCGCGATCCGCAAGGCGCACGAGAACAGCGACCCGATCCTGATCGGGGCCAACGAGACGATCACGCACGTCAACACGCAGCTCGAGCGGGTCGACGGGATCACCTCGAACGCGCAGGCGGTGAGCGGCAACGTGTCCGCGCTGTCCTCGGTCTTCACCGCGACGCTCGGCGGTCCGCTGGTGAAGACGGCCGCGCTCTCGTACGGGATCAGCAAAGCCATCCGCGCGCGCCGCAAGAAGCAGGAAGCGAAGGCGCAGCGCCCGGCCCGCCGGGGGAAGAAGTGAAGCGGCTGTTCTGGCTCGGGGTCGGGGTCGTCGCCGGGGTCGCGCTGAGCCGCAAGGCGACCGAAACCGCTCGTCAGGCCACGCCCGCCGGGTTAGCATCGAACCTGGGCGACGCCGTGCGGGAACTCGCGGGCGCCGTCGGTTCGTTCGGCGCCGAGGTGCGCGCCGGGATGAACGAACGGGAACAGGAGCTGCACGACATGGTCGAGGAGCGGACCGCCGCCGTCGCGCCGCCTTCCGGCGCGGGCAGGCACGCCGCACGTCGCCCCGCCCGGCGAGCTCGCCGGGCGGAGGGCTGATCTCCGCGCGCCTTCCGCCGCCTCCGACCCCGTTTCCTTCCCCGGCCGAAGCCGGGGCCCAGCACAAGGACTTCACCCGTGGACACACACGAGATCACCGACCGTTTCCTGCGCCACTTCGAGAGCCGGGGCCACACGCGGGTGCCGAGCGCCCCGCTGATCCTCGACGACCCGAACCTGCTGTTCGTCAACGCGGGCATGGTCCAGTTCAAGCCGTACTTCCTCGGCGAGGCCCCGCCGCCCTACCCGCGTGCGACCTCGGTGCAGAAGTGCGTGCGCACGCCGGACATCGACGAGGTCGGCAAGACCACCCGGCACAACACGTTCTTCCAGATGGCGGGCAACTTCTCGTTCGGCGACTACTTCAAGGAAGGCGCGATCGAGAACGCCTGGGAGCTGATCACCAAGTCCCAGGACGACGGCGGCTTCGGCCTCGACCCGGACCGGATCTGGGCGACCGTCTACGAGAAGGACAGCGAGGCGGCCGGGCTGTGGCGCAAGCTCACCGGCCTGCCCAGCGAACGGATCCAGGTCCGCGACGGCAAGGACAACTACTGGGACATGGGCGTCCCCGGTCCCGGCGGCCCGTGCTCGGAGATCTACTACGACCGCGGCCCCGCCTACGGCCGGGAAGGCGGCCCGGTCGCCGACGAGGACCGCTACATCGAGATCTGGAACCTCGTCTTCATGCAGGACGTCCGCGGCGACCAGAGCCCGAAGGCGGGCCACCCGCCGATCGGCGAGCTGCCGAAGAAGAACATCGACACCGGCATGGGCGTCGAGCGCGTCGCGACGATCCTGCAGGGCGTCGAGAACGTGTACGAGACCGACCTGGTGCGTCCGGTGATCGGCCGCGCCGAGGAGTTCTCCGGCCGCCGCTACGGCGCGAACCACGCCGACGACGTGCGCTTCCGCGTCATCGCCGACCACGCGCGCACCGGCGTGCTGCTGATCGGCGACGGCGTCACCCCGGGCAACGACGGCCGCGGCTACGTGCTGCGCCGGCTGCTGCGCCGCATCGTCCGCTCCACGCGCCTGCTGGGCGTGCAGGAGCCGGTGCTGCAGGAGTTCGCGAAGGTCGTCAGCCAGACCATGGGCCCGACCTACCCCGAGCTGGTCAGCGGCTTCGACCGGATCTCCGAGGTCGTGCGCGTCGAGGAGGAGGCGTTCCTCGCCACCCTCACCAGCGGTTCGCGGATCTTCGACCTGGCCGCGGCCGAGACGAAGAAGGGCGGCGGCGACGTCCTCGCCGGCGACAAGGCGTTCCAGCTGCACGACACCTACGGCTTCCCGATCGACCTGACGCTGGAGATGGCGGCCGAACAGGGCCTGACCGTCGACGAAGCCGGGTTCCGCACGCTCATGGAAGAGCAGCGCAAGCGCGCGAAGGCGGACGCGGCGTCGCGCAAGAGCGGCCACGGCGACCTGTCCGAGTACCGCAAGGTGCTGGAGCAGCACGGCGAAAC
Source organism: Amycolatopsis echigonensis (assembly GCF_014174495.1). GTDB lineage: Bacteria > Actinomycetota > Actinomycetes > Mycobacteriales > Pseudonocardiaceae > Amycolatopsis > Amycolatopsis echigonensis. The sequence continues at coordinate 4,228 of NZ_JACJHR010000009.1, forward strand.
CGAGTTCCTCGGCTACACCGAGCTGCAGGCGGACGCGAAGGTCGTCGGCCTGCTCGAAGACGGTCTGCCGGTGCGCAGCGTCGCCGCGGGCCGCAAGGCCGAGCTGGTGCTCGACCGCACCCCGTTCTACGCCGAGAGCGGCGGGCAGATCGCCGACACCGGCGTCCTGGTCGGCGACGGCGTCGAGCTGAAGGTGCTCGACGTGCAGAAGATCGTGCCGGGCCTGTTCGTGCACCGCGTCGAGGTCACCCAGGGCGAGGTCGCGATCGACACCCGGCTCACCGGATCGGTGGACGCGAACCGCAGGCTCTCGATCGAGCGCTCGCACTCGGCGACGCACCTCGTGCACGCCGCGGTCCGCGGCGCGTACGGCAAACGCGCCGCGCAGGCCGGTTCGCTCAACGCGCCGGGCCGGATGCGGTTCGACTTCACCACGCCGGGCGCGGTGTCGGCCGACATCCTCACCGAGGTCGAGCAGGAAGTGAACGACTACCTGCAGACCGACGTCGAGGTGCAGAGCTACACCACCACGAAGGACAAGGCGCTCGAGCTGGGCGCGGTCGCGCTGTTCGGCGAGAAGTACGGCAACGACGTCCGCGTTGTCGACATGGGCGAGTACTCGCGCGAGCTGTGCGGCGGCACGCACGTCGAGCGGATCGGCCAGCTGGGCTTGGTCAAGCTGGTGTCGGACGCGTCGGTCGGCTCCGGCGTGCACCGCGTCGAAGCGCTGGTCGGCCCGGACGCGCTCAAGCACGTCCGCAAGGAGCAGCTGCTCGTGTCGCAGCTGGCGAACACGTTCAAGGTGCCGTCCGACGAACTGCCCGGCCGGATCGAGGACGTGCTGACCCGGCTGAAGAACGCCGAGAAGGAGATCGAGCAGCTGCGCACGAAGCAGGTGCTCGGCTCGGCCGGCGCGCTGGCGGACAAGGCGCAGGACGTCAACGGCGTCTCGGTGGTCGCCGAGGTCGTGCCGGACGTCGACGGCAACGGCCTGCGCGCGCTCGCGTCGGACATCCGCGGCCGCCTCGGCGACCGCGCCGGCGTCGTGGCGCTGTTCGCGCCTTCGGGGGAGAAGGTGGCCTTCGTGGTCGCCACGACCTCGGCGGCGCGCGACAAGGGCATCGCGGCGGGCAAGCTCGTGCCGTCGTTCGCCGAGGCGATCGGCGGACGCGGCGGCGGCAAGCCGGACATGGCCCAGGGCGGCGGCAGCAACCCGGCGGGCGCGGAGCAGGCCGTGACGGCGCTGCGCGCGGCGGTCGCGAACCTTGGCCGCTAACCCCCGGAGAGGCCCGGATCGGCCCGGCGAGTCCGATCCGGGACGGGGCAGGCGGCTCGCGGTCGATGTCGGGTCTGTCCGGGTGGGGGTCGCGCTGAGCGATCCCGCCCCCGTCCTCGCGAGCCCGCTCGTTACCCTCTCCCGTGATGCGAAGGACGACAGCGATCTGGACCGGCTTGCCGACCTCGTCACCGAACACGAGGTGGTCGAGGTGATCGTGGGCTTGCCGAGGACGCTGGCGAACCGGCAGGGCGCGGCCGCGGACACGGCGCTCGCGTATGCGGAGAAGCTCGCCGGGCGCGTGGGGGACGTACCCGTGCGGCTGGCGGACGAGCGGTTGACGACGGTCACCGCGTCGCGAATGCTGTCCCAGCGGGGGGTCAAGGGACGCAAGCAGCGCGCCGTGGTGGACCAGGCAGCGGCCGTCGAGATCCTGCAAGCCTGGCTCGACGCCGCCGCCGCGCACCGCGCCCGGAAAGGCGACTCATGACCGACCCTCGCGGCCCCGGCAACCCGGGTGGCCGCCGTCGGCTGCGCAACCCCGACAACCCGGATCTCCCGGACCCCGCGGCGGGTTCCGGCGCTCCGGCCGGACGGCGCAGGCGACGCGAGCCCGAAGACGAACCGCCCGCTCGCCGCGCGGCGGCCGACGGCATGCCGCCGCCCGGCGAACGACGACGCCCGCGCGGCGACGTGCCCCAGCGTCCTCCCGCGGCGGAAGGGCGACGGCGCGCGCCGGAGGGAGCGCCTCGCCCCGCCGGCGACGCGACCCGTCGCGTCGCACCGGACGCGATGCCTCCGGCCGAACCGCCTCGCCGCCCGGCCGCCGACGCGCCGCCGACCCGGCGGGCTCGTCCGGCCCCGCCGCAGGACCGGCCGAAGCGGTCGACGGAGAACTGGGATTTGCCGCCGCACGCGGCCGACGACCTTCCGCGCGCCCGTCCGCGCCGGATCGCTCCCGGCGAGGAACCGGTGGCCGGGAACGACGTTCCGCCCGCGGACGTCGAGCCGCCAGCCGGACGGCGCCGTCGCCGCGAACACGTTCCGGCGGTCGACGCTGAACCAGGCCGTCGCCGGTTTGAGGACGCGCCGCCGCCGCCGAGCGAGCCGCCCGCTGGGCGTCGCCGCCGGCGCGAGGACATTCCGCCTCCGGTCGACGCCGGACCGCCGTCCGGTCGCCGTCGCCGGGACGCCGTCGACATGCCAGTGGAAGCTGCCGCGCCTGGCCGTCGCCGACCACCGGAGATGCCGCCGCCCCCTCCGGCTCGGCGCGCTCCCGCTCCGCCGCCGGACGGCTCCATGCCGCCGGATCCTCGGTTCGCCGAGGCCTCGATGCCGCGCGATCCTCGGTTCGCGGACGCGTCGATGCCGCCGGACCCGGGCTTTGCCGAGGCCTCGATGCCGCGCGATCCTCGGTTCGCGGACGCGTCGATGCCGCCGGATCCCCGGTTCGCCGAGGCCTCCATGCCGCGCGACCCGCGTTTCGCGGACGCGTCGATGCCGCGTGATCCGCGCACCCAGCCGCCGCGTCGGCAGCAGTCCGAGCAGCCCACCGAGGTGATCCCGACCGTGCCCGACGCGCACGAACCGGAGCACCCGGACGAGCGGCCGATCGACGGCCTCTTCGAGGACGAGTACGACGAATACGGCGAGTACGAGGACTACGACGACGAGTACGACGGCTACGACGAGGACGGCTATCCCGTAGACGGGGCAGAGCCGCCGGTCGACGAGCCGCCCGCGAAGAAGACCCGCAAGAAGCGCAAGCGCGCGATCGGCTGGATCGCCGCGGTGCTCGTGCTGGTCCTGCTCAGCGGCGGGGCCTGGTTCGGCTACCAGAAGATCTTCGGCTACGCGGACTACGACGGTTCCGGCGAGGGCGACGCGCTCGTGCAGGTCGAGCAGGGCGACACGACGTCCGCGATCGGCGCGAAGCTCACTGACGCGGGTGTGGTCGCGAGTACCCGGGCGTTCGTGAAGGCGGGCGCGGAAAACACCGCGCTCAGCAAGATCCAGCAGGGCTACTACCTGCTGCGCCAGCACATGTCGGGCGAGAGCGCGGTCGACCTGATCACCTCGCCGACGGCACGGGTCGGGCGGCTGGAAATCCGGCCGTACACGCAATTCGACGACATCACGCAGCCGGACGGCAAGGTCACGCCGGGCGTGTTCAGCCTGATGTCGAAGGCGTCGTGCGCCACATTGAACGGCAAGAGCACCTGCATTTCGGTGGACCAGCTGCGCAAGACGGTCGCCGACGCGGACCTCAAGGCCCTCGGCGCGCCCGACTGGGCGCTGGCCGACGCGGGCAAGGCGCTGAGCAAGGACAAACGCCTCGAAGGGCTGATCGCGCCCGGCGTGTACGACGTGAAACCCGGCTGGAGCGCGACCGAGCTGATCACCGAGCTGGTGAAGCAGTCCGCCGATGCGATCCAGGCGGCCGGGCTCACCGCGCAGAACACCGGGCCGGGGATGTCGCCGTACCAGACGCTGATCATCGCGTCGCTCATCGAGCGCGAGGCGATCACCCCGGACTTCGGCAAGATCTCGCGGGTGATCTACAACCGGCTTTCGCAGCGCATCCGGCTGCAGCTCGACTCGACGGTCAACTACGTGCTGGACCGCCCGACGCTGCTCACCAAACCGGAGGACCGGGCGAAATCGGGGCCGTACAACACCTACGCCAACTACGGTCTCCCGCCGACGCCGATCGCGGTGCCCAGCGCGGACGCGATCAAGGCCGCGGTCAGCCCGACGCCCGGCGACTGGGCGTACTTCGTGAAATGCGAGAAGGACGGGCATTCCTGCTTCGCGGTCACGAACGACCAGCACAACGAGAACAAGCACCTGGCGGAGCAGCGTGGCGTCTACTGACCGGCCGCGCCGCGCGGCGGTGCTGGGCAAGCCGGTGGCGCATTCGCTGTCGCCGGTGCTGCACCGCGCGGCGTTCGCGGCGCTGGGCCTGGACGGCTGGACCTACGACCGGATCGAGAAGGACGCCGCCGAACTGCCCGGGTTCGTCGACGGCCTCGGCCCGGAATGGGTCGGCCTTTCGGTCACCATGCCCGGCAAACGCGCCGCCCTCGACCACGCCGCCGAGGTCACGCCGCGCGCGGCCGCGGTCGGTGCGGCGAACACGCTCGTGCGCGGGGCGGACGGCTGGCTCGCGGACTGCACCGACGTCGACGGGGTGACCGGGGCGCTGCGGTACGCCGGTGGCTACTCGCCTTCCGCCAACGACCAGGCAGTAGTGCTCGGCGCGGGCGGGACGGCCGCCGCCGCGGTGGTCGCACTCGCCGCGCTCGGCGTCACGGCGGTGCGCTTGGTGGTGCGGGAACCGGCGAGGGCCTCGGAAACGCTGGACGCGGCCAAACGCGCGGGCCTGGACGTCGACGTGCTGCGTTGGTCCGACGCCAACTTCGCCGACCTGGCGGACCGCGCGGCGGTGCTGGTCAACACGGTGCCGCCGGACGCGGTCGTGCCGCACCTCGCGGAGCTGTCGCGGATCGGCAGTGTGCTCGACGTGATCTACCACCCGTGGCCGACGCCGCTGGCCGAGGCGGTCGAACGCCGCGGCGGACGGCTCGCGACCGGCCTCGACATGCTGCTGCACCAGGCATTCGGGCAAGCGGAGCAGTTCACCGGGCAACCGGCTCCGCGCGAGGCGATGCGGGCGGCGCTGCGCGAGGCGACCGGAAACATCCTGCCGCTGCCGATTTCCTGATATTCTGGCCGACTGTTTTCGTCCAGCATCAGGGGGATGCACTGTGACCAGGCAACAGTCCGGCGAGCAAGAAATCCAAGCGGCGTGGGTCGGCGAGGCTCCGAAACTCGGCACCACGATCACGCTCGCCGAGTACGACCCGGAATGGCCGCGGCTCTACGAACGCGAGGCGGAGCGCATCCGCGGGGCGCTCGGGGAACGCGTGCTGCTGCTCGAGCATGTCGGATCCACCTCGGTGCCGGGGCTCGCGGCCAAACCGATCGTCGACATTCTGCTCGAGGTGCCCGATTCGAACGATGAAGCGGCGTATGTGCCCGACCTCGAAGCGGCGGGCTACCGGCTGGTGATCCGCGAGCCGGACTGGGAGAAGCACCGCTGTTTCAAGGGCCCGGACACGAACGTCAACCTGCACGTCCATTCGCCCGGCAACGGCCAGACCGAGCGCTATCTGCTGTTCCGGAACCGGCTGCGCACTCATCCGGAGGAGCTGGCGCTGTACCTGGCGACGAAACGCGAACTGGCCGCGCAGGTCTGGGAGTACGTGCAGAATTACGCCGACGCGAAGAACGAGGTGATCGACGAGATCATCGAGCGGGCGCGGAACGCCTGACCTCGCCGGGTTACGGTGGGCGGCATGAAGATCGCGATTCTCGACGACTACCAGAACGTGGCTCTCCAGTGTGCGGACTGGGAGCCGCTCGGGGCGGAGATCGAGGTGTTCACCGAGCCGTTCGCCGGACCGGACGAGGTGGTGACGCGACTGGCCGGGTTCGACGTCGTGGTCGCGATGCGCGAGCGCACGCCGTTCCCGGCCGCCGTGTTCGACCGGCTGCCGGACCTGAGGCTGCTGGTCAGCACCGGCCGGAGGAACGCGGCGATCGATCTGGACGCGGCGAAGCGGTGCGGCGTGGTGGTGTCCGCGACCGGTGCCCTCGGCGCGTCGACCGTGGAACACGCGTGGGCGCTCATCCTGGCCGGTGCGCGCAATCTGCCCGCGGAGTTCCGCTCGATGCGAGAGGGCGGCTGGCAGGTCGGCCTCGGGACGTCGTTGCGCGACAAGACGCTCGGCCTGCTCGGTCTCGGCAGGCTGGGCGCCGAGGTCGCCCGGATCGGCCAGGCGTTCGGGATGAAACCGATTGCGTGGAGCCAGAATCTCACGCCGGAACGGGCGGCCGAGCACGGCGTCACCGCAGTGTCCAAAGAGGACTTGTTCGCGCAGTCCGATGTGCTGTCGGTCCACTTGGTGCTGTCCGACCGCACTCGCGGACTGGTCGGTGCCGCCGAATTCGCCGCGATGAAGCCGAGCGCGCTGCTGGTGAACACCTCGCGCGGGCCGATCGTGGACGAATCGGCTTTGCTGGAGGCGTTGCGCGGCAAGAAGATCGCGGCGGCCGCGCTGGATGTCTACGATGTCGAGCCGCTGCCCGCGGACCATCCGCTGCGCACGCTGGACAACGCGATCCTGACGCCGCACATCGGGTACGTGAGCCGGGAAACGTACGAGATTTTCTACGGCGGCGCGGTGGAGGACATCGCCGCGTTCCAGGCGGGCGAGCCGATCAACGTGCTGAACGGCTAGGGGAACGGCCGGACCTCCGGCGGGTAGACCGTCCCGTCCGGAGGCACCGTCAGGTCCACGAAATACCGTGCCGTCGCCGCGGAAGCGGCCGTGCTTGGCACGTCGAGCGTCGTGTGCCCGGCGCCGTCCACCACGGCCACGTGGCCGTCGCCGAGTTCCCGCGCGGCGGCCTGGGCGTTGGCGAGCGGGGTGACCGGATCGTTCCGGTTGGCCAGGATCAGGATCGGGTGCTGGCGAGGCCGGTTCCACGGCCCGAGGTACCGGTCCTCGTCCCGCGCGGGCCAGCCGACGCACTGGGCCATCGAAAACACTGGCGCGACCCCGAAGTACGGCTGCCGTTCCGCTTCTGCCGCAGCGAGTGCGGCGTACTCGGCGGGCTCCTGCGGGAGTTCGCTGTCCAGGCACTGCACCGCGAGGAAGCCGGGCGAATGCGTCGGCACGCGCGGATCGAGCACCGGCGCGGGGGACACCGGGGAGGACGGCACGAGCCCGGCGAGCGTTTTCGCCAGCCACGGCCACCGGGACGATTGATACAGCGCCCGGTCGATCGTTTCCATCAGCGACGACACCGTCATGCCGCCGACCGGGCCGTGCGTCAACCGCGCGAACACCGCGGCGAATTTCTGCTTCAGGTCACCGCCGGCGAACGCGCATTTGCCCGGCCCGGCCGCGTCGCAGGCCGCGAAGAACGCTTCGAGTTCCTGTTGCTGCGCAGTCGCTATGTCCGCGCGCACGTCGACCGGTTTGTGCTGCTGACCCGGCTGTCCGGTGGAATTCGCGACGAGGTCGAGCGTCCCGTCGAGGACCATCGCGCGCAGCTTGCCGGGGAACAGGTTCGCGTAGGTGCCGCCGAGATACGTGCCGTACGAATAGCCGTAGAAGTTCAGCTGCTGCTCGCCCAGCGCCTGCCGGAGCACATCCATGTCCCGCGCGACATTCGCCGTGGACAGGTGCGACAACTCGGCACCGGTCGCGGCCGCGCACGCCTTGCCGACGGCCGCGCTCGCCGCCCAGAACGCCGCGCTGTCCCGCAACGGAGACCCGGCCGCGGGCGGCGTTCCCGGGCACTGCACCGGCGCGCTGCCGCCGACTCCGCGCGGGTCGAAGCTCACCAGGTCGAACTTGGCCCGCAACTCGTCCGGGTACCGCGGGCCGAACCGCATCAGCTCGCTGACGCCGTCGGTGCCCGGCCCGCCGAAATTGATCACCAGCGACCCGACGCGATGCGCGGGATCGGTGGCCGGCATGCGGATCACCGAGAGATTCAGCTTCGCGCCGCCAGGTTCGCGGTAGCTCACCGGTACCGGCGCGGTCGCGCACTGGAAACCGCCGTGGCACGGTGCCCAGCTCAGTTTTGGTGCCGCGGCACCGTTGGTGCCCAACGGAAGCGGAGCGTCCGGCGCGGGTATTGCTGGTGGCGCTTGGGTTTGTGCGGCCGGTGCGGAACAACTCGCGACAAGCAGCACGGCGGCCAGCGCCAACCAGCGTCTCACGCGGAGAGTTCCGCCAGCACGGCGTCGGTGAACGGCGGCCACGCTTGCGCCGCCCACGGTCCGAACGACCGGTCGGCGAGCCCGACGCAGGCGTGGCCCGCTTCCGGGTCCACCCACAGGAAAGTGCCCGACTGCCCGAAATGGCCGAACGTGCGCGGCGAGCTGTTCGCGCCCGTCCAATGCGGGCTCTTGTGGTCGCGCAGTTCGAAGCCGAGGCCCCAGTCGTTCGGCTTCTGGTGCCCGAAGCCGGGCAGCACGCCGTTCAGCCCCGGGAACGCGATTTCGGTGGCCGCGTTCAGGGTTTCCGGCGCGAGAAGCTTCGGGGCCTGCAGTTCCGCGGCGAACCGAATCAGATCGTCCAATGTGGACACCGCGCCCGCGGCGGGGGAGCCCTCCAGGCGCGTCGACGTCATGCCCAGCGGTTCGAAAAGCGCTTCCCGCTGGTACTCGGCGAATTCGATGCCGGAGTGCTCGGCCAGCGCGTCGGCGAGTTCCTCGAACCCGGCGTTGGAATACAGCCGGCGCGTGCCGGGCTCGGCCATCGCCTTGTGCGCGTCGAAGGCGAGCCCGGAAGTGTGCGCGAGCAGATGCGCGACGGTGGAGCCCTCGGGCCCGGCAGGCGTGTCCAGCTCGACGACGCCCTCTTCGATCGCGATGTGCGCGGCATAGGCGGTGAGCAGCTTGGTGACCGACGCGAGCCGGAACTGGCGGGCCGGGTCGCCGTGGCGTCCGCGCACCTCGCCGGAAGCGGAGACCACCCCGGCCGCGGCGTTGTCCACTGGCCATTCGTCGATCAGGCGCAGGCTCTCCATGTCCGCCAGCGTAATAGGACCCGCGCGGCGGCCGCCTCGCAGTGCCCTGACGCGACGAACCGTGCGAGGCCCCGGAAGGTCCGGCACCCCGCACGGTTCGCGGTTTCCCCGTGGAGCGGTATCGCTACTGAGCGTCGAGATCGGTGGCGACCAGCTCGGCGACGGCCTCGACCGCCGCCTCGGCACCGTCGCCTTCGGCGCTGATGACGACCTCGTCGCCGTACGCGGCGGCGAGGGTCATCAGGTTGAGGACGCTGCCGGCGGCCACCGGGTCGCCGCCGTCCTTGGCGATCCGCACCGCCACGGGCTGGGCCGCGGCCGCCTTGGCGACCAGAGCGGCCGGCCGAGCGTGCAGCCCCACCTTGCTGGCCACGGTGACGCGTTTCTCCGGCATGGTGTACCTCTCTTGCCTTTCTCGGGTATTACTTCGCGGCCGTGCGCTCGAGGTCCGCCTCGACCGAATCGTCCTCGCGGCCCGGCGTGCGCAGGTTGAACTTGGTGATCACGAACCGGAACACCACGTAGTAGATCACGGCCAGCACGAGCCCGATCGGGATGATCAGCCAGGCCTTGTGCGCGGTGTCCAGCGACGAGTTCAGCGCGAAGTCGATCGCGCCGCCGGAGAACGAGAAGCCGAGGTGGATGCCCAGCGCGTTGCAGACCGCGAGCGAGATGCCGGTCATCACCGCGTGGAAGATGTACAGCGGCCATGCGACGAACATGAACGCGAATTCGATCGGCTCGGTGACGCCGGTGACGAAGGCGGTCAGCGCGGCCGAGATCATGATGCTGCCGACGAGCTTGCGCTGCCCGGGACGCGCGGTGTGCACGATCGCGAACGCCGCGGCGGGAAGGGCGAACATCATGATCGGGAAGAACCCGGTCATGAAGGCGCCGGAGCCCTGGACGTGGTTGAAGAAGTTGGTCAGGTCGCCGCCGCCGAAGATGAACCACACCGGAACGTTCAGCAGCTGGTGCAGGCCGACCGGGATGAGCAGGCGGTTGAGCATGCCGTAGATCCCGCCGCCGAGGACCGGCGAGCCGACGACCGCCTTGCCCGCCGCGGTGATGCCCTCGTCGACGTACTTGAACAGCAGGCCGAACACGACGCCGAGGACGATCATCGCCAGCGCGGTGATGATCGGCACGAACCGGCGGCCGCCGAAGAAGGCCAGCCAGGACGGCAGCTTGATCCGGTGGTAGCGCTGCCACAGCAGGGCCGCCACGATGCCGGACACGATGCCGGTCAGGACGCTGTAGGGCCAGTGGATCGGCGCGAGGTCCCAGCCGGGCTTGTAGCCCTGCTGGCTCTTGATCGGGGCGATCGCCTGGATCACCTTGTTGAACACGACCCAGCCGATGACGGCCGCGACGGCGGTCGAGCCGTCGCCCTTGCGGGCGAAGCCGACCGCGATGCCGATCGCGAAGATCAGCGGCAGCCAGTCGAAGATGCCGCCGCCCGCCGCGCCGATCACGTCGGCGGCTTTGCCCCAGTTGAGGCCGTCCTTGCCGAGGACGTCGTCCTGGCCGAGCCGGTTCAGCAGGCCGGCCGCGGGCAGGGTCGCGATCGGCAGCATGAGGCTGCGGCCGAAGCGCTGCAGCCCGGCAAGGCCGCCGCCCTTCTTCTTTCCGCTAGCCCCAGCCGCGGTGGTGGCGCTCATCGGATACCTCCATTGTGGGGTTGGTCGCCGGAACCCGGGGTGTTCCGGTCCAGCTGCATGGTCACCTGGTAGTGGTCGCCCCGGTACCAGGACGTCATGTCCTCCACCGGTTCGCCGCCCGAGCTGGAAACCCGGCGGAACACCAGGAGCGGACTGCCGGTGCGCATGCCGAGCAGGCGCGCCGTTTCGCGGTCCGCGGATTCGGCCCACACCGTCTGGTACGCCCGGTCCGGCCGGAGCGAGAAAGCGTCGGCCAGCTGGGCGTACAGCGAACGGGTCAGGTCGAGGTCGAGCAGGCCGGGGGTCCGGCCCGCGTGGTACCAGCCGCGTTCCACGGCCAGCGGAACGCCGTCGGCGCGCCGCAGCCGCACGAGCCGGTGCGCGGGCACGCCCTCGGCGAGGCCGAGCGCGTGCGCCGAAGTCACCGGCGGGACCTCGGTCGAGGTCGAGATCACTTCGGTGGTCGGGGTGAGCCCGCGCCGGCGCATGTCGTCGGTGAACGACATCAGGTACACTTGCAGTTCCATCCGCCTCGCGGCGGTGAAGGTGCCCTTGCCCCTGACCCGGGCCAGCAGTCCTTCCTCGACGAGCTTCCCGATCGCCGAACGGACGGTGAGCCTCGAAACGCCGTAGTGCTGCGCGAGCTCTCGCTCGGACGGGATCGGCGAGCCCGGCGGGAGCTCGCGCTCCACCAGGCGGCGCAGGATCTCCCGCAGCTGGGCGTGCTTCGGGGTCGGCCCGTTCACCACGCGCTCGGCGGGGTCGGACGGCGGAACGTGCGCGGCCGCACTCATCTCGATGTCGCCCTCCCTCGCTCCTCGCGCACCGGGGCCGGTGCTCGCGTCCGCGCCGGAAGATTGGTACGTTCCGGTCTAGACCAATGATCTGATGGGGCAGGATGCTCCGCAGCGAGAGCGGGTGTCAACCACCGTTATCCGTTCGTGGCCGGGCTCGCCGGGCAAGGCGGCAAACGGCGTAGTAATGGTGGCGGGCAGCACCTGTTCCAGGTGGAAAACCAACGGGATACGAGGAGGCCGCGATGGCGGATGACAGGCCGGAAAAGATTCTCGCGGCGCTCGGCGGCGCGGACAACGTCATCGAGATCGAGGGCTGCATCACGCGGCTGCGGTGCGAGATCGAGGACATGTCCGCCGTGGACGAAGCGGCGCTCAAGGCCGCCGGCGCGATGGGCGTCGTGAAGATGGGCTCGGCGGTCCAGGTCATCGTCGGCCCGGAGGCGGACACCATCGCCAGCGACATCGAGGACTTGATGTGAGCCTGCCGATCCTGAGCCCGGTCGCGGGCGAGGTCGTCGCGATCACCGAGGTGCCCGACCCGGTGTTCGCCGAGGCGATGGTGGGCCCGGGCATCGCGGTCCGGCCGTCCGGCGGCCGCGCCGACGCGGTCGCCCCGGTCGACGGGACCGTGGTGACGCTGCACCCGCACGCGTACGTCGTGGCCACCGAGGACGGCCGCGCGGTGCTCGTGCACCTCGGCATCGACACGGTCAAGGAAAAGGGCGAGGGGTTCACCCTGCACGTCGTCAAGGGCGAGACGGTGCGGGCGGGCCAGCCGATCGTCGGCTGGGACCCGGAGGCGGTCGCCGCCAAGGGCTACTCGCCGATCGTCCCGGTCGTCGGCCTCGACGCGTCCGCCGACGTGCTCGCCGGCCTCGAAGGCGGGCGCACGGTCGCCGCCGGCGACGAGCTGTTCACCTGGAACGATTGATCCGACCGCCCTTTGTGGACAGAGCTTGTCCACAAAGGGCGGCTCCGGTCAGGCCGTGACGACCTCCCCGTTCTCGACCTTCACGGCCACTTTGGACAGCGGCTGGCTCGCCGGTCCCTTCTTGACCTCGCCGGTCAGCGCGTCGAACACCGAACCGTGGCACGGACAGGTCGCCTGACCGTTGCGCGGCGGGTTCACCGTGCAGCCCTGGTGCGTGCAGACGGCGCTGAAACAGGCGACCGTCCCGGCCGACGGCTGTGCCACGAGCACGTCCTGCCCGTCCGGTGTCTTCGCGGATTTCGCTTGTCCCACCGGCACTTCCGCCAGCGCGAGCACCTTGCCGCCCGCCTTCGGCGCGGCCTTTCCGGACCCGCTGTCGCCGCTCCCGCACGCGGTGAGCGCGACGGCTGCGGTACTGGCGACGGCAGCTCCGGAGACGAGAACGGAACGGCGGGAGTGAAGTTCGGCAGTCATGCCCAGTGCAACGAACCGGGACGGCTCCAAGTGCCGGTGAACCGCCGCGGTCGCCCATGCGTGTAGTCGATATCCGGCAGCACGCACGGAAGGAGACGGCATGGGGACCACCTGGCTGCGAGTGCTGGGCGCGGCGGGCTTGGCGGGCTCGGCGGCGATCCACTTCTATCTGTACTGGGGCAGCGGCTACGCCGACATCCCGGTCGTCGGGCCGCTCTTTTTGGTGAACGGCATCGCCGGCGTGCTGATCGCGGTCGCCTTGCTCGCCTGGCGGCACTGGCTGCCCGCGTTCCTGACGCTGGGCTTCGGCGGCGTGACGCTGCTGGCCTACCTGCTGTCGGTGACGGTGGGCTTCTACGGCGTGCACGACCAGTTCAACAGCCAGTACGAATACTGGGGCGTGATCACCGAAGCGGTCTGCGTGGTCTGCGGCCTGGTGCTGCTGGTGCGGGCGATCCGCGCGCGGACGGCTCAGAACGCGTAGCGGTGCACCTTCTCCGGGCGGATGACGACCCGGACCTGGTCGAGGTCCTGCAGCAGTTTCAGCCCGGCTTCGGCTTCCGGGGTGCTGAGGTCCCAATACCGGGCGGCGAGCCTGCGGGCGAGGTCGTGCCCGCCGTCGGTCTCGATCGTGACGTGCCCGGCGACGGACACCCAGCGCTCCGGTTCCCCGACCGGCGCCGCGACGACGATCGACGCGCGCGGGTCCTCGCGCAGCTGGCGGATCTTGGCCGAGTCCGGGGACATGAACAGCTGGATCGTGCCGTCGTCGGCGGCCTCGAACCACACCGGCCGGGGCTGCGGCGGCCGCGGTCCGGCGGCGACGGTCAGGAAGCCGTGCAGGGGACGGCGGAGGAACTCGAGATCGTGGTCGGTGAGAGTGCTCATGACTGGGATTCAACCGGGTGTCTTCGGACGATCCCATGGGTAATACGCCGGATTTCCTGTCCATTCGTCTAGTCTCGGGGGAGTGGACGCGTTCAGCGATTTGATCCGCGGGGTCCGGGCGCAGGGTTCGTTGTTCGGCTGCACGGCCCTGTCGGCGCCGTGGTCGCTGCGCTTCGTGGACGGTGCCCCGCTGACCCTGTGCACGCTGTTGAGCGGCGAGGGCTGGGTCGTTCCGGAAGATCACCCGCCGGAGCTGTTGCGGGCCCGCGAGACCATCCTCGTGCGCGGCCCGTTTTCCTTCGTGGACAGTCTCGACACCTCCGCCGCCCCGGTCGACTGCGGCGAGTTCTGCGCGACTCCCGACCAGGGCGGCACTCGGCATCGCCTGGGCTGGAACGATCCCTTTCACGGCGAAACCAACCTGATCGTCGGCGCGTACCCGGTGCGGAGCCGCGGCCGGATGTCGGCGCTGCTGGACGCACTGCCGGTAGTCGTCCGGCCGCCGTCCTCGGCCGCGGAAGATCCGGTGCTGGATCATCTGGCAGCCGAACTGGCCGTCGACGCGCCGGGCCAGCAAGTCGTCCTGGACCGCTTGCTGGACTGGATGCTGGTCTGCCTCCTGCGCGACTGGTTCGACCGTCCAGGGGGAACGCCGCCGCCGTGGTGGGCGGCCCAGCGGGACCGGGTGGTGGGCGCGGCCCTCCGCTTGCTGCACGCGGATCCGGCGGCGCCGTGGACGGTCGTCACGCTGGCCGCCCGGACCGGAGTTTCGCGGTCCACGTTGGCCAAACGCTTCGCGGACCTGGCGGGGGAGCCGCCGATGACCTACCTGACCCGATGGCGGATGACCCTGGCCGCGGACCTCCTGACGGAACAGCCGTCGATGCCGATCGCGGAGGTGGCGCGCGCGGTGGGGTACTCGGACGCGTTCGGGTTCAGCTCGGCGTTCAAACGGCTGCGCGGCGTCAATCCGACCGGATACCGGCGGGCTTCCCTTGCCGGGGACGGGGTTTTGGCTTCTTCTCGCGGCTGAAGTGCCTCCGTCGAGTGAACCTTCCGGCGTGTCGCGCACGAGGGGTCCCCTCGCACCCTGATTTGTTTGCCCTGGTCCAGGCGGTGGCGACAGGCTGGTCGCATGGTTCTGACAGCAGTGCTCGCAGCCGGGGCGGTGGTCCTCGTGCTGCTGGTGATGACGAAGAAAGCCGGTGCCCCGGTCTCCGCCGTACTCGGCATGACAACCGCCGTCGCGGCAGTCGCGGTGGCCGCGGCGCGTGCCGACTCTGGCGCGCTCCCGGCTTGGTGGCTGCCCGTGGCGTGGCTGGTTTCGGTGCTCGGCGTGCCCCTCGCGCTGGCCGATGTCCGGCACCGCCGCCTCCCGGACGTCCTCACCCTGCCCGCTTACCCCGTGGTGGCCCTGACGCTCGCTCTCGCCGCCCTCAGTGGCGGGGGATGGCGGTTGGCCGCAGGTGCGGTCTTGGGATGCCTGCTGTTCGGCGGGACGCACCTGATCGTCCATCGCTTGTCCGCGGGCGGGCTCGGCCCCGGGGACGTGAAGCTGGCCGGGTCTTTCGGCGCTGTGCTGGGCGCGGTCGGCGGACTGGCCCCGGCGGTGGCCGCGGTCCTGGCGGCGATGGTGAGCGCGGCGGCCATGGTGCCGATGTGGCTGCTGCGCCGGATCCAGCAAGCACGCGGATCTGGGAGTTCTGTCCGCCTACCGGCCACCGAGACCGGCGCGCTGTCACTCCGGTCCGAGAGCCGGGGAGAACTTCCGAATGCCATTCCGGCCGACGGTGCCCGCGTGCCCGCGCCAACCGGCTCCGCCCCTTTGCCGACGGTCGCTGCCCCCGCGCCGCAGACCGGGCCTGTGCACTCCCGAATCCGGGCCGGACCTCTCCGCGTGCCCTACGGCCCCGGCCTGGTTCTGGCCACCTGGGCGTGCGCGGTGTTCCCAGCCGCTGGAACGGGCATCGCCTGAGGCCAGGGGCTCTGCCAGGCGCTCGGACCGGCCGTGACAGGATTGTCCGGTGCTGCGCTGGATCACCGCTGGAGAATCGCACGGACCCGCCCTCGCCGCTGTGCTCGAGGGGCTGCCTGCCGGGGTGGAGGTGACGACCTCGGACTTGTCCGCGCAGCTCGCGCGGCGCCGGCTCGGGTTCGGCCGCAGCCCGCGGATGGGCTTCGAGACCGACCAGGTCCAGTTCCTCGGCGGGGTCCGGCACGGGGTCACCCAGGGCGGCCCGATCGCCGTCCAGATCGAGAACGCCGAGTGGCCCAAGTGGGAGAAGGTCATGGCGGCCGACCCGGTCGACGAGGCCGAGCTCGCCGGGCTCGCCCGCAACGAGCCGCTGACCCGGCCCCGCCCGGGGCACGCCGACCTGCCCGGCATGCAGAAGTACGGCTTCGACGAGGCCCGTCCCGTCCTGGAGCGCGCCAGCGCCCGCGAGACAGCCTCGCGGACTGCGCTCGGCACGGTCGCGCGGAACTTCCTGCGGCAGCTGCTCGGGGCCGAGGTGCTGAGCCATGTCGTCTCCATCGGCGGCGCCGACGCCCCGGACGGCCCGCTGCCGCAGCCGGGCGACCTCGCGGCGATCGACGAGAGCCCGGTGCGCGCGTTCTCGGCCGAGGGGACCGAGGCGATGGTCGCCGAGGTCGACGCGGTGCGGAAGGCCGGCGACACCGTCGGCGGCGTGATCGAGGTGATCGTCTACGGACTGCCGCCGGGCCTCGGCTCGCACGTGCACTGGGACCGCCGTCTCGACGCGCGGCTCGCCGGCGCGCTCATGGGCGTGCAGGCGATGAAGGGCGTCGAGGTCGGCGACGGCTTCACCACCGCCCGCCGCTGGGGCAGCCAGGCGCACGACGAGATCGACCGCGGCACCGGACCGGTCGGCGTCACGCGCCGGTCGAACCGCGCGGGCGGGCTCGAAGGCGGCATCACCAACGGCGAACCGCTGCGGGTGCGCGTCGCGATGAAGCCGATCTCGACCGTGCCCAAGGCACTGTCCACAGTGGACGTCAAGACCGGCGAGCCCGCCGTGGCGATCCACCAGCGCTCCGACGTGTGCGCGGTGCCGCGCGCGGGCGTGGTGCTGGAGTCGGTCGTGGCGCTGGTCGTCGCGGACGCGGCGCTGGAGAAGTTCGGCGGCGACTCGCTCGCCGAGACCCGGCGCAACGCGCAGGCGTACTTGAAGGCGCTCGAGGAGCGCTGGTGAGCCCGCGCGCGGTCGTCGTCGGACCGCCGGGCTCCGGCAAGAGCACGGTCGGCCCGCTGCTGGCCGCCGCGCTCGGCGTGACCTTCCGAGACACCGACGACGACATCGTCGCCCGCGCCGGACGCGCCATCTCGGACATCTTCGCCGACGACGGCGAACCGGCGTTCCGCGCGCTCGAGGAGGAAGCGGTCGCCACCGCACTCGCCGAACACGACGGCGTGCTCTCCCTCGGCGGCGGCGCCCCGCTCAGCCCGGGCACCCGCGCCCGGCTTCAGGACCACATCGTGGTTTTCCTGAACGTCGGGCTCGCCGCCGGAGTGCAGCGCACCGGGATGTCCAGCGCCCGCCCGCTGCTCGCCGGGATCAACCCGCGCGCCACCTTCAAAGCCCTGCTCGATCAGCGGCTGCCGGTGTACCGCGAGGTGGCGACCGTCGAGATCGAGACCGACAAGCTGACGCCGGAAGAGGTCGTCGCGGCCGCCGTCGCCGCCCTCGAACCCGACCGGGTCCGCGAACAGTGACCCGCCACCGGCCCGGCACCGGCCAGCACGGCTCCGTCCGGCTGGCTGCTCCGAACCACGTTCGGTCTGTCGCGCCGGGCTGGCGGGCCGCCAAGTCCGGCGGGAGCCAGCAGCCCGTCCGCACCCGCGTCGGCCGCGAGCAGCCGATGCCACTGAGCCACCGCCCAGCCCAGGACCACGCAGCCCAGGACCGCCGGGTCCGGGAGCAGTGAGGAGAACCGTGTCCGCCACCCCGCCCGTCCGGATCCGGGTCGCCACCGCGCAGCCGTACGACGTGCTCGTGGGGCGCGGCCTGCTCGGCGAACTCACCGAGCAGCTCGCCGACGCGTCGAAGGTCGCGCTGATCCACCCGCCGACGCTCACCGCCACCGCCGAGGCCGTACGCGACGAGCTGGCCGCGGCCGGTCTCGACGCGCACCGCGTCGAAATTCCTGACGCAGAGGACGGCAAGGCCTTCTCCGTCGCCAGTTTCTGCTGGGAGGTCCTCGGCCGGATCGGGCTGGACCGGCGCGGCGTGGTCGTCGCGCTCGGCGGCGGGGCGGTCACGGACCTCGCCGGGTTCGTCGCGGGCACCTGGATGCGCGGCGTCCGGCTGGTGAACGTGCCGACGACGCTGCTCGGCATGGTCGACGCGGCGGTCGGCGGGAAGACCGGGATCAACACCGAGGCGGGCAAGAACCTCGTCGGCGTCTTCCACGAGCCCTCGGCCGTCCTGGTCGATCTCGCGACGCTGGAATCCTTGCCGCGCAACGAACTCGTCGCCGGGATGGCCGAGATCGTCAAGACCGGGTTCATCGCCGACCCGCGGATCCTCGAGCTGATCGAGGCCGACCCGGAACGAGCGCTCGACCCGACCGGTGACGTGCTCGCCGAGCTGGTCCGCCGCTCGATCCAGGTGAAGGCCGACGTCGTCGCGGCCGACCTGCGCGAGTCCGACCTGCGCGAAATCCTCAACTACGGCCACACCCTCGGCCACGCCATCGAACGCCGCGAGCGCTACCGCTGGCGGCACGGCGCGGCGGTCAGCGTCGGCCTGGTGTTCGCGGCGGAACTGGCCCGGCTGGCCGGACGCCTCGACGACGCCACCGCCGACCGGCACGCCTCCGTGCTCAAGCTGATCGGCCTGCCTACCACCTACGCCCCGGACGCGTTGCCCCAGCTGCTGGAAACCATGAAGGGCGACAAGAAAACCCGCTCCGGCGTACTGCGGTTCGTCGTCCTCGACGGGCTCGGCAAACCCGGCCGTCTGGAAGGCCCCGACCCGTCGCTGCTCGCCGCCGCGTACTCGGCGATCGCGGCCGAGACCCCGGAAAACGGCGGGAGCGTGCTGCTGTGAAGGCGTTCGTGTTCAACGGCCCCAACCTCGGCCGCCTGGGCAAACGCGAGCCGGACGTCTACGGCTCCACCACACACGACGACCTCGCGCAGCTGTGCGTCACGACCGGCCAGGAGCTCGGTCTCGACGTCGAGGTCCGGCAGACCGACCACGAAGGCGAACTGGTCGGCTGGCTGCACGAAGCCGCCGACGCGGGCGCGCCGGTCGTACTGAACGCCGGCGCGTGGACGCACTACTCGATCGCCGTCCGCGACGCCGCCGCCCAGCTCACCGCGCCGCTGATCGAGCTGCACATCAGCAACGTGCACAAGCGCGAGGAATTCCGGCACCACAGCGTGCTGTCCGACATCGCGACCGGCGTGATCGTCGGCCTCGGAGTGGACGGTTACGGCCTCGCGTTGCGCTGGATCGCCGCGCACTCGTCCTGACCGCCCGGTTGCGAACGCGGGGCGGTTGCAGCTGGATTGCGCCGCATTGTTCTGAGTTGGCGGCCGACAGCGGGCGGCGGGCAGATGCGGTGGGGCACTCTTTCTGGTCTCGCTACCGGCGTCAGCGTCGATCTCGGCGTCGGCGGCGCATTCGTCTTGACCTCCCGGTAGGGGCGCGGGGCGGTTGCAGCTGAACCGTGGTCTGGTGTTGTGGCCGGGTGCGCTGGATCGCGCCGCATTCGTCTCGAGCTGGCGGCCGGACAGCGGGCGGCGGGCAAATGCGGGACCGCACGCCTTCTGGGATCCCGACCGCCGGTCTCGACGTCGGCGGTTGCCGCGTTGCGCCGGACCGACGACATCCATCCCCGCCTGGCAACCGCGAGGCACCCAACCCAGCCGCAGATCCGCTACCGCAGCGGGCTTTCCCGCGCGAAAAGCAAGCCCTCGGTAAACCCGCCGTCTGACCGGCGGATGCGCGATGTGGTTCACCCATCCGGTGCCCCTGTCGCTACACTCGGCGATCATGCACCCGTTCCGTCGTGGGGGTCGGCGACCCGTGCGTCAGCTGCTCTCGTTGCTGATCGCCGGTTCCCTCGTTTCCGGGTGCAGCCAGACTTCCGCCCAGCCGCAAGCCGAGGGCACCGGGCACGGCGGCATCGCCGGGGGAGCGCCGCAATCCTCTCAGGATCCGCCTCGGGCGGCGGATGTCGCGCTCGCCGCGGGGGCCGCCCGGCAGAGCGGCGGGGTGGTGGCGGCCGGGGCGGCGGACGCGTCCTACAACTACGGCCCCACCGTGATGGTCGAGAACGGCCGCACCCGGATGTGGTGGTGCAGCCAGTACAGCAGCGCCCCGCCGCCGGGCGACGACATTCTCTACGCCGAAGGTCCCTCGGCCGACGGACCCTTCACCGGACCGGGTGGCGGTGCGCCCGTGGCGGTCCTGTCCGGCGCGCCCGGCAACTTCGACGGCATGCACACCTGCGACCCGTCGGTGCTGCGCGTCGGCGGCACGTACTTCATGTACTACACCGGCGCGGCGGGCGACCACGCGCTCGGCAACGCGATCGGCATGGCCACCAGCCCGGACGGCATCCACTGGACCCGGTCGAACGGCGGCAAGCCGATTCTCGGCGCGTCCCACGACGTCCACCGCGCCAACGTCTACGGCGCCGGCCAGCCCTCCGTAGTGTTCCTCGACGGCTGGTACTACCTCATGTTCACCGACACCACCGGCCGCGCGGCGGGCTGGAACGGGGCGGGCCAGTTCGTGATCCGGGCGCACGACCCGGCGTTCCGCGAAGGCGTGGAAGCGTTGGGGGAGAAGGGCTTCGAGCCCACCGCGACGACCGACGCGCCGCGGACCCGGTCGGTGGTCGACGCGTTCAGCGTGGACCTGGAGTGGGTCGGCGCGCTCGACGCCTTCGCCATCGCGCACGAAACCGCGGACGGCACGACGATCACGTTCTGGGACCGCGATTTCACGATGCAGCCGTACAAACCGGTCGTCATCCCGGGCGCGTGGAAGGAAGGCCCCGGCCTCGTCCGCCGTCCGGACGGGCACGCGCCGACGTCGGTCAGCGATCCGTGCGACCTGGTGTCGCTGGACGTCGTGCGCGCCACCGAGATCGGCCCGGCGAGCGCGCCGACCGGGCTGAAGCACTTCGGGCTCGACGTGAAAGGCGCGGGCGGCTGCTCGACCCCGTCTCGCAGCACCGCGACCTTCGACGGCGTCGCGATGCCGTCCCCGGACCGCATGATCGACCTTTACCGCCGCGGCGAGCGCATCCGGATCGACCGGCGTTCAGTCGCCGCCGTGCTCGCCGCGGAGCTGGTCGACCGGCCGCTGCCGCAGGTGCCGGACATGCCGGTGACAACCCGCCTGCGTTCGGGAGCGACCATCGTGCACGCGTACGGCCGCGGCTACGGCATGGTGCTCGACGGGCAGCTTTACGGCCTGCCGGACACGACGATCGTGGCGCTCAACGGTTCCGGGGTGCAGGAGATCGACCCGCGACAGTGGGACGGCGCCGCGCGCGGTTTGCCGCTGGGCGGCTGACCGGCGAAGGCTTCGGAGCGGTCCGCGGGGCCGGGCTCGGCGGGAGTTCGAGCTCGCCGGAACGGCTGCCGGTGCCGTCTTCGTCCTCGTCGTCCGGCTCCGGCCCGGAGGAATCCTCGTCGTCTTCCGCCGCCGGACGCCGCATCCGCCCGCCGACGAACAGCCCCAGCCCGGCGGGGACCAGCACGAGCAGCGCGGAGAACGCCGCTCCGCCGGTAAGTGCGGCGCCCAGCTCGGAAACCCCGGTCTGGTCGACGAAAATGGCCCGCCCGATCACGTACAGGATGCCCGAGCACACGCCCGCGACCAGGGAAGCGATGAACCACGCGCGCCCCCTGTCGCGCAGGTCGCGCCAGCCGTCGATCGCGCTCCACAGCGCCGCCAGGCCGACCAGTACGGCGATGGTGAGCGACGTGAACAGCGTCTGGCCGGTCGGGTGGAACACGGACCACTTGGCGAGCAGCGTCATCGCGGCGGCGTGCACGACCGCCATGACCAGCCCGCGCGTCAACCAGGCACCCAGCATGGACGGAGTGTAGGCGCGCCGAAGTTAACCGCCAGTAGGCCGTCCCGTCCGCCGTGCTCGAACCGTGCCGGAACCGCGCTGGAACAGCGTCGGAACGACGGCCGGAAGCCGCTGGTTAAGCTGGTCGGGTGCCGGAAATCCACGCTCGCCGCCGTGCCGCGCTCGCCGCCCTGCTCCACGAGAACGGGGTCGACGCGCTGCTGGTCACCGATCTGCTCAACATCCGCTACCTGACCGGGTTCACCGGGTCGAACGCCGCGCTGCTGCTGCACGCGGGCGGCGACGCGAAGACCCTGTTCTGCACCGACGGGCGCTACACGGCCCAGTCGGAGTCGGAGGTGCCCGACCTGGAGCGCGTGCTCGACCGGGCCAGCGCCCGCGCGCTCGCGGCGCACGCGGCCGACCGGCTCGCGGACTACGGCCGGACCGGGTTCGAGAGCCAGCACGTGAGCGTCGAGGAGCACGAGCACCTCAAGGTGCGCTTCGACCGGGTCGAGCTGGTCCGCACGCCGGGGCTGATCGAGCAGCTGCGGGTGGTCAAGGACGAGGTCGAGATCGCCGCCCTGCGCGCCGCGTGCGCCGCCGCCGACCGCGCGCTGGCCGCGCTGCTCGAGGCCGGGGGAGTGCGGCCGGGCCGGACCGAGCTGGAAGTGGCCCGCGACCTGGAGAACCGGATGCTGGAGCACGGTTCGTCCGGGATCTCGTTCGAGTCCATCGTCGCCGCCGGACCGAACTCGGCGATCCCGCACCACCGCCCGACCGGGGCCGAACTGCGCCGCGGCGACTTCGTGAAATTCGACTTCGGCGCGACCGTCGACGGCTACCACTCGGACATGACCCGCATGGTCGTCCTCGGCGAACCCGCGGACTGGCAGCGCGAGCTCTACAACCTCGTGCACCGCGCGCAGGCGGCGGGAACCGAGGCCGTCCGCCCCGGCGCCGTGGTGTCCGAAGTGGACGCCGCGGCGCGCTCGGTGATCGCTGACGCCGGGTACGGAGAGCAGTTCGCGCACGGTCTCGGCCACGGCGTCGGGCTGGAGGTGCATGAGGCACCGAGTCTCGCCGCGGCGGGCGTCGGTACACTGTCCGCCGGTATGGCGGTCACCGTCGAGCCCGGCGTGTACCTCGCGGGGCGCGGTGGCGTGCGCATCGAGGACACGCTCGTCGTGCGGGACTCCGGACCCGAACTCCTCACCCTGAGCACCAAGGACCTCGTGGCCGTATGACGGCCGCGGCCGAAGAGATCGAACACAGGAGACCTGAAGACTCGTGGCCACCACCAACGACCTGAAGAACGGACTCGTCCTCAACCTGGACGGCCAGCTGTGGAGCGTCACCGCGTTCCAGCACGTCAAGCCGGGCAAGGGCGGCGCCTTCGTGCGCACCACGCTCAAGCACGTGCTGACCGGGAAGGTCGTCGACAAGACCTTCAACGCGGGCACGAAGGTCGAGACGGCCACGGTGGACCGCCGGAACATGACGTACCTGTACAAGGACGGCGCGGACTTCGTCTTCATGGACGGCGACACCTACGACCAGATCACCGTGCCCGCCGAGACCGTCGGCGACAACGCGAACTACATGCTCGAGAACACCGAGGTCCAGGTCGCGGTGCACGAGAACGAGCCGCTGTACGTCGAGCTGCCGACTTCGGTCGAGCTGGTCATCCAGCACACCGACCCGGGCCTGCAGGGCGACCGCTCCACCGGCGGCACCAAGCCGGCGACGCTCGAGACCGGCGCGGAGATCCAGGTCCCGCTGTTCCTCTCGACCGGCGAGAAGATCAAGGTCGACACCCGCGACGGCCGTTACCTCGGCCGCGTCTCCAGCTGATGGCGGACAAGCTTCCCCCGCACCCGAACCGCGGCGGCGCGATCAGCAGGCGGCAGGCCCGCCGGCGCGCGGTCGAGATGCTGTACGAGGCCGCCCAGCGGTCCGCCGACCCGGTCACGCTGCTGGCCGACCGGGTCGGCGCGGTCGAGGTCGACCCGATCGCGGACTACACGATCACCGTCGTCGAGGGCGTCACGGCCCAGCGCGAGCGGATCGACGAACTGCTGGCGGAACACTCGCAGGGCTGGACCCTCGAGCGGATGCCGCCGGTCGACTTGGCTGTCCTGCGCGTCGGCGTGTACGAGATGCTGTGGTCGGCGGACGTTCCCGACGCGGTCGCGATCGACGAAGCGGTCGGTCTCGCGAAGGAACTGTCGACGGACGACTCGCCCCGATTCATCAACGGCGTGCTCGGCCGCATCGGCACGATCGCCGACCGGCTGCGCGCGGTCCTGTAGCGCTGGCGGCCCGGTAGCCGGAGGTAACCCGGCCGGGGGAAGCGGCCACCTGAATGGCCGCTGCCTGATCGGGTCACCGCACGGCCGAGGCGGCCGGGCGCGAGGGGCGTCCGGGAGAAAATTGATCACCGAGCGGAATCAGAACCGGTCGGCGGGCACCATTCGCGCCGGGCGCACCCGAGCGGTTTCGCGGCGATCCGGTGAGTTGGCAGCGGTGGTTTTCCAGACTCGCTGCGGTGAGTGAGCAGCCCGCCGGTGCGACAGGAAAACCGCGACCAGCCGGGAAATCCGGTGCCGTGCGGCGGGAATCGCGGCTTGAGGCGGGGAAACCGCGGCGGGGCAACGCTTTTCAGCGATGCGCGGCAAGAAGCGGTCGCGGGCGGCGCTCGAAGCCGAACTGCGAACCAGGTCAGGGAATCCGCTCGGAAACCGCAGGTCCGGAGAGGGGAAGCGGCCGGAGCGGGAATAGTCCCGGCGGCGCGGCCTGGAGCGGAAAATACGCCGGAACGGATTCGTTCCCGGCGCGGCATGCGCGGGAATCGCGGCGAGCGATCCGCCGATTCGCCGCAGGACGAAAATGCAGGTCAGCGGACACGGGCACCCTGGATAAACCGAGGTCCCGGCCGGATGCGGCGGCCGGATTTCAGCCGGAACCGCACCCGAAGCGCGGCGGGCGTTCCCGGTTCCCCGGGCGCGGGAAGCCCGCCGCGTCGTGCACGGCCGCTGCCGCCATCAGTGCTCAGTCCTCTTTGGACGGGCGGGCTTCCGGCGGGAGGACGCCCCAGTCGATGAGCTGCTCGGTCAGCTCGCCGGGGGTCATGTCGTAGATGATGGCGAGCGAGCGCAGGTCCTCGGTGCGGATGGAGAGCACCTTGCCGTTGTAGTCGCCGCGCTGGCTCTGGATCGTGGCCGCGTACCGGGCGAGCGGGCCGACCTTCTCCGCGGGCAGCTGCTGGAGCCGCTCCAGGTTGATGACGATCTTCGTGGCGGGTTCGGCTCCCGAGGGGACCCGGCCCTCCGGCAGCAGTTCGACCACCGGCACGCCGTAGAAGTCCGCCAGCTCGGCCAGCTTCTGGACGGTGACCGCCCGGTCGCCGCGCTCGTACGAGCCGACCACGACGGCCTTCCAGCGTCCGCCGGACTTCTGCTCGACCCCGTGCAGGGACAGGCCTTGCTGCTGGCGGATCCCGCGGAGCTTGGCCCCGAGCGCCTTGGCGTAATCGCCCATCTGGTGGTTCTCCGTTTCATCGCCCCTGCCCGGCCGGGAGGACCGGAGCCGGGGACTCCTCGAGTCGAATACTCAGAGTAATGGTTACGCATAGTTGTCACCAGGTCAAGCAGAAGGTCGGTCCGCGCAGGTGGCGGCCGTGCGCGTACCACCCGGAAGACTGATTGACCGGTCCTGCTACTGTCGGTGCGGTTTCCGGCAGCAGCCGGTTGCCGACGTCCTTTAAGGACCCGTCCAGAGAGGCGGGGAAGGAGGTCCGCCTTGTCGTCACGTCCGCGTGGCGCGGCGGAGCCGGCGGGAGAGCGCGAGCTGCTGTCCGCCGGTGATGTCGCGCGCACGATCGCGAGGATGGCCCACCAGGTCATCGAGAAGACCGCTCTCGGAGCCGGTCCGCCGGAGCAGTACCCGGTGCTGCTCGGCATCCCCACGCGCGGCACCCCGCTGGCCGCGCGCCTCGCCGAGAAGATCGGCGAGTTCGCCGGGGTCGCGCCGCCGCACGGTGCCCTCGACGTCACCCTTTACCGCGACGATCTCCGCCGCCGTCCGCCGCGCGCTCTCGAGCAGACGCAGCTGCCGCCGGACGGGATCGACAACCGCGTCGTCATCCTCGTCGACGACGTCCTGTTCTCCGGCCGCACCATCCGCGCCGCCCTCGACGCCCTGCGCGACCACGGCCGCCCGCGTGCCGTCCAGCTCGCCGTGCTCGTCGACCGCGGCCACCGCGAGCTGCCGATCCGCGCCGACTACGTCGGCAAGAACGTGCCCACCGCGCGCGCCGAAGGCGTCTCCGTCCTGCTGTCCGAAACCGACGGCCGGGACGCGGTGCTGCTGCGCGCGCCGGAAGGAGAAACCCGGTGAAGCACCTGCTCGCCACCGACGGGCTCGACGCGGACACCGCGACCGCCGTGCTCGACACCGCCGACGAGCTGAAGCACACGCTGCTCGGCCGCGAGGTCAAGAAGCTGCCGACCCTGCGCGGCCGCACCGTGATCACGCTGTTCTACGAAAACTCGACGCGCACCCGGGTGTCCTTCGAGATCGCCGGGAAGTGGATGAGCGCGGACGTGATCAACGTCTCGGCGTCCAGTTCCTCGGTGAACAAGGGCGAGTCCCTGCGGGACACCGCGCTCACGCTGGCCGCCGCGGGCGCCGACTGCGTGATCATCCGGCACCCCGCCTCGGGGGCCGCGCACCGGCTGTCCGGCTGGCTCGCCGGGCCGGGCACCGCGGTGGTCAACGCGGGCGACGGCATGCACGAGCACCCCACGCAGGCGCTGCTGGACGCCGCGACGTTGCGCGAACGCCTCGGTTCCCTGAAGGACCGGCGGATCGCGATCGTCGGCGACGTCCTGCACAGCCGGGTCGCGCGGTCCAACATCCACCTGCTCAGCACGCTCGGCGCGGAGGTGGTGCTCGTCGCGCCGCCGACGCTGCTGCCGGTCGGCGTGGAGAAGCTGCCGGTCACGGTGTCGCACGACCTCGACGCTGAGCTGCCTGCGGTCGACGCGGTGATGATGCTGCGCGTCCAGGCCGAACGCATGCACGGGGGCTTCTTCCCGTCCGCGCGCGAATACTCGATTTCCTACGGCCTCTCCGAGCGTCGCCAAGCGCTGCTGCCGGACCACGCCGTCGTGCTGCACCCCGGCCCGATGCTGCGCGGCATGGAGATCGCTTCCGCGGTCGCGGATTCCCCCTCCTCGGCCATTACCGAACAGGTCCGCAACGGCGTGCACGTGCGCATGGCGGTCCTCTACCACCTCCTGGCCAGTGAAGGAGCTGCCGCGTGAGCATCGTGATCAAGGGTGCCCGCCCGTACGGAGAGGGCGAGCCGGTGGACGTCCTGGTCACCGACGGCGTGATCGCCGCGATCGGCGAGGTACGCGTTCCCGAGGGCGCCGAAGTGCTCGACGCCAAGGGCCAGGTCCTGCTGCCCGGGTTCGTCGACCTGCACACGCACCTGCGCGAGCCGGGGCGCGAAGACACCGAGACCATCGACACCGGTTCCGCCGCGGCCGCTCTGGGCGGCTACACCGCCGTGTTCGCCATGGCCAACACCGATCCGGTCGCGGACAACGCGCTCGTCACCGATCACGTGTGGCGGCGCGGGCAGGAGGTCGGCCTGGTCGACGTCCACCCGGTCGGCGCGGTCACCGTCGGGCTCAAGGGCGAGAAGCTCGCCGAACTGGGCACGATGGCCAAGGGCACCGCGGCGGTGCGGGTCTTCTCCGACGACGGCGTGTGCGTCGCGGACCCGCTGCTGATGCGCCGCGCGCTGGAGTACTCGACCGCGCTCGACGCGGTGATCGCCCAGCACGCGGAGGAACCGCGGCTCACCGTCGGCGCGCAGGCGCACGAGGGCGAGCAGGCGTCGCGGCTGGGCTACGCGGGCTGGCCGGCGTCGGCGGAGGAGTCGATCGTCGCGCGCGACTGCCTGCTGGCGCTGCACGCGAACGCGCGGCTGCACGTCTGCCACGTCTCCACCGCGGGCACGGTCGACGTCCTGCGCTGGGCGAAGGAGCGCGGCACGAAGGTGTCGGCCGAGGTCACGCCGCACCACCTGCTGCTGACCGACGACCGGCTGGAGACCTACGACCCGGTCAACAAGGTCAACCCGCCGCTGCGCACCGGCGGCGACGCGGAAAAGCTGCGCGCCGCGCTGGCCGAGGGCGTCGTGGACTGCGTCGCCACCGACCACGCGCCGCACGCCGTGCAGGACAAGGACACCGAATGGGCCGCGGCCCGGCCCGGCATGCTCGGCCTGCAGACCGCGCTGTCGGTAGTCGTCGAGACGATGGTCAAGACCGGCCTGCTCGACTGGCGCGGCGTCGCCCGCGTGATGAGCGAGCGGCCGGCGGAGGTCGGGAACCTGGCCGGGCACGGCCGTCCGATCGAAGCCGGCGAACCGGCGAACCTGACGCTGGTCGACCCGGACGCCGAATGGACCGTCCGCGGGGCCGAACTGGCCAGCATCGCGGCCAACACCCCGTACGAGGGAATGCGGTTGCCCGGCGTGGTGACGGCGACCCTGCTGCGCGGGCGGATCACCGCACGCGAAGGGAAGATCTGCTGATGGAGCGGTTGCTGCTGACGCTGGGGATCGCCGCGTTCTTCCTGCTGTGCCTGTGGGGCATGTGGGTCGGCTGGCGGCGCAAGGCGCGCTCGCAGAGCGCCCGGATCGCCCCGTTCCCGGAGATCCCGGCCGAGCCCGGCGAGTTCCAGCTCGAATCGACCGGCGTGTACGTGGGCACGACGACCGCGGGCAACTGGCAGGACCGCGTCGTCACCCGGGGCGCGGGCCCGCGCTCCGGCGCGGTCTGGCGGCTGCACCCGGACGGGGTGGCCGTCGAACGCGGCGGGCTGCCGGACTTCTGGATCCCGCGCGCCTCGATCACCGGGATCCGCCGCGACTCCCGGCTCGCCGGGAAGGTCACCGGCACCGACGTGCTGCTGGTGATCACCTGGCGGCTCGGCGACGTCGAGCTGGACACCGGGTTCCGCGGCGACGAACTAGACGATTATCCACAGTGGATCGAAGAGCTTTCCGATCACGACATCAAGGGAGGTGCCCAGTGAGCACCGGCACTCGCGGCCCCGCCGCCCTGGTTCTCGAAGACGGCCGGGTGTTCCGCGGCGCGGCGTACGGCGCGCGCGGGCGGACCCTCGGCGAGGCGGTGTTCTGCACCGGCATGACGGGGTACCAGGAAACGCTGACGGATCCGTCGTACCACCGGCAGATCGTGGTGCAGACCGCGCCGCAGATCGGGAACACCGGCTGGAACGACGAGGACGACGAATCGTCCCGGATCTGGGTTTCCGGTTACGTGGTGCGGGATCCCGCGCGCACGCCGTCGAGCTGGCGGGCCAAGCGCACGCTGGACGAGGAGCTGGTGCGCCAGGGCGTGGTCGGGATTTCCGAAGTGGACACCCGGACCCTGACGCGGCATCTGCGCGAGCAGGGCGCGATGCGCGCGGGCGTTTTCTCGGGCGACGCGCTGGGCAGCGACGAGCAGATGGTCGCGGAGGTGCTGGCGAGTCCGCAGATGAAGGGCGCGGACCTCGCGGGCGAGGTCTCCACGGAGCGGCCGTATGTCGTTGCGGCGCAAGGGGAACGGCGATTCCGCGTCGCGGCGCTGGACTTGGGGATCAAGTCGAACACGCCGCGGTTGATGACGCAGCGGGGCATCGAGGTGCACGTGCTGCCGTCGAGCACGAGCGCGGAGGAGCTGCTGGCGCTCGAGCCGGACGGGGTGTTCCTGTCCAACGGCCCGGGCGACCCGGCGACGACCGCGCACGCGACGGCGTTGACGAAAACCGTTCTGGAGCAGCGGATTCCGTTGTTCGGGATTTGTTTCGGCAACCAGATCCTCGGCCGGGCCCTGGGTCTCGGGACGTACAAGATGCGCTACGGGCACCGGGGGATCAACATCCCGGTGATCGACGTGGCGACCGGACGGGTCGCGATCACCGCGCAGAACCACGGTTTCGCTCTCGAGGGCGAGCCGGGCCAGCGGTTCGATTCCCCTTACGGGGCAGCGCAAATCAGCCATTACTGCCCGAACGACGACACCGTCGAGGGCGTGCGCGCCTTTGACGTCCCGGCGTTTTCCGTGCAGTACCACCCCGAAGCGGCAGCGGGTCCGCACGACGCCGCGCCGCTGTTCGACGAGTTCGTTGAGTTGATGGAGTCCCGCGTGAGCCACACTGGCGGAGCCCAGCTCGCGGGGGGCGACTGGGTGCGGGTATCCCGCAAGACACAGGAGAAGAAGGCCTGATGCCGAAGAGGACGGACATCCAGCACGTGCTGGTGATCGGCTCCGGGCCGATCGTGATCGGGCAGGCGGCCGAGTTCGACTACTCGGGCACGCAGGCCTGCCGGGTGCTGCGGGCCGAGGGCCTGCGCGTGAGCCTGGTGAACTCGAATCCGGCGACGATCATGACGGATCCGGAGTTCGCGGACGCGACCTACATCGAGCCGGTGACGCCGGACTTCGTGGAGAAGGTCATCGCGGCCGAGCGCCCCGACGCGCTGCTGGCGACGCTGGGCGGGCAGACCGCGCTGAACTGCGCGGTGGCGCTGCACGAGCGCGGCGTGCTCGAGAAGTACGGCGTGGAGCTGATCGGCGCGGACATCGACGCGATCCAGCGCGGCGAGGACCGGCAGAAGTTCAAGGACATCGTCCGCACCGTCGGCGCGGACGTGCCGCGGTCGCGGGTCTGCCACGACATGGACGAGGTCCGCGCGACGGTCGCGGAGCTGGGCCTGCCGGTGGTGATCCGGCCGTCGTTCACCATGGGCGGCCTGGGCTCGGGCATGGCGCACACCCCGGAGGACCTGGAGCGGCTGGCCTCGACCGGGCTGACCGAGTCCCCGGTGACCGAGGTGCTGATCGAGGAGAGCGTGCTCGGCTGGAAGGAGTACGAGCTCGAGCTGATGCGCGACAAGCACGACAACGTGGTGGTCGTGTGCTCGATCGAGAACGTGGACGCGATGGGCGTGCACACCGGCGACTCGGTGACGGTCGCGCCGACGATGACCCTGACCGACCGCGAGTACCAGGTGATGCGCGATGTCGGCATCGCGGTGCTGCGCGAGGTCGGCGTCGACACCGGCGGCTGCAACATCCAGTTCGCGTTCAACCCGGTCGACGGCCGGATGGTCGTGATCGAGATGAACCCGCGCGTGTCCCGCTCCAGTGCCCTGGCGTCGAAGGCGACCGGTTTCCCGATCGCGAAGATCGCGGCGAAGCTGGCGATCGGCTACACGCTGGACGAGATCCGCAACGACATCACCGGCGAGACCCCGGCGTCGTTCGAGCCGGCGCTGGACTACGTCGTGGTGAAGATGCCGCGGTTCGCGTTCGAGAAGTTCCCCGGCGCGGACCCGACGCTGACCACGACGATGAAGTCGGTGGGCGAGGCGATGTCGTTCGGCCGCAGTTTCCCCGAGGCGCTGGGGAAGGCGATGCGGTCGATCGAGACGAAGGCGACCGGGTTCTGGACCCGGCCCGACCCCGAGGGCGCGACGCTGGAGTCCACTTTGGACGACCTGCGCACGCCGCACGAGGGACGGCTCTACGAGGTCGAGCGCGCGCTGCGGCTCGGCGCGACCGTCGAGCAGGTGCACGAGGCGTCGGGGATCGATCCGTGGTTCATCGACCAGATCGCGCTGATCGGCGAGGTCGGGGCCGAGGTCCGCGACGCGCCGGTGCTGGACGGCGACCTGCTGCGGCGGGCGAAGCGCACCGGCCTGTCGGACCGGCAGATCGCGGCCCTGCGCCCCGAACTCGCGGGCGAGGACGGCGTGCGGGCGCTGCGGCACCGGCTGGGGGTGCGGCCGGTGTTCAAGACGGTCGACACCTGCGCGGCGGAGTTCGCGGCGAAGACCCCGTACCACTACTCGGCCTACGAGACCGACCCCGCCGCGACGTCGGAGGTCGCGGTCCAGAGCGACAAGCCGAAGGTGCTGATCCTCGGGTCCGGGCCGAACCGGATCGGGCAGGGCATCGAGTTCGACTACTCCTGCGTGCACGCGGCGATCGCGTTGCGCGAGGCCGGGTTCGAGGCCGTGATGGTCAACTGCAACCCGGAAACCGTGTCGACGGACTACGACACCAGCGACCGGCTGTACTTCGAGCCGCTGTCGTTCGAGGACGTGCTGGAGGTCGTGCACGCCGAGCAGCGGTCCGGCACCGTCGCCGGGGTCATCGTGCAGCTGGGCGGCCAGACCCCGCTCGGGCTCGCGCAGCGCCTCGCCGACGCCGGGGTGCCGGTGGTCGGGACGCCGCCGGAGGCGATCGACCTGGCCGAGGACCGCGGCTCGTTCGGCGAGGTGCTGACCGAGGCCGGGCTGCCCGCGCCGAAGTACGGGACGGCGACCTCGTTCGAGGGCGCGAAGCGGATCGCCGACGAGATCGGCTACCCGGTCCTGGTCCGTCCCTCCTACGTGCTGGGCGGGCGCGGCATGGAGATCGTCTACGACGAGGAGTCCCTCGCCGGCTACATCCGCCGCGCCACCGAGGTCACCCCCGAGCACCCGGTGCTGGTGGACCGGTTCCTCGACGACGCCATCGAGATCGACGTCGACGCCCTGTTCGACGGCGAGGACCTCTACCTCGGCGGCGTCATGGAGCACATCGAGGAAGCCGGCATCCACTCCGGCGACTCCTCGTGCGCCCTGCCGCCGATCACCCTCGGCGCGCAGGACCTCGACGCGGTCCGCCGCTCCACCGAGGCCATCGCGCGCGGCGTCGGCGTCCGCGGCCTGCTGAACGTGCAGTACGCGCTCAAGGACGACGTGCTCTACGTCCTGGAAGCGAACCCGCGCGCCTCCCGCACGGTCCCGTTCGTCTCCAAGGCCACCGCGGTCCCGCTGGCGAAGGCCGCCGCGCTGGTGATGACCGGTTCGACGATCAAGGACCTGCGTGCTTCCGGGGTGCTGCCCGCCGAGGGCGACGGCGGCCGGATGCCCGCCGACTCCCCGGTCGCGGTCAAGGAAGCGGTCCTGCCGTTCCACCGGTTCCGCACGCCGGAAGGACACGGCGTCGACTCCCTGCTCGGCCCGGAAATGAAATCCACCGGCGAAGTCATGGGCGTCGACACCTCGTTCGGGAAAGCGTTCGCGAAATCGCAGAGCGGCGCCTACGGATCCCTTCCCACCTCGGGCCGGGTATTCGTCTCCGTCGCCAACCGCGACAAGCGTTCGCTGGTCTTCCCGGTGAAGCGGCTGGCCGACCTCGGCTTCGAGATCCTGGCCACCTCGGGCACCGCGGAAGTGTTGCGGCGCAACGGAGTCGCGTGTTCGGTGGTGCGCAAGCACTCCGAACCGGACCCGGGCACCGGCGAGCCGAACATCGTCGACGTGATCCTCGCCGGCGACGTCAACATGGTGATCAACACGCCGTACGGAAACAGCGGACCGCGCGTGGACGGTTACGAAATCCGTACTGCCGCGGTGTCGCGCGACATTCCGTGCATCACCACGGTGCAGGGCGCCGCGGCGGCCGTGCACGGGATTGAAGCGCTTATCCGCGGCGACATCGGCGTGCGCAGCCTTCAGGACCTCCAGGCGGCTTTGAAGGCGACGTCGTGACCGCACGGTTCGGGGCGCGGCTGGCCGAGGCGGTGGCCGCGCGCGGCTCGCTCTGCGCCGGGATCGACCCGCACCCGGGTCTGATCGAGGCGTGGGGCCTTCCGCTCGACGCGAGCGGGCTCGAACGCTTCGCGCTCAACGCCGCGGAGGCGCTGGGCGAGGTGGCGGCGATCGTGAAGCCGCAGTCGGCGTTCTTCGAGGCGTTCGGGCCCGCCGGGGTGGCGGTGCTCGAACGCGTCGTGGACGTCGCTCACGACGCCGGAGCGCTCGTCTTGCTGGACGTGAAGCGCGGCGACATCGGTTCGACGATGGCGGCCTATACGGCGGCGTACGTGGCCGAGAAGGCGGCTTTCACCGCCGATGCGGCCACGGTGTCGCCGTACCTCGGCTTCGGCGCGCTCGACGCGGCGGTCGCGGCGGCGCGTGAAGCGGGCAACGGGCTCTTCGTGCTCGCGCGCACGTCCAACCCGGAGGCGGACGCGTTGCAGCGCGCGCGGCTCGAAGACGGCCGTACGGTCGCTCAGAGCGTCGTAGACGCTGCTGCGGACCACAACGCAGGTGCCGAGCCCTACGGCGACGTCGGCGTGGTCGTAGGGGCCACTGTGGCTCCTGGGGAAGTCGACCTCAGCCGGCTCAACGGACCGGTCCTCGCGCCCGGTTTCGGGGCGCAGGGGGCAACGGAGGCGGATTTGCGGGCAGTGTTCGGGGAGGGCCTCCCGGGCCTGCTCCCGGCCTCGTCGCGCGACCTGCTGCGCCACGGCCCGGACACCGCGGCGTTACGCCGTGCGGCCCAAGAGGTGAACGGCCGGTTGGCGGGACTGCGCGGAAAAGGCCAATAGCAGGCCCCGGAATCGCGCTCCACCAGCCACCCCCGCATTGTGGCCCCTGCTCAGGGGTGGGTACCGTCGCGTCACCCACCCAGATGTGAGAACTACCGGAGGAAAACGTGGCACTTCCCCAGCTGACAGAGGAACAGCGTGCTGCGGCGCTGGAGAAGGCCGCCGCCGCCCGCCGCATCCGTGCTGAGCTGAAGGAGCGGCTGAAGCGGGGCGGTACCACTCTGGTCGACGTGCTGAAGCAGGCCGAGGAGAACGAAGTTCTCGGCAAGATGAAGGTTTCGGCCTTGCTCGAGGCGCTCCCCGGCGTCGGCAAGGTCCGGGCCCAGCAGACGATGGAACGACTGGAGATCGCCCCCAGCCGCAGGCTCCGCGGGCTCGGCGACCGGCAGCGCAAGGCGCTGCTGGCCGAGTTCAGCGGCGAGTGAGCGGCGTCGGTCAGGACTACCCGGTGACCCGGGGCGCCGACCGCGGCAGTGAGCCGGTGGCGGGGGAAGTCTCCCGCCCCCGGCTCACCGTCGTCTCCGGCCCGTCCGGTGTCGGGAAGTCGAGTGTGGTGGGACAGCTGCGCCGGCTCGAGCCGAACCTGTACTTCAGCGTTTCGGTGACGACGCGGGCGCCGCGGCCGGGCGAGGTAGACGGAAACCATTACCACTTCGTGGATTCCGCCGAATTCGACCGGATGGTGGCCGGGAACCGGCTGCTGGAGTGGGCCGAGTTCGCGGGCAACCGGTACGGGACGCCGCGCGAGCCGGTGGAGAAGGCGCTCGCGGACGGCCGTCCGGCGGTGCTGGAGATCGAACTGCAGGGCGCCCGCCAGGTCCGGGCCGCGATGCCGGACGCGCGGCTGGTCATGCTGATGCCGCCGTCCTGGGAAGAACTCGTCGGCAGGCTCACCGGCCGCGGCACCGAGTCCGAGGCCGCGGTGGCCGCCCGGCTGGCCGAGGCGGAACGCGAACTGGCCGCGGCGGGGGAGTTCGACGAACGGGTCGTGAACGCCGACGTCGAGGTCGCCGCGCGGCGGTTGCTAGACTTGATTACCGGCGGTGGCGAATCCGCCGCCGATCGATGTGACGATACGGAGCAGCACGAGTGACTGTGCAACAGGCGACGCTGGAAGAGCTCGAAGGCATCACCAACCCGCCGATCGACGACCTGCTCGACAAGGTCTCCTCGAAGTACGCGCTGGTGATCTACTCGGCCAAGCGGGCCCGGCAGATCAACGACTACTACGCGCAGCTGGGCGAGGGCCTGCTGGAGTACGTGGGCCCGCTGGTCGAGCCCGGCCCCCGCGAGAAGCCGCTGTCGATCGCGCTGCGCGAGATCCACGGCGGGCTGCTCGAGCACACCGAGGGTGAGTGACGCCAGGCCCAGGGTCGTCCTGGGCGTGGGCGGCGGCATCGCCGCCTACAAGGCGTGCGAGGTCCTGCGGGGCCTCACCGAATCCGGCCACGACGTCCGCGTCGTGCCCACCGAGGCCGCGCTGAACTTCGTCGGCGCGGCGACCTTCGAGGCACTGTCCGGGAACCCGGTGCACACCGGGGTCTTCACCGAGGTGCCCGAGGTGCAGCACGTGCGGGTCGGCAAAGAGGCCGACCTCGTGCTGGTCGTCCCGGCGACCGCGAACCTGCTGGCCAAGGCCGCGCACGGGCTCGCCGACGACCTCCTGACGAACACCCTGCTCACCGCCCGGTGCCCGGTCGCCTTCTTCCCGGCGATGCACACGGAGATGTGGGAGCATCCGGCCACCCGCGACAACGTGGCGCTGCTGCGCTCGCGCGGCATGGTCGTCACCGAACCCGCCGCCGGCAGGCTGACCGGCGTCGACACCGGCAAGGGACGGCTCGCCGACCCGGCCGAGATCGTCGACCTGGCCCGGCTGCTGCTCGCCGAGCCCCGCGCGCTGCCGCGGGACCTCGAAGGCCTGCGCGTGGTGATCTCCGCGGGCGGCACGCGCGAACCGCTCGACCCGGTCCGCTACCTGGGCAACCGCTCGTCCGGCAAACAGGGCTTCGCGCTCGCCCGGGTCGCCGCGCAGCGCGGGGCCGACGTCACGCTGGTCGCCGGGCACACCGACGCCCTGCCGTCCCCGGCGGGCGCGACGCTGCGGCGCGTGTCCACCGCGGAGGAGATGCGCAAAGCCGTGCACGCCGCCGCGGCCGACGCGGATGTCGTCGTGATGGCCGCCGCGGTCGCGGATTTCCGGCCCGCCACCCGGGCCGACCACAAGATCAAGAAGTCCGACGACAGCCCGGATCCGGTCATCACGCTCGACCGCAACGCGGACATTCTCGCCGAACTGGTGCAAGGACGGCGTTCCGGGCAGATCGTGGTCGGGTTCGCCGCGGAAACCGGCGACGAGAACGGCAGTGTGCTCGACCACGCCCGCGCCAAGCTCCGCCGCAAGGGCGCGGATCTGCTGGTGGTCAACGCGGTCGGCGACGGCAAGGCGTTCGGCACCGAGGACAATTCGGGCTGGCTGCTCGCCTCGGACGGCACCGAGCAGGTCATCCCGCAGGGCGCCAAAGCCCGGCTGGCGGCCACATTGTGGGATGCCGTAACAGCGTTGATTCAACGTCGACTGTAGCTACAGGCCCGCTGGGTAGGGTGGGTCGTGCCAGGAGCGCCTGAAATCCGGTGGGGCGCCGAAGCGAGACCGAGGGAAGTGACGAGGTCGTGTCTGCGTCCACGAAAAGGCTGTTCACGTCGGAATCCGTGACGGAGGGCCACCCCGACAAGATCTGTGACGCCATCAGCGACTCGATCCTCGACGGCCTGCTGACCAAGGACCCGCGCAGCCGGGTCGCCGTCGAGACCCTGATCACGACGGGCCAGGTGCACGTCGCGGGCGAGGTGACGACCGAGGCGTACGCGGACATCCCCACCATCGTGCGGGACGTCATCCTGCGCATCGGGTACGACTCGTCGGCCAAGGGCTTCGACGGCAACTCTTGCGGCGTGAACGTGGCGATCGGGTCGCAGTCCCCGGACATCGCCCAGGGCGTCGACACCGCGTACGAGTCGCGCGTGGAGTCGGACGAGGACGAGATCAACCGCCAGGGCGCGGGCGACCAGGGCCTGATGTTCGGCTACGCCTGCTCGGACACGCCGGAGCTGATGCCGCTGCCGATCGCGCTCGCGCACCGGCTGTCGCGCCGGCTGACCGCGGTCCGCAAGGACGGCGTGCTGCCGTACCTGCGCCCGGACGGCAAGACCCAGGTCACCATCGAGTACGCGGGCGAACAGCCGGTGCGGCTCGACACCGTCGTCGTGTCCACCCAGCACGCGGACGGGATCGACCTGGAGCAGATGCTCGGGGTCGACGTGAAGAAGCACGTGGTGGAGCCGGAGCTGGCCGAGCTGGGCCTCGACACCGACAGCACGCGCCTGCTGGTGAACCCCACCGGCCGCTTCGTGATCGGCGGCCCGATGGGCGACGCCGGGCTCACCGGCCGCAAGATCATCGTCGACACCTACGGCGGCATGGCCCGCCACGGCGGCGGCGCGTTCTCCGGCAAGGACCCGTCCAAGGTGGACCGCTCGGCCGCGTACGCGATGCGCTGGGTGGCCAAGAACGTGGTCGCCGCGGGCCTGGCCGGACGGGTCGAGGTGCAGGTGGCGTACGCGATCGGCAAGGCCGCCCCGGTGGGCCTGTTCGTCGAGACCTTCGGCACCGAAACGGTCGACCCGACGAAGATCCAGTCGGCCATCAGCGAGGTCTTCGACCTGCGTCCCGCCGCGATCATCCGCGACCTGGACCTGTTGCGCCCGATCTACGCCCCGACCGCGGCGTACGGCCACTTCGGCCGCCCCGACCTGGACCTGCCGTGGGAAAGCACCGCCCGGGCAGACGCACTGCGCTCCCTGGCCGGCGCCTGACCTTCGGTTGTCCGTGAAGGGCCCCTTGAGGGAATCCAATTCCCTCAAGGGGCCCTTCACGCAACCAGCACCGCCGCGCCCGTTCCCTCGACGACAGGACTGTCAGCCCAGTCTGGTAGAGATCTTCTGGTGACCAGCTCCGAACCCGCCCCCCTATGGGACCTCCCGGAGCCTCCGCGCTCCGCCCCGGAGCCGAAGGCCACCCCGGCGAAGAAGACGGCCCGCAAACCCGCCCGCTCCCGCAAAGGCCAGCAAAACCCCGCCCCCGAACTCCCGGTCGCGAAGATCGCCGTAGACATCCCGCTCGCCCACCTGGACCGCACCTTCGACTACCAGGTCCCGGAAAAACTGCACGAATCAGCGGTCCCCGGCTGCCGGGTCCGAGTGCGCTTCGCCGGGCAACTCGTCGACGGCTACCTCATCGAACGCACCGACACGACCGAATACGAGCGAAAACTCGCGTACCTGGAGCGGGTCACCTCAAGCGAACCCGTCCTCCCGCCCTCGTTGCACGCCGTCTGCCGCTCGGTAGCCGACCGCTACGCCGGAACCCTGTCCGACGTCCTGCGCCTGGCCCTGCCGCCTCGACACGCGAAGGTAGAGGGCGAGCCGCCCGCGGAACCGGCCCCCGCGCCGGACGCGCCGGAGGTGTCCGCCTGGTCCCGGTATCAACGCGGCGAAGCCTTCCTGGAAGCAGTAGCGGAAGGCCGCCCGGCCAACGCGGTCTGGCAAGCCCTCCCCGGCGAGGACTGGCCCCGTCGCCTCGCCGAAGCGGCCGCCACCGCGGCGGCTCAAGGCCGAGGCGCGGTCTTGGTGGTGCCGGACCACCGCGACCTCACCCGAGTGCACGACGCGTGCATCGAACTGGTGGGGGAGAAGGGCGTCGCGGCGCTGATCGCCGGTTTGGGACCGGCCGAACGGTATCGTCGCTGGCTTTCCGTGCTGCGTGGCGCGGTCCGCGTGGTAGTCGGCACTCGCGCGGCGATGTTCGCGCCTGTCGCCGATCCTGGTCTGTTCGTCGTCTGGGACGACGGCGACGATCTGCACCTGGATCCGCATGCCCCGTACCCGCACGTGCGGGATGTGCTGATGGATCGGGCCCACGCCACGAAATCGGCCTTCCTGGTCGGCGGATTCGCGCGGACCGCCGAGGCTCAGCTGCTCGTGGAATCCGGCTGGGCACAACAGATCCAGGCCGACCGTGCCGAACTCCGGGCCGCTGCCCCGCGCGTGACTCCGGTCGGCGAGGACTTCGACGTGGCGCGCGACGAGGCCGCCCGGGTCGCCCGTCTTCCCGCGGTCGCTTTCGAGGCCGCCCGCCAAGCTTTCACCGCCGGGTTACCGGCTTTGGTGCAAGTCCCGCGTCGCGGTTACGTCCCCGGATTGTCCTGCGGCCAATGCCGAACGCCCGCCCACTGTCGCCGCTGCGCCGGTCCGCTCGCCTTGCCCGGCGGTTCACAGGACGGTGCCCCGCGTCCGCCCGCCTGCCGGTGGTGCGGTGTCCCGGAGACCGCTTTCCGTTGTCCCGCTTGCGGTTCCGTCCGGTTGCGGGCCGTGGTCGTCGGCGCGAAACGCACTGCCGAAGAACTGGGCCGGGCTTTCCCCGGGGTGCCGGTCCGGACCTCCGGTGCGACCGAAGTCCTGGCGACCGTCCCGGGCCGCCCGGCGCTCGTGGTCTGCACGCCCGGCGCGGAGCCAGTCGCCGAAGGCGGTTACGGGGCGGCGCTGCTGCTGGACGGCTGGGCGCTGCTCGGACGGCAGGATCTGCGCGCCGCGGAAGAAACTCTCCGCCGCTGGATGGCTGCCGGCGCCCTGGTCCGCCCGGCGTCGAGCGGGGGCCGGGTGATCGTCGGCGCGGAAGCCGGATTGGCGGTCGTGCAGGCCCTGGTGCGCTGGGATCCGGGGTGGCACGCGAGCCAGGAACTGGAACAACGCCGGGAGCTGGGTTTCCCGCCCGCGACGCGGATGGCGAGCGTCGAGGGGAGCCCGGCCGCGGTGGCGAGCGTGCTCGACGACCTCCCGCTGCCGGAAAGCGGCGAGGTGCTGGGCCCGGTCCCGCTGGGCGATTACGACGACGAGGGCAACGCGGAACGGGAGCGGGCGCTGGTACGGGTGGCCCGCCCGGACGGCCGCGCCCTGGCGACAGTGGTGCGCGACGCGGTGGCCCGCCGCGATGCCCGCAAGGCGGTGGAGCCGGTGCGGGTTCAGTTGGACCCGTTGGACTTGATTTAGGCGGTGGCCCGGCGCGGGTGCCACGGGCCTGGGCCGCGCGGCTTGCCGACGGTGGTGCGCGACGCGGTGGCCCGCCCCGACGCCCGGGAGGCGGTCGAGCCAGCACGGGGTGCCACAGGCCTCGGGGGGCTTGCTCGACTGGACGGTCACTTCCCGCGCGGATGCCGAGGCACTCAGGGCCACGTGCAGAAGCCGGCAGCGCGCGGCGGGACGGCTCGCCACACCCCGTGCTCCGGGCGAATCAGCGTGACTGCGACGGGATCCGCTGAACCTGCTCCAGCCGACGGCTCATTCCCGCGCCGGTGCCGAGGTGCTCAAGGCCTCGCACGAGCGGACAACGCGCGGCGGGACGGCTCACCACGCCCCGCGCTCCGGGCGAATCAGCGCGACCGCGACGGGGTCCGCTGAACCCGCTCCAGCCGACCGCTCATTCCGGTGCCGACGCCGAGGCACTCAAGGCCTCGCACGAGCGGACAACGCGCGGCGGGACGGCTCACCACGCCCCGCACTCCGGGTGAATCAGCGCGACCGCAACCGGATCCGCTGAATGCGCCTCAGCCAACCGCTCATTCCCGCGCCAAACCCCGCGACCGAAGCGGGTTTCCGTACTGCTGCGCGGTTTCCGTTTGAACCGATTCATCTCGGGGTGTATTGGGGACGTGAAAAACGGGGGAGGGGCGCGGTCGCGCAGGGTAGCCGGTTGCTCCGTTCGCGGGACTGGGCTGCGGCATTCGCCGTCTTCGCGGCTACCCGGCGCGCACTTACCCTTGAGGCCGGGCGGACAAGATCAGGACCGCGGCCCGGACCGGCTCCGGGACGGCCGTCCGCTCGCGTGCCCCGTGCCCGGTCCTGCGGACAGGAGTCGGCGTTGATGGGCGACGTCTCGATCCGGCCGGCTGAGCAGGCGGACCTCGCGGCGCTGGCGGAGATCCTCGGCGACCGGGGATTCTTCGACGACCGGTTCACCCGGCAGGCGAAGGGGCTCGGCGTCCTGTTCACCGCGTGGTGCTCCGCGCGGCCGGTCGGCGCGGTGTACCTGTGGCTGGAGGACGCCGAGGAGCCGCCGATCCGCGGCCACCTGCCGGGCGTTCCGCTGCTGAATCACCTGGAAGTGGCTCCGGACGCGCGCAACCGCGGCGTCGGCGCGGCTCTGGTCCGCGCGGCCGAGGAGTACCTGGTCGGTCATGGCCACGCGCTCGGCGCGCTCGCGGTCCGCACGGACAACACGCGCGCCGCCCGGCTGTACCGTCGCCTCGGCTACCACGACTGGGGCCACGGCACGGTCGTGTGCTACGCCGAGCGCGTTTTCCCGGACGGGCGCACGGTTTCCGAGGCCGAGCGCTGCCACGTGCTGGTGAAAAGACTGCCGGACGACCGTCCCGCACCGCT
Organism: Amycolatopsis echigonensis; assembly: GCF_014174495.1. Taxonomy (GTDB): domain Bacteria; phylum Actinomycetota; class Actinomycetes; order Mycobacteriales; family Pseudonocardiaceae; genus Amycolatopsis; species Amycolatopsis echigonensis. The sequence goes on from NZ_JACJHR010000009.1 coordinate 45,886, forward strand.
CGCCAGCCGCACCTGCGGCGAACGCTGAACCTTCAGGATTTGTGCACGATCTCCGCGATCCCCAGCGTGCCGAACGCGGCGTCCGGATCGCTCGCCGAACCGTGCCGCGCGCGCAGCGACAGGAGATGCGTGTGCCACGCTTCCCGGTCGTCCTGCCAGGCGCGCAGGTAGCCGACGCACAGGTCCGGCTCGATCAGCAGGCTGCGGCCGAGAGCCGCCTTCAGGGCGGCGACCATCCGGTCCTCGTGCGCGCCGGTCAGGTGCGGCGCGTCCTGGACCTGGCGCAGCGTGGTGCGGATGAACGCCCGGCGGCTTTTCAGGAAGTCCTTCCAGTACCCGGCGTTCGCGTCGGCGATGCCGAGACCGTTGTCCAGCAGGCAGTAGATGCCCTCGGCGAGCGTGTCGCCCAGTTCCTCCGACCGGGCGCGCATGGTGTCGCGATAGGGGTCGTAGTCGCCCTGGTACGCGGTCCCGGTGACCGCGGTGGCGCGCAGGCCGGTGCCGCTGAGGAGAAAGAACCAGTCCTCGTTGTAGATGTCCGGGAAGAACGAGGAGAACGCGTCTCGCCCGACCGCCAGTGCGCCGCCGCCGACGAACGTGTCCTGCTGTCCGCCGGAATCGCGGTAGGCGTGACACACCACGGAGTTGTCCGGCATTCCGGTGTTGGCGAGGCCGACCGCCGCGTACTCGTCGAGCAGACCCGCCGCCGCGCGCAGGTCGCCGGGGCGCGAGAGATGGATGTCGTCGTCGAGGAAAAGGATCCGCTGCCAGCCCGCGAGGTCGGCGACGAGCACGCCGAGGTTGCGCTTGAAACTCGTGTCGGCCCGGCGCAGCATGCGTTTCGCCTGCTGCTGCAGAAGCTTGTTCGTCTCGAACGGCGGCACGGCGCCGAGACCGGCGGCCTCGTCGGTGTCGATCGCGCGGACTCGCACCCCGGCGCGTTTCGCGGCGAGCACCGCGTCGGTCGCGCGCGCGTTCTTGCTGCACAGCAACAGAAGCGTGGCGTCGAGTTCGCGGGCGGCGCGGAAAGCGTCCTTGAGGTAGGCGGCGGGACGGCCGTTGGGCACGACGATCGCGTCCAGCTGGGCCTGCGGCGCGTCTTCGGCGGCGACGTGATGCAGCAGGCGCTGATGCGTCGTGTGCTGCGCCGGCGCTGCGACGGTCGCGGTCATGGAAGGCTCGATTCTGGCCACTCGTGCAGCCGGTTTTCGGGCAGGGTCCAGTCAGGCGTGAGCCCTTGGTTGTCGAAGACCGGGACCCGGCTGATGATGCTGAAGGAATCCGCGCCCGCGAAGCGCCGGTCGAGGTAAGCCTGGTTGCGGTCGCGGAAGCGGCGGTCGGTCAGCGCTCGTACAGCCCCGAGGGTGCCGCGGCTGTACATCCCGTTGCACACGGTCACAGTGCGCTTGCGGTTGAGCGGGCTGACGCCGTGGTAGAAGTGCGCGACGTCCTCGAGCAGGACGCCGTCGCGCAGTTTGGCGCTGAACCTCTGGGTCGTCCCGTCCGGGCGGGTCACCTCGAACCCGCTGTCCAGCTCCTCCTCGTCGCCCTTGCGGCTGATCTGGCGGACCGGCACGTCGACCCGGTCGAGCAGGGCGCGGGTCTGCGGGTTCCAGTCGACGCCGCCGAGCAGCACCAGGTGCGCGGTGTACTCGTCCGCCGACAGCGTCGTGTTCTGGTCGGTGGTGCGGAAGGTGACGTTGCTCGCCGGGTTGCACGCGCGGATGTGGCCGTAGAGCTCCAGCAGCGCGTCCGGGTCGGCGTAGGTGTAGAGGTTCACGAAGTCCGGGCTGGACGGGTCGGTGTAGGCGATGCGGTACTTCTCCGGCAGCTGCGCGCAGACGATCACGATGTCCTGGTTCGGCGGGAAGTGCCACAGGCTCGCCGGGGCGAAGACCGGCTGGGCGGGCGGGTCGTCGAGGTCGCCGCGCAGCGCCTGCAGCTCCCCGAGCAGCTCCTTGCGGACGGTGTGCTCCTCGTCCGTCAGGTCCGCGACGTCGAGGAGATGAAGTTTCGGGCCCTGCACCGAACGGCGGGTGGCGAAGAAGGTCGCGTACGCCTCGAGCCGCGGCGGCGGGGGCGTCACCGGTTTCGCCACGTTCTCCCACGACGACAGCAGGCCGGTGCTCACGCCGAAAGCCTCGGCGAGCTGCTTCTGGGTGAGCACCACGTCGGACCAGCTCTCCTTGCGCAGGGTGCGCAGTCGAGCGGCGAGCGCGGGGTTGGGCTGAGACACGACTTCAGACCCTTCAGTGAAGTTCAGTCAGGCGTGAATGGCGGGGATTCTACACCCGGGAGGCCGGAGTCGCCGGACAGGCCGGGGTCGAGTGTCGGCGGCGGTTCAGGGATTGCCTATCGCGGGCCAGACCGGCAGGTGAAGCGAAGATGTCGGGTGCGCGACACCATTGTTTCAGTACCGGCCCAGCCTTATAGTAGCTTCTGTGAAAGTCTACTAGATTTCAGTAGCTTCCTGAAATAAGGGGGCGGTCATGGACACCTCAGCAGTACAGGCACCAGTTCACCGAGCCATCCTGGTCGTCGACATCGAAGGGTCGACCACGCGCACGAACCCGGCTCGGGCCGGGCTCCGTTCGGTCCTGTTCGCCCTGCTCGACGAGGCGTTCCGGGCCGGCGGCATCACGGAGGAGTTCCGGGATCCGTTCGTGGACCGCGGCGACGGAGCGCTGTGCCTCGTCCGCCCGGTCGACGAGGTGCCGAAGACGGTCCTGCTCGCCCGCGTGGTGCCCGCGTTGACCGAACTGCTCGCCCGGCACGGCGACCAGGACCCCGAACTGGCCTTCCGGCTGAGGGTCTCGGTGCACGCCGGCGAGGTGCACTACGACGCACACGGACCGTACGGCGAGGACATCGACATCGCCTGCCGGCTCCTCGACGCCCCTGATCTGAGACGCAGGCTGCGCGCCTCCTCGGGCCCGCTCGCGCTGGTCGTCTCGAACGCCATCCACCGCTCGGTCGTCCGGCACGGCTACGCCGGGATCGACCGCAGCTCCTTCGCGCACGCCTTCCGCGTGCGCGTCGGCGGGCAGCGGACCCGGGGCTGGGTCCGCACCACCGACGCCGTCCGGCCGGGAGCGGGACTGATCGCCTGACCGGTCCGGCCGACGACGAGGAGGGGGATCGCCGTGGAAACGATCGGGTTCTGGCCGGCGCTGGGCGCCGCGGACCGCGCGAAATTCGAAGAACTGTCCGTCCGCAAGGCTTACCGGCGCGGGGACGTTCTCTGCCGCGAAGGCGAGCGGGCCTCGGTGGTGCTTCTCCTGCTGACCGGGCACGTCCGGATCACCAACGCGACGCCGGACGGGCGCGAGGTCGTGATCGGCGTCCGCGGCGCGGGCGACGTGATCGGCGAACTGGCCGTGATCGACGGCGGACGGAGGTCGGCGACTGTGCAAGCACTCGACGAACTGGACGTCCTGGTCGTGCCCGCCGCGCGGTTCGTCGCGCTGTGCCAGCGCGAAGCGGCGATTTCCTGGGCACTGCTTCAAGTTTTGGCCGACCGGATGCGCGACGTCGGACGCCAATGGCTCGATCTCGGCGGCGGGACGACCACCCGCCGCGTCGCCGCGCAGCTGATGCAGCTGGCGGTGCAGCACGGCGTGCGGCGCGGTGCGGACATCGAAGTCAAAGTGCCTGGCACGCAAGCGGAACTCGCGATGACAGCGGCGATTTCGCGCGAATCGTGGGCGAGGGTGACCCGGGAACTCCGCCGCCGGGGGGTGATCAGCACCGCGCGCGGCCAGGTGACCGTCCACCGGCTCGCGGAACTGCGAAGGCTCGCCCGCTGAACGTGTCAGCTGACACAAATTTCCTGGCGTGGCCGGGGTTTCCTGGAAACACACCACCGAGGGAGGCAGTCATGGAACCGTTTCTTCCCGCTCCTCAGCCGGTTCGCTGGCGTCGGGGGGTGTACGCGGCAGCGCTGGTCGTCCCGTTCACCGTGGCTCAGGTGTGGGCGCTGCTGGTGTTGCTGAGCTTCGACTCGCTCCATGGTCTCGTCGGACAGGCCTTCCTGGTGACCCTCGCCGGTTCCGTCGTCGCGACGGTCGTCGGCTGGCGCTGGGTGTGGCAGCTCGGCTCGGAACGCAAGCGGGTGCGGGCGCGCGAGGAAATGCTCAGGCGGGCGTCCGAGAACGTGCGCGAATTCGGGCGCGAGGACCTGCGCGAACCGCGGATACGGGTGCGGTCATGACCGCCGTGCTGGCCGCCGCGGAGAGCGGGCAGGGGGTGCCGGCCGGGGTGCTCGTGCTCGCGCTGGTGGTGCTGGTCGCGGTGATCCGGGTGCTGCGGTGGATCGCGGGGGTGGCGGTCCGGGTGGCTGCTTCGGTGGCGGCGGTTTCGGGGTTGGTGGTGGGGGTGTTCGGGGTCGGCGGGGCGGTGACTCTTGTCGCGGTGGCTATGGCGTCGAAGTAGGGGTGTCGGTTTCGGCTCGTCGCCTGGCGGCGACATTGCAGGCGGGTGGTGCGGTGGGGCACCCCGAAGCCGAGTGTGCTGACGGTTCGGGGGTGCTTGTCAAGGCGGGAAAGATGCCTTGACAAGCACCCCCGAACCGCAGGGAGGCTTCGTATCGGGGTGCAGGGCGGGGGTTGGGCGGCCTGGATCGTTGGGTGGGTAGGCGGCGGTTTGGCGGGTTCTCACGGGTGCCGGTGGGGTGGGTCGCGGCGGACGGGCACGCGGAGTGGTCCGTGAGGGGCTCCTTGAGGGAATCTGGGTCAGTGAAGGGGCCCTTCCCGGATGTCGGGTGCGAGGGCCTTGGGGCTCGCGGCGAGAAGTGCGGTCTGCCAGCGCAGCGGTCGGATCAACCGGCGGAGAGTTGGCGTTTCACCTCGGCGGCGACCCGGGAGCCTTCCGCGCGGCCGGCGACCTTCGGCTGTACTGCCTTCATCACCGCGCCCATCCCGGCCATTCCGGAGGCGCCGGTTTCCGTCACTGCCTCGGTGACCAGGGTGCGCAGCTCGTCGTCCGAAAGCTGGGCGGGCAGGTAGGCGGTGAGGACTTCCGCCTCGGCGCGTTCGCGTTCCGCTGAGTCCGCGCGGCCTGCCTTCTCGAAGGCTTCGGCGGCGTCGCGGCGTTTCTTCACCTCGCGGGTGATGATCTTCAGTACCTCGTCGTCGGAGAGTTCGCGGGCGCTGTCGCCTGCGGTTTCTTCGTAGCCGATCGCCGAGAGGGTCAGCCGCAGCGTTGCCGAGCGCAGCTGGTCTCGGGCTTTGATCGCGGTCGTCAGGTCGTCGTGCAGGGTCGCCTTCAGCGTGGTCATATACCCGATCCTGGCGCCCGCCCCGCCCGGCTGCCCGCGCCGCGCCGTCGACGAGGGGGTCTTCTAGACTCGCTTCCGATGTCCGACCAGCCTGAAATCCCCCTTTTCCTTCCGGAGGTGCGGTGATGCGTCTCGTTTTCGCCGGCACCCCGGAGCCTGCCGTGCCGTCGTTGCGCGCACTGATCGAGTCCGAGCGGCACGAGGTCGTCGCGGTCGTCACGCGGCCGGACGCCCAGGCCGGGCGCGGCCGCAAGGTGTCGCGGTCTCCTGTGGGCATGCTCGCCGACGAGCACGGCATCGAGGTGCTCACCCCCGCGCGCGCCGGTGACCCGGCGTTTCTCGCCCGGTTGCGCGAGCTGGCCCCGGACGTCTGCCCGGTCGTCGCGTACGGGGCGCTGCTGCCGCAGTCCGCGCTCGACATTCCCGCGCACGGCTGGGTCAACCTGCACTTCTCGCTGCTGCCCGCGTGGCGCGGCGCGGCTCCCGTGCAGGCCGCGATCCGCGCCGGGGACGAGATGACCGGCGCGTCCACCTTCCGGATCGTGAAGGAGCTCGACGCGGGGCCGGTGTTCGGCGTGGTGACCGAGACGATCGGCCCGGACGACACGGCCGGCGCGCTGCTCGGCAGGCTCGCCGAGTCCGGGGCGCATCTGCTCGTGTCCACCGTGGACGGCATCGAGGACGACACGATCCGCGCGGTCGAGCAGCCGAGCGAGGGCATGAGCTACGCGCCGAAGGTGACCGTCGAGGACGCGCGGGTGTCGTTCGCGGACCCGGCTTCGGCGGTCGACCGGCACATCCGTTCGGTGACGCCGGATCCCGGCGCGTGGGCGGAATTCCGCGGCGAGCGGTTCAAACTGGGACCGGTCACCGTGCTCGACGAACCCGGTCCGCGGCCGGGCGAGCTGGTGGTCGAGCGCAAGCGCGTGCTCGTGGGCACGGCGACGAAACCGGTGCGGCTGGGAGAGGTCCAGGCGGCCGGCAAGAAACGGATGGCGGCCACCGACTGGGCGCGCGGCACGAGGATCGACGAAGGAGAGCGCCTGCGGTGAACGAGCGTGGAGAACGACGGCCGTCACGGCCGCAGCGGGGCCGTCCGGCTCCGCGCAAACAGGGACCGCGGCGTCCGCCGGAGATCGACCCGGCCCGCCAGGTGGCGTTCGACGTCCTGCGCGCCGTTCGCGAGAAGGACGCGTACGCCAACCTCGTCCTCCCGCAGCTGCTGCGGGAACGCCGGGTGAGCGGCCGCGACGCCGCGCTGGCCACCGAACTGACGTACGGCGCTTCGCGCGCGCAGGGCCTGCTCGACGCCGTGATCGCCGCGTGCACCGACCGGCCGATCGAGAAGACCGACCCGGTGGTGCTCGACGCGCTGCGGCTCGGCGTCTACCAGCTGCTGCGCACCCGGATCCCCGAGCACGCCGCGGTCGGGTCCACTGTGGACCTCGTGCGCGCCGAAGCCGGTTCGTGGGCAACGGGATTCGCGAACGCCATCCTGCGCGTGGTGTCCACAAAGGACGAGGCGCAATGGCTTGCCGAACTGACGCCGGACGAGGAGACCGACCCCATCGGCGCGTACGCGCTCCGCACCGCGCACCCGCGCTGGGTCGCCCGGTCGTTCGCGGAAGCGTTGGGGGACAAGGGTGCTGAGCTGAAGGCCGCTCTCGAAGCGGACGACGCCCGCCCCGCGGTGCACTTGGTCGCCCGCCCCGGCGAAATCAGCGCCGACGAACTGGCCGCGATCACCGGCGGCGACCCCGCGCCGTACTCGCCCTACGGCGTGCACCTTCCCGCGGGCGCGGGCGATCCGGCCGACGCGGAACCGGTGCGCGAACGCCTCGCCGCGGTGCAGGACGAAGGCAGCCAGCTGTGCGCCATCGCCGTCGCCAAGGTCCCGCTGAAGGGCTCCGACGAACGCTGGCTGGACCTGTGCGCGGGTCCCGGCGGCAAAGCGGCGCTGCTCGGCGCGCTGGCCAAGATCGGCGGCGCGCACGTGGATGCCGTCGAGAAGGCTCCGCACCGGGCTCGGCTGATCGAGAACGCCACCGAGGGCCTGCCGGTCACCGTGCACGTCGCCGACGGCCGCGAAAGCGGCTTGGAACCGGGCTACGACCGGATCCTGGTCGACGCGCCGTGCAGCGGCTTGGGCGCACTGCGCCGACGCCCCGAGGCGCGGTGGCGACGCAAGCCGTCGGACGTCGCGGACCTCACGAAGCTGCAGGGCGAACTGCTGATGGCGGCGCTGGAGCTGGCGCGTCCGGGCGGCATCGTCACGTACGTCGTCTGCTCGCCGCACCTGGCCGAAACCGAAGGCGTGGTAGGCGAAACCGCCCGCCGGACCAAGTCCGAGATCGTGGACGCCCGGGAGTTCTTCCCCGACGTCCCGCAGCTCGGCGACGGCCCGTACGTCCAGCTGTGGCCCCACCGACACGGCACCGACGCGATGTTCTGCGCGGTGCTGCGCAAACCGTGACGGATTTAGGTTTGGTCGCCAGCTCGTGCGGCGGACTGGACACCCGGTTCACCGACGAGCTGGCGAAACCCGCGGTCGCCCGCGGCTGGCGGCTGGCCGTCACCCTCACGCCGACCGCCTGGGGCTGGCTGAAGGCGACCGGCGGCCTGGGCGAACTCGAAGCCACGACGGACCTTCCGGTGCGCAGCACGTCCCGCTTGCCCGGCGAACCCCGGCCGCATCCGGACCCGAAGGTGTTCCTCTTCGCGCCCGCGTCCGCGAACTCGGTGGCGAAGCTGGCGCTGGGAATCGCCGACAACCAGGCGCTCACGCTGCTCGGCGATGTCCTTGGCGCACCGGGGATCACCATCGTGGTCGCCTACCAGATCCAGGACACCCGGGTGCGTCATCCGGCCTGGCAGCGGCACCTCGACACCCTGGCCGGAGCAGGCGTCCGGCTGCACCGGCTCGACCCGCGCCGCCCCTGGTCGGAATCCTTGGACCTGCTGCCCTCGCCCGGGTAATGAGTGCGCCGCGATCGGGGACCGCCGCCGACGTTCTGGGCGGGATAGGGTTGCCGTCTGGGAAGCGGTCCGGTTCGCCGGCCGTTTTGTGCCCCGTACGCAGAAGGCAGGAATCCGATGCACCGGCTCACCGTGCTCTACCCCCCGCCCGCCGATCCCGACCACTTCCGCGAGTACTACGTCAGCACGCATCTGCCGCTGGTGGCGAAGATGCCGGGGCTGATCCAGTCGCAGTACTCGCTGGACGTCGTCGGCAGCAAGTACTTCGCCGTCTTCCACGCCGACTTCGAGTCAGCCGAGGCGCTGGCGGCCGCGCAGGCGTCGGAAGCAGGCAAGGCAGTTTCCGCGGACGTGCCGAACTACGCCACCGGTGGCGTAGAGGTAATGCACTACACCCTGAGCTGACGAACGCGACAGCCGTGACCGTGCCGGTTGGTGACTGTCCGGGTCATCAGGCAGTCGCCAACCCTCTGTGGCCTCACCAGATTTCGGCTTGGCGAGCACTCTCGGACCGTCGCCAGGCGTCAGCGCAGGCGAGTGCGCGCTTCACCGCGCTTCACCGTGCCGACCAGGTCGGTCTGGTTGGTCAGCCCGACGACGTTCGCCGCCTGCGGCCCGAGGCCGCGATCCGGACCTGCGTCCCGGTGTGCTCCATCGAGGAACCGGGCAGCGCGGTCCCGTAGCTGAGGGCCATGTTCGCGCCCTCGTTGGCGATCAACGTGGCGGTCTGGCCAGGAGTCTTGGCGTCGTTCGCGATGATCTGGCTGGTGTGCTCGTGGTCCGCAGCCACCACGACGAGCGGGTCGGGGTGGCTGCGTGCTGGGACGGGCCTTGGCCAGGTCGTGGCGGTGTTCGCCACGGTGTACCCGGCGGCCTTGGCCTGCTCCAGGACCGGCGTGCCCTTGAACTGCCCGGCGGTCGCCTTCTGCTCGAAGTACTTATCGTCCGGAACTTCCGGTCTGACCCATCTCCCCCTTCCTCTACCCCCTCAACGGTGCGGCGAAGCCACACAGGAGCTTTTTTCGGCGATGTGTTCGACGCGGGGAATCCGGATGAGCACCCACTGTCCGGAAAGCGAACTCCGGTGCGGTCACGGCCGGTGAACAGCCGGGAACCCGGTCCTCTTACACTCGGGTCGTGGCTTCACCTCTCATCGCACCCAGCATCCTGTCCGCCGATTTCGCCAGGCTCGGCGAGGAGATCGCGGCCGTCGCGCATCCCGGCGACACCCGGGCCGACTGGGTGCACGTCGACGTCATGGACGCGCATTTCGTGCCGAACCTGACCCTCGGTCTCCCGGTGGTCCAGTCGCTGCTGAAGTCCACCGACCTCCCGCTCGACTGCCACCTGATGATCGAAGACCCGGACCGCTGGGCGATCGGCTACGCCGAGGCCGGCGCGTACAACGTCACGGTGCACGTGGAAGCCGCGGCGGACCCGGTCAAGCTGGCGAAGAACCTGCGTGCCGCGGGCGCGAAGGCGGGTCTGTCCATCAAGCCGGGCACGCCGCTCGAACCGCACCTCGAAACGCTCAAGCACTACGACACACTGCTCGTCATGTCGGTCGAACCGGGCTTCGGCGGCCAGTCCTTCATCGCCGACGTGCTGGAGAAGGTGCGCACCGCGCGCCGGCTGGTCGACACCGGGCACCTCAAGCTGGTGGTCGAGATCGACGGCGGGATCAACGCCGACACCATCGAACAGGCCGCCGAAGCGGGCGTCGACTGCTTTGTCGCGGGCTCGGCCGTCTACGGCGCCGAGGACCCGGGCCGCGCCGTCGCCGCCCTGCGCGAGCAGGCCGCCCGCCTCCGCGTCAGCTGACCTTCGGGCCGGGAAGCTCCCGGAGCCGGACGGGTGTTGGATGGAGGGGCCACCGAGGGCGGTGGCCCGGCGAGGAGGCAGCAGTGTTCACGGGAATTGTCGAAGAGGTCGGCGAGGTCACCGCGGTCGAGCAGCTCACCGACGCGGCCCGGCTCACCGTGCGCGGCCCGCTGGTCACCTCGGACGCCGGCCACGGCGATTCGATCGCGGTCAGCGGCGTCTGCCTGACCGTCGTCACGGTCTCCGGCGGCGAGTTCACCGTCGATGTGGTGAACGAAACACTTCAGCGTTCGAGTCTCGCGAAGGTGGCCGTCGGCGACGCGGTGAACCTCGAGCGCGCGACCCCGGCGGGCGGACGCCTCGGCGGCCACATCATGCAGGGCCACGTCGACGGCACCGGCGTCTTCCTCTCCCGCGACGAGCGCGGCGTGACGACGTTCTCCCTGCCCCCGGCCTTGTCGCGGTACGTCGTGGAGAAGGGCTCGATCGCCGTCGACGGCGTTTCGCTCACCGTCGCGAGCGTTTCGGAGGACCGGTTTTCGGTCGCTTTGATCCCCACGACGCTCGAGGCGACGACCCTCGGCAGGCGCGAGGAGGGCGACTTCGTGAACCTCGAAGTGGACGTCGTAGCGAAGTACGTGGAGAAGCTCACTGCGCCACACGTGGCCGCGAACGCGCACAATGTGTGACATCCACCCGGCGGCGGCAGCGAAGGAGCACCCGTGAGCGAGACGAAGGCGGCCGAGCCGCAGACCGGATGGACCCCGTGCGGAGCAGGCGCGGCGGTCGACGTGGACGCCATCGAGGCCGCGATCGCGGACATCGCCGCCGGGCGCGCGGTGGTCGTCGTGGACGACGAGGACCGCGAGAACGAGGGCGACCTCATCTTCGCCGCCGAGAAGGCGACGCCGGAGCTGCTCGCGTTCATGGTCCGCTACACCTCGGGCTACGTGTGCGTCGCGCTGACCGAGAACGAGGCGGACCGGCTCGACCTGCCGCCGATGTACCACACGAACCAGGACCAGCGCGGCACCGCGTACACCGTCACGGTCGACGCGGCCGAGGGCATCACCACCGGCATTTCCGCCGCCGACCGGGCGCACACCACCCGTCTGCTGGCCGACCCCGAGGCCACCGCGAAGGACTTCCGCCGTCCCGGGCACGTGGTGCCGTTGCGCGCCAAGGAAGGCGGCGTGCTGCGCCGTCCCGGGCACACCGAGGCGTCGGTCGACCTGGCCCGGCTGGCCGGTCTGCACCCGGCCGGCGTGCTCTGCGAGATCGTGTCGCAGAAGGACGAGGGCGACATGGCCCGGCGCGACGAGCTGGAAGTGTTCGCCGCCGACCACGATCTGAAGATCATCTCGATCGCGGACCTGATCGCCTACCGGCGGCGCACCGAGAAGCAGGTGGAACGCGTCGCTGAGGCGCGGATTCCGCTGGCCGCGGGCACGTTCCGCGCGGTCGGGTACGACAGCCTGCTCGACGGCATCGAGCACGTCGCTTTCGTGTACGGCGAGATCGGCGACGGCGAGGACATCCTGGTCCGGGTGCACTCCGAATGCCTCACCGGCGACGTCTTCGGCTCGCTGCGCTGCGACTGCGGCCCGCAGCTGGACGCCGCGCTCCAGAAGGTGGCCGACGAGGGCCGCGGCGTCGTGCTGTACATCCGCGGGCACGAGGGCCGCGGGATCGGCCTGCTGCACAAGCTGCAGGCGTATCAGCTGCAGGACGCGGGCGCGGACACGGTCGACGCGAACCTGGCGCTCGGCGTTCCGGCGGACGCGCGCGACTACGGCACCGGCGCGCAGATCCTGTGCGACCTCGGCGTCCGCTCGATGCGGCTGCTGACGAACAACCCGGCGAAGCGGGTCGGACTCGAGGGCTACGGCCTGCGCGTCACCGGCCGGGTCTCGCTGCCGATCTCGCCGAACCCGGAAAACCTGCGGTACCTGCGCACGAAGCGCGACCGGATGGGGCACGACCTCAGTCAGCTCGAGCACTACGACCAGGTCGGCGCGGCCGACGCGGGCACGGAGGAGGACACCACGCGATGAGCGGCGAGGGGCGGCCGGAAGCCGCGCTCGACCTGCGCGACTGCAAGTCCCTGCGGCTGGCTGTCGTCGCGACGCGGTGGAACGCGAAGATCACCGACGTCCTGCTGGAGCGCGCGCTCGCCGCGGCGAAGGACGCCGGGCTGGAGGAAGAGCCCACGGTCATCCGGGTGGCGGGTGCGGTGGAGCTTCCGGTCGCGGCACAGGCGCTGGCGCGCAACCACGACGCGGTCGTCGCGCTGGGCGTCGTGATCCGCGGCGGCACCCCGCACTTCGAGTACGTGTGCGACGCGGTCACCGCCGGCCTCACCCGGGTCGCGCTCGACGAGAGCACCCCGGTCGGCAACGGCGTGCTGACCTGCGAAACCGAGCAGCAGGCGCTGGACCGCTCCGGCATGCCCGGTTCGGTGGAGGACAAGGGTTACGAAGCGGCCGTGGCGGCGCTCGACACCGCGCACGTGCTGCGCGGCCTCGGCAAGCCGTGGACCGAGCGGGGATTCGTGTGAGCGTGATGACCGAGCAGCAGACCACCCTCGTGATCCGGCCGCGGCGCGCGCTGATCATGTGCAGCGTGCTGGCGGTAGCGCTGCTCGCGGCGTTCGTGGTGGTGGCGGTCCTGTTGCGCAATTCGCACACCGGCGTCGTGTTCGAGGCGTCGGACCAGATCGCGATGATCGGCATCGGCATCGCACTCGCGGCGGGGACGATGCTGTTCGGCACCGCCCGGGTCCGCGCGGACGCCACCGGCATCGAGGTCCGGAATGTGCTCGCCCGGCGGGCGTTCACCTGGGATCAGGTGCTGTCGATCAGCTTCCCGGACGGCGCTTCGTGGGCCCGTCTGGAACTGCCGGACGACGAGTACTTCTCGGTGATGGCCGTGCAGGCGGTGGACCGGGAACGCGCGGTGACGGCGGTGCGTGCGCTGCGGAAGCTGCACCGGGCCGCGACCGAGGCCTGAGTTCTTACAGCTCCAGGTCCACGACGATCGGCGCGTGGTCCGACGGTCCTTTGCCCTTGCGGGCTTCGCGGTCCACGTAGGAATCGGTGACTGCCTTGGCGAAAACCTCGTTGCCGTAGACGAGGTCGATGCGCATTCCCTTGTTGTTGGGGAAATTCCCGGCGCGGTAGTCCCAATACGTGAACGGGTGGTCGTACTTCAGCGGCCGCGGGAACACGTCGGACAGCCCGGCGTCGCGGAGCTTCTTCAGCGCTGCCCGTTCGGGTCCGGTGACGTGCGTGGACTCGGCGAACAGCGTGATGTCCCAGACGTCGTCGTCGGTGGGCGCGACGTTGAAATCGCCGAGCACGGCGAACGGACGCGCGTTCCGCATTTCTTCGCCGACGAGGTCGCTGAGCTTCTCGAACCACTCGAGTTTGTAGGCGTAGTGCGGGTTTTGCGGTTCGCGCCCGTTCGGCACGTACACCGACCAGAGGCGGATCCCGCCGCACGTCGCGCCGATCGCCCGCGCCTCGGCCTGCCCGTCGAAGCCCGGTTCGCCCGGCAGCCCGCGCACCACGTCGTCGAGCCCGACCCGGGAGAGGATCGCGACGCCGTTCCACCGCCCCAGCCCGTACGCGGCGACCTCGTACCCGCGCGCGGTGATCTCTTCGGCGGGGAAGGCTTCGGTGGTGTTCTTGATTTCCTGCAGGCACAGAACGTCCGGCGCGGTCCGGTCGAGCCAGTCGAGCACGCGGGGCAGCCGGGGAACGATGGAGTTCACGTTCCAGGTGGCGACGCGGACGGTCATGGCTGCTCCCTGATCGCTCGGCGGGTCGTCGAAGCTCTACGCTACGGCAGGTCTCCGCCGACGGTGCAAGGCGACCGGGTCGCGCACCGCGGCTCCCGAAGATCGCGTCCCGCGTCGGCCTGGCGCGTCCGCACCGGCCTCGCGCACGGGGTCTCACGGAAACTGTCGGGCCCTCGCCATACAGTGGGCACGTGGCTGATCCGACCACCTACCGACCTCAGCCGGGGAGCATCCCGGACTCGCCTGGCGTGTACAAGTTCCGCGACGCCGCCAAGCGAGTCATCTACGTGGGCAAAGCGAAGAGCCTGCGCAGCAGGCTGAACTCGTACTTCGCCGACCTGTCCGGCCTTCATCCGCGCACGCGGCAGATGGTCACCACCGCGGCGAGCGTCGAGTGGACCGTCGTCGGGACCGAGGTCGAGGCGCTCCAGCTGGAGTACAACTGGATCAAGGAGTTCGACCCGCGGTTCAACGTCCGCTACCGCGACGACAAGAGCTACCCGGTCCTCGCCGTCACGCTGAACGAGGAATTCCCCCGGCTGCACGTCTACCGCGGCGCGCGCAAGAAGGGCGTCCGCTACTTCGGGCCGTACTCGCACGCGTGGGCGATCCGCGAGACTCTCGACCTTCTCCTGCGCGTTTTCCCGGCCCGCACCTGTTCCGCCGGCGTCTTCCGGCGGCACGGGCAGATCGGGCGGCCGTGCCTGCTCGGCTACATCGACAAATGCTCGGCTCCGTGCGTCGGCCGGGTGTCCGCGGACGAGCACCGGGCGATCGTCGAGGACTTCTGCGACTTCCTCGCCGGCCGCACGGACGCGATGGTGAAGCGGCTCGAACGCGAGATGGCCGAGGCGTCGGAGGAGCTGGAGTTCGAGCGCGCCGCGCGGCTGCGGGACGACCTGGGCGCGCTGCGCCGTGCGATGGAAAAACAGGCCGTGGTGTTCGGCGACGGCACGGACGCCGATGTGGTCGCCTTCGCGCACGACGAACTGGAGGCGGCCGTCCAGGTGTTCCACGTGCGCGGCGGGCGCGTGCGCGGGCAGCGGGGCTGGGTGATCGACAAGGCCGAGGAAATGGACGTCCCGGCGCTGGTCGACCACTTCCTGACCCAGTTCTACGGCGAGGAATCCGATCGCGCGGGCCGCGACGACGTCGAGACCGGTCCGGTCGTCCCGCGCGAGGTGCTGGTGCCGGAGCTGCCCGCGGACGCCGACGCGGTCGCCGAATGGCTGTCCGGTCTGCGCGGTTCGCGGGTGCGGCTGCGGGTCGCGCAGCGCGGCGACAAGAAGGCGCTCGCGGAAACGGTGGAGCGCAACGCCAAGGAAGCGTTCACCCAGCACAAGCTGCGCCGCGCGGGCGATCTCACCGCGCGGTCCGCGGCGCTGCAGGAACTCCAGGACTACCTGGCGCTCGACAGCGCGCCGCTGCGCATCGAGTGCATCGACATCAGCCACATCCAGGGCAGCGACGTCGTGGCGTCGCTGGTGGTGTTCGAGGACGGGCTGCCGCGCAAGTCCGAGTACCGCAAGTTCGCGCTGCGCGAGGCGGCGACCGAGGGCGACGTCGCGTCCATCGCCGAGGTCGTGCGGCGGCGATTCCACCGCTATCTCAAGGAAACGGCCGAAAACGCGGCCGAGGCAACGGAAACCGCTCCGGAAGTCGCTTCCGACGCCGCCGAGGAACCGGGGGACGAGGCGGTCCGGCCGGTGCGCGCCGGGATCGACCCGGAGACCGGCCGCCCGCGCAAGTTCGCCTATCCGCCGAACCTGCTGGTCGTCGACGGCGCGGGCCCGCAGGCCACCGCGGCCGCGGACGTGCTCGCCGAACTGGGCATCACCGACATCGCCGTCGTCGGGCTCGCGAAGCGGCTCGAAGAGGTGTGGCTGCCCGGGGAACCGGACCCGATGATCCTGCCGCGCACGTCCGACGCGCTCTATCTGCTGCAGCGGCTGCGCGACGAGGCGCACCGGTTCGCCATTCGCTACCACCGCGAAAAGCGCGCCAAACGCATGCAGGCGTCCGAATTGGACAGTGTGCCCGGACTCGGGCAGGCTCGGCGCACCGCGCTGATCAAGCACTTCGGCTCGGTGAAGAAGCTCAAACAGGCCCGGGTCGAGGAAATCGAAGCGGTGCCCGGTTTCGGCAGGCGCACTGCCGAGGCCGTGGTGGCGGCACTGGCCGGGGAGACCGGCGCCGCACCGCGGGCAGTACCGGGAGGGGACCAGGGGTCGTGATCGGGAAGGAAGCACACGTGAGTGCGGAAGAGGAAAAACGAGGCAGCGGGATGGAGGTCGCGGTCGTCTCCGGCCTCTCCGGCGCGGGCCGCTCCACGGCGGCGAAATGCCTGGAAGACCTCGGCTGGTTCGTGGTCGACAACCTGCCGCCGGAGCTGATCGCCACCATGGTCGAGCTCGGCGCGCAGGCGCGGGGCGCGATCACGAAGGTGGCGGTGGTGATGGACGTGCGGTCGCGCGCGTTCACCGACGACCTGGCCTCGGTGATCAAGGACCTGGACGCGCGCGGGTACAAACCGCGCGTGCTGTTCCTGGAGGCCACCGACGCGGTGCTGGTGCGCCGCTTCGAATCGGTCCGCCGCGGCCACCCGATGCAGGGCGACGGCAGGCTCGCCGACGGCATCACCGCCGAGCGCAAGCTGCTTTCGCCGCTGCGCGAGGAGGCCGACCTGGTGCTCGACACGTCCGCGCTGTCGGTGCACGACCTGCGCGCGAAGATCGAGGACGCGTTCGGTTCCGAGGCCAGCACGCAGACCCGCGTCACCGTGCTGTCGTTCGGCTACAAGTACGGTTTGCCGATGGACGCCGACCTGGTGATGGACGTGCGGTTCCTGCCGAACCCGTTCTGGATCCCGGAGCTGCGCGAGCACACCGGCCTCGACGGCGAGGTGCGCAACTACGTGCTGTCGCAGGAAGGCGCCGAGGAATTCCTCGACCGCTACCACCAGCTGCTGCGGCTCATCGGCGCCGGTTACAAGCGCGAGGGCAAGCGGTACCTGACGCTCGCGGTCGGCTGCACCGGCGGCAAGCACCGCAGCGTCGCGATCTCCGAGGAACTCGCCCAGAGACTGTCCAATGAGGACGGCATGGCAGTAAAGGTGGTGCACCGGGATCTTGGCCGGGAGTGACGTGCGCGCGGTGGCGCTGGGCGGAGGACACGGGCTGCACGCGACGTTGACCGCGCTCCGGCGGATCACCCGCGCCGTCACGGCGGTGGTGACGGTGGCCGACGACGGCGGGTCGTCCGGCAGGCTGCGGCGCGAACTGGGGCTGCTGCCGCCGGGCGACCTGCGCCAGGCGTTCGCCGCCTTCGCCGCGGAGGACGGCGGGCGGCTGTGGGCGGAGGTGTTCCAGCACCGCTTCGGCGGCGACGGCGCGCTCGCCGGGCACGCCGTCGGCAACCTGCTGCTCGCCGGGCTGTTCGAGGTGCTCGGCGACCCGGTGGCCGCGCTCGACGAGGCGAGCAGGCTGATGGGCATCTCCGGCCGGGTGCTGCCGATGTCGCCGGAGCCGCTGGAGATCGAGGGCGAGGTCAGCGGCCTGGACAGCGAGGACCCGGACGCGATCCGGCGCATCCGCGGCCAGGTCGCGGTCGCCAGCACGCCCGGCCAGGTGCACCGCATCTCGCTGCACCCGGCCGGTCGCCAGGAACGCCCGCCGCGCGGCTGCCCGGAGGCGATCGAGGCGGTGCTGGCGGCGGACGTCGTGTTCCTCGGCCCCGGCTCGTGGTTCACCAGCGTGCTGCCGCATCTCCTGGTCCCGGATCTGCACGACGCGCTCGTCCGCACGACGGCGACGAAGGTCGTCGTGCTGAACTTGGTCCCCCAACCGGGGGAAACCGGCGGATTCTCCCCGGAGCGGCATTTGGACGTACTCTTCGAACACGCGCCCGCGCTGCGGGTCGACGCCGTCGTCGCGGACCGTGATTCCGTCCCTGACCCGGCAAGCCTGCGCCGGGCGGCCGAACGCCTCGGAGCCAGGGCCTGCCTGGGGGCGGTGGCCGACCCGGTCGTGGCGGGACGGCATGATCCTGGTGCGCTCGCCCAGTGCATGCGAGAGGCATTGGGCCTCGGCGGGGAGCACTGTGGGTGACGGCGGGCGCGCAGCGAAAGGCAGGAGGGGCAGTACATGGCGATGACCGCCGCGGTGAAGGACGAACTGAGCCGGCTCGAGATCACGAAGATCGGGCCGCGCCGGGCGGAGGTCGCGTCGCTGCTTCGCTTCGCGGGCGGGCTGCACATCGTGGCCGGCCGGGTGGTGGTCGAGGCGGAGCTGGACACGGGTTCGGTCGCGCGGCGGCTGCGCAAGGAGATCCACGAGCTGTACGGACATCATTCGGACGTGCACGTGATCACCGCGAGCGGCGGCCTGCGCAAGGGGACGCGGTACGTCGTGCGCGTGGTGAAGGACGGCGAGGGCCTGGCGCGCCAGACCGGCTTGATCGACCAGCGCGGCCGTCCCGTGCGAGGCCTGCCCGCCGCCGTGGTGTCCGGCGGGGTGGCCGACGCCGAAGCGGCCTGGCGCGGCGCCTTCCTGGCCCACGGCTCGCTGACCGAACCGGGCCGCTCGTCGTCGCTGGAAGTGACCTGCCCGGGCCCGGAGGCGGCCCTGGCCCTGGTCGGCGCGGCCCGCCGGATGGGCATCCAAGCGAAGTCCCGCGAGGTCCGGGGCGCGGACCGGGTCGTGGTCCGCGACGGTGACGCCATCGGCGCGCTGCTGACCCGCCTGGGCGCGCACACGAGCGTGCTGCAGTGGGAAGAACGCCGGATGCGCCGGGAGGTCCGCGCGACCGCCAACCGCCTCGCGAACTTCGACGACGCGAACCTGCGCCGCTCGGCCCGTGCGGCTGTCGCGGCGGCCGCGAGGGTGGAGCGCGCGCTGGAAATCCTCGGCGACACCGCCCCGGACCACCTGCTCGCCGCCGGCCGCCTGCGCTTGTCGAACCGCCAGGCGTCGCTCGAGGAACTGGGCCAGCTGTCCGACCCGCAGATGACGAAAGACGCGGTAGCCGGACGGATCCGGCGGCTGCTGGCGATGGCGGACAAGCGGGCGAAGGAGCTGAGTATCCCGGACACCGAATCGGCGGTGACCCCGGAAATGCTGGAAGAAGAAGCCTGACGCTGCTGCTGGCG
Source organism: Amycolatopsis echigonensis (assembly GCF_014174495.1). Taxonomy (GTDB): domain Bacteria; phylum Actinomycetota; class Actinomycetes; order Mycobacteriales; family Pseudonocardiaceae; genus Amycolatopsis; species Amycolatopsis echigonensis. The sequence continues at coordinate 64,903 of NZ_JACJHR010000009.1, forward strand.
GGTCTTGGCGGCGCTTGCCCAGGCAGGTCGCGGCCTGGGCAGTGGCGGGGTTGTCTGCTGAGCCCGGCCGGAAGGTGCCCAGGTTGTGGTGGCTTGTGCGGGGAGAGGTGGCCTGCTCGGGCTGGTGGCGGTGAGTCGCGCGGGGGCGGGGTTGGCTGCCTAGCCCGGTCGCTGCGGTTGGGGCGGCGATGGGTGCCCGGCCGGTTGCGGTGGCTTGCGCGTGGGCTTGCCTGGAGCCGCTGCGGCTGAGCTACGCGGGGAACCGTTGTCCGACATGCTGTGTTGGGGCCCCGGCGGCTGCACGGCCTCCGCGAACCCTCTGGCGCGCCGCGGCGCGACCGCTGGGCCCAGGCTGGGCGAAGCCAGGACCCCAACGGCAGGCCCGCGCGGGGAGCCACGTCGAGCGCCGGCGGAAGACCCCGGCGAGAACCGGCACAAACACTCACGAGGATCCCCCGCAGGAGCCTCCCCGCCGTGCTGGCCGAGCCCTGCGATTGCCCCGCCCCATGAGCGTTCTGCTGCGCCTTCCGCAGCACCCGCTGCCGCGTCCTGCGCTTTCCGCACATGCCCGGCTTCAGCACTCCGTGGAGCTGCCGCACGCCGGTCGCCGCCTGCCGGCAAGACTTCGTCCACAGTGGACAAATCACCCCCGCCACACCGCTGGGTTCGCTACCGTGGGGGCATGATCGATGTGCCGCTCTCCGCACTTGAACTCGCGCTGGTCGAAGCCGGGCAGTCGGCCACGGCGGCGCTTGAGCCGCTTTCCTCCGTCGCACGGCGGGTTGACGATCTCGGCTACCACCGGCTCTGGTTCGCCGAGCATCACGGTTCCCCGGCCATCGCCAGCGCGTCCCCGCAGGTGCTCGCGGCGCACGCGGGCGCGGTGACGTCCCGGGTGCGGGTCGGGTCCGGCGGGGTGCTCGCGCCGAACCACGCGCCGTTCGCGTTGGCGGAGCAGTTCGGGACGTTGTCCGCGCTCACCGGCGGCCGGGTCGATCTCGGGGTCGGCCGCGGGCCGGGCGCGCTCGATCCGGAGATCATCCGCGCGTTGCGCCGCGGAGGTGAGCCAGCTCAGGAAGCCGACTACCACGCCGACGTCGACGAGCTGCTGAAGCATCTCGGCAGCGACAAGGTGCTCCCGGGCGGCGTCACCGTGCCGGAGCCGTGGCTGCTCAGTTCGAGCCCGGCGGGCGCGGAGGTCGCTGCCGAGCGCGGGTTGCCGATCGCGTTCGCGCATCACATCCGGCCGGACAACACCGCGGCCTCGCTGGAGCGTTACCGGGAGAAGTTCCAGCCGTCCGAGTGGCGCTCCCACCCGTATGTGCTGCTGTGCGTCGAGACGATCTGCGCGGACACCGAGGCCGAGGCGGAATACCTGTCCGGGCCGATGAACGTCCTCAAATCCCATCTGCTCACCGGCGGCGGGGGAGACCAGCCGATGCTCACGCCGGAGGAGGCCGCGGGCTACGAGTTCGCTCCGGAGATGATCCCGCAGCTCGAGCACTTCCGCGCGGCGCAGGCGTACGGCGAGCGGGACCAGGTCCAGGCGCGGCTCGCGGAGCTGGCGAAGCAGACCGGCGCGGACGAAATCATGGTCACTGTCCCGGTTTTCGACGCGAAGGCGCGCATCCGCTGTTACGAACTGGTGAAAGAATGAGGTGCGGCAGGGTGACCGGCGCCGCTCCGGTCACCCTGCCGCGGCTTATCCGGCGAGCGCCGCGCCGGGGAACTTCAGCTGCACCACCACGTTGTCGATGGTGTCCGGCGTGCCGCCGAGCTTGTCGTTGTTCGTCGAGGTCACCCAGAGGTGCCCGTCCGGCGTCTTGGTCACCGAGCGGAGCCGCCCCCACCGGCCGGAGAACACCGCCGACACGTCGCCGACGCTGTCGCCCTTGATGTGCGTGACGAACAACTGCTGGCCGGTCACCGCCGCGATGTAGATCCAGTCGTTCACGATCTCGATGCCGGACGGTCCGGCCTGCGAGGTCGGCCACGTCTTCTTCGGCGCGATCGTCCCCGCGCAGTCGCCGATCGTGCCCTCGCAGGCCGACCAGCCGTAGTTGCCGCCCTTCTGGATCAGGTTCAGCTCGTCCTGGCTGCTCTCGCCGAATTCCGACGACCACAGCCGCCCCCGCGAATCCCAGGCGAGGCCCTGCGGATTGCGGTGCCCGTAGCTCCAGACGTACCGCGCGTTGCCGCCGGTGGCGTAGAACGGGTTGTCGCTCGGCGCGGAACCGTCCGGGTTGAGCCGCAGGATCTTGCCGTTGAGCGAACTCTTGTTCTGCGCGTTGGCCTTGACCTTCGCGTCGCCGACGGTGGCGTACAGCTTGCCGTCCGGGCCGAACGCGATCCGGCCGCCGTTGTGGTACTGGTTCTTGGCCATGCCGGTCAGCACCGGGGTGGTGGTCTTCGACAGCGTGGTGCCGTCGTAGGTGACCTTCACGATCCGGTTGTCGCTGGCCGACGTGTGGTAGAGGTACACCGCGTGGTCGGTGTTCCACTGCGGCGAGATCGCCAGCCCGAGCAGCCCGCCCTCGCCGTTCGTGGTGACCACGCCGGGGATCTTGCCGAGCGTCGTCTTCTTGCCGTCCGGGGTGATCTGCAGCAGTTCGAACCGGTCCCGTTCGGTCACCAGTGCGTTGCCGTTCGGCAGGAAACCGACCGCCCAGCCGAGGTCGACCTTCGCGATGTCCTTGTCGTACGACGGGATTCCGCCGCCCGCGCCGGTGCTGCCCGTCGTCTTCGCGGTGACCGCGTTGCTCGCCGCGGAGGCGTTTCCGTTGGGATCACGGGCTTTCACGGTGAACGTGTACGACGTGTTCGGCTTGAGGTCGGTGACCGTCGCCGAAGTCTGCGTCGTGGTCGAGACGAGGTCCTTGCCCTGGTACACGTCGTAGCCCGCGATCGAGCCGCTGTCGTCGGTGGAAGCCTTCCAGGACAACGAAATGCTGTCCGAAGTGCTGCCCGTGACCTTGAGCGAACCAGGCACGCTCGGCGGGGTTTTGTCGTCGCTGGGCGGGGTTTTCACGCCGACGACGTTGCTCGGCTGGGACGGGTTGCCCGCCGCGTCGTAGGCGATCACCGAGATGTCGTACGACGTGTTCGGCGTCAGCTGGTCGACGGTCGCCGAGGTGGTCTTGCCGTCCACGACCTTCAGCGTGTTGCCGCCGCGGTTGATCTCGTACCGCGTGACGCCGACGTTGTCCGTCGCCGGGTCCCAGCGGAAATCCGCCGCGGTGGGCCGGATGTTCGACACCTGGAAGTTCTTCGGCGGCGTCGGCGGTTCGGTGTCGACCGGGGCGCTGAAGCTGTCGGTGATCTTGTCGGTGTTGGGGCCGCCGTTCGCGGACGCCGAAACGGTGCGCACGTGGTTGACGCCCGCGGTGAGCTGGACGGTCGCGGTGACGGTCTTCCAGGTCGTCCAGGAACCGGTGCTGGGGAAGGAAACCGTGCCCTTGTCGCCGCCGTCGACCACGAGCTTCATCGGCCGGTCGTCGGAGGTTCCGTTGGCATAGCGGAAAGTCAGCGTGTGCGTGCCGGCCTGAGCCGCGTTGACCGAGTAGTCGGCGTAGCTGCCGACGAGGTTGTCGAAGTCCACGAATCCCTTCCCGGAGTACCCGGAGTGGTTCGTGGCGATCTTGGCCTGGGAAAGCGTCGCGTCCTCGGACTCGTAATCCCCGGTCGCCGCGGTGGCGGTGACCGGGGTCAGCAGTGCGCAGCCGAGCGCGGTCGCCGCGGTACCGGCGAACAGCGCGCTCAACGTCGAGCGTCGTGCCACGGGGGCCTCCTGCTTGAGGGGGTCGGGGCGGCGGCGGAAGATATTCGTTAGGAAAGTTTCCTATTTATCGGGACAGATCACACACCCTCGGCAGGCGCGGTGTCAATAGTGCGATCGCGGCATTACGCTCCGCAGCGAGCGCCGCGGAGCGTGCGTCGAGGGAACCGGCAGGTCAGAACCCGGCGATGTCCGCCCGGGCGATCACCTTCGTGATCCTCGCCCGGACGAGGGATTCTTCCGGCACGGCGTTGCGCTTGCCGTAGGCCGGGCCGTTCTCCTCGCCCATGTACCGCGCGCCGAGCCGGGTGGCCCACTCCAGCATTTCGTCCAGGTCGTGGTGCAGTTCCGCCTCGGCGGTGAACTGGACGTACGAGAACGGCGGCCGCTGGTCGTCCACGGCGAGCGAGAGCCGCGCGTCGCGGCGCAGGGCCTTGCCTTTGAGCGTGTCAGTGCCGGTGGTGAAGATCAGTTCGTCGCCGTTCGGGCCCTCGTTCAGCAGGAACCACACGGGCGTGACGACCGGGGCCCCGTTGGCCCGCACGATCCCCAGCATCCCGGTCCGCGTGCCCTCGCTCGCGAACTTCCACCACTCCGCCCTGGTCATCTCCCGCATGCCCGCCACGCTAGCCGTCCGCGTGTGCGGGCGCTCGGGCAGGCCGACTAGCCTGACCTGCTGTGCGATACGACGAGATGGGCGCCGCCGGGCTCGCCGACGAGGGGCTGACCCGTCGGCTGAAGGCGCTCGCCTGCACCGCGCCGTTGCACGACCTCGACGCGCGCAAGGCGAAGCTCGACTGGGCCGACGCCACGGTGTACCAGATGGCCGAGATCGCGCTGCACACGATCGACCAGGTCACCATCGCGATGGACTTCGACACCGGGGCCGGGCACGACCAGGTGATCGACCGGCTGCTGCCGTTCATCTCGCTGCAGGCGCCCTCGCGCACGCCGGAAGAGCACGTGCGCGTGGCCAAGTGGGTGCTGGACAACCTGATCAACGTCGGCACCACCGACCGCGGCTTCCGGCGCGTGTACGGCTCGCTCGGCCCCGGCGGCTACCAGCGCCGCCAGTTCGACTTCAAGCTCCTGGTCGAGCTGGCCGCCCCCGACGGCGAGGTGTACCTGCGCGCCACCGACGAGGCGATCAACGTGCTGGTCGGAGCCCTGGACACGGACGTCGAGTCGGCGCAGATCGCGGCCGAGGTGAAGCTGGAGAACCTGATCAACCGCGGCCGCCTCGCGGACGCGAAGCTAGCCGCCGAGCAGGCGCGCTACCGCACCGTGCAGTACGGCGAGACACTGCGCGCGAAGCTCGACGCGACTCGCCGCGACGTGCGCGCGGTCGACTGGGAGCAGGAGGTGCCGGAGCTGATCGAATCGGCGCTCGGGCACATCGAGTCGCGGTTTCGCGCGGAGAACGCGATCCTCAAGAACATCACCACCGCGCGGGACGAATCCGAGGACGCCGACCACAAGCGCCGCGCGGCCGAACTGGTCGACATCGTCGCCGACTGCATCCGGCGGCACACCAAGCTCCAGTCGCGGATCGCGGACGCGGGCGCGGTCTTCCGCGCCGAGCAGGACCGCCAGCAGTTCTCCGGACCGCCGCAGCGGGCCACGCTCGACCTGTTCGGCCAGCTCCTGATGCCGACGCTCGGGCTGCCGCTCGCCGACGCCACCGCGCCCGCCGAGCACTTCTTCCACGCCGTCGCCGGCATCGCGACGCCGGTCGTGCCGTCGCTGTCTTCGCTGGTGTCGCTGCTGTTGCGGCCCGCCCCGGAACGCGACCAGCTGGTCGGCGAGGTGCCGGAGCCGGAGCTGGTGCCCGCCGAGGTGACCGACCGGTTCGGCGACGACGTCTGGCGTCTCGCCGACGAACTGCTCGACCTTCCCGACGTGCCGCGCCGGCTGTCCGGGCTGCTGGAGGACGCGCGCCGCTCCGGGCAGCCGAACCTGGCGTCCCTGGTCGCGCTGCGTGCGCTGCACGCTTACAGTCCCGAGGTCGGCGCGGCGCGCCGGCAGGGGGAACGCCACGTGCTGCTCGCCGTCGACGACGGCACCCTGCTCGACGACCCGGAGTTCGGCGGCGCGGATCTGCTGCTGTCCACCGCGGAGGTCGAACGAGCGGACGACGAGACCGAGGAGGTCGCCTGATGCCCGTGACGCACACGAGCGTCGACGCCGAGGCCGCCGCGCGGCTCGTCGCTTTCGGGATGCGCCCGAAGCAACTGCCGGCTCGCGACGTCGTCTACGGCGAGCTGGTGCGCCGCTACGGCGAGGACAACGCGTTCAAGGCGCTCACCCACGCGGTCGCTTCCGGGCTCGGGCTGATGGTGCTCGAGGTGACGCAGCAGGCCGGATGCGTGCTCGCGGCCACCGACGAGTCCGTCTTCGAGATCAAGATGGACAGCTACGCGCGGCAAGCCAAGATCCGCGAGCGGCGCGAGACGGAAAAGGTGCTGCACGGCCTCATCCACCTCGCGACGGCCGCGCTCGGCTATCCGCGGCCGGACGACCTGGCCAACGACACCTACATCGGACGGGTGAGCGTCGAGCAGGTCGACGCGATGGTCCGCGAAGCGGCGCGCGTCCTCGACGAGCGCGCGCAGCTGGCCGAGGCGAACAACGACCCGCTGGCCGACGCGCCGGAGCTGGAGCAGGCGTGGCGCGCGTACGCTCGCCGTCCGGCCGCCGCGGCGACGAAGGACGGCCGGATGGCGGCGGACACCACTCGCGGCATGGTTTCGCGTGCGCTGCGATTCCTTGCCGACCAAGGCTTTTTGGTGCCGGTGAGCGACGAACAGGGCGGGACCTACCGCACGACGCCGCGGTACCAGATCCAGGTGCGGGAACTGGCCGCGGACGCCGCGTTCGACGACCTGCTCGCGCTCGACGTCGTCGCGGTCGCCGGGCCTGGGGGAACGCTGCGTGCGACGGCCTCGGACACGCTGCAGTAAGAGGGGAAACGGATGTACGAGCTTTCGCGGGTCCGCCTGCATTCGGTGGGCCCGGCGGGCGCCCGGTACCAGGACGTGGTGCTGGACTTCAGCGGCGTCGGGGCCACGATCACCGCGCCGAAGCAGGACGCGCTGTTCTCCGCGGGCATCCACGCCGGCGGCCCGGTGCGCCGACCGTCGCCGGCGAGCGTGCTGTTCCTCGAGAACGGCGGTGGCAAATCGGTGCTGATCAAGCTGATCTTCTCGGTGATGCTGCCCGGGCGGCGCCAGGTCGTCGGCACCACGAGCACGAAGGTGCTGGAGAAGTTCGTGACGGCCAAGGACGTCGCGCACGTGGTGCTGGAGTGGCTGCACGTCGAGACCGGCCAGCGGGTGATCACCGGCAAGGTGTCGGAGTGGCGCGGGCACGTGACGTCCGCGGACTCGGAGAACCTGATCGACTCCTGGTACTGCTTCCGCCCCACCGCCGACGTCGGCCTCGATTCGCTGCCGCTGACCGAGGACGGCAGGCTGCTCACCATGTCCGGTTTCCACGACCGGATCGCGGGCGCGGCGATGGCCGAACCGGAGCTGGAGCTGTTCTGGACGCGCCGGCACCACGAGTGGACCGGACGGCTCGACCAGCTCGGCCTCGACACCGAGCTGTTCCGCTACCAGCGCGCGATGAACGCGGGCGAGGGCGAGGCGGCCGACGCGTTCCAGTTCTCCACCGACGAGGCGTTCGTGGAGTTCCTGCTGCGCGCGGTGCTGTCCGAGGACGAGCCGAAGGACCTCGCCGAGGTCGTGTCGACGTACGCGAACAACCTCGCGCAGCGCGGCGATCTGATGGCGGAGAAGGAGTTCGTCGAGGGCGCGCTGGAACTGCTCGGTCCGCTGGCCGAGGAGGAAGGCGTGGCCGCGGCGTCGCGCCGGATCGCCGAATCGGCACGGGAAGACCTCAGCGAGCTGGCCGGGCGGATCCACGCGCGCAACGAGCTGGAGAACGCGCGGCTGTCCGGCTTGGAGGAGCATGTCGAGGAAGTGCGGACCGCCGAAAAGCTCGCCGAGGGCGACCATCGGCGGCTGACCGCGGGCGTCACCGAGCTGCGGCGGCTGGTTGCGGTCCTGCGTTTGGAAGAAGCGCAGATCGAACGCGAGCGCGTCGACGGCGAGCTGGCGGAAGCGAAGACGCAGGCCGAAGCGTGGCGCGAAACCGCGACCGTGCTGAACCGGTTGAATGCTGCGCGCAAGGCGAAAGATCTGCGCGAACTGGTCGGAAACCGCGAGGAGAAGGCGAAACCGGCGCTGGCCGCGCGGGACGCGGCGGCGGTCGCGTTGGGGCGTGGTTTGCTTGCGCTAGCGCGAGATGCGCAGCGGCAGGCGGACAAAGCCGAGGCACACGCGGACGCATTGCGCGCCGAAGCGGAGAAGGCGCAGACCGAGCGGGATGAAGCGGCGAACCTGGCTGCTGGTCGTCGGGCCGAGGCGCGCGGTCTGTCGTCACGGATTGCCGAACTGCGCGAGGAAATCTCCGAGTCCGTCCGAAGCGGACTGTTGCCCTCCGGGGCGGATGTCGCGGAAGCGGCGCGGTCCGCGCGCGCGGAAGCCGAAGCCGCGGCTGCAGAATCCGTTCGCCGGGAACAGGAACTCGACCGGGTCGGCGAGGATCTGCAAGCGGCGCAGCGTTCGGTGAACGAGGCGCATCAGCTCGCCGGGTCCACTCAGGACCGTCTGGTACGGGCGGCGGAAGACCTCGAGCGCGCGCACCGGCGCACCGACGCGCTGGCCGCGGAACCTCGGTTGATGGAGCTGCTCGGCGCGGACGACGTCAAGCTGGAGAGCGATCTTCCGGTGCTGCTGCAGCGGTTGCGCGACGCGAGCGCGGCGGTCGAGAAGGAGCAGACCGCGCTGCGGATGGAGGAGCAGGCCGACGAGCGGGCGCTCGCCGCGCTCGGGTCGGGCGGACTGCTGCCGCCGCCGGAGGACGTGCAGACCGCGCTGGATGCGTTGGAGCAGGCCGGGATCACCGCGTGGTCAGGCTGGCGTTATCTGTCCAAACTGGACTCAGTACGGCGTGCCGAAGTCCTGGAACGGATGCCGCAGCTCGTCGCCGGCGTGCTGTTGAACGACGCGGCGCAGGTCAAGCGGGCGCGCGAGGTGCTGGAGTCTTCCCGGCTGTTGCCGAGCGCGGTCGTCGCGGTCGGTACCACCGATGCGTTCCAGGCGGCGGATGTTCCGGCTGCGGCGGGCGTCGAGTTCCTCGTGCCGCCGAACCCGGCGATGTACGACGAGGAAGCCGCCGACACCGAGCGGGAGGCCGTGGCGCAGCGGCATGCGGAACGGCAGCGCCGGCTGGAGCAGCTGTCGGAGTCGCTGGCGGCCGATGGCGCGTTGACCTGGAAGCTCACCACCTGGCGCGAGGACTATCCGGCGGGTGCGATCGGGACGCTCGCGGAGCAGGCCGAAAGCGCTCGCGTCGCGCGGGAAACCGCGCAGACCGCGCTGGCGCAGGCTGAGGCGGAATTCGCCCGGTTGAGCGAAAAAGCCGCCGCCTTGCGTGAGCGGGTCCCGGCATTGCGGACCGCGGCCGCGGAAGCCGAGGAGAAGGCGCGTCGGCTCGGTGAACTGTCCACCCGGGCCGCGCGCGTCGCGGAGTGGACCGAAGAAGTCGAGCGGGCAACGGAAATCGCGGAACGCGCGGAGACGTCGGCGGCCGAGGCGTCGGCGCGGGCGGCGCGGTTGCGCGAGCAGGCGGCGGAGGAGCAGCGAACCGCGGACGGACACCGTCGCACCGTCACCACCGCACGGTCCGAGCTGGCCGAGGTGCCGGGCGCGGCTGAGCTGCCGGAGGACGTCGAAGCGCCCTCGGAACCGGTGGACGCGTTGCGGCGAACCTTCGCGTCGGCTTCGGAGGCGTACGCGAAGGTCGAGGTCGGCAGCGATCTCCGGGCTGAGCTGGAGCAGGCGGAATCCGCTGAGGCAGCGGCGTCGTCGGCGTTGGAAGCGCTGGACGAAGAGGTCCGGGTGCGGGCGGCAGCGTTGCTGGAGACGCCTGACGGTTCCGATGCTTCCACGCGGGCGGCGGCGTTGGCGCGAGCGCGGCGGGTTGTCGATGCATTGGAAGAGGAACGCACCGAGGCGATTGGCCAGGTGTCGACGCGCCGGGCTGAGCTGGACGCGCTGCCGTTGCAGACCGGCGTCGCTTCCCCGGCGGAGCGGCCGCGCGACATCGAGCATGGCCTTGAGCTGATCGACGCGGCTTCGCTGGAAGTGTCTGCGGCGGCCCGGAAATGGGAAGAGCTGCAGGAACGCCGAGCTGCGGCGGAAGCGACGCTGGAGGCGGGCAAGGCGTCGGCGTCCGGCTTCGGGTTGCTGTCGGAATCGCTGGCGCACTTGCGTTCCGAGGAGTCTGCGGACGCGTACGACGGCGATGTCGAGTCCGCGCGGACCCGGTACAACCAGCTCAACACCGTTCTCAACGACGCGCAGGCGGCGGCCGACTCCGGCGACCGGCGGGTGCGCGCGGCGGCGGACCAGTTGGCGCAGTACGCGACCGAAAAGCGGTTCGAGAAGCTCAGCACCCCGGTGCGGCAGCAGGTGATTTCCGTCAAGCGGGACCAGCTTCCCGCGCACGCGGCGGAATGGAGCGAGGCGCTGCGGCCCCGGCTGCGGACGCTCACCGACGATCTCGCGCAGATCGACCGGCATCGCGGCGGCATCATCACGCGGCTGCAGGGCATGGTCGAAGGCGCGTTGCGCACCCTCCGGTCCGCACAGCGGGTGTCGCGGCTGCCGGACGGGCTCGGCGACTGGTCCGGCCAGGAATTCCTGCGGATCCGGTTCACCGAGCTGGAAGACCATGTGCTGGCGGAAAAACTGGGCGAGGTCGTCGACGAGGCGGCCGCGGGCAAGACCGCCGACGGCCGCGACGTGAAGCGGGACGGGCTGTCGCTGGTGCTGCGCGGCGTGCATGTCGCGGCGCCCAAGGGGTACCGGGTCGACATGCTCAAGCCGGACTCCGTGCTGCGCACTGAACGGCAGCGGGTGTCCGAAATCCGCGACGTGTTCTCCGGCGGGCAGCAGCTGACCGCGGCGATCATCCTGTACTGCACGCTCGCCGCGCTCCGGGCCAACAACCGCGGCAAGGCACGGAACCGGCATTCGGGCGTGCTGTTCCTGGACAACCCGATCGGCCGTGCGTCCGCCGGGTACCTCCTGGAGCTGCAGCGGGCCGTGGCGGAGGCGCTGGGCGTGCAGCTGATCTACACGACGGGCTTGTTCGACGCGGGCGCGCTCGCGGAGTTCCCGCTGATCGTGCGGCTTCGCAACGACGCGGACCTGCGCGCCGGGCGGAAGTACCTGTCGGTGGACGCGACGATCCGGAATTCCCTCGACGATCTCGGGGACCCGGACGGGGTGGCTCGTCTTTCGGCGACCCGGATGTTCAGCCGGGCGTCTTCTTCTCCGTCGGTGAAGCCGTCCGAAGAGGAACAACCGGCCTGACGGTCTGGCTGGCGCGCGGTCACCGCGCGCCGAGGCCTGTCAGGCGACGGGCACGTACGCCAGCCCGTGTCCGCTTGGCGCCCCAGCCGCTTGGGTGTCCAATGTGGTCACCAGGTTGCGGGTTTCGAGATCGATGACTTCCACCGCGGTCGATTCCGCGCCGGAGACGAAAGCGATCCGTCCGTCCGGATCGGACAGGATGGCGAGCGGGAACCCCAGGACCGGTACCGACCGGCCCAGTTCTGGTTTCGTCGCCGTGCGGACCGTCACGCTCGCCGGTTCCGGCGGTTGACCAGCACGGATGCGGTTTCTGTCGGACCTTGCTGGTAGGAATCGAGTCGTGAAGATGACCCTCGCCCAGCGCCGGGCCCGCCTCGGCGTACGCCACCGCCTAGCGGCCCGGGTGACGACCGTCGAGGAAGCAGTCGACGGCGTCGTCGCGCTGCACGCCACCGATCCCGCGTCGGTGTACCTGTCCGCCTGGTCGCGCGTGCACGCGGTCTCGGTCGCCGACGTCGAGGACGCGCTGTACTCCCGGCGCACCCTCCTGCGCATCCTCGGCATGCGCCGCACGGTCTTTGTCACCGACATCGCGACTGCCGGGTTGGTACAGGCTGCCTGCTCGTACGACATCGCCGCCCGCCAACGCCGCCTGCTGGAAAAGCAGCTGGGCACCCAAGGCCATCCAGAGAATGTGCCGCGTCCCGGCGAGTGGCTGGACGAGGTGATGGCGAGCGTCGACAAAGCCTTGCACGCCAGGGGATCGGCGACCGCCCAGCAACTGGCGGACGACGAACCGCGCCTGCGGCAGCAACTGCTGATGGCGAAGGGGAAACCGTACGAGTCGATCGGCAACGTCACCAGCCGGGTGCTGTTCCAGCTGGCCGCCGAAGGCCGCATCGTGCGCGGTCGCCCGAGGGGGAGCTGGCAAAGCACGCAGTACTACTGGTCTCCGCTGACTGATTGGCTTGCCGGAAGCGCTGCTGGGTCGGCTATTCCCGGCTCTGGCGGGGGAGCCGAATCAGGCCGATCCGCTGCCGAGCCAGACGGCTCCGACCTCGATGGCGCTGGCCAGCCAGGTCGCTCCGATCGTGGGAGTGCTGGGCTGTCGGATCGTGCTGGCTCCGGCAGCATCGGCCGGTCGGGTTGCTCCGATCGCGATGCCGTCGGGCGACCGAACCGCTCTGACATTGGCACCATCGACGGGTCCGCCCGCTCCGTCTCCGCTCCTGGCACCGCCGACTGGCCAGGTCTCTCCGAAGACGAAGCCCGCACCGCCCTGGCCCGGCGATGGCTCTACGCCTTCGGTCCCGCACCGGTCGCCGACCTGCGCTGGTGGACCGGCTGGACCGCAGGCCAGACGAAAAAGGCCCTGACCGCCCTCGCCCCCGCCGAGGTCGACCTGGACGGCGAGCCAGCGATCGCCCTGCCCGACGACCTGGCCCCGGTCGCCGCTCCCGACCCGTGGATCGCCCTGCTCCCGGCCCTCGACCCGACCGCGATGGGCTGGCAATCCCGAGACTGGTACGTCGGCCCGCACCGCGCCGCCTTGTTCGACCGCAGCGGCAACATCGGCCCGACGATCTGGAGCGACGGCCGGATCGTCGGAGCCTGGTGCCACCGCCCGTCGGGAGAAGTCGCGGTCCGCCTGCTGGAGGACATCGGAGCGGAAAAGACCGCCGCGGTGGACGCCGAGGCCGCCCGGCTGAGCGAATGGCTGGGGGAGGCGCGAGTAGTGCCGAAGTTCCGGACCCCGGCGGAGAAGGAGCTGTCTGGATAACGCTGCGCACTGTGCCGAAGCGACCCGCGGCGGGCGTGCCGGGTGACGGCCGGACGACCCAGCGGCCCGGCTTGCTCAGCGACCCGGCCGACCCGCCCGCCTGGCGGCGGGGTCACGCGATGACTGGTGCTGCCTGGCGGCCGGTCCGGCGGTGGCTGGTGCTGTCTGGCGGCCGGGTGCGGTGGTGGCTGCTGCGCGGTGGCTGGGTTCGGCGGTGGCTGGTGCTGTCTGGCGGCGGGGGCCGGTGGCGGCTGGTGCTGCCTGGCGGTCGGGTGCGGTGGTGGCTGCTGCCCGGTCGGCCCGGTCCGGTGGTGGCTGGTGCTGACCGCTGGCCAGGTCCGGCGGTGGCCGGTGCGGTCCGGTGGCCGGGTCGGGCGACGACAGGGCGGCTGTTGCCCGGTTGGCTCAGGCGGTGGCTGGGCTGTTGACAGCTCCGGCGGTGGTTGAGCTGCTGACGGCGGGCGGCGGAACGGCTTCTGATAACCGCGTCGGGCGGCGGCAGCGCCGGACGCCGAGTCAGCTCTCACCGCCCTGCCCCTGGCCGGGACGACCTGCGTATCGGGGTCGGCCCGGTGGAATTTTCCCTGCGGCGGGCACCCGCCTGGCCGCATTTCGCCCGTTCCGGCCCTTGATCGCCTTCCGATGCCCCACGGAAGCGCGAAGATCAACTTAGCCCAACAGGGTTGGCCGTATTGGCCCGAGTCGCCCCATACGCCCGGACTGGCGCAGACGAGCGCGGGAAGCGCCCCGAGACTCGGCCGACCGGCGGTACCTGTGTCCGAGCCAACCGCGGACCGCGACCGCCGCCCGCCCCCGCGCGCCCCCGCCCCGCGAGGCTCGGCGAAACCCGCCCGACAGCGTGAACCGGGGCACCAAGACCGATCAAGCGACTGGTCCGTTCCCGCCCCCGGCACCGGAGGGAGCGCCCGCCCCGTTTCCGGTCCCCACCCGGCTGAGCTGGGTTCTTAATCGATTCTTGACGTCTCCCGGCAGTGGTGGAAGTCTCGTCAGGGCAGTCCGGGGCAACGGCGCCCGCACGCTAGGGTTGCACCGATTCCGGAAGTCGCAGAAGTCGTCCGGGGCGGGCGCCCCGGGGAACTTCCGCAGTGTCCAACTTCAGCGGACGGCGGCCGGTGCGCCGCCGCCGTGATCAACACCAGAGGAGTGGCAGCAGTGACCGTTCGCGTAGGTGTCAACGGCTTCGGCCGGATCGGCCGCAACTTCTTCCGTGCCGTTAAGGCCAGCGGTCACGACATCGAAGTTGTCGCCTTCAACGACCTCGGCGACGTCAACACGATGGCGCACCTGCTCAAGTACGACTCGATCCTCGGCCGCTTCCCGGGCGAGGTCAGCGTCAACGACGAGGGCATCGTCGTCGACGGGAAGACCATCAAGGCCCTCGCCGAGCGCGACCCGGCCAACCTGCCCTGGGGCGACCTCGGCGTGGACGTCGTCGTCGAGTCGACCGGCTTCTTCACCAACGCCGACGCCGCCAAGGCGCACATCGCCGGCGGCGCGAAGAAGGTCATCATCTCCGCGCCCGCCAAGGGCGAGGACCTGACCGTCGTCCTCGGCGTCAACGACGACAAGTACGACGGCTCGCAGACGATCATCTCGAACGCGTCCTGCACCACCAACTGCCTCGGCCCGCTGGCCAAGGTCCTCAACGACGCCTTCGGCATCGAGCAGGGCCTGATGACCACGATCCACGCCTACACGCAGGACCAGAACCTGCAGGACGGCCCGCACAAGGACCTGCGCCGCGCCCGCGCCGCCGCCCTCAACGTCGTCCCGGCCTCCACCGGTGCGGCCAAGGCGATCGGCCTCGTGCTGCCGGAGCTGCTCGGCAAGCTGGACGGCTACGCGCTGCGCGTCCCGGTCCCGACCGGCTCGGCCACCGACCTCACCGTCACCCTCAAGAAGTCGGCCACCGTCGACGAGATCAACGAGGCGTACAAGGCCGCCGCCGAGGGCCCGCTGGCCGGCATCCTGCGCTACTCGGTCGACCCGATCGTGTCCTCGGACATCGTCACCGACCCGGCGTCCTGCATCTACGACTCGCCGCTCACCAAGGTGATCGGGAACCAGGTCAAGGTCGTCGGCTGGTACGACAACGAGTGGGGCTACTCGAACCGCCTCGCCGACCTGATCAAGCTCGTCGGCTCGAAGCTCTGAACCGGATGAGCGTCAACAACCTCGACGACCTGCTGGGCGAGGGCGTTCAGGGCCGCTACGTGCTGGTGCGCAGCGACCTGAACGTCCCGCTCGACGGGTCGGTCATCACCGACGACGGCCGGGTCCGGGCCGCGCTGCCGACGATCAAGAAGCTCGCCGACGCGGGCGCGAAGGTCGTCGTCACCGCGCACCTCGGCCGCCCCAAGGGCGAGCCGGACCCGAAGTTCACGCTCGCGCCGGTCGCGAAGCGGCTGGGCGACCTGCTCGGCTCCGAGGTCCCGCTGGCCGGCGACCTCGTCGGCGAGTCGGCGAAGGCGCTGGTGGCCGGGCTGGCCGACGGCGGCGTCGTGCTGCTGGAGAACGTGCGCTTCGACGCGCGCGAGACCAGCAAGGACGCCGTCGACCGGTCCGAGCTGGCGGCCGAGCTGGCCGCGCTGACCCCGGGCGGGGCGTTCGTCTCCGACGGCTTCGGCGTCGTGCACCGCAAGCAGGCCTCCGTCTACGAGATCGCCGCGGTGCTCCCGGCGTACGCGGGCGGCCTCGTGCTGGCCGAGCTGGACGTGCTGAAGAAGCTCACCGACGACGTCAAGCGGCCGTACGTGGTCGCGCTCGGCGGCTCGAAGGTGTCCGACAAGCTCGGCGTCATCGCGAACCTGCTCACCAAGGTCGACCGGCTGCTCATCGGCGGCGGCATGGCGTACACGTTCCTCAAGGCCAAGGGCTACGAGGTCGGCACGTCGCTGCTGCAGGAAGACCAGCTCGACCAGGTCAAGGGCTTCCTCGCCGAGGCCGAGAAGCGCGGCGTCGAACTGGTGCTGCCGGTCGACGTGCTCGCGGCGGAAGGTTTCGCGGCCGACACGGCGCACGAGGCCGTCGACGTCACCGCCATCCCGGCCGACCGCATGGGCCTCGACATCGGCCCGCGCAGCGCCGAGCTGTTCGCGCAGAAGCTCGCCGACGCGGCGACCGTCTTCTGGAACGGCCCGATGGGCGTCTTCGAATTCGAAGCGTTCGCCGGCGGCACCCGCGCGGTGGCCGAGGCGCTCGTGAAGAGCGACGCGTTCACCGTGGTCGGCGGCGGCGATTCGGCCGCCGCGGTGCGGCAGCTCGGCCTTCCCGAGGACGGCTTCTCGCACATCTCCACCGGCGGCGGCGCCTCGCTGGAGTACCTGGAAGGCAAGGAGCTGCCCGGCGTGGCGGCGCTGGAGGGGAAGAACTAAGTGGCACGCAAGCCCCTGGTGGCAGGCAACTGGAAGATGAACCTCAACCACCTCGAGGCCATCGCCCTGGTGCAGAAGATCGCCTTCGCGCTGCCGGAGAAGTACTACGCGAAGGTGGACGTGGCGGTGCTGCCGCCGTTCACCGACATCCGCAGCGTGCAGACCCTCGTCGACGCCGACAAGCTCTCGCTCACCTACGGCGCGCAGGACCTGTCGCCGCAGGACTCGGGAGCATTCACCGGCGACATCTCCGGCCCGATGCTGGCGAAGCTGGGCTGCAGCTTCGTCACCGTCGGCCACTCGGAGCGCCGCGCGATCCACGGCGAGACCGACGAGCTGGTCAACAAGAAGGTCAAGGCCGCGCTCAAGCACGGCATCACGCCGATCCTGTGCGTGGGCGAGGAGCTCGAGATCCGCGAGGCGGGCGAGCACCTCGAGCACACCCGCAACCAGCTGGTCGAGGGCCTCAAGGGGCTCAAGGCCGAGCAGGTGCAGTCCGTCGTGATCGCGTACGAGCCGGTGTGGGCCATCGGCACCGGCAAGGTCGCCACCGCGGCCGACGCCGAGGAGGTCTGCAAATCCCTGCGCGGGACGCTGTCGGAGAAGTACGGCGACGAGGTCGCCACGGCGGTCCGGGTGCTCTACGGCGGTTCGGTGAAGTCCGGGAACGTCTCCGAGCTGGTGGCCGCGGACAACATCGACGGCGCGCTGGTCGGCGGTGCCAGCCTGGACGGCGAGGAGTTCACCAAGCTCTGCGCGCTCGCCGCGGGCGGCCCGCTGCCCTGATCGTGGGCACTACCGGGTAGCCTGTGTGTTCGGTCCGTCACTAGAGCAGTGGACGAGTCCAGGGGTACGGTGAAGATCCGCACACTTGTGCGGATCCGGCCGTACCCCTGCATGCTCAGACAAGCACAGAGGATGACATGAAGCTGTTCCTGCAAATCCTGTTGATCGCCTCCAGCGTGCTGCTGGTGGTGGCCGTGCTGCTGCACCGCGGCCGGGGCGGCGGCCTGTCGTCGCTGTTCGGCGGGGGGATGCAGTCGAGTCTCGCGGGATCCAGCGTCGCCGAGAAGAACCTCGACCGGATCACGCTGCTGCTCGGGGCCATCTGGCTGATCAGCATCGTGGGCCTCGGCCTCCTGCTCAAGGTCTGACCGGGTCCCCGGAAGGGGGCTTGCGATCGGCGTGCCTATTGGGGGGCGCGCCGCCGATTCCAACGGGTGAGGATTCATGGTTGGCGGTAACGCGATTCGCGGCACCCGCGTGGGTGCCGGTCCTTCGGGCGAATCGGAGCGGGGTGAATCGGCGCCACGGCGCCGGGTGTCGTATTGGTGCGCGAACGGGCACGAGGCTCGCCCGTCGTTCGCGATGGACGCGGAAATCCCCGACGAATGGGACTGCCCGCGCTGCGGGCTCCCGGGCGGTCAGGACGAGCAGAATCCGCCCGCCGCGCCTCGTACCGAGCCGTACAAGACGCATCTGGCTTACGTGAAGGAACGCCGCAGCGACGCCGACGGCGAGGCCATCCTCGCCGAAGCGCTCGAGCGTCTCCGCCAGCGCCGCGAATTGATCTGAGGCACGGTTCTTTCTCCGGGACCACCGGCTTCCCGTCCGCGAGGGCGAGGGCCGGTGGTTTTTTAGTTCCCGGGGAGTCTTGGGTGGTCTGGACCCTGGCCGGTAGAGGTCCAGACCTTTGCCGAGTGGGCGGCGTGGGAGGAGATTGCTGCCGTTCGGGCGGCCTGGACCTGGGGGAGCAGGTCCAGACCAGGGCGGATCAGGGCAGGGCAAGGCTGGTGGACCGGGGCAAGGCTGACCACGGCAGCGCAGGTCCGGGCCATGGCAGGGCAGGCAAAGGTTCAGGTGCCGCGCGGCGCATTCCTGTGCCGCAGGCCGAGCCCGGCTGATCGGTGCCGGTGGATCCTTCACCTGGCCTGTCGTTGCCCGGTCCGGAGCACCGCGGAAACCGGTCCGCAGCAGGAAACCGCGGCAGGTTCCGCAGAGAGCCTCGGGTGTGGTCATGCCGGTGACAACCGGCGCGACCGCGCCCGAGAACCCAGTCAGCCCTCGTCAGCGGTCCAGTGGATACCGGGCCCGTACCCGGAACCCGCCGTCCTCTGTGTCGGACGTTTCGAAGCTTCCGCCCAGCAGGCGGGCGCGCTCGGCGAGTCCGGTGAGTCCGTGGCCGCCTGAGGGGAAGGCTTCGCCGGCGCGGCAGGCGCGGGCGTTCTCCACCTCGATGTCCAGCGCGCCGCTCGCCGCGTGGATGCGGATCGTGGCCGTCGCGCCGGGGGCGTGCTTGTGGACGTTCGTCAGGCATTCCTGCACCGTCCGGTACGCCGCCGCGGAGACCTGGCTCGGCAGGCTGTCCGGGAGTTGCTCGACGGTCAGCTGCACCGGGACGTCGGACGTGCGGATCAGGTGGTCCAGTTCCCCTATCCCGGGCCGCGGGCCGTCGTCCCCGGACCCGGAGCGCAGCACGCTCACCAGCGACCGCAGTTCCTCCAGCGTCCGCGTCGACAGCTTGCGGATGACCTGCGCCGTCTCCAGCGCCGCGCCGTCTTTGGCCTGCGCCTGCAGTGCGCCCGCCTGCATGGCGATCAGAGTGATCTGGTGCGAAACGACGTCGTGCATCTCGCGGGCCAGCCGGGCGCGTTCCTCGGCGCGCACCGCGTCGGCGTGGAAGCGGCGTTCGCGGTCGCGGCTCTTCGCCAGTTCGGCCAGCTTCGCCGAGATCTCCGCGCGCGCCCCGATCAGCAGGCCGATCGCGATCGGCATTCCGGCCACCAGCACGCCGTAGATCCCGTCGAGGACGTGTTCGCGCCAGCTCAGGTCCGCGAACTCCGAGAGCGGCCACCGCACGAACCGGCAGGTGAACACCAATCCGGCACCGACCCAGGTCTGCCAGTGCGATTGCCGCCGCGTGGCGAGCATGCCGAGGTTGAGCATCGACGCGAGCTGTGCCCATCCGGCGAAGAATCCCGGCGCCGCGGCGAGCACCGCGAGGAACGGGAAGCGCCGCCGCACCACGACCGCGAGGCACGCGGCGGCCGACAGGTACAGCGAATAAGGCTGGGCTTTCGGTGGCACGACGAGCCAGACGTCGAGCACCGCCAGCAGCACGACCACCGCCTCGATGGCGATCGTCGCGACGAGGGGTTTCCGGAACACGGCGAACGCCCCGGTCAGGCTGGCGCGCCTGGCCCGCCGGGCGGCTCCCGCGGCGGAGCTGCTCATCGAGATGCCAGGAATCGAGAGTCCCTCAGTGCTCATCGCGGCGACCCCATTCGTCTTGTGGACTTAGTGATGAGATGCTCCGGCCACCCGATCGGGACGCGCGGCGGTGAACAAATGTGCGGATGCTAACGGGAACGTGTGTGTTGCCAGTAAGTTTCACCCAGAGTGGTACTTGTGGTGTTGTAATCTCCACAACTGCTCCAACAGGATGAACGCCGGGCAGGTGACGTCACCTTGTGTCGATCACATCACCTTACGTTCACCATACGGCTGTTCCCACATCGTGGTGAGCCGCTTTTTGGCCGAGTGTCAGTTGCTCCGTTTGCCGCCCAGGTCGGGCCCACGCGAACAGGGGAGAGATCACCCGTGCGGGTGGGCGGAAGTGTCGTTGCGCAGTCGAAGGCCGCCGCGTGGTGGCGAGCACGAGGCACTGACTGGGGTGAGCAGGCGGTTTACGCGGGTATCTCCGCGGTCGCGACGAAAACCGCGCGGCCATCGTGATCCCGCGGGCGGGGCGTCGGCCGGGTCGCCGGTCGGCGCGAACGGAAGAACAAGCTCCCCTCGCTGGCGCAGCCTACCATCGACCATGGCGCTTATAATCGATGATTTGGCAGATTGTCTATCCTGGCAGCATGAAGCAGATGCTGTCCGAGCAGATCTACGACCGGGTCCGCGACGCGATCATGCGCGGCGAGGTCGAGCCAGGACAGGCGCTGAAACCGCAGGAACTGGCGGCGCGGTACGAGGTCAGCCTCGCCGTGGTGCGGGAGGCGCTGGTCCGGTTGGTCGGCGAGGGACTGGCGGAACGGCTGACGAACCGCGGGTTCGCCGTGCCCACGCTCGCTGATCAGCGGTGGCAGGAGATCATCGAGGCGCGCCGGACGGTCGAGCCCGCGATGCTGCGGATGTCGGTCGCGCGCGGAGACCTGGAGTGGGAGACGCGAGTGCGCGCGGCGGGGCACCGGCTCGCTCGGACGCCGATGTATGTGCCGGAGGAAGGCAGCTACTACTCCGCTGCTTGGGCGGAAGCGCACCGCTTGTTCCACCGCACGCTGCTCGACGGCTGCGGGAACGCGGTGCTGCTGGAGACCTTCGACCGGATGTGGATGGCGAGCGAACTGGCCCGGCGGTGGACGGTGCACCCGGCGTACCGGATTCCGGTGGAGGACGTCCTCGCCCAGCACGAGGGACTGGAGCGGGCGGCGTTGAGCCGGGATCCGGAAGCGGCGGCGGAGTTGCTGACGGACCACTTGGCGGCGACGGCGGCAGTGCTGACCGGCGCGGAGGCGGCGGGGGAGTAGGGCTGGTGCTCGCGTAGGAACGCAAAAGCTCAGTATCCTTGCCCCGCAACGAAAAAGGCTCCCCGCGCCAACGCACGAGGAGCCCTTCTCGGCAAAACTGTCTTACTCAGCTGGCGGCTGGTACACCTTCGTCAGCTTCCCGGCCGCCTCGCGGTCCAAGAGCCACAACGTCCGCCGGTAGCCGCGGGCGCCTGACACCGGGATCTGCGTTTCCGGCGCACCGGCCAGTGCCTGCGCGACCGCGTCCGCCTTGGCGGTGCCCGCCGTCATCAGCCACACCTCGCGGGCGCGGCGGATGGCCGGCAGCGTGAGCGACACACGCGTCGGCGGAGGCTTCGGGCAGTCGCGGACCGGTACCACCGAGCGCTGCGTTTCGCGCACCTCGTCGGTTTCCGGGAACAGCGACGCCGTGTGGCCCTCGCCGCCCAGGCCCAGCAGCATGATGTCGAACTCCGGCACATCGGCATCGGGGCCTGCCGCGTCGGAGAGCACCTTCGCGTACGCCTCGGCGGCCGCGTCGACGTCGTCGCCGAACTCGCCGTCCGACGGGGCCATCGCGTGCACCCGCTCCGGAGCCAGCGGCACGTGGTCGAGCAGGGCTTCGCGCGCGCCCTTCTCGTTGCGCTCGTCCGAATCCGCCGGGACGAACCGCTCGTCGCCCCAGTAGATGTCCAACCGCGACCAGTCGATCGCGTCCCGCGCGCTCGACTCCCGCAGTTCCCGCAGCACCGCGATGCCAGTGCCGCCGCCGGTGAGCACCACCGACGCCGTGCCCCGGGCCGCCTGCACGTCGACGATCCGGGTCACTAGCCGGGCCGCGGCGGCCGCGGCCAGCAGGTCCGGGTTTTCGTAGACGACGACCTCGGTCCGGCTCATGAGGTGCTCTTTTCCGCCGCCTTGCGGCCGGTCGCCTTCGGCTTCGCCGCCGCGGCGGGTTTGGCCGCGGGCTTGGCGGCAGCGGGCTTGGCCGCAGCGGAAGCCTTGGCGGCAGCGGGCTTGGACCCGTTGGACGCGGCGATCTTGTGCAGCCCGTGCAGCGCCGCCTCGTAGATCTCGTCCGGGTCGAGCCGCCGCAGTTCCTCCACGAGGCACTCCGGATTGCTGCGCCGCTGCAACGCGATCCGCCGCGTCGGCTGGCCCGGCTGGGTCAGCGTGCCGACCCGCCCGTCCGGCCGCGTCAGCTCCACCGCGCCCGACTTCCGCTCCAGCTTCACCGAGATGATGCCCTGCGCGCTCGAGCTCTTGACCCGGTGCACCGGAGCCTTGAGGTACTCGGCGAGCCAGCCCGCGAGCAGTTCGGTGGACGGCGAGTCGGCCTCGCCGGTCACCGTCGCGCCGGTGATCTTCTCGTACGGCGGCAGGTCCAGCGCCGACACCAGCTGCGCCCGCCAGCGGGTCAGCCGGGTCCACGCCAGGTCGGTGTCGCCCTCCACATAGGCCTTCGCGCGCGTGGTGAGAGCCCTTATGGGGTTCTTTTCCGCGGCGGAGTCGGTGATTCGCCGCTGCGCCAGCTGGCCCAGCGGGTCCTCCGCGGGGGCCTTCGGACCGACGCCCGGCCACCAGGTGACGATCGGCGCGTCCGGCAGCAGCAGCGGCACCACGGCGCTCTGCCCCTGCGCGGCCAGGGGGCCGTACAGCCGCAGCACGATGACCTCGCTCGCACCGGCGTCGCCGCCGACGCGGATCTGGCCGTCTATCCGCGGCGCGGCCGTGCGCGCGCCCTTCGCCACGACGATCACCCGCGACGGGTGCTCCCGGCTGGCGTCGTTCGCGGCTTCGATGGCGTCTTCGAGCTTGGCGTCGTCGTCCGCGACGATCACCAGCGTCAGCACCCGGCCGAGCGCGACCTGGCCGCCCTGCTCGCGGATCTCCACCAGTTTCTTGTTCAGCGCCGACGTCGTGGTCGACGGCAGGTCGATGATCACGGACGCCTCCAGTGCCTGCCGGTACGCTCCAGCATTTCGTCAGCGGACCTCGGTCCCCAGCTGCCCGGCGGGTACTGCTCCGGCGCGGTGCCGAGCTTCGCCCAGTGCGACAGCACCGGGTCGAGGATTTCCCACGACAGCTCGACTTCCTCGTTCACCGGGAACAGCGACGGCTCGCCCAGCAGCACGTCCAGGATCAGCCGCTCGTAGGCCTCCGGCGACGATTCGGTGAACGCGTGGCCGTAGCCGAAGTCCATCGTGACGTCGCGGACCTCCATCGTGGTCCCCGGCACCTTCGACCCGAACCGCAGCGTGATGCCCTCGTCCGGCTGCACGCGGATGACCAGCGCGTTCTGCCCCAGCTCCTCAGTCGAGGTGGAGTCGAACGGCAGGTGCGGCGCGCGCTTGAACACGACCGCGATCTCGGTGACGCGACGGCCGAGCCGCTTGCCGGTGCGCAGGTAGAACGGCACGCCCGCCCAGCGGCGGTTCTGCACCTCCAGCGTCACCGCGGCATAGGTCTCGGTCTTCGAGTCCTTCGCGAAACCGGCTTCCTGCAACAGTCCCGGCACCTTGGTGCCGCCCTGCCAGCCGCCCGCGTACTGACCGCGCGCGGTGGTTTGGTCGAGCGGCATCATCGGCTTGGTCGCCGCCAGCACCTTGGCCTTCTCCGACCGCAGCGCCTTCGGCTCGAACGACAGCGGCTCGTCCATCGCGGTGAAGGCGAGGAGCTGAAGCAGGTGGTTCTGGATGACGTCGCGCGCGGCGCCGATCCCGTCGTAGTACCCCGCGCGGCCGCCGAGGCCGATGTCCTCGGCCATGGTGATCTGCACGTGGTCGATGAAGTTCGCGTTCCAGATCGGCTCGAACAGCTGGTTCGCGAACCGCAGCGCCAGGATGTTCTGCACCGTCTCCTTGCCGAGGTAGTGGTCGATGCGGAACACCGACTCCTCGGGGAAGACGTCGTTCACGATCGCGTTGAGCTCCTTGGCGCTCTTGAGATCGTGGCCGAACGGCTTCTCGATGACCACGCGCCGCCAGGTGTTCTCGTCGGCCTGCGCGAGGCCCGAACGCGCCAGCTGCTTGGTCACCACCGGGAACGCGCCCGGCGGGATCGACAGGTAGAACGCGGTGTTGCCGCCGGTGCCGCGTTCCTCGTCCAGTTCGCGCACGGTCTTCGCGAGCCGGTCGAAGGCCTCGTCGTCGTCGAAAGTGCCCTGGACGAACCGGATTCCTTCGGCGAGCCGGTTCCAGACCGACTCCTTGAACGGCGTCCGCGCGTGCTCGCGCACCGAATCGTGCACCAGCTCGCCGAAGTCCTGGTGTTCCCAGTCCCGGCGGGCGAAGCCGACCAGCGAGAACCCGGCGGGCAGCAGCCCGCGGTGCGCGAGGTCGTAGATGGCGGGCATGAGCTTCTTGCGCGCCAGGTCGCCGGTCACGCCGAAGATCACCAGGCTCGACGGCCCGGCGATCCGCGGCAGCCGCTTGTCGCGGGGGTCCCGCAGCGGGTTGCGCCAAGTGGTCACTGGGCGGCCTCCTGCACTGCCCGGACGAGCTCGGCGAGCCCGGCGGCGCGGTCGGTCAGGTGCAGCCGCAGCACCGGGCGCCCGTGCTCGGCGAGCACCTGGCCGTCGCCGAGCGCCTGCGCGTGCTGGAGCTGTCCCAGCGTGTACGGGCGGTCCGGCACGGACAGGTCTTCGCCGACCGCGCCGGTGATCTGCAGGAAGCTGCCGTTCTGGTGGCCGCCCTTGTGGTACTGCCCGGTGGAGTGCAGGAACCGCGGGCCCCAGCCGAACGTGGTCTGCACGCCGGTCCGCTTGGCGATTTCGGTGCGCAGCAGCGAAGTCGACGCGTCGTCCAGCCGGTCCAGGTAGGCCTGCACCGCGATGTACCCGCCGTCGGCCACCGAGCCGAAGAACGCGCGCAGCACGTCGGCGAGCTTGCCGTCGGTCGAAACTCCTTCGCTGCCGAAGACTTCGACCGCACCGTCCACAGTGGCCGGTGCTTCGCCGCCCTTCAGCTTCTCCGGGTCGTCCAGCAGCGCGCGAGCCGCCTTCTTGGCCGCCTCGACGTCCGGCTGGTCGAACGGGTTGATCCCGATCAGCCGTCCGGCGAGCGCGGTCGCGAACTCCCACATCAGGAACTGCGCGCCGAGCGGGCCGGTCACCGAGACCTGCGCCGCGCCTTCCGGGGCGCCGATCGCGACCGCGGTCGCGTCCTTGCCGTGGTCGGCGAACCCAGGGGCGTCCGGGCCTTCGACGGCCACCGGCAGCAGGCCGGTGCCGAGCTTGCCGGTGGACTCGGCGATCAGCTGCTCCGCCCAGTCGGGGAAGCCCTTGATCCCGGAGCCGGTGTCGGCCAGCACGACCTTCTCCGCGCCCGCTTCATGTGCCGCGGCCCAAGCCGCGGCCAGCTGCACGGCCGGGTTCTCGGCGGTGTCCTCGGCGAGCGTCTCCGCCACCGACGCCGCCTGGTCGAGCAGCCGCGCGACGTCCGCGCCCGCGAGACCGGCCGGCACGAGGCCGAACGCGGTCAGCGCGGAGTAGCGGCCGCCGACGTGCGGATCGGCCAGGAAGGTCTTGCGGTAGCCCTCTTTCTCCGCCAGTTCGGAGAACGGGGAGCCGGGATCGGTCACGACGACGATCCGCCGCGCCGCGTCGATCCCGGCGTCCGCGAACGCCTTGGCGAAAATCCGGCGGTGGCTGTCGGTCTCCACGGTGCCGCCGGACTTCGACGACACCACGATGACCGTGCGCTCGAGGTCGCCCGCGAGCGCGTCGGCCACCTGGCCGGGGTCGGTCGTGTCGAGCACCGTGAGCGGGACGCCGGCGGTGGCGGTGATGACCTCCGGCGCGAGCGACGAACCGCCCATGCCGGCGAGCACCACGCGGTCCACGCCCTCGCTGCGCAGTTCCGCGCGCAGCGCTTCGATTTCCCCGATCAACGGACGCGACGACTTGTGCAACGTCGTCCAGGACAATCGGATCGACGCTTCGGACTCGGCGTCCGGACCCCACAGCGTGGGGTCCTGGGCGGCGAGCTTGGCAGCGGCGCCGTCGGCGGCCAGCCGCTGCGCCAGCGGCGCTGCCTTTTCTGCCAGTTCGGCGTCGACGATCACGACGCCGGTTTCGTCCCCGCTCATGGTCTCTGGTTCAGCCCCTCGCTTTGTTCAGCTGCCCGGTCACCGTGTCCAGCAGTTCCTGCCAGGACTTCTCGAACTTCTCGACGCCTTCGGTCTCCAGCGTCACGAACACGTCCGGCACGTCGATGCCGGCCGCCGACAGCTTGTCGAAGATCGCCTGCGCCTGCTCGCCCTTTCCGGAAACCGTGTCGCCGGTGATCTCGGCGTGGTCGGCGACCGAGTCCATGGTCTTCTCGGGCATCGTGTTCACGACGTCCTTGACCACGAGCTGGTCGACGTAACGGGTGTCGGAGTAGGCGGGGTCCTTCACGCCGGTGGAGGCCCACAGCGGACGCTGCGCGTTCGCGCCGGCCTCGGCGAGCGCCTTCCACCGGTCCGTGGCGAACAGCTTCTCGAAGGCCGCGTACGCGAGCCGCGCGTTGGCGATGGCCGCCTCGCCCAGCAGCGCCTTGGCCTCGTCGGTGCCGATCGCGTTCAGCCGCTTGTCGACCTCGGTGTCCACCCGGGACACGAAGAACGACGCGACCGAGTGGATGCCCTTGAGGTCGTGGCCGTTGGCCTTCGCCTGCTCCAAGCCGGCGAAGAAGGCCTTGATGACCGCCTCGTAGCGCTCGACGGAGAAGATCAGCGTGACGTTGACGCTGATGCCCTCGGCGAGCACCGCGGTGATCGCGGGCAGGCCTTCTTCGGTCGCCGGGATCTTGATCATCACGTTCGGCCGGTCGACGGTCTTCCACAGGTCCTTGGCCTCGGCCACCGTCTTCTCGGTGTCCTTCGCCAGGCGCGGGTCCACCTCGATGGACACGCGGCCGTCGACGCCGTTCGTGGCGTTGTACACGTCGCGGAACAGGTCCGCGGCGTTGCGCACGTCGGTGGTGGTCAGTTCCCGGACGGTGCCGTCGAGGTCCGCGCCGCGCGCGGCGAGCTCGTTGACCTGCTCGTCGTACGCGTCGCCCTTCGACAGCGCATTCGCGAAAATGGTCGGGTTGGTGGTCACGCCGACGACGTGCTTGTCGCGGATGAGCCCGGCGAGGTTGCCCGAGTTCAGGCGCTCCCGCGAGAGGTCGTCCAGCCAGATCGAGACGCCTGCCTCGGACAGCTGCGCGAGCCGATCAGTGCTCATGGTTTTCATCCCTTCTGGGCGCGTAGCGCCTCCGTTGAGGGTGGGTGGTGGGGATGAGGCGGCATTTCAGTTTTTGGTGTTGGCGATCGAGCGACGCGCGGCGTCGACCACGGCCTCGGCGGTGAAACCGAACTCGCGGAACAGCGTGGCAGCATCGGCCGAAGCGCCGTAGTGCTCGATCGAAACGTTCACCCCGGCGTCACCGGTGAACCGCTGCCACGGCATCGCGATCCCGGCCTCGACCGAAACGCGGGCCTTGACCGTCGGCGGCAGCACCGCGTCCTTGTAGTCCTGCTCCTGCGCGTCGAACCACTCGACGCACGGCATCGACACGACGCTGGTCGGGATGCCGTCGGCCTCGAGGGTCTTGCGCGCCTCGACCGCAAGCTGGACCTCGGAACCGGTCGCGATCAGCACGACCTCCGGGCTGCCGTTGGACGCCTCGGCCAGCACGTAGCCGCCCTTCTTGACGCCCTCGGCGTTCGTGCCTTCCAGCACCGGCACGTTCTGCCGGGTCAGCGCGAAGCCGGACGGGTGGTGCACGTCCTCCAGCACGGCCTTCCACGCGTACGCGGTCTCGTTGGCGTCCGCCGGGCGGACGACGTTGAGGCCCGGGATGGCGCGCAGCGCGGCGATCTGCTCGATCGGCTGGTGGGTCGGGCCGTCCTCGCCGAGACCGATCGAGTCGTGCGTCCACACGTAGATGACCGGCGCCTTCATCAGCGCGGCGAGCCGGACCGGCGGGCGCATGTAGTCGGAGAAGGTGAGGAAGGTCGCGCCGTACGGGCGGGTCCCGCCGTGCAGCGCGATGCCGTTGAGGATCGAGCCCATCGCGTGCTCGCGGATGCCGAAGTGCAGCGTGCGGCCGTACGGGTTGGTCTTCCACATGTCGGTGCCGGCCTCGGCCGGGCCGAACGAGTCGGCGCCCTTCATGGTGGTGTTGTTGCTCTCCGCCAGGTCCGCGGAACCGCCCCACAGCTCGGGCAGCGGCTCGGCCAGCGCGTTCAGCACCTCGCCGGAGGCCTTGCGGGTGGCGATGCCCTTGGCGTCCGGCTCCCACGACGGCAGGTTGTCCGCGAAGCCCTCGGGCAGCGTGCGGGTCGACAGCCGGTCGGCCAGCTTCTTGCGCTCCGGGTTCGCCGCGGCCCACGCCTCGAAGCGCTCCTGCCACTCGGCGCGCTGCTTCTCGCCGCGCTCGATCGCCTGGCGGGTGTGCGCGAGCACCGCGTCCTCGACGTCGAAGTTCTTCTCCGGGTCGAAGCCCAGCGCCTTCTTGACGCCGGCGACCTCGTCCGCGCCCAGCGCCGCGCCGTGCGCCTTGCCGGTGTTCATCTTCGTCGGGGCCGGGTAGCCGATGATCGTGCGCAGCTGGATGAACGACGGACGCTGGGTCTCGGCCTGCGCCGCCTTGATGGCCGCCTCGATCGCGACGACGTCCTCGCCGCCCTCGACGGTCTGCACGTGCCAGCCGTAGGCCTCGTACCGCTTCGCGACGTCCTCGGACAGCGCGATGTTGGTGTCGTCCTCGATCGAGATCTTGTTGTCGTCGTAGAAGACGATCAGGTTGCCCAGCTGCTGGCGGCCCGCGATGGACGAGGCCTCGGAGGTGACGCCCTCTTCGATGTCGCCGTCGGAGGCGATCACGTAGATGTGGTGGTCGAAGATGCTCTCGCCGGCCGGGGCGTCCGGGTCGAGCAGGCCGCGCTCGCGCCGCGCCGCCATCGCCATGCCGACGCCGTTCGCGAGGCCCTGGCCCAGCGGGCCGGTCGTGGTCTCGACGCCCTTGGTGTGCCGGTACTCCGGGTGGCCCGGGGTCTTGGAACCCCAGCGGCGCAGCTGCTTGAGGTCCTCCAGCTCGAGGCCGAACCCGGCCAGGTACAGCTGGATGTAGAGGGTGAGGCTGGAGTGCCCGGCGGACAGGACGAACCGGTCGCGGGCGGGCCACTCCGGGTCGGCCGGGTCGTGCCGCATGGTGCGCTGGAACAGCGTGTACGCCAGCGGCGCTAGGCTCATCGCAGTGCCCGGGTGCCCGCTGCCGCAGTTTTCCACGGCGTCCGCGGCCAGCACGCGGGCGGTGTCCACGGCGCGGGTGTCGGTCTCGGTCCAGTCGGCCGGCAGGTTGCGCCGGAGCAAGGGGTTGGTCTCGCTGCTAGAGGTTTCGGACACTGAACTCGAACTCCTGCGTCGGTGAAGTGGTGGCTGTATTCCGTGCGTGCCGCTCGGGTGCCGCGCTGTGCGCCCTCAGTCATCTCAATCGATCCCGAAGGGACGATATTCCTGCTGACGGCGCTGTGCAGGCGGAGCGAGCGGCCCGACGCTGTCACCCTAGTGCGTACGCGTGCGCGCGAGCGCGGGCGACAGCCCCGCGGGTGAGGTGATCCTGCCCGCCTGTCGGTTTCCGGCTACCCGCCGCGGGCTTTCGCGACTCATCGCGGCCCGCGGCGGCGGACGTGACGGACGAGACACCGCCGGGCGTGTCCCGGACCCGCGGGCGTCGAGCCGGTCCGCCACGTCTAACATCGATCGCGGGCCAGGCACGGGAGATGTCACCGAGCACCACCTTTTCTTCCGGGCCGCCCGGCCCAGGACTGACTCAGGGAGAGAAATGTCGTTGGTGAACGCTGCGCACGGACGCAGTGAAGACACCAGCGCCGTACCCCCGGACGGCGGGCGACCGCGCGGGGCCCGGCGAAGCTTCCGCCAGGTGGCCGGCGCGTACGCCGCACTGGCGAAGCCGCGCGTGATCGAGCTTCTCCTCGTCACCACGATCCCCGCGATGTTCCTCGCCGGGCGCGAGGTGCCGAACCCGTGGCTGGTGGTCGCGACGCTGGTCGGCGGCACGATGGCCGCGGGCAGCGCGAACGCGCTCAACTGCGTGATCGACAGCGACATCGACAAGGTCATGAACCGCACCAAGCGGCGCCCGCTGGTGAAGGACGCGGTGCCGCGGCGCAACGCGCTGGTCTTCGGGCTCGTCCTGGGCATCGCCTCGTTCGCCGTCCTGTACTTCACGGTGAACCTGCTGGCGGCGGTCCTCGCGATCGCGACCATCCTGTTCTACATCTTCGTCTACACCCTCGGCCTCAAGCGGCGGACGTCGCAGAACGTGGTCTGGGGCGGCGCGGCCGGCTGCATGCCGGTGCTGATCGGCTGGGTCGCGGTCACCGGCACCGTGCAGTGGCCCGCGTTCGTGATGTTCGGCGTGATCTTCTTCTGGACCCCGCCGCACACCTGGGCGCTGGGCATGAAGTACCGCGACGACTACGAGCGCGCGGGCGTGCCGATGCTCCCGGTCGTCGCGACCGCCGAGCACGTGGCCCGGCAGATCGTCATCTACTCGTGGGTGATGGTCGCCTGGACGCTGTTGCTGCTCCCGGTCACCAGCTGGCTGTACGCGACCTTCGCGATCCTGGCCGGCGGCTGGTTCCTCTTCTACGCGCACCGGCTGCAGGCCGCCGTGCACCGCGGCGAGGAGACCAAGCCGATGGCGCTGTTCCACCGGTCGAACACGTACCTGATGATCGTGTTCGTCGCGCTGGCGGTCGACTCGGCGATCGGCTTGCCGGTCCTCGGCCTCCCGTTCTGAGCCGTACTGACCCGTTTCGGACCGGGCAGGAATGGCCCGGGATCCTCGCCGGTTGCACTCTTCCGGCCCCGATCCCGACCTGAAAGCAGGACCTTTCCTTGCCCGAGGAACCGGCCTACGAAGCCGAGCTGCGCCGAGAGCAGGCCTACACCGACGCCCTGTTCGCGAAGCTCGACGCCGAACGTGCCCAGACCCAGCGCCGGCTGGACGAGACCCTGCGCCAGACCGGCGGGACGCCGCAGGCGCGGACCGAACGCGAAGCCGCCACGGCTCTGCACAGCGACCGGCTCGCCCAGCTCGGCTCGGTCGAGCAGGGCTTGTGCTTCGGGCGGCTGGACTTCGTTCCCGGCACATCCGACGAGGAAACCGCGTACATCGGACGGCTCGGGCTGTTCGACGAGGACGACGACTACCGGCCGTTGCTGATCGACTGGCGCGCGCCGGTCGCGCGGCCGTTCTACCTGGCCACCGCCGCGTCGCCGGACGGCGTGCGCCGGCGACGGCATCTGCGGTCGCTGAGCCGTCGCGTCACCGGGTTCGACGACGAGATCCTCGATCTGACCGCCGCTGACCAGGGCCAGGACCTCGGGCTCGCCGGAGAGGCCGCGCTGCTGGCCGCGCTGGAGCGGCGGCGGACCGGCGAGATGGCCGACATCGTCGCCACCATCCAGGCCGAGCAGGACCGGATCATCCGCGCGCCGCTCGGCGGAGTCATGGTGGTGCAGGGCGCGCCGGGCACCGGGAAGACCGCGGTCGCCCTGCATCGCGCGGCGTATCTGCTGTACACGCACCGCCAGCAGCTGACCACGCGGGGCGTGCTCGTCGTCGGCCCGAACTCGACTTTCCTGCGCTACATCGGCCAGGTGCTGCCGTCGCTCGGCGAGACCGGCGTGCTGCTGTCGACCATCGGGCAGCTGTGGCCGGGCCTGGACGCCGACGGCGTCGACTCCCCGGAAGCGGCCGAGGTGAAGGGCCGGCTGGTGATGGCCGAGGTGCTCGCCAAGGCGGTCCGCGACCGGCAAGGTGTACCCGATCCGGTGATCGAGATCGAGCACGAACGCGAGATCCTCAAGCTGGACCGGAAGACCTGCACGCAGGCGCGCGCCCGGGCCCGTCGCTCGCGGCGGCCGCACAACCTCGCGCGGCGGCTGTTCGTGTCCGACGTCCTCGACGCGCTCACCCGGCAGGCCGCCCGCTCGCTGGGCGAGGACCTGCTGGACGCACAGGACGTCCAGGACATCCGCGCCGAGCTGGCGGCGAGCCCGTCGGTCGCGGCCGCGCTGAACTCGCTGTGGCCGAAACTCACGCCGGCGGGCCTGCTGGACGACCTGTTCGCCGAGCGCGAACACCTCGACCGGGCGGCGGGCGAGCTGCTGTCCGAAGAGGACCGGAAGCACCTGGAAAGCGGCCGCGACGCGAAGTGGACGCCCGCCGACGTGCCGCTGCTCGACGAACTGGCCGAACTGCTCGGCAGCGACGACTCCGAGGAGCAGGCCGAGCAGAAGCGCCAGGAACGCGTCGAGCGCGCCTATGCCGAGGGCGTGTTGGACATTCTCGAGCAGGACGAGGAAATCCAGGACGAGGAGATCCTGCGGGTGTCCGACGTGCTGGACGCCGAGTTGTTCGCCGAACGCCAGCAGGCGCGCAGCGAGCTGACCGCGGCGCAGCGGGCCGCGCAGGACCGGACCTGGACGTTCGGGCACGTGATCGTGGACGAGGCGCAGGAACTGTCCGCGATGGACTGGCGGTTGCTGATGCGCCGCACGCCGAACCGGTCGATGACGCTGGTCGGCGACGTCGCGCAGACCGGGGCCGCCGGGGGAGCGCGGACCTGGGACGAGGTGCTGTCGCCGTACGTCGCGGACCGCTGGCGGCTGGAGCAGCTCACGGTGAACTACCGGACCCCGGCGGAGATCATGGCGGTCGCGGCGGGCGTGCTCGCCGAACTCGACGTGGACCTGGCCGCACCGGTGTCGGTACGGGAGACCGGCGTGCCGCCGTGGGGCGTGAAGGTCGAATCGCTGGAAGAGGAACTGCCTTCGCTGGTGGACGCCGAACTGTCCGCTGTGGACGGTGGAACGGTGGCGGTGCTGGTGCCTGGCGGCCGCTGGGACGAAGTGCGGAAGCTGCTTCCGGAGGACGAGCGGCTGAGCGTGCTGACGGTCGACTGGGCGAAGGGGCTGGAGTTCGACGGGGTCGTGCTGGTGTCGCCGGACGAGATCGTGTCGGGGTCGGCGCGCGGGCTCAACGACCTGTACGTGGCGCTGACCCGGGCGACGCAACGGCTCGGCGTGGTGCGTACTGGTCCGCCGGTCCCGGCTCTCGGAGGCCTTGGCTAATCTTCCGGAATGCAGAAATTCGGCAGGACAGCCGTCCTCGGCGCGGTCGCGGCAGTCGCCGTGTTCGGCCTCACCGCCTGCGGCGGCGACAGCAGCGCGGCCCCGGCGACCCCGAACCGCGAATGCACCGCGGACGACATCAAGACCACCGGGAGCTTCGGCCAGGTCCCGACGATCACCATCCCGGACGGCTGCGCCCCGCCGAAGAAGCTGCTCACCAAGGATCTCTCGGCGGGCACCGGGAAGGCCGCGGCCGCCGGGTCGAAGCTGTCCATGAACTACCTGGTCGTCACCTGGTCGGACAAGAAGAAGCTGGACAGCTCGTTCGACCGCGGCGAGCCGTTCGGCCTCGACCTCGGCGCCGGCCAGGTGATCGAGGGCTGGGACCAGGGCCTCGTCGGCGTCAAACAGGGCGGGCGGCGGCTGATGATCATCCCGCCCGCCCTCGCCTACAAGGACGGCGGACGCGGCATCGCGCCCAACGAAACGCTGGTGTTCGTGACCGACGCCCTTTCGGTTTCCTGAGTCAGGGAATCAGCAGCAGCTTCCCGGTCGTCCGGCGTCCCTGCAGGTCCTCGTGGGCCTTGCGGGCGTCGGCGAGCGGGTAGCGGCCGCCGATGCGGACGTTCAGCGAACCGTCCCGCACCGCGGCGAACAGTTCGCCGGCGCGCCAGTCGAGTTCCTCGCGGGTGCGCAGGTAGTGGGCGAGCGTCGGGCGGGTCAGGAAGAGCGAACCGCCGGAGTTGAGCCGCTGCGGGTCGATCGGCGGCACCGGGCCGCTGGCCGCGCCGAACAGCGCCAGCGTGCCGCGGATCTTCAGGCTCGCGAGGCTGCCGTCGATGGTGCTCTTGCCCACGCCGTCGTACACCACGGCGACGCCTTCGCCGTTGGTCAGCTCGCGGGTCACGGCGGCGAAGTCCTCGCGGTCGTAGCGGATGACGTGGTCCGCGCCCGCGCCTCGGGCCAGCTCAGCCTTTTCGTCGGTGGACACGGTGCACAGGACTCGCGCGCCGCGCGCCTTCGCCAGCTGCACCAGCAGCAAACCCACGCCGCCGGCGGCCGCGTGGACGAGGATGTCGTCGCCCGCCTTGACCTCGTAGGTCGAACGCACCAGGTAGTGCGCGGTCATGCCCTGCAGCATCGTGGCCGCGGCGATCTCGTCCGACACGCCGTCCGGCACCTTCACCGTGGCGCTGGCCGGGACCACCGCGCGCTGGGCGTAGCTGCCGAGCACGCCCTGCCAGGTCACGCGGTCGCCGGGGGCGAATTCGGTGACGCCCTCGCCGGTCTCCACGACCGTCCCGGCGCCCTCGGAGCCGAGGACGAACGGCAGGTCGATCGGGTAGATGCCCTGGCGCTGGTAGGTGTCGATGTAGTTGACGCCCGCCGCGGCGAGCTCGACCAGCAGTTCGCCCGCGCCCGGCGGACCGGGCTCGATCTCGGCCAGTTCCAGCACTTCCGGGCCGCCGGTCCGGCTCACCTGCACTGCGGTCGGCATGCTTCCTCCTCGAGATGTGCGCGTCTGACGTCCACTATGGCCGAGAACACGGTCGGGCCGCGGGGGTGGGGGTCTCGGGTTAAGCTCCGGACGTGGCTGAGGAGACCGAAAACACGCCGACCGCGCCCACTGCCCGCCAGCTGGCGTCCGCTCGCGCCTTCGTGGCCAAGCACGGCAAACCGTCGCGCGCGGTGGTCGAAAACATCGGCATCGCCGGCGCGCGCGTCGTGCTCGTGGGCCCGGACGGGGCGATGGGCGACGTGCTGGTCGACGGGGTCGAGACCGGGACCGCGCTGGTCGAGCAGGTCGACGACCTCGAGGCCGCCGAGTGGGACAGCGAAACCGTGAAGACGGTGAAGATCGGCGCCGCGCACCGGCGCAAGATGGCCGGGCCGCGAGCCGGCCGGTGACCCGCTCGGCGATTTTCGTCGGCTGCGCCGCGCTGCCCGAGGGCGACGGCGACGAGGCCGCGGTGCTGCCCGCGCTCGCGGACCTCGGGTTCACGCTGAGCTGGGCGGCCTGGGATTCCGGTGCCGACTTCGCTTCCGCGGACGTCGTGGTGCTGCGCGCCGCCTGGGACTACCCGGAGCGTCGCGAGGAATTTCTCCGCTGGTGCGAAGACGTGCCGGGGCTGAGCAATTCGGCCGCGGTCGTGCGCTGGAACACCGACAAGGCGTATCTCGGCGAACTGCTCGACGCGGGCGTGCCGACGGTGCCGGTCGAGATCGTGCCGCCGGGGGAGAAGCCGCGCTGGCCGAAGAAGCCGTTCGTGGTGAAGCCTTCGGTGGGCGCGGGAGGCCGCGGGGCCGCCCGGTTCGAGGCCGCCGGTGCCGAGGCGGAGAAGCATCTCCGCGCGTTGCACGACGAGGGGCGCACCGCGCTCGTGCAGCCGTATCAGTCCAGTGTGGACACTCAGGGCGAGATCGCCGTGGTGTACTTCGGCGGCGTTTATTCGCATGCCTTCACGAAATTCGCGCCGCTGGAGTCCGAAGTGGACGCTTCCGGGCTGTACCGGGAAGAGCGGCTCGCGGCCGCGGTTCCGGCCCCGGAGGTGCGCGCGGCGGCGGAGGACGCGCTGGACGCCGCGTGCGGGCTGCTGGGGATTTTGCGGGCGGAACTCCTGTACGCGCGGGTCGATCTGGTCCGTGGCGACGACGGTCGTCCGCTGGTCCTGGAGCTGGAATTGACTGAGCCGTCGCTGGGGTTCCGGCACGCGGACGCGGGTGCGCCGTTGCGGTTCGCGTCGGCGGTCCGGCAGCAGCTGGCCTAGCTTAAAGGTCCGTGAAGGGCTCCTTGAGGGAATCAGATTCCCTCAAGGAGCCCTTCACGGACAGTCAGCCGGGCTGCTGGACGCGTTTGGCGGCGAGGCGTTCCGCTCGCGGCCAGCGGACGTCGGTCGCCCAGCCGAGGCGTTCGAACGCCCAGATCACCCGCGCTGACACGTCCACCTGACCGCGCAGCACGCCGTGCCGGGCGCAGGTCGGGTCGGCGTGGTGGGAGTTGTGCCACGACTCGCCCATGGACAGCAGCGCCAGCGGCCAGAAGTTCGCCGCGCGGTCGCGGCTGGCGAACGGGCGGTCGCCGATCAGGTGGCACACCGAGTTCACCGACCAGGTCACGTGGTGCAGGAAGGCGATCCGCACCAGCCCGGCCCAGAAAAACGCCGTCAGCGCGCCCTGCCAGGTGCCGCTGAACGCCCAGCCGAGCGCGGCGGGCAGGCCGAGGCTGAGGGTGATCCAGAGCCAGAAGAACCGGTTCACCACGCGCAGGTCGCGGTCGCCGACGAGGTCCGGGGCGAACCGGTCGGCGTTGGTGACCTCGCGCTGGAACATCCAGCCCATGTGCGCGTGCCAGAACCCGCGCAGCAGCGCCGCGGGCGAGGTGCCGAACAGCCACGGCGAATGCGGATCGCCCTCCCGGTCGGAGAACGCGTGGTGCCGGCGGTGGCTCGCGACCCAGAAGATCACCGAACCCTGCACGGCCATGCTGCCCGCGATCGCGAGCGCGATCCGCAGCGGGCGGCCCGCTTTGAACGCGCCGTGCGTGAAATAGCGGTGGTACCCGACGGTCACGCCGAGGGTGGCGAGCACGTAGAAGACGGTCGCGAGGATCAGGTCGGTCCAGCCGATGCCCCATCCCCACAGCAGCGGCACGGCGGCGATCAGCGCGGCGAACGGCACGAGCAGGAACGTCTTGAGCACGAGCATCTCGGCGGTCCCGCGCCGGCCGGAGAGAAGAGGTTTTCCGGGGCGGGCAGGGGCGGTCGGCATGGCGGCACCTCGGGCTTTTCGGAAAGCCGGACGGCGACGACGGTAAGCCGCGGACCTGTCCGCCGGGCCGACGCGCAGTTACGCCCGGATGACCGTCAGTTCGCGGTGGCGAGTTCCCGCTTCTCCGCGGGCTCCAGCGAGGTGACCGGTCCGCGGTCGCGGGTGCCGGTCCACAGCAACGCGGTCGCGACGATCACGAGGGCCGAGCCGAGCACGTGGAAGGACACCATCGCCTCCGGCACGCCCAGCGCGTACTGCACGGTACCGAGAACGCCCTGCAGCAGCGCGACAATCCACACCCACGCGTACCGCTGCCACACGCGCTTCGGCGCG
Organism: Amycolatopsis echigonensis; assembly: GCF_014174495.1. Taxonomy (GTDB): domain Bacteria; phylum Actinomycetota; class Actinomycetes; order Mycobacteriales; family Pseudonocardiaceae; genus Amycolatopsis; species Amycolatopsis echigonensis. The sequence continues at coordinate 102,046 of NZ_JACJHR010000009.1, forward strand.
CCGACGCGCATCAGCGTGAGCCCGAAGACGCCCAGCACGAGCAGGTACGCGACCAGCAGGCCGCTGTGGATCCGGGCCAGCTGCTCGATCGGGGCGTCGAGCCGGTGCGTGTTGACGTCGCCGCCGTGCGGGCCCGCTCCGGTGACCGTCGTGCCCGCGATGAGGACGGCCCACATCAGCACCGTCAGCAGCACCAGCATCTGCCGTCCCAGTTTCGGGACCAGCGGGCGCGCGGGTTCGTCTCCTTCGCGGAACGCCTTCAGCAGCAGGACCGCCAGCCACACGAGCGGCGTGGAGGCGAGGAAGTGGATCGCGACCGTCCACCATTCCAGTTTCGCCAGCACGGTCATCCCGCCGATGACCGCCTGCAGCACGACGCCGCCGGGCATCGTCCAGGCGAGCTTCACCAGCCGCTTGCGCTCCGGGTGGTCGATCTGGATCCGCCACGCGGTGAGCACGGCGAGTGCGGCCACGACGATCACGACGCCGGTCAGCATCCGGTTCGAGAACTCGATCCACTGGGTGACCGCGTCGATGCCGGGATGGCGCACCGGCACCAGGCTGCCCGCGACGCACTGCGGCCAGGTCGGGCATCCCAGCCCGGACCCGGTCACGCGCACCACGGAACCGGTGACGCCGATGCCTGCCTGCGCGACCACCGCGGCGATCCCGACCGCGCGCTGGACCCCGGCGGACGGATACGGCAGGCGGGCGATCAAACTGCGAAGGGACACGCGGAAAGAATACTCGCGCGCGTTTTCCCGCCTTCACGCGGCGGTATTGTTCCGCCGAGATTTGCCAGCGTGCGCAAGGAATCGGGTGCGGTGGCGGTCACATTAGCCGCCTGATTTCCGCGGTGATCCAGAAAAAAGGATGTGGGATTCAGGTAAGTTTCGTGGTCCGCGTCGCCAGTGCTCCGGCCGCCACGGCCCATACCACCAGCACCACCGCGGGCCCGACCGGGAACTGGCCGTCCACCAGCGCCGCGCGCATGCCTTCCGCCAGCGCGCCCGACGGCAGCAGCGACACCACCAGCCCGACCCCGGACGGCAACGCCGACGGAGCCAGCAGGATGCCGCCGGCCAGCAGCAGCACGAACCACACGATGTTCGCCAACGCGAGCACCGCTTCCGCACGCAACGCGCCGCCCAGCAGCACGCCCAGCGCGCCGAACGCCAGCGTCCCCAGCACCAGCAGCACCACCGCGGAGCCGATCCCGGCGGCCGACGGAGACCAGCCCAGGAAAGCTGCCACCACGCCGAGCACCACCGACTGGAGCAGCACCACGACCAGCGCCGCCACGAGCCGTCCGGCCACGAGCAGCCAGCGCGGCAGTGCCGTCGCGGAAAGCCGCTTCAGCACGCCGTACCGCCGGTCGAAGCCGAGCGCGATCGCCTGGCCGGTGAACGCCGACGACATCACCGCCAGCGCGAGGATCCTCGGCGTCATCCAGTCCACTTTGGACGCCGAGCCGAGCTGGCTCGCGGGCAGGATGTCCAGCAGGCTCAGGCCGATCAGCAGCGCGAGCGGGATGATCAGGGTGAGCAGCAGCTGCTCGCCGTGCCGCAGGGTCAGCGCGGCCTCGACGCGCGCGTGCGTGCGCAGCATCTTGCCGAGCGAACCGCGGCCGGGTGCGGGGGCGAAAGTGCCCGCGGGGAACGGAGAACTCATGCGCGCAGCTCCCGTCCGGTGAGTTCGAGGAACACTTCTTCGAGGGTCCGCCGTCCGACTTGCAGTTGTTCGGGCAGTACGCCCTGTTGCGCGCACCAGGCGGTGACGGCGGAGACCACCTGCGGGTCGACCGCGCCCTCCACCAGGTACGAACCGGGCGCGGTTTCGCTGACCCGGTACCCCTCCGGCAGCGCGGCTTCGAGCAGCGTCGTGTCGAGCTTCCGGCGGGCGCGGAACCGCAGCTGCGCCGCCTCGCCCGCCTCGAGCGTCAGCGAATGCGGCGTGCCTTCGACGACGACCTTGCCGTGGTCGACGATCACCACCTGGTCGGCCAGCGTTTCCGCCTCCTCCATCAGGTGGGTGGTGAGCAGCACGCTCACGCCGTCCGCGCGCAGGGCCGCGAGCAGGTCCCAGACCAGCCGCCGCGCCTGCGGGTCCATGCCGGCGGTCGGCTCGTCCAGGAACACCAGCTCCGGGCGGCCGACCAGCGCGCACGCCAGGGACAGCCGCTGCTGCTGCCCGCCGGAGAGCCGTTTGAACGGCGTCCGCTTCGCGCCGCCCAGCCCGAGCACTTCGAGCAGCCACGCCGGATCGTGCGGATTCGCCGCGCAGGACGCCACCAGCCGCAGCATTTCCTCCGCGCGCACGCCCGGGTACGCGCCGCCGCCCTGCGGCATGATGCCGACGCGGGGGCGGAGCTGAGAGCTGTCCGCGACGGGGTCGAGCCCGAGCACGCGCACCTGGCCCGCGTCAGGTCTGCGGAAACCCTCGCAAATCTCGACAGTGGTCGTTTTTCCGGCGCCGTTCGGCCCGAGCAGGGCCAGCAGGGAACCACGCTCCATGCGCAGGTCGATGCCGTCGACCGCGGTGGTGGAGCCGTAGCTTTTCGCCAAGCCGGAGATCTCGACGGCGGGGTTGTCCACAACGAATCACGATACGACGTCAGCGGGCGCGCGCGGTGCTGGGGACGCCGGAGGTGTCCTGGACAACAGCAGCGGCGAAAGCCGGTACACGATCGCGAGGCCGCCGAGGGTCACCAGAGCGGCCGCGCCGTAGGCCCACGGCAGGACGTAGGAGCGGCCGTCGAAGGTGCCGCCGGTGGGCGGCAGCAGGAACGGCAGCGCGGCGCTGACGACCGTGGCGACCACCCGGAACCGCGACGTCCCGGCCGCCGCGGCGAGCGGGATCACCGCCCACAGCAGGTACCAGGGCTGGAGGTTGATCTGCAGGATCATCGCCGCGCCCAGCGAGACGCCGAGGCCGATGATCGGCCGGTACCGCCATTTGAAGCTGGCCCACAGGAATTTGATCGTGACGGCCGCGGTGATCACGTTGCCGAGCGTGCCGAGGATCGGCACCAGCGCGTCGGTGTGGTTGCCCAGCCCGAGCGTGATGCCGAGGACGCCGCTGAGGTTGGCGATCTCCGCGGTGGGGGAGATGAACGACCGCACCAGCCCCGGCGTGCTCGCCGTCGCGCCGATCCAGCCGAAGCCCAGTCCGGTGCCGACGCAGATCGCGGTCAGCACCACGCCGAACAGCAGCGCCATCGGCGCGCCCGCCCACACGAGGTCTTTCAGCCGTCCGTGCCACCTGCGCGCGACCATCACCGAAAGGAACGGCAACGCCAGCACGGCCGGGATTTTGACCGTGGCGCCGACGGTGATGATGACGACGCCGAGCGCGATGAAAAGCAATTCGCCCTTCGCGAGCGGCGGCGGACTGTCGCCCTTGACCCGCACCGGCAGCCGCCGGATGCCGATCTCCAGCCCGGCCACCATGAGCCCGATGGCCAGCGAATCGTTGTGCGCGCCCGCGACGAAATGGAAGATCAGCAACGGATTCGCCGCGCCGAGCCACAGCGCGGTGGCCGGCTGCACGCCGAACCGCCGGGCGAGCCGCGGCACCGCCCACACGATCAGCAGCACGCCCACCATCGCGAGACCGCGCTGCAGCAGCACGCCGGCGACGATGTTGTTGCCGCCGACCGGGGCCAGCCAGCCGCCGAGCCGCAGCAGCAGCGGTCCGTACGGGGCGGGCGTCTCGCGCCAGATGTTGGTGACGCCCGCGGTGAGCGGGTCCGCGACGCCGAGCGCCTGCGCCGGGCCCAGCTGGTAGGGGTCCATGCCGCGGTGGACGATCTCGCTCTGCGCGAGATAGCTGTAGACGTCGCGGGAGAACAGCGGCGGGATCAGCAGCAGCGGCGCGACCCACATCGCGACGGTGCGGGCGAGCTGGCCGCTGGTGGCCAGCCGCGCGCTCGCCGGACGGGCGAACCGGGCGAGCATGAGCCAGCTCAGCACCAGGATGCCCATCCCGGAAAACGCGATCGCGAGCGACACCGTCGGGATCCGGATGAACAGCCGCAGCACCGGCAGGTCCTGCACCGGGTTGATCACCGGCGCGGCCCCGGCCCCGAGGGACCCGAGCGCGAGGAACAGCGAGCCGACCGTGCCGAAGCGGCGGACCACGTCGAGGCCGCGGGTCTCGGCGGCGTTCAGCGGATCGGTGCGGCGCGGGCCGACGGGAGACGGAGCGGTCGCGGGCAGCGCGGTCACGGTGTCGCCGGATGTGCCGGATACGTCCGGTTCCGGTGCCCGTTGATCCGGGTGTTCGCCGACTGCCACGCCCGGAAGCGTATCGAGGGCGGGTTCGCAGTCCGTGAAGGGCTCCTTGAGGGAATTAGATTCCCTCAAGGAGCCCTTCACGGACCTCCGGGCGCGGGCGCGCTCCGGTTTCCGCGTGAGTCGGGTCACTGCGCAACACCCCGCCTTTGCCCGGCGGCCGGAAATAAGACACACTTGTGTTGTGAAAAAGAACGGGACCATCGGCGAGGGGCGCGGCGACCAGCCGCGCACCGCGGCCGTCGGCGTTCCCGTGCAGGTCAGCGCCGTGAACGTGGCCGAGGGACGCACCCGGCACGAGGTCGCCCGGCTGCTGCTGGAGCAGGGCCCGATGACCGCCGCGGTGGTCGCCGAGCAGCTCGGCATCAGCCCGACGGCCATCCGGCGGCACCTCGACGCGCTGCAGGCCGACGGCGAGGCCGAGACCCGCGACGCCCCGCGCAGGGGCCCGCGCGGACGCGGCCGCCCGGCCAAGCTTTTCCTGCTCACCGAGGCGGGCCGGGCCCGGTTCGGGCACGCCTACGACGACCTCGCGGTGTCGGCCATCCGCTTCCTCGCCGAGCACGCCGGCCCGGACGCGGTGCGCGCGTTCGCCGAGCGCCGGGTCGAAGGACTCGTCGGCCCGCACCGCCAGGCGATCACCGGATCGGATGATCCGGTGGAGCGCGCCGAGGCCCTCGCCACCGCGCTGAGCAGGGAGGGCTACGCTGCCTCGACCCGCCAGATCGGCGCGGGAGCCCCGGCCGCGAACGTCGGCGCGCAGCTGTGCCAGCACCACTGCCCGGTCGCGCACGTCGCCGCGGAATTCCCGCAGCTGTGCGAGGCCGAGACGGAAGCGTTCGCGAAGCTGCTGGGCACCCACGTCCAGCGGCTGGCGACCATCGCGCGCGGAGACAACGCGTGCACCACACACGTACCCGCCGGACCGGCGGGTATCCCGGCCCATCCCGAGCCGGACCGCACGACGCCCGGAGAAGCGGCCCCGCCGCCGGAAGGGCACGCACCACGGATCCCGAATGGAGGGAAACCCGCATGACTGCCGCTGCCGAGCAGCGCACTCCCACCACCGAGCCGTTGAGCCAGGAAGAGACCATCGCGTCCCTGGGCAAATACGCCTTCGGCTGGGCGGACTCCGACGAGGCTGGCTCCAGCGCCCGCCGCGGTCTGAACGAGGATGTCGTCCTCGACATCTCCGCGAAGAAGTCCGAGCCCGAGTGGATGCGCGACGCCCGATTGAAGGCGCTCAAGCTGTTCGACCTCAAGCCGATGCCGAACTGGGGCGCCGACCTCTCGGGGATCGACTTCGACAACATCAAGTACTTCGTGCGGTCCACCGAGAAGCAGGCGGCCAGCTGGGACGACCTGCCCGAGGACATCAAGAAGACCTACGACAAGCTGGGCATTCCCGAGGCGGAGAAGCAGCGCCTCGTGGCCGGCGTCGCCGCGCAGTACGAGTCCGAGGTCGTCTACCACCAGATCCGCGAGGACCTGGAGGAGCAGGGCGTCCTCTTCCTGGACACCGACACCGCGCTCAAGGAGCACCCGGAGATCTTCCAGGAGTACTTCGGCTCCGTGATCCCGGCCGGCGACAACAAGTTCTCCGCGCTGAACACGGCGGTGTGGTCTGGCGGCTCGTTCATCTACGTGCCGAAGGGCGTGCACGTCGAGATCCCGCTGCAGGCCTACTTCCGGATCAACACCGAGAACATGGGCCAGTTCGAGCGGACGCTGATCATCGTCGACGAGGACGCCTACGTCCACTACGTCGAGGGCTGCACCGCGCCGATCTACCAGTCGGACTCGCTGCACTCCGCGGTCGTCGAGATCATCGTGAAGAAGGGCGCCCGCTGCCGCTACACGACGATCCAGAACTGGTCGAACAACGTCTACAACCTGGTCACCAAGCGCGCCAAGTGCGAAGAGGGCGCGACCATGGAGTGGGTCGACGGCAACATCGGCTCCAAGGTGACGATGAAGTACCCGTCGGTCTTCCTGATGGGCGAGCACGCCAAGGGCGAGGTCCTCTCGGTCGCGTTCGCGGGCGAGGGCCAGCACCAGGACGCCGGGGCGAAGATGGAGCACCTCGCGCCGCACACGTCCTCGACCATCGTGTCGAAGTCGGTCGCGCGCGGCGGCGGCCGCACGTCCTACCGCGGCCTGGTCAAGGTCGCCAAGCGGGCGCACCACTCGCGCTCCAGCGTGGTCTGCGACGCCCTGCTGGTGGACACCATCTCGCGGTCGGACACGTACCCGTACGTGGACATCCGCAACGACGAGGTGTCCATGGGCCACGAGGCCACGGTGTCCAAGGTCAGCGAAGAGCAGCTGTTCTACCTGATGTCCCGCGGCCTGGCCGAGGACGAGGCCATGGCGATGATCGTGCGCGGGTTCGTCGAGCCCATCGCGCGCGAGCTGCCGATGGAGTACGCGCTCGAGCTGAACCGCCTGATCGAGCTGCAGATGGAAGGGTCCGTCGGCTAAATGGAGTCAACACAGTCCGTGGCCTCGGAGAACAACGTTTCCGAGGCGCTCCGCGAGGGGGCCGTCATCCCGGCGGCCTCCCGCGCGGAGCGGTTCACCTCCTACGACGTCGAGGCCTTCGAGGTCCCCGGCGGCCGGGAGGAAAACTGGCGCTTCACCCCGATGAAGCGCCTGCGCGGCCTGCACGACGGGTCCGCCGTCGCCTCCGGCGAGATCACGCTGGAGACCGAGGCCGCGCCGGAGCTGAAGATCGAGACCGTCGGCCGCGACGACGCGCGCCTCGGCGAGGCGGGCGTGCCGAGCGACCGCATCGCGGCGCAGGCGTACTCGTCGTTCGCCAAGGCCACGATCGTCACGGTGCCGAAGGAGACCGAGACGTCGAAGCCGTCGGTGCTGCGCGTGCACGGCCCCGGCGAGGGCAAGGTCGCCTACGGCCACCTGCAGGTGCGCGCCGAGGCGTTCGCCAACGCGGTGATCGTGCTCGACCACGTCGGCTCCGGCACCTACGCGGACAACGTCGAGTTCGTCATCGGCGACTCGGCCAAGATCACCGTCGTCAGCGTCCAGGACTGGGCCGACGACGCGGTGCACGTGTCCGAGCAGCACCTGCGGCTGGGCCGCGACGCGACGCTCAAGCACACCGTGGTCACCCTCGGCGGCGACCTGGTGCGCGTGTCGCCCACGGCGACCTTCGCCGACCGCGGCGGCGACGTCGAGATGCTCGGCCTGTACTTCGCCGACGCCGGCCAGCACCAGGAACACCGGCTGTTCGTGGACCACGCGGTGCCGAACTGCAAGTCCAACGTGATGTACAAGGGCGCCCTGCAGGGCGACGGCGCGCACACGGTGTGGATCGGCGACGTGCTGATCCGGGCGGCCGCCGAGGCCACCGACACCTACGAGCTGAACCGCAACCTCGTGCTGACCCCCGGGGCGCGCGCCGACTCGGTGCCGAACCTCGAGATCGAGACCGGCGAGATCGAGGGCGCCGGCCACGCGAGCGCCACGGGAAGGTTTGACGACGAGCAGTTGTTCTACCTCCAGTCGCGCGGGATCGGCGAGGAGGCCGCGCGGCGGCTGGTCGTGCGCGGGTTCTTCCACGAGATCCTGGCCCGCATCGGCGTGCCCGAGGTGCGCGAGCGCCTCGAAGCCGCGATCGAGGCCGAGCTCGAAGCCGTGGGCGCCTGAGCCCGTCGTCCGTCCACTTCAGACTCTTTAGGAAAAGCAGAATGGCTACCCTGGAAATCAAGGACCTGCACGCTTCGGTGACCACCGAAGACGGAGCCAAGGAGATCCTCAAGGGCGTCAACCTGACCATCCGGTCGGGCGAGACGCACGCGATCATGGGCCCGAACGGCTCCGGCAAGTCCACCCTGTCCTACGCGATCGCCGGGCACCCGAAGTACACGGTGACCTCCGGCGAGGTGCTGCTGGACGGCGAGAACGTGCTCGAGATGAGCGTCGACGAGCGCGCCCGCGCCGGCCTCTTCCTCGCCATGCAGTACCCGGTCGAGGTCCCCGGCGTCTCGATGTCGAACTTCCTGCGCACCGCGGCCACCGCGGTCCGGGGCGAGGCTCCCAAGCTGCGCCACTGGGTCAAGGAGGTCAAGGAGGAGATGGGCAAGCTCGGCATCTCCCAGGAATTCGCCGAGCGCTCGGTGAACGAGGGCTTCTCCGGCGGCGAGAAGAAGCGCCACGAGATCCTGCAGCTGGCGCTGCTCAAGCCGAAGTTCGCCATCCTCGACGAGACCGACTCCGGCCTGGACGTCGACGCGCTGCGCGTCGTGTCCGAGGGCGTCAACGAATACAAGGCGGGCAACGAGGTCGGCGTCATGCTGATCACGCACTACACCCGCATCCTGCGGCACATCACCCCGGACTTCGTGCACGTCTTCGCCGACGGCCGCATCGTCGAGTCCGGCGGCCGCGAGCTGGCCGACGAGCTGGAGGAGAACGGCTACGTCAAGTACGCCGGCTCTCCCGAGCCCGCCAAGGCCTGACCGTTTTCCGCGCCCCGTTCCCGACGACACCGAGAGAGAGGAGTTGGCTCGATGACCACCACGGCTTCGAACAGCCCGACCAACTCTGTTCCCCTTGACGTGGCGGCACTGCGTGCCGACTTCCCGATCCTGACGCGCACCGTGCGCGACGGGAAACCCTTGGTGTACCTGGACTCCGGGGCGACCTCGCAACGGCCGGTGCAGGTGGTCGACGCGGAACGGCGGTACGTGTTCACGTCGAACTCGGCCGTGCACCGCGGCGCGCACCAGCTGTCCGAAGAGGCCACCGACGCCTACGAATCCGCGCGTGCCAAGACCGCGGAATTCGTCGGCGCGGACCCGGAGGAGCTGGTGTTCACCAAGAACGCCACCGAGGGCATCAACCTCGTGGCGTACGCGATGAGCAACGCCGCGACGGCCGGACCCGAGGCGGAGCGGTTCCGGATCGGCGAGGGCGACGAAATCGTCATCACCGAGATGGAGCACCACGCGAACCTGGTGCCGTGGCAGCAGTTGTGCCAGCGCACCGGGGCGACGCTGAAGTGGTTCAAGGTCACCTCCGAGGGCAGGCTCGACCTGTCCGACCTCGACGGGGTGATCACGCCGCGCACGAAGGTGGTCGCGTTCGCGCACCAGTCCAACGTGCTCGGCACCGTCAACCCGGTGGCCAAGCTGGTGGCGAAGGCGAGGGAGGTCGGCGCGCTGACCGTCCTCGACGCCTGCCAGTCGGTGCCGCACTTCCCGGTGGACTTCCACGCGCTCGGCGTCGACTTCGCGGTGTTCTCCGGCCACAAGATGCTGGCCCCGTCCGGGATCGGCGTGCTGTACGGCCGGACCGAACTGCTCGAGGCGATGCCGCCGTTCCTGACCGGCGGCTCGATGATCGAGCTGGTCACGATGGAGCGCACCACGTTCGCCGCGCCGCCGCAGCGGTTCGAGGCCGGGGTGCCGATGACGTCGCAGGCGATCGGCCTCGGCGCGGCGGTGGACTACCTGTCCGCCATCGGGATGGACCGCGTCGCGGCGCACGAGCACGAGCTGGCGGCGGCCGCGATCGCGGGCATCAGCGAGATCCCGGGCGTGCGCATCGTCGGGCCGACCGACCTGAAGGACCGCGGCGCCACCGTCGCGTTCGTGATCGACGGCGTGCACCCGCACGACGCCGGCCAGGTGCTCGACAGCCTCGGCATCGCGGTGCGGGTGGGGCACCACTGCGCGTGGCCGCTGCACCGGGCCTGCTCGGTGCCGGCGACCGTGCGGGCGAGCTTCTACCTGTACAACACCTTGTCCGAAGTGGACGCTCTGGTCGCCGGGATCCGCGAGGCGCAGAAGTTCTTCGGGGTGGCTCAGGACGGGGCTGCGCGATGAATCTCGAGAGCATGTACCAGGAGATCATCCTGGACCACTACAAGAACCCGCACGGGCGCGGCCTGCGCGAACCGTTCGACGCGGAGTCGTTCCAGGTCAACCCGACCTGCGGCGACGAGATCACCTTGCGGGTGAAGGTCAGCGACGGCAAGGTCGAGGACGTGTCGTACGACGGGCAGGGCTGCTCGATCAGCCAGGCGTCCGCGTCGGTGCTCACCGACCTGGTCGTCGGGCACAGCGTCGGCGAGGCGTTCGAGACCATGGACGCCTTCGTGGAGCTGATGCAGGGCAAGGGCAAGGTCGAACCGGACGAGGACGTACTGGAGGACGGCGTCGCGTTCGCCGGCGTCGCGAAGTACCCGGCGCGCGTGAAGTGCGCCCTGCTCGGCTGGATGGCGTTCAAGGACGCGGTGTCCAGCACCACCACAGGAGCTGAGAAGGCATGAGCGAAGAGACGGCTACCGACCCGCGCGAGGGGCGCACCGCCGCGGACCTGCCCGAGCAGGCCGCCGCCGTCCCCGCCGACATCGCCAAGATCGAGGACGTCGAGGAAGCGATGCGCGACGTCGTCGACCCGGAACTCGGCATCAACGTCGTGGACCTCGGCCTGGTCTACGACATCCGGGTGGAACCCGACAACACCGCGACGCTGGACATGACGCTCACGTCGGCGGCCTGCCCGCTCACCGACGTGATCGAGGACCAGACGTCGGCGGCGCTGACGTCCGGCGGCCTGGTGAACGACTTCCGGATCAACTGGGTCTGGATGCCGCCGTGGGGCCCGGAGAAGATCACCGACGACGGCCGCGAGCAGTTGCGGGCGCTCGGTTTCACTGTCTGAGGTTCGGTGCGTGCGAAGGCCGCTTCCGGTTCGCCGGGGGCGGCCTTCGGCGTGTCCGGTACTGGTGCGTCCGGGTGCCCGCGGGCGGAACGCCGAATTCTGTCGGGTTGGGTGCTGTTACTGGCTGATGACCGAACCTGACTCTGGAACCGTGGCCTCTTCCGGGGACAGACCTGGCCGCGGCCTGGCCGTCGCGGCGGTGTCCGTGGCCGCGGTGTGTTTCGCGCTCGGCGTGGCGACCTGGCTGGCCTGGCTGCTCGTGCGGCCGAGGCTGCTCATGGGCGGCGTCTACCCGATCGTGGCCGAGGTGTTCGTCCTGGTGCTCGGCGGACTGGCCTTCGTGGTGGCGCTAGCCGGAACGGTCGCGTTCACCTGGAATCCCGGGTTCGCGACGGGACAGTTCGATGTCCGGCCCGGCCACGCGACCCTGGGCCGGTGATGTCTGTATAACGACCTATACGGCACCGGATGGTTTCGGGTGTCCATTATGGACAGAACGGCACAATCCGCCCGGACGATCCCGGGCCGCGTAACGGATCCGCGGTTCTCGCCGATCCTCGCGAGGTGATCGACGGTTTCCCGGCTCCGCCGCCGGTGTCCCGCGCGCCTCGCCGGTTTTCGGCGGTGCTGGCGCTGTTCGTCGTGGTCGCGCTGGCCGGGGTGGCCGGATGCGGGTACGGGCTGGTGACGGTGTTCAGCTATCGCGGGGTGAAGGTGCCGGTGAACGCGATGGCCCCGGCGGTGCCCGCCCACACGATTGCCGTGCTCGTCAACCGGGACGGGCAGGTCTACCACCGGGGCGACGTAGTGCTGGCACGCATGCCCGCGCAACCGGACGACAAGGCATACGCCCTGATCGGCCGGGTGATCGGCGTGGGCGGCGATGACGTGCGGTGCTGCGACGGTGCCCGGCGGATCGTGGTGAACGGGAAGTCTGTCGACGAATCCTACGCGAGCGGCGACGGCCCCCAGTTCCACGTCCTCGTCCCGCTGGGCACGGTGTTTCTCGCCAGCGATCGACGCGACGTGGGATGGGACTCGCGGCAGGTGGAGGTCCGTTACGGAGGGAACAGCGGCTCGGTGCCGGTGTCCGAGGTGTACGGGGTGGTCGTGGCCACCGGAGCGAACCCGTGGTGGGTGCGCACCCTGCCCCCGACGACGGCGTTCACCGCCGCGGGGCTGCCGGGCGCGCCGGAGGTCGATCAGGGGCCGTTCGTGGGGCGGGTGCTCGTCGGGGCGGGGGCCGGGGCGTTCCTGATCGGATTCCTGGGCGCGGTGGTCACCGGGGTGCGCCGGGGCAGGAAACGCCGCCGGGCGGCCGCCGCGGAGGGGTGGGTTTCCGCCGGGTAGCGGCGGAACCGAGGATCGCTCAGTTTCCTGGGCTGCTCAACGGATTCGCCGGTCTGCCCGTGCCTGCCGTCCGGAGCGGCGGAAGACGACGAAAAGCAGCCGCAGTCCCGCCAGCGCGCTGATCATCAGCAGGTTGTAGCCGAACACGTGGTTCAGCGTCAGCCCGGGCACCAGCTGCGGGCCGCTCGAACTCGCCAGCAGCAGCACGGCCATGAGCCCGGTCGCGATGCCGACCAGGGCCAGCAGCACCTCGTGCACCAGGCCGGTCACCAGGTCGCGGTCCCGTTCGTCGGAGAACAGCCGCAGGTTCACCGACAGCCTGCCTTCCTCCAGCGCAGCGCCGATCCGGTCGACGCGACGCGGCAGGCGGCGCAGCACCGGCAGCAAGGCGGTGAATTCGTCGGTGACGGTGCGACGCAGGGTTTCCGGGCGCAGGCCGATGCGTTCGGCGGCGAAGGCGCGGGATTCGGCGACCAGGTCGAAGTCGGGGGCGAGCGTCGCGAGCGTGCCTTCCATGGTCGCCAGCGCCCGGAACACCGCGGCGATCGGCGGCGGGACGGCCAGGCGGAAGTCGGCGATGACGCGGAACAAGCCGGTGAACAAGTCGAGACCTGGTGTCCGGCCGGGTCCGAAATGCCGGGCCAGCAGGGTGCCGAGGGCGCGTTCCAGACGTTGTTCGTCGAGATCGTCGGGGCGGTGGACGATTTCGAGCAGCCCGTCGCGGACGCCGGCCGGGTCGCCGCGGTCGATGGCGGGCAGCAGCGCTTGCAGCCCGGCGCGCAGGCCGGTGTCGAGACGGCCAACGGAACCGAAGTCGAGCAGTCCCAGGGTGCCGTCTTCGAGCAGCAAAACGTTGCCCGGATGCGGATCCGCGTGGAATACCCCGCCCAGCAGCACCTGATCGAGCAGGCCGCGCAGGAAGGTCCGGGCGAGGTCCTCGCGGGAGTGCACGGAACTTGTCGAGAGCGGCTTGCCCTCCAATCGTCGCATCACCAGAACGCGCTCCGTGGACAGTGCTTTGTGGACAGTCGGCAGCGTGACGCCGGGAACCGGATGCGCGGCAATGGCTTCGATGTTCGCGGCTTCGGTGCGGAAATCGAGTTCGTCCTCAAGGGACTCGGCGAATCCGTCCGCCAGCTCCCGCACGCCGAGCGAACGTGCCCAGCCAGCGCGTTCGTACAGCACGGCGGCGAGGCGGCGGACGATGTCGATGTCCCGGTCCACCTGCTCGCGAATTCCGGGTCGTTGCACCTTCACGACGACCTCGGCGCCGGACCGCAGCCGGGCACCGTAAACCTGCGCGATCGACGCCGCGGCAAGGGGTTCGTCGTCGATGTGCGCGAAGGCGGTGAGGTCGGTTTCCTCGCGCAGCAAAGCGCGCACCTCGTCTTCGGGAGCGGGCGGAACCTGGTCGTGCAGCCGGCTGAGTTCGCGGATGTACACCGGCGGCAGGAGATCCGCGCGCGTCGAGAGCAGCTGGCCGAACTTCACGAATGTCACGCCCGCTTCTTCGAGGGCTAGCCGCAGGGATCGCGCGAGCTTCGCCGAACCGTCGGGATCCGCGGTGCGACGGCCGGTGAGGAACGAGCCGAGGCCGTGCCGGATCGCGATGCGCATGATCCGCGAGTAACGGCGGGTGCGGGCCGCGCGGGACCGCAGTGAGCGCATCCGGGCGAACAAGCCCGGCCCGCCGGACGGAATCGCGAGTTCGGCGACGAAAAGGACCAGCAGGGTCACCGCGAGCGCGCTGCCCGCCAGCGGGATCAGCAGGCCGACCGCGACGCCCGGGGTAGTCAGCACGACCAGCGGGAACGTCCGGACGACAGTGCCCGCGACGAGCCAGCCCGCCAGCGCGGCGCCGAGTGCCCGGACGATTCCGACGCGCACCCCGAGCACTTTGCGCGCCGCGGCGACGAGCGGCCACAGCACAACGACGTAGGCCAGCAGGCCGAGCAGCAGCGTTTGCATGCCGACGAGCACACCAGCGCGGCGGCGCGCGCGGATCCAGCCGCGGCGGGACGGGCCTCCCTCTCGAGGGGGAGCCTCCTACTTTCGGACGTAGTCTCCGGCGGTGGTGAACTTCTAACGTCGTCGAGCGGACAAGGGTTGCTTGCTTTCTCGACGAGCTACGGAGGACACGATGCACGCACGAGGGTTCCGGCGGATCGCCGCACTGGCCATGGCGACCGCCGCGCCGCTCGGCTTCGGCGTGGCGACCGCGCCCGCCGCGTCCGCCGCCGCGACGACCACCGTCTACTACAGCTCGGCCGGCGCGCCGGACTACGTCGCGCAGATCGACCAGGGCGCGGCGAACTGGAACGCCGCGGTCAGCGACGTGCGGCTGGTGAAGGACGAGGGCAAGGCGACGGTCGTGATCCACGAGGTGCACAGCGGGGGGTCGTACACGCAAACCGACGGGCACGGCAAGGGCGACGTCTACCTGGACACGAGCCAGGTCGCCGAGGGCTACGACCCGACCCGCATCGCCGCGCACGAACTCGGCCACAACCTCGGGCTGCCAGACCACTATTCGGGCCCGTGCTCGGAACTGATGTCGGGCCACGGGCCGGGGACGTCGTGCACCAACGCCAAGCCGGATGCGCAGGAGTCGGCGAAGGTGCAGCAGTTGTGGGCCAACGGGTTCCGGACCGAGGGCACCCGGGTGACGACGACTGTCTACTGAGGACCTGGTGAGTGTTTATGCCGGTTAGAACCGGGATCGCCGCTCACGACCGCTATAAGGAGCGAAGCCCTGGGCTTGGCGCTGCTCAAGTCGAATCCGGACACTTCGCCACCGTGTTC
This sequence comes from Amycolatopsis echigonensis, assembly GCF_014174495.1. Classification (GTDB taxonomy): domain Bacteria; phylum Actinomycetota; class Actinomycetes; order Mycobacteriales; family Pseudonocardiaceae; genus Amycolatopsis; species Amycolatopsis echigonensis. The sequence goes on from NZ_JACJHR010000009.1 coordinate 117,180, forward strand.
GAGCAGGGTGCCGGTCAGCGGTCCGGCATCACGTACGGCGTTGAGCGTGCGCCTCCCGGCCACGTCAACGGCCAACGCCAGAACGGCGAGCCACTCGTGGTCGGCGTTCTGATTTCGCTGTCCGACGAGGTGGTGTAGTAAGCGTCGGCCAGCAGGCCGCCAGAAACTCCGCGGCAGGGTCCCGCTCTGGAGGGAGGCGTTCGCCGGAACCGCCTGTCAGGATTGGCGGGTGCGTTTCTTCCGTCCGCTGGTCAGCGCGGTCACCTATCGCCGGTGGGTGTACTTGATCCTGGGCGCCGCGCTCAGCGTGCCGTACCTGCTGCTCGCCGTGGTCGCGATGCCGTCGCTGATGCCGTTCGCCACGACGGTGGGCTGGGCGAGTCTCGTCGGTTTCGTCGTGATGCTCGTCGTGCTGGCCGCGACCGCGTTCCTTCCCGCGGTGCGGGTGCTGGAAGCCGCGGCGGTGCGGGAATTGCTCGCCCAGCCTGCGCCAGGACGCGGCCGCGTGCGGTGTGCGGCGATGTTCGTGCTGCACGTCGTGGCCGGCATGTTCACCGGGCTCGCGACGCTCGCGCTGCCGGCCGGATTCGGGTTCGCGATCAACGCCGTCTTTACCGGTCGGCTTGTCGACACGCCAGATGCCCACCTGACGGTTCCGCGCGGCTGGGCGTCGGCGTGGCTGCCCGCGGCGTTCGTGGTGGCCTTCGTCGTGCTGATCTACTTCGTGTGGGGCGTCGGCGGATTGCTGCGCCGCGCGGCGGCCCGGTTGCTCGGCTGGTCCGCCGCCGAACGCATCGCGCAGCTCGAACGCCGCACCGACCTGCTCGCCGAACGCACCCGGCTCGCGCGCGAACTCCACGATTCCGTCGGCCACGCGCTGTCAGTGGTCACGCTGCAAGCCGGGGCCGCGCGGCGGACGCTGCACACCGACCCCGGCTTCACCGAGGAAGCGCTCACCGCGATCGAGGAATCGGCTCGCACCGCCCTTGACGATCTTGACCACGTCCTCGGCCTACTTCGCGAAGAAGCACGCGACCGGACGCCGCACGCGGGCCTCGCCAACCTCCCCGCGCTGATCACCGTCACGCAGCAGTCCGGCACGGATTGCCGCCTCGAAGTGGAAGGCGACATCGCGAAGGTGCCCGCAGTGGTGTCGCGCGAGGTGTACCGGATCCTGCAGGAATGCCTCACCAACGCGGTGCGGTACGCGGGCAAGGTGCCGGTGACCATCGCGTTGGCGGTCGCTGACGGGCAGTTGCGGGCCGCAGTCGCGAACCCGCTCGGCTCGGCCCGGCCGTCGCGCGCCCGCGGCGGCCGCGGCCTGCGAGGCATGGCGGAGCGGGCGGAACTGGTGGGTGGCAAGCTGGCCGCGGGGCCGGTGGGCGAAAACTGGGAGGTCGTGGTGACGGTGCCGTGGGGGAACCGGTGAGCGTGCGAGTCCTGCTGGTGGACGACGAACGGCTGATCCGGGCCGGACTGCGCGCGATCGTGGACAGCGAACCGGACCTGACCGTGGTCGGCGAGGCGGCCGACGGCGCGGAGGTGCCGGGTCTCGTCGAGCAGCTGCGCCCGGACGTCGTGCTGATGGACGTGCGGATGCCCGCGGTGGACGGGATCCGCGCGACTGGGCATCTTCTGTCCACTGTGGATAATCCGCCGAAGGTGATCGTGGTGACCACCTTCGAAAACGACGACTACGTGTACGACGCGTTGCTCGCCGGGGCGAGCGGATTCCTGCTGAAACGTGCTCGCCCGGAGGAGATCGTCGCCGGGATCCGCACGGTGCTGGCGGGGGATTCGCTGCTGTTTCCCGCCGCGATCCGGGGCATGGCCGCACGTCGTTCGCGCGCGACTTCGGCGGCGCCGCTGGATTTCCTGACCGAACGGGAACGCGACGTGCTGCGGCTGATGGCGGCCGGACTGTCCAATGGGGAAATCGCCGCGGAGCTGTTTCTGGGGTTGCAGACGGTGAAAACGCACGTCGGGAACGTGCTGTCGAAGCTCGGTGCCCGGGACCGGACGCAGGCGGTGATCCGGGCTTACGAGTCGGGCTTTGTCACGCCGACCGGCTGATGGCGACTTCCCGGCCGATGCCGCGCAGGACTTCGACGCGGTCGCTGCCGGGGCGGCTGAGGACCCAGCTGGATCCGGGGACGGCTTTGGCGCGTTTCTTCAGCGGGGCGAGCAGCCGGGAAGCGTCCCGATAGGACGGAATCGTGCCGCTGCCGCATACGAGCGTCGCCAGCGAGACCGTGACCGGCATGCCTTCGGCGGACCAATGCGTGTCCAGCAAAGCCGCGGCGACCGTGCCGATTTCGTCCACATCGCACACGATCAGGAAATCGTCGCCGCCGACGTGGCTCACGCGCATCCGCGGCAGCCGCCGGGAAAGGTCGGTGAGGGTTTCTCCCAGGGCGCGGATCAGGTCGTCGCCCGCGGCGAACCCGGCGTTGTCGTTGACGGACTTGAACGAGTCGACGTCCAGCCACGCCGCCACGAACTGCTCGCCGCTCGCGATCCGGCGTTCGACGTCGCGCGCCGCCGCCTCGCTGCCCGGCAGCCGGGTGAGCGGGCTGAGCGTGACCGCCTCTTCGACCTTCGCCTCGGCGACCCCGCGCACGACCTCGGTCACCAGCACCACGCCGAGGCAGCGCCCGGCCGAGTCGACCACCACGACGTCGTCGCCGGTGCGGCCCCAGTCGGCGTCGGTGACCAGCTCGAGGAATTCCAGCGCGCTCGCGCCCGCCTCGATCAGGTGCGGTTTGTCCGCGAGCCGCGCGGCGGGCCGCTTCGCGTGCAGGGCGTGCCCGTACGGGCCGGTGATGGTCACGAGGAACCGCGTCCGGTCGACTGACCACTGTGGACGGTTGTCCGCGTCGACGCCGACCACGCCGCTCGGCGCGTCCGCGGCGGCGAGCACCTCGCGGACGTCGTCGCAGGTCGCGTCGACCGGCAAGGTCGTGGCCGGGCGCAGGAAATCGCCGACGCGCGGGGCCTGCGGCGGCGCGGGCGTGCGCCGGTCCTCCGGGAGGACCGCGCCGGAGGCGGGCGCGGACCGGTGCGCGGCGGGCGGCGCGAGCAGGTTGCCCTGCGCGATCCGGACGCCGAGGCTCTGTGCCGCGTCCAGCTGCGAATCGGTCTCGATCCCAGTCGCGACCAGCCGGATGTTCGTACGCGTCGTGTAGTGCAGCAGCGCCTCGACCACCGCGGTCGACGCCGGGTCGCCGGGGAGGCCGCGCAGCACGCTGCGGTCGAGTTTCACCAGGTCCACCGGCGACTGCGCGAGCAGCGCCAGCGGCAGGTCGCCGCGGCCGAGCCCGTCGAGCGCGAGCCGGAAGCCCAGTTCGGTGAGCGCGCGCATGCCGTCGAGCAGACGGCCGGTGGGCAGATGCGTGAACGGCGGGCCGACCTCGAGCACCACGTCGCGGGTGCGCCGTCCGGCCGCGCTGAGCTCGGCGATCAGCTCGTCGAAGGACTCCAGCGGCGACGCGAGCGTGCGCGCGGAGAGGTTGAGGTGCAGCGGGAGCGCGCTGGGGCGCTCGGTCTCCTGGCGCACCGCGGCGGCGGCCAGCCCCAGGTCGACCTCGGCGAGCCGGCCCGCGCGGCGGGCCTCGGCGAGCAGTTCGTGCGCCGTGCCCCGGCCCGGCCGGGCCAGTGCTTCGTACGCGACGACTCCGCCGGTGTGCAAGCTGTACATCGGCTGGAAGGCGAATCGGACCGCACGCAGCGTCGTCACGGACGCGATACTCGCACCGTCGAAGGGACCGCGAAACCGTTGTCAGCTGATGTTCACCGACGCGGCACTTTGCCCCACCGGATCGGAGTAACAGAATGCTTTTCCGTTCCCTCGATCGGGCGCGGGAAAATTCCCGGCACGTACTCAGCCGAGCAGTCTCCGGCGAAGGCCGCCCGGTGCGGAGCGGAACAGGTTTGCCATGGTGGCGGCAGTGCCGGGCAGGTCGGCGCGGCCCGAGGTGAACGCGCGCTGCGCCGGGACGGGGAGGCTGAAGAACAGGTCGAAGAATTGCGCCGACTGGGCGGGTGACATTCCGCACAATGCACGGAGTCCGTGGCGGCGCAAGGCATGCACAGCACGGGCTTCGGGCGGCCACAATGCCTTCCGGGCAGCGCCGGCCGCGGCGGGCGGGCCCGCGTCGAACGCGTCCGCGAGAGCATCCGCGACGCGAGGCGCGAGCTGCAGCGCGGTCGCGAGGCTGTAGCCGGTCGCCGGGTGCACGAGCGCGCCCGCGACCCCGAACGGCACCGCCTGGCCGCGCTTCGGCAGCGGGACGTCGAGCACGATCCGCACCCGTTCGACCCGGCCTGCCGGACGGATTCCCGCCGCGGTGAGCCGCGCGTGCAGCCGCTGGGCGAGCTCGGGCACCGGGAGCCCGGGCTTGCGGGCCAGGGAGGTCTCCTCGACCAGGACGGAGCCGTCGCCGAGGGGCAGCAGGTAGCGGAAGCTGTCCGTGCCGTCGCGCCAGTCCATGAAGACCGCGGTGTCCGCCGGGGCGAGCCGCTCCGCCTGGTCCGCGGGGAGCACGAGCCCGTACGCGGTCTGCTCGGCGCGCGGAGGACGGAGCTTGGGCGCTCCCGACGCGTCGGCGAACACGGCCGCGGCCAGCCGCCGACCGTCGGCGAGCAGGATCGTCGAACCGTGCGGGCCGTGCTCCGCGCCGGTCACCTTGCCCGTGACGACCTGGACCTTCGGTTCGGTGAGCCACTCGCGCAGCCCGGCGTTGTCGAGCACCCGGTACGCCCGGTCGACGCGGTGCTCGCGGGTCCCGAACGCCAGCGTCGCCGCCGGAGCCGCGGCGATCGCTTTGCCCGGCAGCTCAGGCACTTCGTCTGCCCACAGCGCGTAAGTATTCGCCCACTTTCGGTGCGGATCCGGGTCGATCAGGGCAGTTTCCAGCCCCCGCCGGGCGCACGCGGCCGCCAGCGCCCGTCCGGCCGGGCCGCCGCCCGCCACCAGCACGTCGGTCATCCCGCAATCCTGCCGGACGGCCGGATACGGTGGGACGCATGGACGACACCGATCCGAGGGCAGCGCGCCGGGACCCGGAGAACGGAGCCGGCGGGTTCACCGATCTGGCGACCAGCCCGTTCCGCGTCGACCGCGACCGGATCACCGCGTCGCCGTTCTTCGCACGCCTCGGCGGGGTCACCCAGGTGGTCAGCGCCGGCGGCGCCGGGCTGCTGCACAACCGGCTGACGCACAGCCTGAAGGTCGCGCAGGTCGCGCGCGGGATCGCGGAGCGGATCACCGGGTCGAGCGAGTCGGCCGAACTGGCCGCGAAACTCGGCGGCTGCGACCCGGACGCGTGCGAGGCCGCCGCGCTGGCGCACGACCTCGGGCACCCGCCGTTCGGGCACCTCGGCGAGCAGACCCTGGACCGCATCGCCCGGCACCGGTTCGGCCTCGCCGATGGTTTCGAGGGCAACGCCCAGACGTTCCGGATTCTCACCACGACGGACGTGCGCGGCCCGTCCGCGATCGGCCTGGACCTGACGACCGCGGTCCGCGCCGCGGTCCTGAAGTACCCGTGGGCGCGCCTGCACTACCCGCGGCCGCATCCGACCGCGATGCCGCAGCCGCCGCGTGGCGCCGCCGAACCGGACGACGCTCCGGGCACCGGTGCGAGCAAGTTTTCCGCCTATGTCACCGAATTGGACGACTTCGAGCAGGCACGGGCCCCGTTCGCCGGGCGGATCGAGCCGTGGCAGCAAACGGTCGAAGCGTCCGTGATGGACACTGCCGACGACATCGCGTACGCGATCCACGATCTGCAGGACTTCCACCGCATCGGCGTCCTGCAACACGCTCCCGTCGCCGCCGAACTGGGGGAGTGGCTGGCGCACGCCGTCGATCTGGCTTCGCTGGACGACGCGCGGCTGAACGCCGAAATCCGCCGGCCAGGCCGTTCCCTGGAACGGATGCGTCGCCGGATGCACCTGAAGGACAGCTGGATCGTGGACGACGACGCCTTCGCCGCGGCGGTCGCCCGGGTCCAGCGCGAACTGGTCGACGGCCTGCTCGCGGACGGCTTCGACGGCTCGACCGAAGCCGAACAGGCGACGGCCGCGTTCTCGTCGAACTGGATGGTGCGGCTGGTGGACGGGGTTTTCGTCCTGTCGTCGCCCCCGACCCGGTCCGGGCACGTCTCGCTGCGGCCCGCGCAGTGGCACGAGGTGCAGGTCCTGAAGTTCGTGCACCGGCGGTTCGTGTTGCTGCGCCCCGATCTCGCCCTGCACCAGCGCGGCCAGGCCAGCCTGGTGACGACGCTGGTCGACGCGCTGGACGCCTGGCTCCTGGACCGCGACGAGGCGTCCCGGTTGCCGCGCCGGCTGCACGACCTGATGGAACTGGCGCACGGCGAGTATTCGGCCCTCGCCCGGACCGCGCCGGAGCTGCTGGTGGGCGCGACGGGCGAGCGGGTCGAGGGCGCGGACGCGGTGCGCGGGCTGGCCCGGGGGCGGGCCGTCGTGGACTTCGTGGCTTCGCTGACGGACAAGCAGGCGGTGACGCTGCTGGAAGCGTTGTCCGGCCGGTCGAGCCAGCCTTGGTCGGATTCCTTTGTGCTGTAAATAAGTTGCGCCCTCGGGCGTCCAATCAGCACCGTAGGCAGATGCCTTGTGCGATCCGGGAAGCCGGTGCCGGCGATTGGCCGCGGATCTGGCCGATCGTGCAGGACGTGGTGACCGAGCAGCGGACGTTTGCTTACGACCCGGCCATGAGCGAAGCGGAAGCCCAGCAGCGGTGGATGCTTCCGGTCCCGGCCCGGGTGGTGGTCGCGGTCGAGGGCGACCGGGTGCTGGGCACGGCGAACATGTACGCCAACCGGCCCGGTCCGGGCAGCCACGTCGCTTCGGGGAGTCTGATGGTGTCCCGCGACGCGCGCGGCTCGGGCGTCGGGCGGGCCTTGGCGGTCGACCTGATCGCTTGGGCGCGGCGATCCGGGTTCGCGGCGATTCAGTTCAACGCGGTGGTCGAGACCAATGTCCACGCGATCCGGTTGTACGAAAGTCTGGGGTTCGTGACGCTGGGCGTCGCGCCGGGGGCGTTTCAGCATCCGGCCGAGGGGCGGGTCGGATTGCGCATTATGTGGCTGGAACTGTGACCATGCGGCGTTGCGCGGCAGGAGATTCAGGGAGGATCCGTCGGGGAGGAGACCGGCTCGGCTGAACGGCCTATGACGTCCGGCGGGCCCGACCACGATCGAGTCCAAAATAGACAGAAAGCTGCTCGTGCGGGAGAAGATGCGCACGCAGGGCCTGAGTGCGGCCGCGTTGCCGGGAATCGCCAAGGCCACGGTGACCGCGGCGCCGGTGCGGCCTCAGCCCACCTGAGGGATGCGGGGCCGTCGCACCACGCGGCGGCCCCGTACCGTTTCGGATATGGCACGGCAGGTCGCAGGCGGCGGACGGGCGGTGGAAGTCCCGCCCGAACGGCTCGAGGGCTGGTTTGCGCGCTTCGCCGAACGCAACGACGGCGTGCGCGCCACCGTTCTCGCTGCGACACAGGTGCGGATCGAAGCCGGAAACGGCACCACGGCCACCGCGACTGTCCCGTTTGGACCCTTACGACAGCAAGGCGAATACCCCGGACTGGCCGTCGAATCGTTGCTCTCCCACGTGCGAACGCCGAGGCTGATCGCGTTGCTGCTGGTCCGGAAAGGCGGACACTCGCTCGGACTCGCTTACGACGGCCGCGTGGTTCTCTCCCGGACCGACCGCCATCGCGTGCAAGGCCGAACCGCGGCGGGAGGCTGGTCGCAGCATCGCTTCGCGCGCCGTCGCGAAGGCCAGACCCGGGCCGCACTGCAATCGGCCGCGCAGGACGCCTGCGAAGTCCTGCTGCCCCGACTGTCCGAAGTGGACGCTGTGGTGCTCGGCGGCGACCGCCGGGCGCTCGACGAACTGCGCGCCGACCGACGGCTCGCGAAGCTGTTCGACCGGGCCGAGCCGCGCGTGCTGGACATCCCCGAACCCCGTCGCGAGGTACTGGCCGAAGCGGCGCTGCGGGCCCGGGCGGTGGAGCTGGTGGTGAGAGAACAGACAGTGGACAGCGAGTGAATCCGGACACGGCCGCGAAAACCGTTCGACGCCGACCCGTACACTGGGTTCGTGGTCAACAGGGCATTGGTGCGGATTCAGAGAGAATAACCGCCCGCCCCGCATCGCACGCGGTGCCGGGGCGCTCCAGCACGTCCACCTGACCGCCCCCGTCTCCGGGAGTTCTCTTGATCACGGCCACCGGCCTTGAGCTGCGCGCCGGTTCGCGCATCCTGCTCAACGGCGCCACCCTCCGCATCCAGTCCGGCGACCGCATCGGCCTCGTCGGCCGCAACGGCGCGGGCAAGACCACCTCGCTGAAAGTCCTCGCGGGCGAGGGCGAACCGCACGCCGGCGACGTCCGGCGCAGCGGCGAACTCGGCTACCTGCCGCAGGACCCGCGCGAGGGCGACCTGTCGGTCACCGCGAAGGACCGCGTGCTGTCCGCGCGCGGGCTCGACACCCTGCTGCGCGACATGGAAAAGGCGCAGACCGCGATGTCCGAGCTGGTCGACGAGAAGCAGCGGGACAAGGCGATCAACCGCTACGCGCGGCTCGAGGAGCGGTTCTCCTCGCTCGGCGGGTACGCCGCGGAGAGCGAGGCCGCGCGGATCTGCTCGAACCTCGGCCTCGCCGACCGCATCCTCGCCCAGACGCTCAGCACGCTGTCCGGCGGCCAGCGCCGCCGCGTCGAGCTGGCGCGCATCCTGTTCGCCGCCGCCGAGGCGGGCGCGGGCGGCAAATCCGAGACGATCCTGCTGCTGGACGAGCCGACCAACCACCTCGACGCCGACTCGATCACCTGGCTGCGCGGCTTCCTCAAACAGCACGACGGCGGGCTCGTGGTGATCAGCCACGACGTCGAACTGCTCGGGGACGTCGTGAACAAGGTGTGGTTCCTCGACGCCACGCGCGGCGAGATCGACATCTACAACATGAGCTGGCAGCGCTACCTCGACGCGCGCGCCACCGACGAGAAGCGCCGCCGCCGCGAGCGCGCGAACGCCGAGAAGAAGGCGTCCGCGCTGCAGGCGCAGGCCGCGAAGCTCGGCGCGAAGGCGACCAAGGCCGTCGCGGCCAAGAACATGGCCCGGCGCGCGGAGCAGATGCTGTCCTCGCTCGACGAGACCCGTCAGGCGGACAAGGTCGCCCGGATCAAATTCCCGGAACCGGCCCCGTGCGGGCGCACGCCGCTCACCGCCGACGGATTGTCCAAGTCGTACGGTTCGCTCGAGATCTTCACCGGCGTCGATCTGGCGATCGACCGCGGCTCGAAGGTCGTGGTGCTCGGGTTGAACGGCGCCGGAAAGACGACCTTGCTCCGGCTGCTCGGCGGAATGGAAACCCCGGACACCGGATCCGTCCAACCGGGTCACGGATTGCGTTTGGGCTATTACGCACAGGAACACGAAACGCTCGACCACGAAGCGTCGGTGTGGGAGAACATCCGCCATCTCGCGCCGGACACCGGCGCGCAGGAGCTGCGGAACCTGCTCGGCTCGTTCCTGTTCACCGGCGAACAGCTCGACCAGCCCGCCGGAACGCTGTCCGGCGGCGAGAAGACCCGGCTCGCGCTCGCCGGACTCGTGTCCAGCCAAGCCAATGTGCTGCTGCTGGACGAACCGACGAACAACCTGGACCCGGCCAGTCGCGCGCAGGTTCTCGACGCGCTGCGCAGCTTCGCCGGCGCGGTCGTGCTGGTGACGCACGACCCGGGCGCGGTCGAGGCGCTCGAACCCGAGCGCGTGATCCTGCTTCCGGACGGAACCGAGGACCACTGGTCGGCGGATTATCTGGAACTTGTCCAGCTTGCCTGACCGAGTGCGTCCGTTCGGGTGCTGACCGTGTCGGGCACGGCACTGGAATGGCCCAATGTGATCGCGGTTTCGATCGTTTTACGGCTGTCGTCTGGCAATCCGGCGCGTAGTGTTCGATCATTGCCCCGGCAGGGGCCGTGAATGGCCCGGAACCACCACTCGGCGGGAAGGCGATCGACGTGGCTGATCTCAAGAAAGGCGCGCGGATCACCGGCAACACGCGCGACAAGCTGGCCGCTGACCTGAAGAAGAAATACGAGAAGGGCTCGAGCATCCGGGCGCTGGCGGAATCCACCGGACGGTCCTACGGGTTCGTCCACCGGGTGCTGTCGGAGTCCGGGGTCCAGTTGCGGGGGCGCGGCGGGGCCACGCGAGTCAAGAAGAAGTAGCGTCAGCGCGGCCGTTGCGCGGGGGGCGCGCGGTCGGTCCGGAGGCCCGGAAGGTCAGTGCGGCGCCGAGGAGTACCAGCGGGTACACGAGGTAGCCGTACCGGGTGGCCGGAGTAAGCAGGATCAACGCGCCGAGTCCGACGGCGGTTCGCGTCAGCGCAGCGGATCCCGTCGCGGGGGGCCGGCGTGCCAGCCAGATCAGCATCGCCACCGCCGCAACACCCACCAGCACCAGGGAAATCGCGGTGCCGGCCGGTCCGGTCTGTGCGATCAGATGCCCGGGCAGCGGGCTCGCCGCGGGGGAGCGGACCGCGCCCATGCCGAGCGGGAAGCGGATCACGTGCTCGGTGAACGCCGCCGGGTTCGCCAGATACACCGGCAGATGCAACGCGATCGTCGCCGCGGCCAGCGCCGCCGCGAAGCGACCCGTTGCCGCCCAAGGATTTTTGCCGCGAGCACGTCGGTAAACGAAGACCGCGAGCACCGCGGCCGCCGGCGCGACGATGAGTTTCGCGCTGATCACCAGCGCCAGCACGAACCCGCTCCATCCTGGACGGTCCGCCGCGGCGAGCGCGAACGTCAGCACGAGCAGGCCCACGATCGCGAGGTCCGGACCGGCCACCGCCCAGGTCAGCGCGGTCAGCGGACAGGCGATCGCGAGCTGTGCGGCGAAAACCGGGATCCGGGGCCGGTTCAGCAGCCGCCAGGACGCGTACGCGCAGAGCACCGCGGCGAGCGCGAACATCCAGCGCGCGTCGGTCAGTGCGTTGAGGACCGGGCTGCCGCCGAACAACGCGCGCGGAAGCCCGAAAACGGTCATCACCGGGCCGTACGGCGTGTAGTCGTTCACTTCCGGTGCGCGGCCGAGCGCGGCGATGTCGACGTACGGGGTTCCGTGCCGCAGCAACAGATCCGCGCTGCGTTCGATCACCCACACCTCGGGCTGCGCGGCCCAGGAGAACGGGGTGATCAGCCAGTCCGTTCCGGTCAGCCGCCGGATCACGAGCATCAGCAACGGCGCGCACATCGCGAGTACGACAACGGCGCCGATTCCGATCCAGCGCGAGGAGAATTTGCCGTTAGTTTGCATTCCGCGGCGCGCGGAAATGGTGAGCCAGGCGCTGTGCGCGGCGGCCAATCCATATCCGGCGACCGCGAAATTGCCCCAGATCCGGTATCCGTAGAACTCCGAAGCGAGCGCGGTGCCGAGCGCGAAGGCGAAGCAGCCGAGATAAAAAACGAGATCCCAGGCGGCGACGCGCACGGGACGGGCAGCTTCGCCGCGCGCAGGGGCCATCAGCAGTTGCACCCGCGTTTCCTCCCCGGCTCGCCGACCCCGAAACGCCAGGCTACCGAGCCGGGCCGCGCCGCCTGTGCCCCGGTCCGCGAGGGAATCGGAGTCCCTCGGGGTTCTCCTCGCGGCCGTCGGGAAGAATGCCGGTCGTCCCGGTGTTGTGCAGGGCATCTCCGGAAAAAAGTTCAACTAAACTAGAGGTTTTCACCAACTGGGGGACACTCCGATGGACAACACGTGGGCGCTGCTGAGCTCCGCGATGCGGGCGGGCGACGCGCCGAAAGCGCTGACCAGGGGAACGGTCCGCCGCGTCGCGCGGTTCGCCCGTCCGCACTGGGCGCGGCTGCTCGCCTTCCTGGTGCTCACCGTGATCTCGGCGGTGCTCGCCGTGACGACGCCGGTGCTCGCGGGCAAGGTGGTCGACGCGATCGTCGGCGGGCACGAGCTGAACGTGGTGATCTGGCTGTCGGTGGTGATCGCGGCGCTCGCGATCCTCGACGCCGGATTCGGGCTCGCCGAACGCTGGCAGTCGGCCCGGATCGGCGAGGGCATCATCTACGACCTGCGCGTGGCGGTGTTCGAGCACGTGCAGAAGCTGCCCATCGCGTTCTTCACGCGCACCCGCACGGGTGCGCTGGTCAGCCGGCTCAACAACGACGTGATCGGGGCGCAGCGCACGTTCACCGCGACTTTGTCCGGTTTGGTCACGAACGTGATCCAGCTGGTGCTGTCGCTCGCGGTGATGGTGTCGCTCTCGTGGCAGGTCACGCTCGTCGCGCTGGTGCTGTTGCCGATTTTCGTCCTGCCCGCCCGCCGGCTCGGCCGCCGCATGGCCGGACTGCAGCGCGAGGCCGCGCAGCTCAACGCCGGGATGACCACGCAGATGACCGAGCGGTTCTCCGCTCCGGGCGCGACGCTGGTGAAGCTCTTCGGCCGGCCGCGCCAGGAGGTCGCCGACTTCGGCCTCCGCGCCGGGCGGGTGCGCGACATCGGCGTCCGCACCGCGATGCTGACGCGCTGGTTCATGACGAGCCTGACGCTCGTGTCCGCGCTCGCGCAGGCGCTGGTCTACGGCCTCGGCGGCTACCTGGCGCTCACCGGGAAGCTCGAACCGGGCACCGTGGTGGCGCTGGCGCTGCTGCTGACCCGGCTGTACACGCCGCTGACCGCGCTCGCGAACGTGCGCGTGGACGTGATGACCGCGCTGGTGTCGTTCGAGCGCGTTTTCGAGGTGCTGGACCTCGAGCCGATGATCAAGGAGCCGGCCGAGCCGAAGAAGCTGCCCGCGGGCGGGGTTTCGGTCGAGTTCTCCGACGTCCGGTTCGGCTACCCGGCGGCGGACAAGTTCTCGCTCGCCTCGCTGGAGGACGTGGCCACTTTGGACAGCCGGGGCGGCGAAGAGGTGCTGCACGGCGTGAGCTTCCGCGCCGAAGCCGGGCAGATGGTCGCGCTGGTCGGTTCGTCCGGTGCGGGCAAGTCGACGATCGCTTCGCTGCTGCCGCGGCTGTACGACGTGGACGCCGGTTCGGTGCGTTTGTCCGATGTGGACGTCAAGGAGCTGAGTTTCGCTTCGCTGCGCGAAACCGTCGGCGTGGTGACGCAGGACGGGCATCTGTTCCACGACACGATCCGGGCCAACCTGAGCTACGCGCGCCCGGAGGTCACCGACGACGAGATCTGGTCCGCTTTGGAAAAGGCCCGGCTGGGCGATTTGGTGCGTTCGCTGCCGGACGGACTCGATACCACGGTCGGCGAACGCGGTTACCGGCTCTCCGGCGGGGAACGGCAGCGGCTCACCATCGCGCGCTTGCTGCTGGCGCAGCCGAAGGTCGTGGTGCTGGACGAGGCGACCGCGCACCTGGACTCGGAATCCGAGGCCGCGGTGGGCGAGGCGCTCACCGGAGCGCTGGAAGGCCGGACGTCGCTGGTGATCGCGCACCGGCTGTCGACCGTGCGGGCGGCGGATCTGATCCTGGTGGTGGAAAACGGCGACATCGTGGAACGCGGCACGCACGAGGAACTGCTGGCGAGGGAAGGCCGGTACGCGGAGCTGTACCACACGCAGTTCTCGGAGGAACCCGCTGCGGCGTAGGGGCTCGTGAGTGTTGGTCACGGTGAGAACCGTGACCAACACCCATGAGGCGATCAGCGCAACGCGGGCACCCGGGGTTCGTACTTGGCCAGCAGCGCCGCGTTCGCCGCGTCGCCACCCTCCACATTGGAGCTGCGCCACAACGGGATGTCGAGCCCCTCGGCGGTGCCCCGGTCGTAAACCTCGGCCAGGATCAGGTTCCACAGAAACGCGTTGACCACAGTGGACAGCGGTCCGGTGCGGGGCGCGGACGCCGGGTAACTGGCGTCACCGGGAATCACCAGCGAATCCAGCACCACCGTGCCCTCCTCGGCCAGCGTCGTCGCGGACCGGCGGGGCGCGGCGGCTACGCAAGCCCGCGAGGTCACGGCGATCACCGCGGCACCGCGGCGGCGCGCTCCGGCGGCCAGTTCGACCGGGTACGGATTCACGCCCGACGTGGAGAAGACGACCAGCACGTCGTCCGGTCCCGGCGCGCGTTCGGCCAGCACCTCCTCGGCGAGCCCGGAACGGCGCTCGGTGCGCGTGCTCTGCTGCGCGCCGTGCAGCGGCAGCAGTTCCGGGTGGTACAGCGGATACACGCAGGCGAGCCCGCCCGCGCGGTAGAACGTCTCGGCGACCGCTGCCAAGGAATGCCCGGCTCCGGCGGTGAAGACGAGCGCATCGGCCCGGATCACCCCCAGCAGCAGGCCGGCGGCGGCGGACACCTGCGCGGCGTTGGCCTCCGCGGCCGCCGCAAGCTGGTCCGAAGTGCTCTTCACGAGATCCGTGGCGCTCACCACACCTGCCCTTCCTCGCGGGTCCGGGGGCCGAATCTATCGGGTGGCCACGCTTCGTGGTGGATTACCGTGGAGTTGATCGCGACGGGGGTGCCGGTGAACGGGAAATGGCAAGGCGGCCAGGAGGATCCGGCCGTGCGGGTGTGGCGGGCCACCGGGCAGACCCGCGCGGTGGCGCTCGTCCTGCACGGCGGGGCGGAACGCAGCACCGTGGTCGTCCGGCCCTGGCGATTGGCGTATCAGCGGATGGTGCCGCTGGCCCGTGCGCTGCACCGCGCCGGACGGCGGCACGGCCTGGAAGTCCGGCTGATGCGGAACCGCCTGTACGGCTGGAACGGACGGACCGAAAGCCCGGTGCCGGACGCCCGCTGGGCCCTCGACCGGATCCGCGCCGACCATCCCGGGCTCCCGGTGGTCCTCGTCGGCCATTCGATGGGCGGCCGCGTCGCGCTGCGGGTCGCCGACGACCCGGCGGTCACCGGGGTGTGCGCCCTCGCCCCGTGGACGCCGCAGGGCGAGCCGGTGGACGCCGTCGCGGGCCGTGCGGTGCTGATCGCGCACGGCACCCGCGACCGGATGACCTCGCCCGCCGAGTCCTACGCCTTCGCCGTGCGCGCCCGCGAGGTCACCGACCTGGTGGCGCGGTTCGAGATCGCCGGGGAGGGCCATTCGATGCTCCGCCGTCCCGCGGTCTGGACCCGGCTGATGTGTGCTTTCACACTGGACCGGATCGGAGTGGGCGAGACGGACGAAACTCTTCGTCAGGCCTGGTCCCGCCCTTCCGCCGACCGGCTGCGCATCCCGGGGTAACCGGAGGGCGCGGCCCGGTCGCGAGGGCAGCGGGGACGAAGCGGGAATATCATGGGGAAGGGCTCGAAAGCCCGTTCGGAGGGAGTGTCTTGTCCACGTCACGAGTCGATCCGACAGTGGTCTCGCAGCCGGTGCCCGACGAATCCCGATGGCCCGGTCTCGCCACGCCGCCGCATTCGCCGCTGCGGGCGCGCGCGGCCGAGGCGCTGTTCCGGCACGCGGTGAAAACGCTGGACGTACGGGTCACGTTCCCGGACGGCACGGTGCTCGGCGCGGGCGGCCCGGACGCGCCGGAAATGCGCATCCACCGGCCCGCCGCGTTCTTCCACCGGCTCGGCGCCGACGCGAAGATCGGCTTCGGCGAGGCGTACCTGGTCGGCGACTGGACAGCGGAAGACCTGGCCGGCGTGCTGACGCCCTTCGCCGAACGGCTCGCCACGCTCGTGCCGCCCTTCCTGCAGCGGTTCCGCCGGTTCGCCGAGCGCATGCAGCCGTCGTCGGAAGAGAACACGATCGAGGGCGCGCGGTCGAACATCCACCGGCACTACGACCTGTCGAACGACCTGTTCAGCGCGTTCCTGGACGAGTCGATGATGTACTCCTCGGCGCTGTTCGGCCCGGGGGACACGCTCACCCAGGCGCAGCACCGCAAGCTCGACAGCGTGCTCGACTACGCCGGAGTGCGCGAAGGCAGCGAGGTGCTGGAAATCGGCACCGGATGGGGCGAGCTGTCCATCCGGGCGGCCTCGCGCGGCGCGAAGGTGACGTCGCTGACGATCTCGCAGGAGCAGAAGGTGCTGGCCGACGCCCGGATCGCGGAGGCGGGCTTCTCCGACCGCGTCGACGTGCGGCTGTGCGACTACCGCGAGGCCACCGGCGAGTACGACTCGGTCGTCAGCGTGGAGATGATCGAGGCGGTCGGCGCGTCCTACTGGCCCACGTTCTTCTCCACGATCGGCAAGCGCTTGCGCCCGGGCGGGCGGTTCGGCCTGCAGGCGATCACCATGGACCACGACCGGATGCTGGCCGCGGCCAAGTCCTACACGTGGATCCACAAGTACGTCTTCCCCGGCGGCATCATCCCGTCGGTGCAGGCGATCGAGGACGGGATGCGGGAGAACACCCGGCTGAAGCTGGCCGGGATGCGCGAGTTCGGCCAGGACTACGCCCGCACGCTCAAGCTGTGGCGGGACCGCTTCCAGCAGCGCTGGGACGACATCCGCGGGTTCGGGTTCGACGACGTGTTCCGGCGGATGTGGGAGTTCTATCTCGCCTACTCCGAGGCCGGGTTCCGGTCGGGGTATCTCAAGGTCCACCAGTTCGGGTTCGCGGACCCGCGCTGAGCCCGTCTCCCGCTTCCGGAACAACCCGCGTAGGGTCCCGCACGTCCAACGCAGGAGGGCCGTGCAGGAGGCTGTGCGGCCACGCGCACCACCGGATCGGGGAGACAGGCCCATGACGTACGGAGGCGACGACGGCAGGCGGCGGATGCCGCCCAGGCCACCGCAGCCCCCCGCACGCCCGCGGCAGCAGCAGCGGGCACAGATGCTGCCGCTGCCAGGGAGAGGACCCAGCCCGTACGACGGCCGCACCCGGCCGATGGGCGCGCGCGGCGAGGCCCCGGCCCCGCCGCCGCCCGCGCCGCCGAGGCAGGACCCTCCGGACTACGGGGGCCGCCAGCCGCGGCCGCGCCGTCGTCGCCGCTGGAGCATCGGCAAGATCCTGATGACGTTGCTCATCGTGTTCGTGCTGTTCCTCGGCGCGATCTGGGCGTACCTGGAGTTCACCATCAACCGGGTGGACGCGATCGGCGACTACTCCGGCCGCCCGGCCGCGGCCTCGGGCACGAACTGGCTGATCGTCGGGTCGGACAGCCGCCAGGGCATGACGGCGGCCGACGAGGAGCGCCTGGCCACCGGCGATTCGGGCGAGGCGGGCGGGGCGCGCACCGACACGATCATGATCGCGCACCTGCCGGACAACTCGACGAAGCCGACGCTGCTGAGCCTGCCGCGCGACTCGCAGGTGAAGATCCCGGGCCACGGCACCAGCAAGATCAACGCCGCCTTCTCGCTCGGCGGGCCGAAGCTGCTGGTCCAAACCGTCGAAGGGGCCACCGGCCTGCACATCGACCACTACGCGGAGATCGGGTTCGGCGGGTTCGCGAACATCGTCGACGCAATCGGCGGGGTCGACATGTGCATCGACAAGGACATGAACGACCCGATGACCGGCATCGACATCAAGGCTGGCTGCCAGAAGCTCGACGGACGCTCGGCGCTCGGTTTCGTCCGGATGCGGCACGCCGACGCGACGCCGCGCTCGGATCTCGACCGGGTGGCGAACCAGCGCAAGTTCATCGGCGCGCTGGTGAGCCAGATCGCGAGCCCCGGGACGCTGCTGAACCCGTTCGACTTCTTCCCGCTGCTGGGCTCCGCGCCGAAGGCGCTGACCATGGACACCGGCGACCACGTGCACAACCTGGTCGGCCTGGCGTTCGCGATGCGCGGCATCTCGTCGGGCGGGGTCACGACCACGACGATGCCGATCACCGACGCGTCGGCGGAGCACTGGGACAAGAAGAAGTCGGCGGAGCTGTTCGACGCGCTGAAGAACGACACCGAGGTTCCGCAGGACATCGTGGTGAATTGACGCTCGGTCGCGAGACGGCGGCGGGCTTCGCGGAAAATCGCGAGCCCGCCGCCGTTCGCGCTGTCAGGATGGCCCGATGGAAGACACGCTCACCGACGGTGTGGTCACCCTCGCTCGCTGGTGCCCGGAGCATCGGGACGCGCAGGTGGAGACCGTCGTGGGATCACTGGACCACCTGGCCGCGTGGATGCCGTGGGCGATCGACGGGTACGACCTGGCCAAGGGCGACGAGTTCCTGACGCGCGCGGCCTCGCAGTGGGAGAGCGGCGAGGAATACAACTACGCGATCTACACCCCGGACGGCGAGCTGGCGGGCAGCTGCGGCCTGATGCGCCGCGCGGACGGGTGGGAAATCGGATACTGGCTCGCTAAATCCCAGACGGGCAAGGGGTATGTGACGCGGGCGAGCGCTCTGCTGGTCGCTCTGGCTTGGCGGCTGGGGGCTGCACAGGTGATGATCAAGCACGACGCGCGGAACGTGCGCAGCCAGGCGGTCCCGGAGCGGCTGGGGTTTTCCCAGGCGGGGGAGGAACCGGCGGAGGGGCGGCTTCCGTCGGCCTGCAGCGAGGTGAACGTGGTGTGGCGGCTCGAGCGGCCCGCGTAATCGGCTTGAGACCGCTCGGTGTTCTCGACTGGTGCCGGTCAGGCGTCCGCGCGCTCCCGCAGCACCTTCAGCGCCCGGTCAGCATGCGCGGTGAAGTTCAGCTCGCTCTTGATCACGTCCAGCACCCGCCGGTCAGTTCCGATCACGAACGTCTGCCGTTTCGTGTGCAGGGGCAGGATTTTGCGCCACACGCCGAACTGCTTCGCCACCGTACCGTCCACATCGGACAGCAGCGGATAGTCGAAACCGTGTTTGGCGGAGAACTCGCGCTGTTTGCCGACGGCGTCCGGGCTGATGCCGACGCGTTGCGCGCCCGCTTCGGCGAATTCCGCGGCCAGGTCCCGGAAGTGGCAGCTCTCCGCGGTGCAGCCGGTGGTCATCGCGGCCGGGTAGAAGAACAGCACGACCGGGCCGTCGGCGAGGAGGGCCGACAGGGTGCGCTCCACGCCCTGGTCGTCGGGAAGGGTGAAGTCGGGGGCGAGGTCGCCGGGCTGCATCGCGGAGGGGTCCTTCCGGAAAGGTCGTCGTGCCTGTAGTTCGGTACCGGGCTGGCAGCGGATGGGTCAGCTGGCGTGCCGGGCGATCATTTCGTCGACCTCGTCGCCCGTCGCGGACTCCGCCACGAACGAGCCCCGTGCCGCCAGTACGCCCTGTTCCCGCAGGCGTTCCGCGTGTCCGGCGTCGCGCACGCCCTCCGCGCCGATGCGCAGCCCCAGTTCCTTCGCTCGCGTGACCAGCTGCGACAGGTGCCGCACGTCGGTCTCGGCCGGGTCGGGGACGGCCAGTGCGTCGACGACCGGGCCGCTCAGGATCACGTGCTTGACCGGGAGCTGGTAGCGCGGGATCAGTTCCAGGTCCGACGATCCGGAGATGGTGAGCACGAGCTGCGCGCCGAGGTCGGCGAGCACGCTGAACGAGTCCAGCACCTCGCCCTCGCCGTCGAAGAGCGACTCGCGGTCGGTGCACAGCCGCAGCGCTCGTGCGGGCAGGCGGTGCCGGTCGAGCTGATTCTTGACCAGCAGCACCAGATCCGGGTCGATGGCCAGCCGGTTCGGCAGCTTGATGCAGACGTCCGGCGCGGCGGGGCCGTACTGCTCGCGCCAGCGCGCGGTCGCGCCGAGCGACTCCTGCAGCAGCCATTTGCCCAGCGGCACGGTCATTCCGGTGGTCTGCGCGAGCGGGTAGAACTCCTCGGGCCCGAGTTCGCCGCGTTCGGGGTGGCTCCAGAGCAGCCCGGCGTTCACCGCGGCGATCTCGTCCGGTTTCGCGAGTTTGACCGTCGGCTGGTAGATCAGCGAGAACTCGCCGTTCTCGAGCGCACCGGCGATCACCGCGCCGAGCTGGTAGCGGTTGCGGTCTCGCGCGTCGAGCTGCGGGTCGAACAGCATCCACTGCGCCTTGCCCGCCTCCTTGGCACGGTGCAGCGCCAGTTCGGCCGCGCGCAGCAGGTCGCCGTGGCTGCCTTCGTTCGCCGGGCGCACGACGATCCCGATGCTCGCGCTGACGCCGATGCCGTGCCCGTCGACGTACACCGGCTCGCTGAGTTCCTCCAGCACCCGGTCGGCCAGCACGACCGTCTTCTGCGCGGTCAGCTCCGGGCCGCGCAGCAGCACCGCGAAGCCGTCGCCGGACAGCCGCGCGACGTAGCCCTCGTGCTGACCGGCGAACACCGCCTCCAGCTTTCGCGAGATCGCCTTCAGCACCAGGTCGCCCATGCCGGCGCCGAGCCCGTCGTTGATCACCTTGAACCCGTCGATGTCCAGGTACAGCAAGGCGATCTCGTCGGATCCGCCCGAGCCGAGCGCGACTTCGAGCTGGGCGTTGAACGCGGCGCTGTTGGGCAGGCCGGTCAGCGAATCGTGCAGGTTCTGGTGCCGCAGCCGTTCGCCGAGCAGGTGCAGGTCGTCGTCATCGGCCGCCATGAACACCGGGAAGTAGGTGTCCGGCCGGTCGCCGGGCAGCGACGCGAGCGTGACGTTCGTGGTCAGTTCGCCGTCGCGGCTGTGGCCGAGCTGCACGCTCTGGACGGTCCGGCGGGCGTCGGCGGTGAGCGGCAGGCTGTCGAGCGCGGCGCGCAGCCGCTCCGCGTCCTGCGGACCGGCGGCGAGATCGGCGATGTGCTTGTCCCGCAACGCGGTCGTGGACGTGCCGAGCAGCCGGGCCAGCGCGGCGTTCGCCTCGACCACGGTCCCGGCCGGGTCGGTCAGCGCGATGCCGAGCGGCGCGGACGAAAAGAGCGCGGTGAACCGCCGCGTGGCGCCCGCGTCCTCGGGGCGGGCGGCGACCTCGCCGGCGAAGTCGAGCAGCAGGCGCTCCACCTCGGCGGGAGGGAGCGTTACTCCGTTGGTGTCGGTCAGCGCCGCCGCGTACTTGCGCGCGACGTCGACCAACCCTGGCATGGCACCAGGCTCCGGCACACTCCACCTCTTCATACGCGGACAAAGACCAGCTCAGGCCCGGTGCGGAGGATCCGAAGACCCACACTGGGTACGAGTTGGCCGCAAGTGATGCCACGGCATCACGGACCAAACAGGGTGTCTACCGGCTGAACGAGTGATGGATGCTACACAACTGGTGACATCAAGTCACCTTGAGTACACGAAGGTGGCTTGTGCTGCGGTTTTGTCTCCAGCTGTCGACCATTCCGTCCGGCTCGGCGGCCGTCAACGATAGGCCAACCGGGCGGGCAGTCCGTCGGCGGGCACCGGAAGCGAGACATAGTCCCATTTGGCGACGTAGTCCTCGGGCACCGACCAGCGGTGCGCCCGCAGCAGCTCGTGCATGAGCGCTTTCACCTCCAGGCCGCCGAACTGCAGCCCGATGCACTTGTGCGCGCCGCCGCCGAAGGGCATCCACGCGAACCGGTGCGATTTGTCCTCGCGGCGGTCCGGGCCGAACCGCTCGGGGTCGAAGCGCAGCGGATCGGTCCAGTGCTCGGGGGAGTAGTGGTTCAGCGTCGGCGAAACCCCGACCAGCGTGCCTTCCGGCAGGTAGTGGCCGAGGACGGCAGTGTCCTTTGTGGTCTTCCGGGCCAGCGACGGCACCGGCGCGCGGAGCCGCAGCGCCTCCTTCATGACCAGGTCCAGCGTTTCGAGGCTTTCCAGCGCCTCGAGGTCCGGCAGGTCGCCGCCGAGCCGCAGCGACTCCTCGCGGGCGCGGTCCTGCCATTCCGGATATTTCGCGAGGTAGTAGGCCATCGCGCTGGCGGTGATGGTGGTCGTGTCGTGCGCGGCCATCATCAGGAAGATCATGTGGTTGACGATGTCGGCGTCGCTGAACCGGTCCCCGTCCTCGGAGACGGCGTGGCAGAGCGCGGAGAACAGGTCGTCGCCGTCCGCGTCGCGCTTCGCCGCCAGGTTCTCGCCGAAATACCGCTCCAGCGTCCGCCTGCCGCGCAAACCCGCGGCCCAGCGCCCGCCAGGCACCGGATAGCGCACCACGGCGGTACCGGCGCGCACAGCGGCCACGAACGCGCGGTTGATGCGCTCGGCGTCGGAGGCCGAGCGCATGCCCATGAAAACCTGCGTCGCGACGTCCAGTGTCAGCTGCTTGAACGCCCAGTACAGCCGGGGGCGGCCGGACGGCAGCGCGGCGACGCCTTCGCGCAGTGCCGGGCCCATCTGCGCGACGTAGCCGCGGAGCCGGTCGCGGGTGAACGCCTCCTGCATGATCCGCCGGTGCAGGTGGTGCTCGCCGAAATCGAGCAGCATGAGCCCGCGCTCGAAGAACCGCTCGATGAAGAACTTCCAGCCCTCCTGGGAAAACGCCTTGTCCTTGTTCACGAGCGCGGACTGGGTGGCCTCGGGCCCGGACAGCGTCACGATCCGCTGGCCGAACACGCCCATCCACGACACCGGGCCGAACTGGTCGAAGCGGCGCAGGCTGAAGTCGAGGCCGAACCGCATCCCGTCCAGCGTGTGGCCGATCAGCGGCGGCCCGTCGTCGCCGAGCACCGGTTTCAGGCCGCTGCCGGCGGGCGGCGCGGCGAGCTCGCGGACCGGCCAGCGCGCGCCGAGCCAGCGTTCGTCGACCTTGCGCGGCAACGGGATCGCGGTCAGCGGCGGCATCCGGCCGCGCAGGTTTTCCGAAAGCCGGGTGACGCCGTCGCTTCCGGCGTGGGCGAGGCTGCCGAGCGCGCCGCCCGCCGTCGGGATTCCGGTTTTCGCGGTCGTGTCCGCCATGGCGGCCCTCCCGGTCCGGGATGTCGGTCGCCCTCCACGGTCCACCCTTATTGACGCATTGACAATACCCGCGAGCGTGCCGTTCGGGTGATCCTCAGACGCGACTCGGCCACGCCCTGGCGAACCAGAGCGTGGCCGAGCGGTCAGCGGGCGCCTCGGGATCAGTCCCAGTCGAGCGCGCCGCCGGACTGGTACTCGATGACGCGGGTCTCGAAGAAGTTCTTCTCCTTCTTCAGGTCCATCGCCTCCGACATCCACGGGAACGGGTTTTCGTTCTCGCCGTAGATCGGGGCCAGCCCGATCTGCTGCGCGCGCCGGTCGGTGATGAAGTGCATGTACTGCTCGCACAGGTCAGCCGACAGCCCGAGCATGCCGCGCGGCATGGTGTCGCGCGCGTAGGCGACTTCCAGTTCGCACGCTTCCTGCAGCATCCCGCGCACCTCGGCCTGGAACTGCTCGGTCCACAGGTGCGGGTTCTCGATCTTGATCTGGTTGATGCAGTCGATGCCGAAGTTCAGGTGGATCGACTCGTCGCGCAGGATGTACTGGTACTGCTCGGCGATGCCGACCATCTTGTTCCGCCGGCCCAGCGACAGGATCTGCGCGAACCCGGTGTAGAACCACATGCCCTCGAAGATCACGTAGAACGCCACGAGGTCGCGCAGGAACGCCTGGTCGGCCTCCGGCGTGCCGGTCTCGAAGTCCGGGTTCTCGAGGTTCTGCGTGTACTTCAGCGCCCACGCGTCCTTGTCCGAAATGGACGGAACCTCGCGGTACATGTTGAACAGCTCGCCCTCGACGAGGCCGAGGCTTTCGCAGATGTACTGGAAGGTGTGCGTGTGCACGGCCTCCTCGAAGGCCTGGCGCAGCAGGTACTGGCGGCACTCCGGGTTGGTGATCTGCCGGTACACCGCGAGCACGATGTTGTTGGCCACCAAGGACTCCGCCGTGGCGAAGAAGCCGAGGTTGCGCTTGAGCATCTGCCGCTCGTCCTCGGTGAGGCCGTCCGGCGACTTCCACAGCGCGATGTCGGCCTGCATCGCGACCTCGGTCGGCATCCAGTGGTTGTTGCACGCCGCGAGGTACTTGTCCCAGGCCCACCGGTACTTCATCGGCAGCAGCTGGTTGACGTCGGCGCGCGCGTTGATCATCCGCTTGTCGTCGACGTTGATCCGGGCCGCGCCGACCTCGATCTCGCCGAGGCCGGTCGCGTCCGTCGTTTCCACGTTGGTCATGGTGCAGGGGTTCCTTACTGGCAGGCTTCGCAGTCGGGGTCGTCGATCCGGCAGGCCGCGCCCTCGGTGGCGACGAAGTCGACGTCGGTCTTCGGCATCTCCTTCGGTTCCGCCGGGACGGCCGCGGCGGGCGACGGCGACGGCGCGGGGGAGACGGCCGGAACCGCGGCGGACGGCGAAGGCGACGGCGCCGGGGAAGGCGCGGCGGCCGGGGCCGCGGCAGCCGGAGAGGCCGGGGCCGGGGTGGCGGAGACGGCGTTCAGCTTGCCGTCGGTGCCGCGCAGGGTGCTCTTCTCCACGTGCGTCGCGGACTGCGCCCGCAGGTAGTACGTGGTCTTGAGGCCCTTGTGCCAGGCGTAGCGGTACAGCTCGTCGAGCTTGCGGCCGCTCGGCGCCGCGATGTACAGGTTCAGCGACTGAGCCTGGTCGATCCACTTCTGCCGCACCGAACCGGCGTCCACGATCCACTTCGACTCGATCTCGAAGGCGGTCGCGTACAGCGCCTTGAGGTCGTCCGGAACCCGGTCGATCTGGCCGAGGCTGCCGTCGAAGTACTTCAGGTCGCTGACCATGACCTCGTCCCACAGGCCGCGTGCCTTGAGGCTCTTGACCAGGTGCGGGTTGACGACGGTGAAGTCGCCGGACATGTTCGACTTGACGTACAGGTTCTGGAACAGCGGCTCGATCGACTGGCCGACGCCGGAGATGTTGGAGATCGTCGCGGTCGGCGCGATCGCCATGACGTTGGAGTTGCGCATGCCTACGGTCTTGACGCGCTCGCGCAGCGGGGCCCAGTCCAGCGTCGTGGAGGTGTCGACGTCGAGGCCGTCGCCCTGGCGGGCGTCGATGAGCAGCTGCATCGAGTCGATCGGCAGGATTCCCTTGCTCCACAAGGAACCCTCGAACGTCTGGTACTGGCCGCGTTCCTCGGCGAGATCGGTCGAGGCCGAGATCGCGTAGTAGGAGAGGTGCTCCATCGACACGTCGGCGAACTTCACCGCTTCTTCCGACGCGAACGGCACGCCGAGCTCGAACAGCGCGTCCTGGAAGCCCATGATGCCGAGGCCGACCGGACGGTGGCGCAGGTTGGAACGGCGCGCTTCCGGGATCGTGTAGAAGTTGATGTCGATCACGTTGTCGAGCATGCGGACCGCGGTGCGCACGGTCTTCTCGAGCCGCTCGGTGTCCAAACCGGACGGAGTGACGTGCTTGAGCAGGTTCACCGAGCCGAGGTTGCAGACCGCGACCTCTTCGGTGTTCGTGTTCAGCGTGATCTCGGTGCACAGGTTGGACGAGTGCACGACGCCGACGTGCTGCTGCGGCGAACGCAGGTTGCACGGGTCCTTGAAGGTGATCCACGGGTGGCCGGTCTCGAACAGCATGGTCAGCATCCGCCGCCACAGCTCGACCGCGCGGACCTTGCGGAACACCTTGATCTCGCCGCGCGCGGCGGCCGCCTCGTACTCGCGGTAGCGCTGCGCGAACGCGTTGCCGTAGAGGTCGTGCAGGTCCGGCGTCTCGTTCGGCGAGAACAGCGTCCACTCGGCGTTCGCCTCGACGCGGCGCAGGAACTCGTCCGGGACCCAGTTGGCGGTGTTCATGTCGTGCGTGCGCCGCCGGTCGTCGCCGGTGTTCTTGCGCAGGTCGAGGAATTCCTCGATGTCGACGTGCCAGGTTTCCAGGTAGGCGCACGCCGCACCCTTGCGCTTGCCGCCCTGGTTGACCGCGACCGCGGTGTCGTTGGCGATCTTCAGGAACGGCACGACGCCCTGGGACTGGCCGTTGGTGCCCTTGATGTGCGCGCCGAGGCCGCGGACCGGGGTCCAGTCGTTGCCGAGGCCGCCGGAGTACTTGGCCAGCAGCGCGTTGTTCTTGTACGCCTGGAAGATCGAGTCCAGGTCGTCGTCCACAGTGGTCAGGAAGCAGGACGACAGCTGGGCGCGGTTGGTGCCGCTGTTGAACAGCGTCGGGGTGGACGCCATGAAGTGGAACGTCGAGAGCAGTTCGTAGAACTCGATCGCGCGGGCTTCGCGGTTGTCCTCGCGGATCGCCAGGCCCATCGCGACGCGCATGAAGAACGCCTGCGGCAGCTCGAACCGCACGCCGTTGTGGTGCTGGAAGTACCGGTCGTACAGGGTCTGCAGGCCGAGGAAGCCGAAGTCGAGGTCGCGTTCGGGGCGGATCGCGGCGGTGATCTTGTCCAGGTCGAACGTGGTCAGCTCGGGGTCGACCAGTTCGAGTTCGACGGCGCGGCGCAGGTAGGCGCGGAAGTACGGCGCGTACTCGCTCGCCATCTCGTCCTGGCTGGCCTGGCGCGGGGCTCCGGCGAGGTAGCTCAGCGCTTCGCCGCGCAGCTTGTCCAGCAGCAGCCGGGCGGACACGAACGAGTAGTTCGGCTCCTGCTCGACGAGCACGCGCGCGGCCATGATCTGCGCGAGCGCCAGTTCGTCGGCGGTGATGCCGTCGTAGAGGTTGCGCTTCGCCTCGGCCAGCACCGGCTCGGCGGACACGTCCTCGAGCCCGGCCACGGCCTCGCCGACGACGTGCGAAACGCGCGCCCAGTCGAGCGGGCGCAGCGTTCCGTCGGCGCCCTTGACGCTCAGCGCGACCTCGGCGTGTGCCGGCGCGGCGGCCTCGCGGGCCTTCGCGCGCTCGTCGCGGTAGAGGACGTACGCGCGGGCGACCTTGTGGTGCTCGCCGCGCATCAGGGCGAGTTCGACCTGGTCCTGGATCTGCTCGATGTGCAGCGGGGTCTCCGGGCCGGTGTGGCGCAGCAGCGCCGCCTCGACCTGCCCGGTCAGCTCCGCGACCACGTGGTGCACGCGGGAGGACGCGGCGGCGTCGCCGCCCTCGACCGCGAGGAAGGCCTTGGTCAGCGCCACCGAGATCTTGCCCGCGTCGAAGGGCGAGACGCTTCCGTCCCGCCGGATGACGCGGACCGCGCTCGGGGCCCCCTCCGCCGCCGACGGCGGCCGCTGACCGGTTTCCACTGACATGCGTGTCTCCAACAGTTCCTCGAAATGGGCGCGTTCGAGCGGCACACGGCCGGTCAAGGCCATGCGCTGCGGTTTCGGCGAAACAGCCCGGCCGCCCTCTTCAAGCGGTCTCCCCGTCGCTGGGGGCTGCCGGTTCTCAGAGACTACATGTTGGGGTGGAGGCTCGCACGGGCCCCAAGGTATGGCGTGTCGGTCTCACCCTGGCGGGTTATCCGATCACCGAGGGCAAGATCCGAAACGGAGCTTCGCGGCGCGCGGCGCCGCACTGGCCACGGGCCGTTTCCCGGCCAGGAAACCCAGCGGCCCGGCGGGGTTGACCGACCAGTCCGCGGCGGCCGCGCGGGGCTTCGAACGCCACTCGACCGGGGTACGCAGCGGGCTGCCGCCGCGGTCCTGGGCGATCTCGAAGCGTATCGGGACGGTGATCGGGAGCCCGAGGCGCGGGGTGAAGGCGGCGGTGGCGATCCAGTCGTCGGAAGTCGCCGCGGTGAAGGTGCGCCCGCCGGTGAAGGTGAACGCCGCGAACTCCTTGGGGATGGCCCACAGCTCGCGCCCGCCCGCGAGCGAGACCTCGCTGTCGACCCAGATGTCGGTGATCGACGCGGCGAGCCCTCGGCCGCGCACGGCGACGCAGGAGAGGAGTTCGTGGTAGCTCAGCTGGCCGGACGGCAGGTAGTCGATCCAGGCGGTGAAGACGGCGGCCTGCTTGTTGACGACCAGGGGTTCCGCGGGCAAGGCGGGGAGTTCGTCGACGGGGACTCGCCACATCGAGATGCACGCGTCGGCGACGAGGCGCCACGGTTCGGGCGGGTAGTCGGTCATTCGGCGATCCAGGGCAGATACGGCGGCAGATCGCGGTCGACGCGCAACGGGAACTCGGGCGGGCGTTTCTGGAAGAAGGAAGCGATGCCTTCGACGGCGTCGGGGTTCGAGCCCGGCTGGGAGATGAGCTTCGAGTCCACCTGATGGACGTCGAAGGGCGACGGTGCCGAGGCCATCCGGTAGAGCAGCTGCCGGGTGACCGCGACTGCCACCGGAGCGGTGGTCTCGGCGATTTCTTTCGCCTTGGTCTGTGCTTGCGCGAGGACCTCGTCGGGGTCGTGGACCTGGTGGACGAGCCCGGCTCGGAGCGCTTCGTCGGGGCCGAAGAGCCGTCCGCTGACCATCCAGTCGACGGCCGTGCCCATCCCGACGAGGCGGGGGAGGAACCATGCGGACGCGCCTTCGGGGTAGATGCCGCGGCGGGTGAAGACGAAGCCGAACTTGGAGTCGGTGGAGGCGAACCGGTAATCGCAGGACAGCGTGATGGTGATGCCCGCGCCGACGGACGCCCCGCGCAACGCGGCGAGCACCGGTTTGTTCATCGTGAAAATCCGCTTCGACACGCGGCCCGCGGGCTCCTGCCAGTCGTCCGGCGGCCGGTCGCCGAAGTCGAACCCGCCGGAGGAGAGATCGGCCCCGACGGAGAAGTCCTTGCCGGTGGTCCCGAGCACGACCGCCCGGACGTCCTCGTCGCGGTCGGCTCGGTCGAGGGCGTGGGCGAGTTCGTCGGCCATCCGGATCGTGTAGCCGTTGCGGGCTCCGGGCCGGTCGAGCAGGACGGTCGCGACCTTGGCGGCGACCTCGTAGGCGATCTCCGCGTAGGAGTCCATGGGAGGACGGTAGGGCGCTTGTTTTCACTGTGTCAACAGGGTGGGGCGGCGGCTGGGCGGGCGGCTCGTCGCCTGGCGGCGACATTGCGCCCTTGGGTTGGCGTGGGGCACCCCGAAGCTTGATTGTGCTGACGGGCGGCGGGTGCTTGTCAAGGCGGGAAAGATGCCTTGACAAGCACCCGCCGCCCGCAGGGAGGCTTCGTATCGGGCTGCGGGGGAGAGGCTGGGTGCCTCGATGGCGGGGTGCGCGGTTGCGGTTTCGTGGGTGGTGGGGCTTGCGCCCCTATGTGGCATTGGGTTCGTGGAACGCATCCAATGCCACCTTGGGGCGCGTCGGAGGCGGCGACCGGTGGCGGGTCGTGAGGGGCACCCTGAGGGAATCAGAGCCCCGGGTTCTCTCGCGAGCTCGGCTGCCGAGGGAAAACAATCATGCGCGCTTGATTTTTCCGGGGGCAGGGTCCACGCTGGGTCCGCACGAGGTGGTGCGGCGGACGCAGGGAGGCGCAGGAATGGCTGATCTCGCGGGGATCCTCCGGGATCTCGCGGCCGAATCGCAGGCGGTCGACGACCTGGTCGCGGGGTTGCCCGCCGGGGAATGGGCTCGGCCGACGCCGGCACCCGGCTGGAGCATCGCGCATCAGATCGCGCATCTGGCGTGGACCGACAGCAAATCGCTGATCTCCGCCAGCCGGCCGGAGGACTGGCAGTCCGAGGTCGAGAACCTGTTGAGCATCGGCGAAAACTACGTCGACGCGGGTGCCGAGGAAGGGGCTCAGCTGCCCCCGGCCGAACTGCTGGCGCAGTGGCGAGCCGGACGAGCCGCGCTGGCCGAGGCGCTGGCCGTGGTGCCGGAGGGGCAGAAGCTGCCGTGGTACGGCCCGCCGATGAGCGCGGCTTCCATGGCGACCGCGCGGATGATGGAGACCTGGGCACACGGCCAGGACATCGCCGACGCGCTCGGCGTCGAGCGCGAGCCCACCGAACGGCTGTGGCACATCGCCCGCTTCGGCACGCGGACGCGCGATTTCGCGTACAAGGTGCATTCGCTCGCGCCGCCGACCGAGGAGTTCCGGGTCGAGCTGACCGCGCCGGACGGCAGCACGTGGGCGTTCGGGCCGGAGGACGCGAAGCAGCGGCTGACCGGGAGTGCGCTCGACTTCTGCCTGGTCGCGACGCAGCGCCGGCATCCGGCGGACACTGATCTGGTCGCGACGGGCGCGGATGTCGAGGAATGGCTGGGCATCGCGCAGGCGTTCGCCGGCCCGCCCGGGGCGGGGCGCAAACCGGGGCAGTTCGCATGAGCGCGCCGTTGCGCGTCGGGAACGCGTCCGGATTTTACGGCGACCGGTTCTCCGCGGTGCGGGAAATGCTGACCGGCGGCCCGCTCGACGTTCTGACCGGCGATTACCTCGCCGAGCTGACCATGCTCATCCTCGGCCGGGACCGGATGAAGGACCCGGCTCGTGGCTACGCCAAAACATTCCTTCGGCAAATGGAGGAAAACCTCGGACTGGCGAAGGACAAAGGCGTCCGGATCGTCGCGAACGCGGGCGGGCTCAACCCGGCCGGGCTCGCCGACGCGCTGCGCGAACTGGCCGCGAAACTCGGGGTCGAGGTGAAGGTCGCGCACGTCGAGGGCGACGACCTGATCGCGCGCGCCGACGAGTTCGGCTTCGAGAAACCGTTGACCGCCAACGCTTATCTCGGCGCGTGGGGCATCGCGGAATGTCTCAAGGCCGGCGCGGACGTGGTGGTGACCGGGCGGGTCACGGACGCGTCGGTGATCGTCGGACCGGCGGCGGCGCACTTCGGCTGGGCCCGCGACGACTACGACGCGCTGGCCGGTGCGGTCGCGGCGGGTCACGTCATCGAATGCGGCGCGCAGGCGACCGGCGGGAACTACGCGTTCTTCCGGGAACAGCCGATCGGCGTGCCGGGGTTCCCGATCGCGGAGATCCACGCGGACGGGTCCAGCGTGATCACGAAGCATCCGGACACAGGCGGTGTCGTCAATACCGGAACTGTCACGGCGCAGCTGTTGTACGAGATTACCGGCGCGCGGTATGCGAATCCGGATGTGACGGCGCGATTCGACACGCTGTCGCTGTCGGACGATGGACCGGACCGGGTGCGGATCAGCGGGGTTCGCGGGGAAGCGCCGCCGCCGACGTTGAAGGTGTGTCTGAACCGGCTCGGCGGGTTCCGGAACGAGACGACGTTCGTCCTTACTGGACTGGACATCGAGGAAAAAGCCGCGCTGGTGCGGGAACAGCTGGAAGGCGCGCTGGCGAAGCGTCCGCCAGCCGAGGTCCGGTGGACGCTCGCCCGCACCGATCATGCGGATGCCGACACCGAGGAACGCGCGAGCGCGCTGCTGCACGTCGCGGTGAAGGACAACGATCCGAAGATCGCCGGACGCGCGTTCAGCGGAGCGGCGATCGAGCTGGCGCTTGCGAGCTACCCGGGATTCCACGTGACCGCACCGCCTTCGGACGCGTCGCCGTTCGGGGTCTATTCGGCGGCCTTTGTGGACGCTGCCGCGGTGCCGCACGTCGCGGTGCTGCCGGACGGATCCAAAGTAGACATCGCCCCCGCTTCCGAGACGCTTGAGCTGTCCGAAGTGGACGAACCGGCACTGCCGGAACCGTTGCAGGCGGACAAGGTGCGGCGCGTGCCGCTCGGGCTCGTGGTGGGGGCGCGCAGCGGCGACAAGGGCGGCAACGCGAACCTCGGCGTGTGGGTGCGGTCCGAGGAAGCCTGGCGCTGGCTCGTGCACCGGCTGACCGTCGGGGAATTCCGCCGTCTGCTGCCGGAAACCGAAGGACTGCCGGTCACCCGGCATCTGCTTCCGAACCTGTGGGCGATGAACTTCGTGGTCGAGGGCATTCTCGGCGACGGCGTCGCTTCGCAGGCCAGGTTCGATCCCCAGGCGAAGGCGCTCGGCGAGTGGCTGCGAGCGCGCGAACTCGACGTTCCGGAGGCCCTGCTGTGACCGTGGATCCGTTCCGCACGCCGGAACGCACCGAACTGCGCGCGACGGTGCGCCGGTTCGTGGAGAAGGACGTGCTGCCGCACCTGGACGACTGGGAGCGGGCCGGGGAACTGCCGCGCGACCTGCATCGCAAGGCGGGGCAACTGGGCCTGCTCGGGGTCGCGTTCCCCGAATCCGCGGGCGGCGGCGACGGCAATTACCTCGACGCGCTCGTGGTCGCCGAGGAAATGCACTACGCGGGCGGGTCCGGCGGACTGTTCGCGTCGCTGTTCACCTGCGGGATCGCGGTCCCGCACATCGTCGAGGCCGGCGACCCGGTGCAGATCGAACGCTGGGTCCGGCCGACCCTCGAAGGCGAGAAGATCGGTTCGCTGGCGGTTACTGAACCGGACGGCGGTTCCGACGTCGCCGGGATCCGCACCACGGCCGTGCGCGAGGGCGACGAGTATGTGATCAACGGGGCCAAGACGTTCATTACGTCAGGGTGCCGCGCGGACTTCGTGACCACTGTGGTTCGAACGGGCGAGGCAGGCGCGCATGGGCTTTCGCTGATCGTGGTCGAGCGCGGGACGCCTGGGTTCACCGTGTCGCGCAAGCTGGAGAAGATGGGCTGGGCGGCTTCGGACACCGCTGAACTGTCGTATGTGGACGTTCGAGTGCCGGCGGAGAACCTGGTCGGTGCGGAGAACAGCGGGTTCGCTCAGGTGGCCACGCAGTTCGTCACCGAACGGCTTTCGCTGGCGGTGCAAGCCTATGCGCACGCGCAGCGAGCACTCGATCTGACGCTGGACTGGTGCCGGATGCGCGAGACGTTCGGGCGTCCGTTGATTTCGCGGCAGCTCGTCCAGCACAAGCTCACCGAGATGGCCTGCAAGATCGACGTCGCGCGGACGTACGCCCGGCAGGTCGCGATTCGGCACGTGTCCGGCGAGGAAGTGATCGCCGAAGCGTGCTTCGCGAAGAACACCGCGGTGCAGGCTGCCGAATGGGTTGTGAACGAGGCGGTGCAATTGCACGGAGGACTCGGCTATATGCGCGAGTCCGAAGTGGAGCGGCACTACCGAGACGTCCGCATTCTCGGCATCGGCGGCGGCACCACCGAAATCCTCACCGGACTGGCCGCGAAGCGATTGGGATACACCGCATGACCACTATCAGGTCCACAGTCGACACCCGGGCCGACGAGTTCGCCGCGAACCGCGAGGCGATGCTGGAGAAGCTCGCGGAGATCGACGCCGAACACGCCAAGGCGGTCGCCGGCGGCGGGGAAAAGTACGTCGAACGCCACCGCAAGCGCGGGAAACTGCTGGCGCGCGAGCGGATCGAACTGCTGCTGGACGAGGATTCGCCGTTCCTGGAGCTGTCGCCGCTGGCCGCGTGGGGCTCGGACTACCGGGTCGGCGCGAGCGTGATCACCGGCATCGGTGTCGTAGAGGGCGTCGAATGCCTGATCTCGGCCAGCGACCCGACGGTCAAGGGCGGCGCGAGCAATCCGTGGACGACCAAGAAGTCGTTCCGGGCGGCGGACATCGCGGCGCAGAACCGGCTGCCGGTGATCAACCTGGTCGAGTCCGGCGGCGCGGATCTTCCGACGCAGAAGGAAATCTTCATTCCCGGCGGCCGGATCTTCCGTGATTTGACACGTTCTTCGGCGGCGAAGGTACCGACAATCGCGTTGGTGTTCGGCAACTCCACCGCGGGTGGCGCGTATCTGCCGGGCATGTCCGACTACGTCGTGATGGTGAAGGAACGCGCGAAGGTCTTCCTCGGCGGTCCGCCGCTGGTCAAGATGGCGACCGGCGAGGAATCCGACGACGAATCCCTCGGCGGCGCGGAGATGCACGCGCGGACGTCCGGGCTCGCGGATTACCTCGCGGTGGACGAGGAGGACGCGATCCGGCTCGGCCGCGGCATCATCAAGCGGCTCAACTGGACCAAACAGGGTCCGTCCCCCAAACCGGATTACGCCGAGCCGTTGTTCGACGCCGAGGATCTGCTCGGCATCGTGCCGACCGACCTGAAGATCCCGTTCGACCCGCGCGAGGTGATCGCACGCGTCGTGGACGGGTCGGATTTCGACGAGTTCAAGCCGCTGTACGGGCCGAGCCTGGTCACCGGATGGGCGAGCATCCACGGCTATCCGGTGGGAATCCTGGCCAATGCGCAGGGCGTGCTGTTCGGCGAGGAATCGCAGAAGGCCGCGCAGTTCATCCAGCTGGCCAACCAGATCGACACGCCGCTGGTGTTCCTGCACAACACGACCGGCTACATGGTCGGCAAGGAATACGAGCAGAGCGGGATCATCAAGCACGGCGCGCTGATGATCAACGCGGTGTCGAATTCGAAGGTGCCGCACCTGTCCGTCCTCATGGGAGCGTCCTACGGGGCCGGGCATTACGGAATGTGCGGCCGCGCCTACGATCCGCGGTTCCTGTTCGCCTGGCCGAGCGCGAAATCCGCGGTGATGGGACCAGCCCAGCTGGCCGGCGTGCTGTCCATTGTGGCCCGTGCCGCCGCGGCGAGCCGCGGCCAGGAGTACAGCGAGGAGAACGACGCCGCGATGCGCGCCATGGTGGAAAACCAGATCGAGGCGGAATCGATGCCGATGTTCCTTTCCGGCATGCTTTACGACGACGGCATCATCGACCCGCGCGACACCCGCACGGTGCTCGGGATGAGCCTGTCGGCGATCCACAACGGACCAGTGAAGGGCGTCGAAGGCGGCTTCGGCGTCTTCCGGATGTGAGGGCCATGATCCAGAATCTGCTGGTCGCCAACCGGGGCGAGATCGCCCGCCGCGTGTTCCGCAGCTGCCGGGACGCCGGAATCGGCACGGTCGCGGTGTTCTCCGACGCGGACGCCGACGCGCCGCACGCGCGGGAAGCCGACGTCGCGGTCCGGCTGCCGGGCAACGCTCCGGGCGACACGTATCTGCGCGCCGAACTGATCGTCAAAGCCGCGGCGGACGCCGGGGCCGACGCGATCCACCCCGGGTACGGGTTCCTGTCCGAAAACGCCGGTTTCGCCCGCGCGGTGCTCGACGCCGGGCTCACCTGGGTCGGCCCGCCGCCCGCGGCGATCGAGACCATGGGCTCCAAAGTGGAGTCGAAACGGCTGATGGCCGCCGCCGGGGTCCCGGTGCTGTCCGAATTGGACCCGGAAACGGTGACCGAGACCGATCTTCCGTTGCTGGTCAAGGCTTCCGCCGGGGGCGGCGGTCGAGGCATGCGCGTGGTCCGCTCGCTGGGCGAGTTGGCCGAAGCGGTGGAGAGCGCCCGTGCCGAAGCCGGGTCGGCGTTCGGCGATCCGACGGTGTTCTGCGAGCGGTACCTCGAAACCGGACGGCACATCGAGGTCCAGGTGCTCGCCGATTCGCACGGCACGGTCTGGGCGGTGGGGGAGCGGGAGTGCTCCATCCAGCGCCGGCATCAGAAGGTCGTCGAAGAAGCGCCATCGCCCTTTGTGGACGAGGCCATGCGGGCCGAACTGTTCGACGCCGCGCGCAAGGCCGCGCAGGCGATCGACTACGTCGGTGCGGGAACCGTCGAGTTCCTGGCCGGTCCGGACGGCCGGTTCTACTTCCTGGAAATGAACACGCGGCTGCAGGTCGAGCATCCGGTGACGGAGAACGTCACCGGGCTGGACCTGGTGGCGTTGCAGCTTTCGGTGGCCGAGGGCGCTCGCTTGCCTGGGGAGCCGCCTGCCGCCAACGGGCATTCGATCGAAGTCCGCCTGTACGCGGAAGATCCTTCGGCCGGATGGCAGCCGCAGAGCGGAACGCTGCACACCTTCGAAGTGTCCGGAGTGGACCGCGAATTCACGCACGGCGCGGGACTGCGGCTGGACTCCGGCGTGGAATCCGGTTCGGTGATCGGCGTCCACTACGACCCGATGCTGGCGAAGGTCATCACGTGGGCGCCCACGCGGGCGGAAGCCGCGCGTCGGCTCGCCGGTGCTTTGGCCGGCGCGAAGATCCACGGTGTGGTGACCAACCGCGACTTGCTGGTCCGGATCCTGCGCCACGAGGCCTTCCTGGCCGGGGAAACGGATACCGCATTCTTCGACCGGCACGGGCTGGATACCTTGGCCGCTCCGCTGGCCACTGTGGACACGGAACGGTGGTCCTCGCTGGCGGCAGCACTGGCCGACGCGGCGGGGAACCGGGCCTCCGCCACCACGCTGGGGCGGTTGCCCAGCGGCTGGCGCAACGTCCGCTCCGCCGGTCAGCGCAAGGTATTCGCCAAGGGAGACAACCGTTACGAGGTCGTCTACTCGCTGACCCGGGACGGACTGCGCGCTGACGGCTATGACGATGTCGTCTTGGTCTCGGCCGAACCGAACCGGGTGGTCCTCGACATCGCCGGAGTGCGCCGGACCTTCGCGGTCGCCCGGCACGGCTCGGTGTCCTATGTGGACTCGCCGCTGGGTTCGGTGGCGCTGACCGCCGAGCCGCGGTTCGCCGATCCCGATGCGGCGCTGGCCGCGGGATCGCTGCTCGCGCCGATGCCGGGCACGGTCGTGCGGCTCGCCGTGTCCGCTGGGGACAGTGTGCGGGCGGGCGATCCGTTGCTGTGGCTGGAAGCGATGAAGATGGAACACCGGATCTCGGCCCCGGCGGACGGCGTGGTCGCCGAACTGCCGGTCGAGGTCGGGCAACAGGTCGAGGTAGGCGCGGTGCTGGCTGTGGTGGGAGAGACCGAATGAACGCGATGAACTTCGTCGAGCCTGAGGAGCGGATGGCGCTGCGGAAGGCCGCGGCCGATCTGGCGGGCAAGTACGGCCACGACTATTACGCGAAGAAGGCCCGGGCGGGCGAGAAGACCGACGAGCTGTGGAACGAAGCCGGACGGCTCGGCTACCTGGGCGTGAACCTGCCGGAGGAGTACGGCGGCGGGGGAGCCGGGATCGCGGATCTCGCCGCGGTGCTGGAGGAATTCGCGGCCGCGGGTTCGCCGCTGCTGCTGATGGTGGTGTCGCCGGCGATCGTCGGGACGGTGCTGTCGCGCTTCGGCACGCCGGACCAGAAAAAGCAATGGCTCCCGGGAATGTCGGACGGCAGCAAGAAGATCGTCTTCGCGATCACCGAACCGGACGCCGGATCCAACTCCCACCGCATCACCACGACCGCCCGCCGAGACGGCGGCGACTGGGTGCTGTCCGGGCGCAAGGTGTTCATCTCGGGCGTCGACGAGGCGGACGCGGTGCTCGTCGTCGGCCGCACCGAGGACGCGAAGACCGGGCGCTTGAAGCCGGCGCTGTTCGTGGTGCCGACGGACACGCCCGGGTTCGAGTTCACGAAGATCGACATGGACATCGTCGCGCCGGAAAACCAGTTCTCGCTGTTCCTGGACGACGTGCGGTTGCCCGCGGAAGCCCTGGTGGGCGAGGAGGACGCGGCGATCGCGCAACTGTTCGCGGGCCTGAACCCGGAACGCATCATGGGAGCGTCGTTCTCGCTGGGGACCGCGAGGTACGCCCTGGACAAGGCGGTCGGGTACGCGAACGAACGGCAGGTGTGGGGCGCGCCGATCGGGTCGCACCAGGGGCTCGCGCATCCGCTCGCGCAGGTGAAAATCGAGCTTGAGCTGGCGAAACTGATGACGCAGAAGGCCGCCTCGTTGTACGACGCGGGCGACGATTTCGCCTCCGGCGAGTCCGCGAACATGGCGAAGTACGCGGCGGCGGAGGTGGCGATCCGCGCGGTCGACCAGGCAGTACAGACCCACGGCGGCAACGGCCTGGCGACCGAATACGGCCTGGGCAGCCTGGTGACGGCCGTGCGGCTGGGCCGGATCGCGCCGGTGAGCCGCGAGATGGTGCTGAATTTCGTGGGGCAGCACAGCCTTGGGCTGCCGAAGTCGTACTGAGCAGTGGTGAAGTCATGAGGTGCGTCGGCGATCGGATGCCCGGCTGCGGCGCGCGGCCGGGCGTTCGGCGCGGGCCGGGGCGGTTTGGTGGCGGCCGCGCTGAAAGTCTCGCGGCGCGGAGTGCGTGGCGGATGGCCTGTTCGGGCGTGGACCGGCGGGAACTGGCGCGGGGCGGCCGCGGTGCTGGGCAGGAGTCGGCTCGGCGGGCTGGTGATGCCCGGAGCGGGTTGGTGTCGCGCGCCTCGTCGGCAAATCTCGCCCACCACTACGCCTCGCGGGTAAACCTCACCGCCTCCCGTATTGGACGGGCAAACCCTGCTCGTCTCTTTACTGCGCGGGCAATCCTCGCCCAACCCCGCACCACGCGGGCAAACCTCGCCCGTCAAGCAGGTGACGCCTGATGCTCCGCGAACCGCAGCAAGAACGCAGCCGCACCACGCGGCGGCGGTTGATCGAGGCCGCGATGGACTGCATCGGGGAGCGCGGCTGGCATGGGGTCACCGTCGCGGTCATCGCGGAGCGGGCCGGGGTTTCCCGGGGTGCCGCGCAGCATCACTTTCCGACCCGGGAATCGCTGGTCGCCGCGGCTGTCGAGTTGCTCGGCGAGGCTCAGCTGGACGAACTGCGCACGCGCGCGGCCGGGTCGCCGGATGGGGCGTCGCGGATCGAGTGGGTCGTCGAGATGCTGCTGACCCTCTACACCGGGCCGATGTTCCGGGCAGCGCTGCAACTGTGGGCCGTCGCGTCGACGGACGACCAGTTGCGCGACGTGCTCGTGCCGCTGGAGGCGCGCGTCGGCCGGGAGGCGCATCGGGTCGCGGTCGAACTGCTCGGGGTCGACGAGACCCAGCCGGGGGTGCGCGAGCTGGTCCAGGCCACTCTCGACCTTGGCCGCGGGCTCGGCCTCGCCAACCTTCTCACCGACGACACCCGCCGCCGCGAGCAGATCGTGCGCGAGTGGGCGCGGACGCTCGAGTCTCGTCTGGCGGGAACCCAACAGGTCTAGGCCTCGTCTCATTCCCGAACGGCTACAGTGTGGGTGTTAACACATTCGGCCCAATCGGCGATAACGTGGAGTAAGTAGCTTCACGAGGAAGAAGGCGATCCCGGTGTCCGGTTCAGAAGGGGCGGCCGTCGAGCTGACCCATCGCGCGATGGCGATGCTGAAGGCGGTCGCGGAGCAGCGCGCGGAGATGTCGACCAGCTGCGAGCCCGACCTGTTCGTCGACGGTTTCGCTTGCTGCGACCAGATGACCGCGCACGCGCTCGCCAAGGGCGGCTACGTCCGCCCCGGCACCGGCGTGGCTTCCGCCGGACGGGTCCCCGCCGAGCTGACCGAGGCCGGAGTGGCCGCGCTGTCGGTCACCGCCGCTGCCTGATCTTCACCCGTTCGGCCGTACTCGCACACAGTGCGTGACGGACGGCGGAACGGGGACCCTCCGGGCAGGAAGGTCCCCGTCGCCGCGCTCCGCCAGACCGGGCGGCTGAGAGGCCCGAGGCAGTGGTTCAGTCCACGCAGGCCTGCTCGGCTGACCGCACGAAGCTCCGGTTCGCTTAGCTGAACCGCCGCCAGCCCGCCCGCGGTCAGCTGAACCGCCGCCAGCTCGGCTCGGGTTGGCGAGCCGCTGCCAGTCCGGCGCAGGCTGGCCGAACCGCCGCCAGCCGGGCGCAGCCCAGTCGAACCGCGGCCAACCCGCCCCCCGGCGGGATCAGCCGTTGTATCCGGCCACGACCTTCGTGAACGCGTAGTTCTCCTGGTCGATCCCGCCGCAGTCGCGGTTCGTTGCCCAGAACGTGACGCGGCCCAGGTGGTGTTCGGCGGCCCAGTCGCGGATCGCGGTGAAGTCCGCGACGGACACGACCTCGCCGGCCCGGTCGGTCTTGCCGTTCATCGACGACAGCCCGGCGCGGTGGTAGGCGGTCGCGTCGTCCCAGCCGAACGTCGACTTCAGTTCGCTGACCAGGCCGTCCACCGCGGATTTCGTCATCGCGACCATGTCGCCGCCGTCGGAGAAGTCGAACGGCATCACCGACCACACGTCGACGTCCGCGCCCAGCGCCTTCGCCTGCGTGATCAGCCGCTTGCCCCAGTCGTTCGGGCCTTGCGGCGTGGTGCCCATGGTGATCACGACCCGCAGGTTCGGATTCTTGTCCTTGGCGATCTTGACCGCGCCGAGGGTCCGGTCCTGCACGGCGGCGTTCTCGAACTCGTCGGTGTTCTCGATGTCGAGGTCGATCGCCTTGAGGGCGTAGGCGTCGATCACCTTCTGGTACGCGCCGGCCAGCTCCTCCGGCGACCCGCAGTTCGGGCCCAGTTTGTTGCCCTGCCAGCCGCCGAACGACGGGATCACGTCGCCGCCCGCGGCGCGGATCTTCTGGATCATCGCGGCGTCGGTGCCGTCGAGCGGGCGGTTGCCGTCCCACGCCGGTGCGCAGCCGCCGCTGGAAAGCATGAACGCCAGGGTGAACGCGCTGACGCCGGTCGCGTCCATCGCGGCGGACGGATCGCTCTGCCCGCCCCACTGGTACAGATACGGCGCCGCCAGAACGGGATCCCCCGTGGCCGAGGCGGTGCCGGTCGCCGTGGACAAAGCGGCTCCGGCGGCGAGCGCCAGTACGCCGATCCGTCCGGCGAGTGTCCGGCGGGGAGTGGTGCGGCGCAAGGATTTCATGGGCCCTCCAATGGGGGAACGCGCGCCCGGAGGCACGCGGCATCGGAGCACCTGGCGAAGCCGGACGTGGCGGCGGCGCCTCGCAGGCACTCGGGCGAGTGTGTGCGCAGTCACAATGGACTAGACCATTGAGAAGTGTCAAGACATGGGCGCGGGTGGGAAAAAACCTCACCGAAGCCCACCGAGGTCGCCGGGAGGTTTCCGCGATGCCGGTGAGCGGGACTATCGGGAAGCCGTGGGCGGACGACCGGGCAAACGACGTGCGGGCGAAACCGGTCAGCGTGCGCGGTCGGAACGCTGTGTCACGCTGGAGGGGCCAATCCCGGTCATCGGCGCCCTCGGAGCGGCACCAACGCGAGGCATGAACTGGAGCGTCATGACCGAACCAGTGCAGATCAGCGGGGCCGACGTTTCCCCGGAGCAGCAAGCCGTCCGGTACGAGCTGGCGATTCTGTCGTTTCAGCTGCTCGACGGACCGAAAGCGATCGAGGGCGTGCAGCCGTGGGTCGAGGGGCACGGCGAGCTGCTCGGCTGCTGGCAGACGGAGAACGGCCCGCTCGGCAGACTGGTCGTGCTGCGCGGATTCGAGAATCAGCAAGCGCTGGACGAGGAGCGGTTGCGGGCCCGGCGCAGCCGCAAGCCGTTCGGCGGCGGCTGCCTGACTGACCTGTCGTTGCAGAGTTACGCGCCGTTCCCGTTCGTCCCGCCGGTGCGACCGGGGAAGTACGGCTCGGTGTACGAGATCCGCGACTACCACCTGCGGCCGGGCGGGCTGACCGCGACGATCGACGGCTGGCGGAAAGCGTTGCCCGCGCGGCACTTGGTCGATCCGCTGACCGTGGTGATGTACGCGCTCGACGGTCCGGACCGGATCATCCAGATCTGGCCGTTCCAGAGCCTGGACGAACGGCTCGCGATCCGCCGCGAGCTCTACGCGAAGGGGATGTGGCCGCCGCCGGGCGCGCCGGAGGAGATCCTCGACGCGGACTCGATCATCGCGGTGCCGACGGAGTTCTCGCCGCTGGCGTGAGTCACGTCGGCTCGCCGATGTCCTCGAACCACAGCGCGGGCTCCCGCTCGATGAACTCCGTCATCAGGGCGACGCACGCGGGGTCGTCCAGGAGGTCGATGCGGACGCCGTGCCCGGCCAGCCAGTCGTGGCCGCCGGTGAACGTGCGGGATTCGCCGATCACCACGTGCGGGATGCCAAATTGCCGCACCAGGCCGCTGCAATACCAGCACGGCGACAGCGTGGTGACCATGATCGTGTCGCGGTAGTGCGGGCGGCGGCCGGCAGCGCGGAACGCGGCGGTTTCGGCGTGCAGCGACGGGTCGCCGTCCTGGACGCGGCGGTTGTGTCCGCGGCCGAGCAGCTTCCCGTCCCGGTCGAACAGGGCCGCGCCGATCGGCACGCCGCCCTCGGCTTTTCCGGCTTCCGCCTCTTCGCGGGCGACAGCGAGCAGGTCGTCGAGCATGCGGTCACCTTTGCCGGTGATCGCGGAGTACGGCAAGTCCTGGGTGATCGAGGACCGAATCTGTCCGCGATGCGTGGCAGAGTGAGCGGCATGTATGGAACCTCCGAACGCCTGTTGCGCCTGCTCTCGTTGCTGCAGGCGCGCCGCGACTGGCCTGGTCCGGATCTCGCGGGCCGGTTGGGGGTCGACGTCCGGACGATCCGCCGCGACGTCGAACGGCTGCGGCAGCTCGGCTATCCGGTGCACGCGACGCCGGGGGTCGCGGGCGGGTACCGGCTGGGTTCCGGCGCGGCGTTGCCGCCATTGCTGCTGGACGACGACGAGGCGGTCGCAGTGGCGGTCGGCCTGCGCACGGCGGCGAACGGCACGGTGTCGGGCATCGAGGAGACGTCCGTGCGGGCGTTGGCGAAGCTCGAACAGGTGCTGCCCGCGCGGCTGCGGCACCGGGTGCGGGCGATGGATTCGGCGCTGGTCCGGATGCCGGGACGCGGGCCGATGATCGACGCGGAACTGCTCACCGTGGTGGCCGCCGCCTGCCGGGACAACGAACGGCTGCGGTTCACCTACGGCACGCACGCGGGCGATGTGGCCGAGCGCGACGTGGAGCCGCTGCGGCTCGTGCACACCGGCTGGCGCTGGTACCTCGTCGCGTGGGACCTCGGCCGCGACGACTGGCGCACCTTCCGGCTGGACCGGATCGACGGGGTTCCGACGCCCAGTTTCCGTTTCACGCCAAGGGAACCACCGGCCGAGGACCTCGCCGCGTATGTGTCGAGCCGGATCGCGACCGCGCCGTATCCGCACATCGTGACGCTGCGGGTGTCGGCTCCGGCGGAGGTGCTGGCGGCACGGGTTTCGCCGACGACCGCGGTGGTCGAGCCGATCGACGACGAAACCTGCCGCCTGCGCACCGGCGCGAAAACCTTCGACTACATTCCTTTTTACCTCGCGCAATGGGAATTCGACTTCGTGGTGGAGGACGCGCCGCCGGAATTGCTGGAGCGCCTCGGGCACATCGCGGACCGCTTCGCGCGGGCGGTGTCAGCGCGGCATTCCGTCGGCGGCGACGGCGAGCAGATCCGCGGCGGCGGCTGACAACGCCTCCGGGAAACCGTTGCCGTCACGGCGTTCCTTGGCCACCCAGCGTTCGGTGGCCAGTCGCAGGACGGACAGTCCGAGGTCGGTGGCCAATCGTGCGGTTTCCGGATC
Organism: Amycolatopsis echigonensis; assembly: GCF_014174495.1. Classification (GTDB taxonomy): domain Bacteria; phylum Actinomycetota; class Actinomycetes; order Mycobacteriales; family Pseudonocardiaceae; genus Amycolatopsis; species Amycolatopsis echigonensis. The sequence continues at coordinate 159,951 of NZ_JACJHR010000009.1, forward strand.
AATGCCGCGGTCCAGCAATGCGCTGGTGAGCGTTTCCGAAATAGTGACCAGTTTGATCAGTTCCCGTTCGCGCAGCGGGGGATTGGCCGCGATCACCGCTGCTCGCCGCAGCAGGAATTCGCGCGGACGGAATACGCGCGGCGCAGTGGCGAACGCGGCCAGCAGCGTCGGCAGCGCGGGAGTGCCCGGCGGGACGGCGTCGATCGCTGCGACGAACTCGGCTTCCAGCTCCTGGCTGCCGCCGAACAGCACTTCCCGTTTGTCGGCGAACCAGCGGTAGAACGACCGCTCGGTGAGGTTCGCGCGCTGCGCGATCTGCGCGACCGTCGTCCGGTCGTAGCCCTGTTCCTCGAACAACGCCAGCGCGGCCTGTTCGAGCCGGTTCCGGGTGTTGCCCTCCCATCGAGCCATGCGCCCAGTGTAGCGACAGCAGATGCTGTCATCCCTCTGGTAGCGTGAGTGACGACAGCTTCTGTCATCACTCACGAGGAGACAGTCCCATGCGCACCCTTCGTTTTCACGAACACGGCCCCGCGGCCGAGGTCCTGCGGGTCGAGGACGCGGCGGCCCCGGAACCCAGGCCGGGCCAGATCCGCGTCGCGGTCCAGGCGTGCGGCCTGAACCCGGCGGACTGGGCGTTGTGCGAGGGCCTGTTCGCCGGTGACCTGCCGCGCGGGGTCGGGCTTGAGGTGTCCGGCACGGTCGACGCGCTCGGCGAAGGCGTGACCGGCGTCGAGGTCGGCGACCCGGTGTTCGGCTGCGCGCCGTTCACCGGCCCGACCGCGGGCGCGTCCGAGCTGGCAGTGCTCGATTCGTGGTTCCCGCGCCCGGACGGGCTCGACGCGGTGCACGCCGCGGCGTTGCCGATGGCCGTCGGAATGGCCTACGCGGCACTCGACGCACTCGGCTCCGGCACCTCGCTGGTGCACGGTGCGGGCACCACCACCGGGTTCGCCGCGGCCCAGATCGCGCTCCTGCGCGGGGCGCGCGTGATCGTCACGGCAGGCGAAACGCACGCGTCGACGCTTCGTTCGGCCGGTGCGGAAGTCACCAGCTACCAGGACGGGATCGCCGAGCGCGTGACGGCGCTGGCCGGGGGACCGGTCGACCGCGTGCTGGACGCGGCTCCGTTCAGCGGCGCAGTGGCCGAACTCGTGCGCACGGTCAAGGAGCCCGGGCACGTGCTGACCCTCGACCTCAGCTCAGACATACCGGGTGTCCAGACCATTGTCAGCTCGGGCGCACAACCGCGCTACGACGTCCTCGGCGAGTTCGCGTCGCTCGCGGCGGAGGGCCGGTTTTCGATTCCGGTCTCCCGGATTTTCCCGCTGGACGACTGGCGGGCCGCGCTCGAACTGAGCCAGTCGCGGCGGGCGCGGGGCAAGCTGGTGCTGGCGATCTAGCTCGCGCCGAGCATGCGGAGGACGAGTTCGCCGTACTCCTTGCCGAGTTCGGCGGGCGTCTGCCGGGACCGTTCGCTGTACCAGCGCGCGACGTCAACGCCCAGCGACAGCACGGCCCGCGCCGCGATCCCGACGTCGGCGACGGTGAACGCGCCGGACTCGACCCCTTCGGCGATCACCTCGCGCACGCGCTGCTCGATTTGCCGCCGAAGCTGCGCGACGACCTGATATTCCTTCTCCGGCAACGCATTCAGCTCGTACTGCACGACCCGCGCGACCGTGTGCCGCCGCGCGTGCCACGCGACGAAGTCCTCGACGAGCAGCCGCATCCGCTCCACGGGGTCCGTGACGCGCTCGAGGACGTCCTCGACGAGGGCGAGCGTCTGCTCGTGGCCGTTGCGGCTGATCGCGAAAAGCAGCGCGGCCTTGGAGGGGAAGTGCACGTACAGCGCGGCCGGGCTCATCCCCGCCGCTCCGGCGATGTCGCGCGTAGTGGTGGCGTGGTACCCGCGCTCGGCGAACGACTCCACCCCGGCGAGCATCAGCCGCCGCGCGGTCTCGGGCTGCACGTCGGGCCACAGGTCGGCCGAAAGCGTGGTCATCCGCCGATCCTCCTCCAGTCCCGCGCCGGCCGGCGAGCCCGCCCGTCGTTACATTGTAAGCGGTCGCTTTGTGGAGGAAACCGGGGACGCATCCCGTAATCAGGGATGGCATACCGGGCATTGAAGCGGCGGGCCGTTGGCTGCGCGCCTGGTCATCGGCTCGAAGGCCGCGACGGCGGTTTCTCCGCACAGCGTGGTGATGGCGTCGCTCGGTGCGGGTACTGCGGCAAAGCGGGCGTGATGCCAGACTCCGTTGATCACGGGGTGGAGGTGGTCGAGGTTGAGGTAGATGAGCGCGGTCATGTCGGACGCCGCCGAGGGGTCCGGGCGTCGCGCAGGGAGACGGTGAGCGCGTCGCCGAGCAGATTGCGCAGCACGGCGACTTGCTCGGCGGTGAGCAGCACGGCGCCGACAGGGCCGGAGAGGGTGATGCGGCCGTGGGCGTCGACCTCGACGCGCAGGACGCTCTCGGCGTTGTCCAGGGTCCGGCACGCGCACCCGGTGCGGAGGTCGGCGGTAGGCGGTCGACTACGCATGGTCAGAGACCGTACAAACGTGCAGGTCACAAAAGTTTCCCTGCGGGAAACCCGGGTCTGTACCCTGGTCGGCATGGACTCGATCGGTGTCACCGTCCGACGCTTTCGCCGCTGGCGTGGTCTGACGCTCGACCAGCTCGCCGGCCTGTCCGGGATCAGCAAGGGCTATTTGTCGAAGATCGAAAACGAGCAGAAGCCGGTCGACCACGTTCGACGCTGGTGAAGATCGCGGGCGCGCTTCGGGTGAGCCTGTCAGACATCACCGGGGACGGCCTGGAGATCCGGGACCCGCAGGCGGACGCCACGATCCCCGCGATCCGGGACGCGCTGCTGTCCACCGACCTCGACGGCGCCGAGCCGCCGACCGGTGACCTGGCCGAGCTGCAGTCGGAAACGCAGCTCCTCGCGGCTCTGCGTCAAGCCAACCAGGACGCCGAGGTCGGTGCGCGGCTGCCGGACCTGCTGCTGTCCTTGCACACTCATGTCGACAGGCCGGAGGCGTTGCGGTCGCTGGTGACCGCTACACACACCACGACGCTGCTGACCAAGGGGCTGGGCGCGTTCGAGCTGGCGTGGATCGCGGCCGACCGCGGGCACGAGGCGGCATTGAAGCTCGGCGAACACGTATGGATCGCGCTCGCCGAATTCGCGCGCACGCAAGCGCTGTCCGGGCTTGGAGCGCACAAGCGTGCTGGGAAACTCCCTGAGCGCGCCCTGGAGACGGTCCCGGCCGACGCGTACGACGTGCGCGGCGCTTGCAAGTTGGGCAGGTTCACCTTTCGGGCGATGGTTCCCGCGCCGATGATTCCGATGCGGGTGCGTACCGTGTTCATCTGCCAACTCGATTCCTGGCTCGGCTATTCATTTGTCGACGTCGATCCGCCTTTTTCCTCTGGTCCATTGCGGTCGTGATGTGGCTGGTGAATTGGCCTGCAATGCCGCGGTCGTGTCCAGATCGACCGCAGCCTCGCCGGACGCTCAACCTCGGCGGGTGCGTATCTCTCGTGGCCATCGGAGGCCTGGCTGGTGTCGATGGATTGCCTGCAACGCGCAGTTGAAAGCGAAATGTCGGTGCGATCAGGGTTGGTTGCAGTGTTGTGCACCCCCGGATGCTCGGCAGCCGATCTTCCGTGTCGTTGGACCCGGTGGTGCCGATCGGTCGTCACGCAACTCGCATGCGCCCAGCGTCGGACGAGCTTCGAGCATCATCATGCCGAGCCGCGATGATGCTCGCTCGGCACCACTGAAGCAATTGCCGGTTCACGGCGCTGTCCTGCGATAGGTGGCAGTGCGGGCAGGTCATTGAGACAGTGCCGGCGAGTTCGTCGATCGCGATGTTCGCCGGCCTGTCGCAGTGTCGGCACCAGCGGTGGCCGGTTACCCGGATGGCGTGCGCGGGTGAGGAAACGCACTCGTAGATCCACCGCCGGTGTACCGGGCACGTGAGCCGGTCGTGCGGTGACAGCCTGCCTTGCTCGTGGGCGTCGTCTTCGCTCGTCAACGTCGCGGCGAGCGTGGAGGAGTGCCTCGCGATGCCAACCGCCCGGGGAGCTGAAGCCGAGACTGCTCGTTGCCTGGACATGGGCCGGGCACCGCAGGCCTCGTTGGTTTGGGTCATGGCCCATCCTCCGATCCGTTCACATCGTCGTGAGCTCGCGCGGCTGGCGCAATCAGTGGTACCAAGACGCCATTAACGAGGCGTTAGCCACTCGAGCGCTCCGCGGCGTCACCCGAGGCGCACGACCTTCTCGAGGAGCCATCGCGCGCGGAGCGAAGGCGATCAGTGCAGCCGCCGCGGGTTGGTGCTGCGCCTCGCCGTTATCGTGCTCCCAGGACGCAGGTGGGATCCAAGGCGGCGGCGTCGCGCACCCCGGCTGCGCAACATACCGCTGGGCCGCGCTGACGAGCCGGACGGCGCGCTCCTGTTCCTCGCCACTGACCCCTCCAGCTACGTCCTCGGCCAGACGATCGCCGTCGATGGCGGCTGGAACGATCCACTAGTGAGCTCGGATCGTGCGCGACAAGGTCGTCGCCAAGCCTTCCCACGCACCCATGCTTGGCACATGCGTCATCGGCGGTGTTCCGATCCAGATCGCATCGAGGTCGTCTCGGCTGATCATCGACGAGCGGGCCACGACCTCGGGGATGCGGAACTCGCCGGCGACCTGACGGGCTGTCTCTGGCCTCGCGTTGCAGGCCGCCACCAGCTCAACGCAAGGGATCGCCTGCAGGTTGGGCTTCCTGGCGATGCCGCCCGCGCCGATGATTCCGATGCGGGTGGGTTCTGGGTTCGTCCGGCAACTCGATTTTTGGCAAAGTGACCCTCGCTGGGTAACCACGAACCTGGCCAAGCCCGATTTGCAAGTTCAGTTATGAGACATCACTTAGCTGAGTGCGCGGCAAGCGCCCTACCCACGCACGGGAAGCCGAACATGGCGCTCGGCGGGTTCGGCTTCCCGTGCGGGCGCTCTATACGGCGGCCGTGAGCTTCACCTCGACCAAGCAGCCGGGGATGCCCAGGGCGCTGACCCCGATCGCTGTCCACGCGGGTTGGACCGGCCCGGTGAGGTAGCGAGCCTTGACCTTCAGGAAGACCTCCAGCGTGTCGAAGGAAACGTGGTAGGAGGTCATGTCGACCACATCGGCGAAACTTCCGTCCGCGGCCGCGAGGACCTGGCGCAGGCGCTCGAAGAGAGACACGAACTGCGCCTCCGGATCGGCGATTGGCCTGCCCTCGTCGTCCTGTCCGGTATGACCGGCCACGAACACCAGTCGCCGGTTTGCCACCACCACGCCTGGCGAGTAGCCAGCTCCGGCGGTCCGTTCCCGGCCCGGCGGAATAAGGGCACGAGTCCCACCTTCGGTCACGCTTACTCCTCTCGCGGAATGGGCGGGTGAGGGCACGAAGTGCTCAGTTCGCCGCGAGTGCGACGCTGACTGCCTCGTGGACCCTCGCCACCACGGTGTCGATCTCCTCTTCGGTCGCGATGAATGGCGGGGTAATGCTGATGAGGGGACCCACTGTTCCGCGCTCGGCGCGAATGATGACGTCGCGCAGGAACGCTTCGAGTGCCATCTGCTGGCGCAGGGCGTCGGTGTCCCCGCCGACCTTGAACTCGACGACGCCGATCATGCCGGTTCCACGGACCTCGAAGACCTCTGGGCCGTCGAATGCGCGGCGCAGTGATTGCCGCAGATAATCGCCCACGGTGTCCACCCGCTCGATCAGGTTCTGTTCCTCGAGCACTTCGATGTTCCGCTGCGCGACCGCGCACAAGGTGGGATGACCGCCGTAGGTGCCGGTGATCTCGACCGAGCGCTTTGGTGCGTGACCCTGGATCACCTCCCACACCTTCGCCGAGGTGATCGCACCGCTGAGCGGAAGCGCGCCGCTCGTCACGCCCTTTCCGAATGCCGTCAGATCCGGCTCCACGCCGGGATAGTGGGACATGCCCCACCAGCGGCCGGTGCGGCCGAAGCCGGTGATCATCTCGTCGGAGATGAGCAGGATGTCGTTGTCGTCGCAGATCTGGCGGACGCGCCGGTAGTAGGCCGGATGCGGCTGGTAGAAGTTGTGCCCCTGCAACGGTTCGAACAGGAAGGCAGCGACGGTGTCGGCTCCCTCGCGTGCGATGCGCTTCTCAAGGGCGTCGCACGCGGCACTCGCCTCCTCCTCGGCCGAACGGGACCCGTCGTGGAAGTCGTACGGTCCGAGGACATGGACGTATCCCTCGGGAAGGGGATCGAAGGCAGGGAAGAGCCTGCGACCGGAGGCCGAGGGCAGCCCGTCGTGGTCGCGACCGGTGGCTGCGAGTGTCGCGAACGAGTTGCCGTGATAGCCGAGGTTGAGCGAGATGAATTTCGACTTCGTGCTCCGGCCGAGCGCATGCCAGTAGTAGCGCGCCATTTTCATCGTCGCTTCGACGGCCTCGGCTCCGGTCAGCGTGTAGAAGATTGTCGCCATGCCGGGAAGCGGATTGCGCAGAATCGCTTTCGTGACATTGACTAACGGTTCGTTCGTGAATCCGGGGACGGTCAGAACGTGATCGAGACTCTGCATCTGCTCGTGCGCGGCGCGAATCAGCTCCGGGTGACAATGTCCCAGGTTGACGTTGTGGTGCGTGGCGATCGCGTCGAGCAGCCGACGGCCGTCGTGGGTTTCGAGGACCATGCCCGATCCCCGGGTCAGAATCAGGGCCTGGCGCACGGCCTCCACTGTCGAATACCGCATGTGGAAGACGTGGTCGGCTCCATACGCGAGCAGATCGTCCCCCCGTCAGCTTGCCGGGCACTACCGTGGTATCGGTCGTCATGTCGGTCGATTCCTCTCCGCTGGGCGGCGCTGCCACGGAAAAACCGAACGGCCCTCGGAAAACCGAACGGTCGCTCTGGATGGTGTCAGCTTGGGGCACCTGAGTCAAGCGGAGCGTGTTGCCCGGTCTACTCGGAGGAATGTCCATTGTGGATGGTTATCGATTTTTACGCCCTCAAGCGACTTTCGGCCGAGAACGCCCCGGTGGCCCTTCCGGTGTGAGTGCGGGCGCGTTAAGCTGACCTGTCGCGCGCCATGGTTGAGTCGACTGTAGTGATCGACTGAAGGTGCTGGATAGGGGAGCTTTCGTGACCGACCCCGCGACCCGGGGAGACCCACATCGGACCAGAGGACGGCATTCCTGTTGCTGGGCCTGATGCCGATCGTCACCCCGGCGTTCGCCGGGGACGACGCGCTGCTGAGCCGTCTCGCCCGCGCCGCCGAGGCGGCGCGCTCGGCCGGCATCGACGTGGTCCACGTCCGGGTAACGTTCCGGGACGGCTATCCGGACGTGGCCCCCGGGAACATATTTTTCTCCCGCCTCACCGCTGATCTCGACCTCACCGAGTCCAACCCCGGCACCGGGATACACCCGGCGATGGCGATCGAGCGCGCCGACATCCTGGTCACCAAGCGCCGGGTGAATGCTTTCGCGGGCAGCGATCTGGCACTCGTCCTGCGCTCGGGTGGGATCGACACCCTGGTGCTGCGTGCGCGGGCGCGTTCGCGGGATCGACCGGGCAGCCGGGCAGCTTCGAGGGACCGGCCATCAAGCCCGCGTCCGCGCGCGTCGATGTTGCCGAGCGCCATCGACGGAGGTCAGGACCTGGTACAGCCCGCCCGTGGCGTGCGAGCCGCCACCGGTATTGATGACCGACCCTATGACGTAGTAGGCCTCATCGGAGGCCAGGAACGCTCGACCGCCGCCGCCGTCCGGTGTGCCTTCCTGCGGCGAGGGGATCGCAACAGCTTCGCCTTCTGCGGCTGCTCTGGCACCAGCCCGTCGGTTACCGTCTCGGTCAGGGCCAGCCCGGGGCGATCGAGTTGCAGAGCACTCGGCGTTTGCCGTACTGCACCGCGATGCACGTCGTCGGCGCCTCGACACCGCCCTTGACTGTCGCGCAGGTCGAGGGGACATGCGGGTCGCCCTGACGTGTGCCCTCCCACGAGGTGTTGACGATCGCGCCGACACCGGCCTCGCGGATGATCGGGATCGCGGGCGTGGAAGACGTCGGGCGCGATCTTGGCCGTGTTTGTCATGCCGCACGCAAGACGAAGGAGTGGCGCGGTAGCTTCGCAGGGCGGGCGGCGACGATCCAGCGGTCGGTGTCCGAGTTCGGTCGTCTCGAGCAAGCGAGCCGCACGCCCTGGAAGTGGACCGCCATCGTTTCGTCCCTAACTCACCACCCGAGTCCTGTTCGGTGTCTGCGCGCCCCGCCGACAACGATCTGTCGGCCGATAGGGCGCAGAGCGCCGTCTAGAGGGAGTCTCGTTTCGCGATAGCGCTTACGCATTCTGACCTCAGAAGGCCTAGGTCTAATGGATCGTCCAGCCGCCATCGACGGCGATGGTCTGGCCCAGGACGTAGGTTGAGGCGTCCGTGGCAAGGAAGAGCAGGGCGCCGTCGAGCTCGTCGGCGCGGCCGGCGCGACCGAGCGGCGTATTGCGCTCGATGAACACCTGGCCTTTCGGATCGTCGAACATGCCGTCTGTCATCTCGGATCGGAACCATCCCGGCGCAAGCGCGTTCACCCGGACACCGCTTCGGCCCCACTGCGCGGCCAGCTCCCGGGTCAGGTTGATCACCGCTCCCTTGGATGCGCAGTAGCCGGCTTGTTTGATCGGGGTGGACGCGACGAGCCCGAGCGCGGATGCGATGTTGACGATTGAGCCGCTGCCGCGATCCATCATGATCCGTGCCGCCCGCTGGCTCATCGCGAACAGGCTGACCAGGTTGAGATCGACCACGCCGCGGAACTGCTCGACCGATTCGTCCTCGGCTCTGCCGACATCCCCGATGCCGGCATTGTTCACCAGCACATCGAGCCCGCCCGCCGAAACCGCGGCGTCGATCAGTCGGTCGCATTCGGACTCGACGGTGATATCGCACGGCACCGGGATCACTCGCTCGCCGAGTTCGTCGGCCAGTTCGGTGAGCCGGTCCCGCCGCCGGGCCCCGACGATCACTGTGGCTCCGGCTGCGTGCAGGACCCGCGCGAAATGGCGGCCGAGCCCGCCGGACGCCCCCGTCACCACGGCGACCCGGCCGGTGAGGTCGAACAACCTCTCGGCCTTCGTCTGCTGCTTGCTCCGGCCCGCCGGCTCTGCTCGCCCAGTCCGGGTCTGCCCCGGCCGCGGCCACGAGCGAATCGCTGCGGCAAGTTCCGCCACCCCGTCCCCGTTGAGTGCGGCTGTCCGGATGACCGGTCGTGGCTCGGTGTCCCCAGGGCGCTGGGCGATCTCGCTGAAATGGTTCGCCACCCGGTCGGCGCCGGGCAGGTCGGCCTTGGTCACCGCCAGGATGTCGGCGACCTCCTGGATTCCGCTCTTCATTGCCTGGATGTCGTCGCCAAGGCCTGGTGGGGAGGCGAGCACGCAGCAGTCCACCACAGCGGTGACGTCCACATCAGACTGTCCGGTGCCGACGGTCTCCAGCAGAACTGTGTCGTATCCACCTGCTCCGACCGCATGAATCACGGTTGGGACCGCAGCTGCGATCCCGCCTGGATGGCCTCGGTTGGCGAGGGAGCGCACATACGAGTTGGCCGGCTCGAAGCCCCGGCTGAGTCGGATACGGTCGCCGAGGACGGCACCTCCGGTCACCGGGCTCGATGGGTCGACCAGCAGCACGGCGACCCGGTGGCCTGCTTCGGTGAGTGCCGCGGTGAGAGCTCGGACCAGGCTGGACTTACCCGCTCCGGGCGGACCGGTGATCCCGACGACGAGGGCAGGCTCGGGGACGTTCGGAAGCTCGGCCTTGAGTTCCTCGCCAAGAGCGGAGCTGTTTTCAATCGCGCTGATGATTTTGCCGAGAGCCCGGCGGTCTCCGGTCCGGGCCGCGGTGATCAGACCAGCGGCCGTCACCTTCGGATCAGTTCGCGTCATCGCGTGTGCCCTTGGTCCGGTCGCGACCCAGCTTCTCGAACGTCTCGGCCATGGCGCTCAGCTTCTCGCCGCCGCGGAAGATCGCCGCGACTCCTGCTGCTTCCAGGGCGGGAACGTCGAACGGGCGGATGGTGCCGCCGACCACGATCGGAACGTCAGTCGCGCCTCGTGCCCGCAGTTGTTCGATCACGCTCGCGGTGACGTCCACCTGTCCGCCGGACATGAAGCTCAATCCGATCACGTCGACGTCCTCGTCCACGGCTGCGGCCACGACATCGTCGGGCGTTTCGTAGTCGATAAGGACGACCTCCATGGACGCGTCTCGAAGCGCCGTCGCGACTGTCTTGATAGCGCGATCATGACTGTCGATAAAGCTCTTTGAGAGCAGAACCCGCACCGGACCAGATTTCATCATCGTTCCGTTCTCACTTGTTGCGGCCGAAGACCTCAAACAGCACCGCCTGCATTTCGCCAAGGGTCGCGTCCGCTTCGGCTGCAGCGACGAGGGCTGCGGTACAGGACCCGATCGCCCGGCCTGCGCGGACTTCATTCGCTGCAGTACGCAAAGCCTCGAGAGCCGCTGCAGTGGCCGCGCCGTCGCGTTCGCGACGATGCCGCTCGAGGTCGGCCAGAGCCAGGTCAGCGGCGTCGGGGTTGGGCTGAAAGACTTTGGTCCCGTCGGGCTCATCGGTGACGTGACGGTTGACGCCGACGATGACCCGCTCGCCGGACTCGACCTCCTGGCGCCAGCGATAGGCCGATGCGACGACCTGATCCTGCACCCAGCCGCTCTCGATGCACGCGACGAGACCGCCCATCGCGTCGATCTCTTCGATGATCGCGGTCGCCGCGGCCTCGATGTCCGAAGTGAGCGACTCGACGTAGTACGAGCCACCGAGCGGATCGGAGACCTTCGCGACACCGGTCTCGGAGGCGATGATCTGGCTCGTCCGAAGGGAGAGGGTGACTGCTTCCTCCGTCGGCAGTCCGAGGGCTTCGTCGTAGGCATTGATCGTCATGCCGTTGACGCCCGCGATCACTGCGGAGAGTGCGCCGTAGGCGTTACGCACCAGGTTGTTCAGGGGTTGCTGCACGGTCAAGAGCGAGCCCGCCGTCTGCGCGTGAATGCGTGCTGTCAGCGACGAAGTCTTTGTGCAGCCGAACCGCTTCGCGTTGATCGTCGCGTACATTCGGCGAAGCGCCCGCGTCTTGGCGATGTCCTCGAAGAAGTCCTCGCCGTAGCGCACATGGAACCCGTACCTGCCGACCACTGTCTCCGGGTCGATTCCCAGCGCCACGCACTCCTCGTTCAGTGCGATGATCGTGGCCAGACTGAAGGCAAGCGCTTGGGTGTGGTTCGCGCCGGCTTCGCAGATGTTGTGCTCGCTCACCGTCAGTGTGTTGAACTTCCGCGCATGCTGTGCGCAGTACACCGCCAGGTCCACGCAGAGCCGGTAGCTGCCTGCCGGCGAGAAGTTGACACCGCCGCAGTGCCCGAAGAAATCCCAGATGTAGTTCGTGATGTTGCCGCCCAGCTGATCTCCGCTGAATCCCATCCGGGCGCCTGCGGCAAGGTAGAGCGCCAGCATGGGCGGGGAGCCCGCGTTGCACACCATCGACACGTGGGTGGTCGAAAGGTCTTTGCCCGCGAACAGGACCTCGAAGTCCGACACCTTGCAGATCGACACGCCGGCCTCGCCGATCGCGCCGCGCACGCCGGGCGTGTCCGGGTCATAGCCCATCGAGGTGGGCATATCGAAGATGATATTGTACGCCTCGCCGCCGAAGTAGCCTTTGGCGCCGTCCGCCGCTTTGACGAGATCCATCCGCTCTCGTAGCTGGCTAGGCACGCCGTAACCGATGATCTGCAGGTCCATCCACGGTTGGTGCTGATAATGCACCGGGTAAATGCCGCGGGTGAAAGGGTATTCGCCGGGTTCGCCGCCGCCGTCCGGAACAGCCTTGTCGAGGTCGAGCGCGTCGTAGACGGGGCGCACCCGAACCCCGGACCGATTCACGGTACTGAAGTCCTTGCCCCCGTAGCGGCGCTCGACGTGCTCGCTCCACTTGCGCCGGGCATCTCCGGTCGAGTCGGCCGCCCGCTCGTCCAACATGGTGTCTCCCGCCGTCGAAGTCTCGTAGAAGTTAGAATGACCACTCGGAAAATGTCAACACGGTCGGCATGGCGGACTCGGGTGCCGGTCAATGGGCGCGAAGCCCGGAAAGGACGACCGCGCAACCCTTCTGAACGATGTCTTCGCTCGGGTGTACATCCATGTAGCTGCTCGTGGGCGACGGCAGCCGGGAGAGGAGCAGGATGTCCTGCCAGGTCACGTCACCGCGCAGCTGGTTCTGTGCTTGTGCACGCCGCACGCAACGGGCGAATGCCGACAGCAGCTTCTGGCGCGCAGCCTGCACCGCGGGGCCTCCGCGGCCCCTCAGTGACTCCGACAGCCCCGAGTTTCGCGCGTTTTCCTCCGCCAGGGCGGTGAATAGCTGCGCGAACGCCTCCCACGCGTCGGAGTCCTTGGCTGCCGCCGCGGTCATCGCGTTGAGCTGGTCGAGTACGTCGAGAAGAACTGCCTCGAGCAGGTGGGCGCGCTCGGGGAATCGTCGATAGACCGTGGCCGCGCTCACTCCCGCATGTGCTGCCACTTCGTGGTAGCCGACGTCGAGCCCGTGTGCGGCGACCATCTCGCGGGCGGCCCGGATGACCTTTTCGGTATTGCGAACTGCGTCGCGGCGTGGAGCGCGACCCGTCTCGTCTTGATCAACCATGGCTTCAGGCTAGCAAAGTGGACAGACTTGTTCACATCATGCATACTGAACAGAGTTGTTCACTTTGCTCGGAGGGCATCATGACTACCAACGACGACCGCATCGCGATCACCGATCTCCTGTTCGCCTACAACGTCGCCGTCGACGCGCTCGACATCGACGGATGGGCCGCCTGCTTCACGCCCGACGGGGTCTTCTACGGGGCGTACGACACGTTCCGTGCCACCGAGGACAAGGAGCGGTTCGCGGAGCACGCCCGCGAGCTGGAAGCCGCGGGCATGCCGCGGATGCGCCACTTTCTGTCGAACATCCGCATCGACATCGACGGGGACGAGGCGCGGGTTCATTCGTTCTTCCAGATCATCGCGACTCCGTCGGCAAGTGCTAGCAGCATTGCGATGGTCGGCGAGTACACCGATCGCCTGCGTCGCGTCGAGGGGCGTTGGCTCTTTGTCGAACGCCGCGTGCTGACGGACGGCTCCGAAGCCTCAGCCGACGGACACGCGACGGCGGGCGCGGCGTGAACGCGTCGCTCAACACCAGGGCCGAAGACGCGGGGACAAGGAGCAGTGTATGAGGCTCTCGATCCTCGACGCCAGTCCGATCGCGGAGGGCTCGTCCCCGGCCGAGGCCCTGCAGCAGTCGGGCAAGCTGGCCTCTCTGGGCGACGACATCGGCTACTCGCGTTACTGGGTAACCGAATTGCACGGCTCGCGAATGCAAGCCGGGTCGACGCCCGAGGTCGCGATCGCTCGGATCGCGGCAAGCACTCAGCGGATCCGAGTGGGCTCCGGCGCCATCCTGCTCAACCATCGAAGCACGTACCGGACAGCTGAGACTTTCGGCCTGCTGCACGCGATGTTCCCCGGCCGGATCGATCTCGGGATGGGCAGGGCGACTGCGGGACCGGTCATCGACGCGGCACTCCAGATCGATCCCGGTCGCCCTGGACCGGCCCGCGACCACGAGGGTCAAGTCGGCGAGGTGCTTGCCTGGCTGGACAACGGATTTCCGCCCGAGCATCCATTTTCGTCAGTCGCCGTGATGAGCGGGATTGAGGGCAGGCCAGAGGCGTGGGTACTCGGGTCTACTCCCTCCAGTGCTCAAGTGGCCGCGCGGCTCGGCCTGCGCTACGCGTTCGCGGGCTTCCTCAATCCGGCACAGGCGGGGCCGGCCTTGCAGATCTACCGGGAAATGTTCCGGCCGAGTGCCGCGCCGAGCGCCACTCCAGAGCCACACTCGCTGCTGGCGCTGAATGTCGCGTGCGCGGAGACCGGCATCGAGGCTCGACGATTGCGTGCGTCCGCGGAACTCGTCTACCGGGAGGCGGCCCGCGGCCGCCGGCTCCCCGCGGTGCCGTTGGCGGACATTGCGGTGCGCGAACTGGGCCTGCCGCCGGAGACTGGGTATCCGGGGACTCTGGTCTCTCCCACGCTGT
>NZ_JACJHR010000090.1 GCF_014174495.1 Amycolatopsis echigonensis
AAACCTCCCGACACACGACCCTTCCCCGTCATGCGCCCGAACGCACAGCAAGTCATCCCCCCTACCGCACGAGAACGGTCAAACACCATGCCAGCCCGACGGCCAGGATCAGTGTCGCGTGGCCTCGAACGGCTGCTTGCTCTCCTGCTCCGGTGCCCTGGCCCGGGTACCGTCGAGCACCGCCTCGAACCAGCCCAACAGGCTCCAGGGAGTGAACTCCGCTCGATACTGGCAAGTACGAGCGATCGTTATGCGACGGGAAGCATCAGCATCGAACCGTCTTCCCAGTACAAGCTCGCCGGGGCGGGGCTCCATTGCGGTCGCTCGGCTCCACGGCCGCTCCACACGACGGTCGGCTGCGCGCCGGGACCGGTGAGTTCGACGATCGCGAGTTGGGTTTTGCCGCGGACGACAGCGACCTCGCCGGGACGCTGCTTGAGGGCTTCGGCGACGCGGTATGCCTCGCCGGTTGCGGGTCCGCTCGGGATGGCGGCATGACGTTTCGGCCCGTCGCGTTTGAAGAGCCGGAACAGGGCCCAGACCGTGACGAACGGCCAGGTGATGGTGGAAGCCACGTCCACCAGGAACTCACCGATCTCCACCAGGCACCCACGCGGACCGTTCTCGCTCGCGGCGCTGCGTTCGCGTTTCCCGCGGCGGTCCCGTCGCGAGCCGACCGTGACCCGGCCCATCCCGGTGACCTGGACCGGTTCGCGCCAGGCCGCTTCGAAGTACTGCTGCGCTTGCGTGATCAGGTGTTCGTCCATCAGCCCACCCAGGAGACGGTGTCGAAAATGTCGAGCGCCAGCACGACGACGTGTTCCCAATCCTGCCAGTTGTTCGAGCACACCCCGACCATCGCGACCGACGTGCCCCGGGGATCCGGTATCCATGCCGCCACTTGCCGTTGCAGGACAGGTATCTCGATGCCGTCCGCGCCGTTGCGCAGGATCGTCTTCTCCTCCTGAACGGTGACGACCGCTTTCCCGGCGGGAAGGTCGAGCAGACGCGCCGTCCGGCCCTCGACCGGGGCATGCACCTCGAGCAGGCCCTCGACGGCGACGTCGACCGAGTCATGGGCGGAGGGAATGCACGAGCTGGCCAGGACCGGCATGATCGGCCGATCGGGGACGTCGGGCGAACGGTAGACCGCGATCGCCGCGTAGCCGATGCCCTGCGAGCCCATGGTTTCGCCGTACAAGGCGTAGGTGTTGGCGAGCATCGCCGCGTTGGGGTCGTCTGCGACCAGCCCGAACGCGCCCGCCACCCGGGCGTCGAGTTCGTGCTTCTCGGCACCGTCTACCTCGATCTCCTCGACCGGCAGTTCGACGAACCCGTCCGGGACGGTGAAGGTGAACTCACGGGTCATCCGGTCACCGTCCCTTCACGACCCGGTCGAAGATCTGGCCGGCGGATTGCGGCGGCCGGCCGGTGACCGTGTCCTTGACGAAGTCTTTCGCGGAGTCCTCGGCCCGTTCCAAGTAAGGCTCGGCGACCCACTTGGCGGCCATGCCACCCGCCTTGGTCGCCGCACCCCAGGCCGCCGCTCCCGCAGCGCCGGCGCTGTGCTCCATCTTGAGGATCGGGCCGCCGACCCACTTGTCGAAGCTCGCTCCCCAGCCGAACGCGGTCTGGACAAGTCCCTCGTCGTGCAGGATGTTGCGCGCCGCACCGGCGCCTTTGGCGACGGCTTGCACCACGCCCTTGGCTTCTTTGGCCGCTCCGACCGCGCCCTTACCGGGATGCCGACGCCTCGTCGAGCGAGCGTGCCGATCGTATGCGCGCCGGTACGGAGTGAACCGTTTGTTGGTGCTGGGTTCGGGCATTCCAATCGGGCAGCCACTGCACCGCCGGGTCTGGCAGTCCTCCGGCATCGGCTACGACGAGGGCCCGGCCGTCTCCGTGGAATCTCATCCGGTGCTGCTGGCGAAGGCTCGCGCGGGGATACACGCTGTCGGCACCTGTGCGCCCAGCACGTCTGTGGTACCCGCTCGGCCCGGAGATCGGCGAGGTCAGCTCTGCCCGCAGCCTGATCGCGGGGATTGCGGCCAGCGCATGATCCAGAATCCGGAGAACGCGATCCTGTCCGGCGACGCCGGAGCGTCGCTCCTCTCGGACGACAGCAAACGAAAACCGACCGATTGTCCAGTGAGTTACCGGGCCAAGAAGTGATCTCTCCGCGCGAGCCTGGGGTCAGTCCCAGGCGCGTTCGGCGTGCAGGCCCTGCCGCGCCAATCGGACCATTCACTGGGCGGACCGACGTGGACGCGGAGTTTTCCTGCCGATTCAGGCGAAGCTCGCGCAACCGCAGCGCTTGAAAACGCCCATTTCCGCACCCTGGAGACCACCGCCTACACACAGGCGAACTGGCACCCCGTCCTCCTCCGATCCTCCCCGCCAGGCGGTGAAGCCGCAGGTCAGGAATTCATTGGGGCATCAGCTACGCGGAAATCGAGGGCGCACTCGCGGTGGACGATACGGGCTGTTGTCGACGAGGAGCTTGGCTCCTCGTCCTAGGCCCGCGAACCAGGGCTTTGCGTGCTGGTAAAAGTTTCCGCCGAGGCGAGTGTCAGCGAAGTCAGGGTCGTCGGCATGTGCGCCGTCGCCGAGGTTCTTCTGCGCTACGTGGGCGTCGGGTTCCAGCTCGCCGTGGTCACGGCTGCCTTGCGCGAGAGCTGGCTGGCACCCATCGTCCCTACGCCGACCAGCACTTCGCCGGCGACTTCCTCAAGCGCGGTCACCGCGGCCGTCGGCCCAGACCATCGTCCGCTCGAACGCACCCGGCCTCCGAAATACGGTGCAAATGCGGCGCAAACGCTGTGGTCGTTCGGATTGGTACCCGGTTGACTGGTTTTACGGCCACAGCGAACAGCCCGGGCCGTCCAGTTATCTCCGGAACCGTACCGACGGAGCACATTCATGAACCGCTGGCGCCCAGCTGAGTACCCGAGCGCCTGTCGACCTTGCCGCGGGCTCACCCGGCGCACGGCTCGGTCAGGGGTTGTTCGCGCGGAGCCGAGTCCGACGCCTTCGCGACGCTCGCGCGCGGGTTGCAAGACGCGGCGGTGGAAGGCGTCCGCAAGCACTCGCCGCAACCGAGAGCGCGCAGGCACCGCCGACCTGCTCGCGACCGCCGTACTACTGAACTTCTGCAGCCAACTTGGCTGAGGAAGCGCCGGACGTCGTCCGCCAAGCCTTCGCGGGGCTGCGTGGATCATTCCGAGATCACGTCCGATCGAAGTATCTCTGCCGAACCCGCAGCACCTTGAAACGACAGTGACCACAAAGGAAGGCCGCAAAGTTGGGAACTGATAACGACAGGGTATTCGATATTGAATTCATGGTGCGCGATCTAGAAGGGAAAATTTCCGAATATCCCGAGGAGCACCTCAATTCGCTTCCAACCTGGAAGACATTTGAACTGTCCGAAACACTTGCCGAACTTGGCGACAAACTGAAAATGCTTACACGGCGTGCCAGCATCCCGCACAGCGGATGGATGCCAGAGATAGGGCAATCCAATCAAAGCGGGTGCCGAGTGGCGCATCGAGCAGAAGAGAAGGCTGTTCGCCGCGGACTGGCTCTTGTTTCACTTTGCGGCGCGGACTGCTATCCATTCTATGGACGTGACAGTGAGAAAAAGATCCTGACCCACCCGAAGTGCGGCACCTGCGAACGGCTGCTCGACGATCAGCTAACAGGCACGACCCACGCCCCGACCAGCGCAGCGGGATAACCCGATTGCCCACTCTGCATGCTTGCCCGAATCTCGTCAGCAGGAGCCGGCAATCTCATGCAACCCAGGACCGAACCCGGGAAGCTCTCACTGCGGCCCGGGCCCCGGCGAGCGCCGCCGTGGATGCGACGGCTGTTGCGGACCGGGCATCGGATGCCAGTTGCCAGCAGGATCGACGTAGTACCCGCTGCGCCCTTGACGTCTGCGCAACGCGTTCCTCAAGGGGATGACAACGGCCAGACCGATACCCAGCATCGCTACAGAAATAACGGCGATGATGAGGACCGCCCACCAGAATATATCCATTTTCCCGCTTCCTCCGGCCTAGCCAGCAGGGTTGACGTGCCAGCTGCCGGGGTTTCCGATCTGATCAGGCAACGGCGGCAGCTGCTTGAATCCGGCGGCGCTGGCCCTGAATCCGACCGCGGCATCCTTGTACTGGCCAAATTGTTCGACAGCACTGGAAAGCAACTCCGTGCAGTTCCTGATGAAGTTGGTCAAGAGGTCAGTGATCGCCTGGATAGCATTTGAAAGCTCGAATTCACCGATCCCTGGAATCAGAGATACTCCGATGCTGACTCCAGCGTTGGCGATGTCCGCAGCCGTGTTTCCTATTAACCTGATTGCCGCCGCGTACGTATTGTATACGATGGATACGCAGCCGCCTAGCGCTGTTCCCATGCTCGCCATGGCGGACTGGTCGGACCCCAGCGCCCCGGTCACGTCGGTGGAGTACGCCGAGAACTGACTGAACGCAGGCCCGGACCAGTAGCCGGCCAGGTTCTCGGTCGCGGTCTGAATGGCGAGCTGAGAGTCGCCTACCGAAGGGTTCGACGCCCAGCCCTGGGCCAGAGCATTGACTCTCTCAGCGTTCCCGAATAGCTCGTTCTTCATCTTGTCGAGCGTCTGGATCACGTCGGGATGGTTGTACTTGTTCGCAGCTTCCCGGATTTTCCGGTCGGCGTCCTCGGGATACGGGATGCTGGGCACGCTCGGGATCGGATTCGGCTTTCGCGGTGCCGGATCAGTGCCGACGGACGGGTCCATGAACGACTTCTGGGACGGATTCGCCATCAGTTGCCGCCTTTGTTGTCCGGCTGATAGACGCCGCCTTCGTCGACTTTTCCTGCCAGCCAGCCGAATTTCTTGTAGTACTCCTCGTCTTGCGCCTCGTAGGCCTTCGCGGCGGTGTCGAGGCTGTGGGCCGCGGCGTCGAGGCTGTCGCAGCTCGCAGCGGCTTTGTGGACGATTTGGTCGACCGCTGCGTTGTATTCGGGGACGATCCCTGCCAGGTGCCCGAGGAGGCCGAGGTCCTGCTCGTTCATCTTGAAACCCGGAAGATCCTCCCCGCACAGCTCAAGGTGGCGTCTCGCGGAATCCACAAACGCAGCCTGGGTTCTGCGGAGCGCTTGCGGGACGACTTCGAATCCCTTGCCGGTCATGCGCTTCCCCTCCTGGCGGCCGGGCCGGCCGTCGATGCGTTCTGCAGGACTTGGTTCACATGCGCACGCGCCTGAGCCTCGGCGTCGCGAATGGTCTGGGCGATCTGAGCGCCGAGCACGCGACCATTTGCGGAGGTCAGGCCACGCGGATCGATCGTCACCGACACGAGCGCCCCCTGTCCTGACACCGTGACCTCCCCCGCTCCGCCGGGGATCTGGCGGTTGATCGCCGAACCTGCGGCCGCCGCAGCCGCCGCCTCTGTCCGGTGCAGGTTCGCTTCGATTTCCTGGGTCAGGGCGTAGAGTTCGTTGTACATCGACATGGTCGTCACTCCCCGAGTGCCAGGAAATCGTAATCGCCGAAATCGTCATCGTCGTCTTCAGCACGCGCGCTCCGCGGTGAGGTTGTCGGCTGGCTTGCGGCCGTCAACGTAGGCGCGGACCCGACGCCGACCGGGTCAGGCACAGCCGCCGACGCGGTCGAGTCGGCGTGAAGTATCGCCGACACCGCAGAACGCGCGTGCAACCCCGCCTCGGTACGAGCGCGGTTGACAGCCTCGACAACGGCCGGGCCGACCAGCTCCGGATGTGGCGAACGCAGCGCTTCGTCGCGAATCACGATGTCGACGACCTCCCCGCGGCCGTTGACAGTGGCAGTCGCGGTGCGGTCCTCGGATGCGCCACGGAATCGTTCCGCGGCGAGTTCGAGATCGACTTCGGAGAGACGTCGCTGGCGGGCGACGATGTCCTGGCCGTTGCCGATGCCCAGTGCCTTCAGGATGTCCACAGTCATCAATACGTCCTGTCGTCAGCGAAACGCGTCAAGAAGATCGGCGACTCGCGAGGCGGTAGCGGGTGCAAGGTCCCACCGCTCGTCGTTGTAATGCTTGCTGATCTGCAACACCCAACGCCCTGCGTCGGTGTCATAGACCCGCAGCGGGAACTCGCAGCGCCGACGGCCGCTGCGGTCGCGTACCTCGGCGTAGAGTTCCGCGCTGACCAACGGCGGCATGGCAACGACCCGTTCGGCCTGCCGCACGGCGCTGTCGCGGGCGACGCCGGTTTCGCGGGCTTCGACCAGCTCGCTGCGCAGCACCGTGATCGGCTGCGCGTTCGACCGCGCGTGCTCGTGCGGCAGCACGTCCACCAGTACCGCGCTCAACCGCTGACGCCGGAACATCCGCACCCAGACCTCATTGCCGTCGCGGACCGCGATCAACCCGAACCACGACGACCCGGCGGCCAAGGCCGACAAGTGCTGCTTGCCGTCGCTGAACCAGCCGTAACAGGCGTGCGGCGGCCGACTCAACAACTCGACCACGTCGGCCAGCTCCGGATCGTCCGCACTGCGCGCCCGACCTTCGTAGCGGGCTTTCAACTCCGCCAGCCGCTTGTCCTCGTCCGCCTGAGCCTCGCTGTCATGCCACTCCGCCTGCGGTGCCAGCGCGACATGCAGATCAGCGCCGGTCATCCCGGTCACCAACGACGCGAGATCCGACACGGCGAAGCCGACCGGTTCGGCAAACCACATCGGCGCTACACCCGCCTCTTGGGTGCCTCGCCGATCACTGCCGGACTGGCGGCCATCCCGGTCTGCGGATCCACCAGCCGCTCTCCGTCATCGGCGGCGAGGAACGCCTCGTCATCGGACAACACATACTTCCGCTCGTGTTCCTCGTCCTCCTCGGCTTTACGTCCCGCACCGGTTCCCACGCCGCCGACGCCTGCGCCGCCCGCCCGGCCCGACGACGAACCCGACGCACCGCCGGCACCACCACGTGTCGGTGCCTCCTCCGATGCTCCGATGCCGCTTCCGCGGCCGCCGCCCGGCATGTTCGCCCCGCCGGCACGACCGCCGGGACCAGTGCCGGAACCGGACGAACCGCTGCCACCCGCGCCGCCGACCGGGAACCCACCCGGACTCCAGGCACCCCCGCCCGTCGCTCCGGACGCATTCGAGTCCAGCACGCCGCTGCGGTACAGGCCAGGATTGCCTGACGCGCCGCCCGGCTCGAAACCGGTCTGCGCGCGCGGCGCGACATAACTGCTCGGCGATGTCGACGAGCCCCCGCCTGAACCCGCCGCGCGCGGCGGCACGGCTCCAACAGGCGACGACGGTGCCCCGGAAGCCACGACTGGACTAGGAGTCGCGGAGTTCGCGCCGCCGTAAGGACCGGCCGCCGGGGCAGGCCCCGCAGCATGACCGGACTGAACCGGACCGCTCTGCCCTCCGTGTCCCGCCGGACCGTGGACAACGGGAGCCGGCGGCTGCGCCGTGCTGATGTTCATCGCGTTCGCATCGATCTGGCCGTAGCTGGTGGGCATCGCGCGACCGGTCTCGTCCGACGCCGTGGACCAAGACTTCATCGCCGCCACGTTCGCCGCCGCGACGTCGTTGCTCTGCCGGGTCCGGCTTTCGATATCGGCGTCGATCACACTCTGCACGCCGAGAAGCTCCGTCATCGGCGGAGGAGCCTGCGGTAGCGGAGGCACCGGCTGAACCTTGGCCTGGACGTCATGCCACGCAGACGACTGAGCCGTCAGGCCAGCCTGCGCCATGCCCATCGCCTCCGCGGCCTGCGCGTGCTCGGCCGCCAACGGCCCCGCGCCCCGCGACGCCGCGCCCGCAGCGTCGCCGGTCCATCCTTCCTCCATCGCCGCGGCCAGCGACCGGATGTCCGCCGCCCGGCGGTCGTACCGGGCCTGGAACGAGTTGATGTGGTCGGCCGCCTGCATCAGCCCGCCCGGCCCCACGCCATTGGCGAAGTTCTCATAGATCTGCTGACCGGACATGGACTGCCCCGCCATCTCACTGCCCGCCTTGCACGGTCGACAGGACAGCCTTCGCGACGTTCGTGGCCGCGGTCGTGGCATTGCTGCCAGGCACACCCTGGATCAGCACCAACATTTCGTCTTGATCCGACAAGCCGACGATCAGACTCGCCTGTCCTTCTTTTCTGCGATCGGCCGTATTGGCCATAACCGCCGGAAAACCGTTCACCACGGTCGGTTCGAAGTATCCGTCGCGATAATATCCGGTCGCATGCTGTCGATAGGTATTGGTAAGACCGTCCTTGACGGTTGTGAGAAACGTGGCACTGACAGCGGTGTATCCGTCACTGAACCGCCAGGAACAGCGGATTCCAGTCGATTCCGAGTGCGCTTCCGCCTTGCTGAGCTGCAGCGATGACAGCTGGGCCGACGTCAACATGCTGCACGGATCAGAAAGGAACTTGTCGATCTTCAGCGGGGTCGCAACCTTGGGCGCAGTGACTTGTTGACTTCCGGCCGAAGCAGGCGGACCGGCCTCACCGGAAGCAGGGCTCGCCGTCCCCGGATTCGAATTTCCGCAACCCCCAATGAAAGCGACTCCGAAACTTGCCACAGCAGCCGCCATAAGGCGAAATTGATAGCGATTCACAATAGTCCTATTGATACATTCCACTGGAAGGGGAGTTGCTCGGATTCGCTTTGCCGAGGGCTTCCGCCACGTCGGCATCGTGCTGCGTATAAGTACCGTTGGCTTTTTTCAGCGCATTGATATAGACGCAAGCACTGCGCTGCATCGACACATTGTGGGCAATCATTTTTCGAATTGACGCCTGCGCGAGTTGCGCCTGCTGGACGGCAGGCTGGTCAGGCGACGGGGGTTGGGCGGCAGTCAACGCGCTTTCCTGAGTTTGCTGGTCGTCCTGCAGATCGTGGAGCACGTTCTCCCATCGGGAGATCAGTGCGGCGACAGTGCCGGGATCGAACCGATACCCGCCTGAGCGCGCGGAGTTCATCGTGGCGAACGCCGAATCGCCGGCGTCCGCGGCCCCTGCGTCCCACGGGGCGATGAACTGGTCGGATGCCCGCTGCACCGATGTTCGGCCAGTGTCGGTCGACGAGTGCCCGGCCCCATCGGCTGCCGTCGAGTGCCTGCCTGGCGGCGCGCCGCCATCCGCTCTCCCCACGTCATGCTCCCCTCACAACCCGTCATCACTTGCCATCAGAGTATCGCACGAGGCTTCATCGCGGGTGTCGATTGGCGAACCGGGACGCACTCGGAGCGCGACCGCTCGCAAGGGCCCCTGACCTGCGGCAGACACCTACTCTCGACGGCAAGGCTCGAACCCCGGGCGAGCCGTCTTTTTCGCGATCTGGGCCTCGTGGGCGCGCCGGCTCGATCCAGGACACGAAATTCGTCCACCGCTCCGTACCGCTCCCAGGGGAACCCCGCTCCGGGGCCCCATGCCTCCCGACGGCGCACCGCAACGGACGACGTCCGCTCGCACGCCATGCTCGATCTCGCCTCAGCCTGCCGCCGACGCTGGCCTGCACCTATGAGATTGTGCAGCGCGCATTCTCACGAATTTTCCTGGAGCAAACCTGGAGCAGACCCATGGTTCATCTGACACCAAACAGCGCCGACCTGCATTCAAGTGCAGTCAACTGCGACGCGCACCCTGCAGGTTCTCGATAACCGCAGGTCAGGGACGTGTCCCGTGCCGGTTCCGTTTCTCTCGCCCCGGCTGTCGTCCTATTGGCTCTCGCTGGTCACCGACATCGACGCGACGACTGGGCGAGCGCTGATCGATTCGATGGGCAACGAGGTTGTCGTCCGGGACGACGCGATCCGCCGGATTGTCGAGTTCGATCCGATGAGCTATGACGACGCCGTGCTGCAAGCGCTGGGCGAACGAGCGAAACAACGGCGGACCAGGTGAAGGCGTTCCTGACGGCGGTGACCGCGGCGGGCTCCGGGCTGCTGGGCGCGTCGCTGGCCAGCAAGCCGGGGTCACGGCGGTTTCACGCGCTGACCGCGTCGGTCGCGGCGACTTGGTTCGCTGGTGCGCGAGCGGCCGGGCCGGTACCCCGAGGCCGGCCGGACGTTGTGCAGCCGGCGCTGGTGGGTGCGGGCGCGTTCGGCGTGTTTTACGGCTGTGCTCTGGTCGCTCGCCGGATTCCGTTGCTGCGCCGCGCGATCACCGGGGTCCTCGGTCACGCCCATCACGGTTCGACGCCGACCGTCGTGACGACAGCGCTCGTAACCGGCGCGGCTGAGGAGTTCTACTTCCGTGGCGCGCTCTACGACGCGTTCGGCGCACGTGAGTCGACCGCCCTGTACGTGCTCTCGACAACGGCGACACGGAATCCGGCATTAGTGCTGGCGTCAGCGGCCATGGGAACGCTCTTCACGTTGCAACGCCGTTGGGGCGGCGGAGTACAGGCGCCGTTGCTGACGCACGTGACCTGGTCTGCCCTGATGATCGGCTTCCTGCCTCGGCTCTTCCCGCCTCCGGATTCCAGCATCGCCGAGTCCAGCCGGGGCGGAGTGGGTCCGTAGGCATCGGTGCGGGGATCGCGGGCTCGCGCCACGCCCGCGTGGACGTCCGGGCAGCGCTGGATTCGTTGCTCGCCGAGAACGGCTGGAATCCGAACACGTCCCGGTCGCCCTGTCCTTCCTCGACCTTGTCGCGGCAGCGAGGCGCGCCTACGACCGCTGAGCCTGGGCAGGCTGTTCGGCCCGCCGCTTGGTCAGCAGCGTCCACGCGATGAGGCCCGCGAACGCGACGATCATCAGAGCCTGCGAGCAGTCCGCCGCAATGTCGAACGGCAGCGTGTACACGCCCACGATGCGAAGCACGGAATCGACGAGCAACCCGATCCCCCAGACCAGCGAGATCTGGTACCAGCGACGCCGCAACGACGCGTCGTTCGCGGTGGCGTCGAATTCACGCTGCTGCTCACCGCCCGCCGAGCGCGCGAAGCGTCGTGCCGCGTAGTACGCCAGTGGACGGTTGAGGACGCAACTGCCGACTAGGGCCGCGCTGGCGCAGAAGGTGGTCACCGATTCCTTCGCCAGCAACAGACGCGGGTCGCCGGTGAGGAAGCTCAGCCCGAGCCCCAGGCCGAAAAGCAGCATGAGGAACGACGAGAACAGGTCGATCCGGCGCTGTGCCACCGCGACCCACACGGTCCGCAGCCCCGCGACGATGGTGCCGATCAGCAGTGAGACGTAGGCGCTCGCGCCGAGCAGGCTGGCAGCGTAGTAGGCGACGACGGACAGGCCGACGTCCAGGAACATCGTAGTGATCATCGTGCGGGCGGGCTTCATCATGCCGTACTCCCCGGTTTTGGCTTGGCTGCTGGGATTCGCCACCAAACGCTACGGTCGCCGCGAGCCGCCGTCTTGCCTCCGCGGACGTATCCCGGGTGGAGAAATCCAGGCTCGGGTGGAGGGATTTCTCCACCCGCGGATACCCCTCGCACCGCACGACTTCGAGGCCGTTCCTCCGTAGTTTTCTCGGCATCGGAACGACTTCGAAAGGCAGGAACAACCCATGAGCGGACCCGTGGAGATCATCCTGATCGTGGCGGCGGTCGGCTACCTGATGGTGCGCCGGTTGATCGGCGAACCCGCGCAGGCCAAGCAGATGCTGATCCTGCCCGCGGTGCTGACTGTCGTCGGCCTCAGCACTCTGTCCGGCGAGGTGAAGACGCCCGCTTCAGTGGTTTTCCTCGTCGGGACCGCGGCGATCAGCGTCGTCCTCGGCCTCCTGCGCGGGGCGAGTGTCCGGATTTCCCAGCGCGACGGCGTCGCCTTCGTCCGCTACACCGCGGTGACCATCGGGCTCTGGGTGGCGAACATCGTGGTCAAGGTCGGCGTGAACCTCGCGGTCAACGCGTTCGACCCGCAGGCCGCCGGCGGCACCGGCAAAAGCATGTTGCTCACCATCGGCGTCGGCGTCCTCGCGGAAGGGCTGGTCGTGCTCTACCGCGCGCTGCGCGCCGGGCACCAGGTGATGTGGGCCCAGGGCAAGGACGGCGCGCCCGCTCAGAGCTCGCCGCTGCTGGACAATCTCCAGCGCAATCTCCGCGGCGGCACGGCGGAGTGGAACACTCGGTCCGCTCACGACGACAGCCCGACGAGGAGGAACCTGATCCCATGAGGACGCTGGAGCGGGCACCCGCTCTCATCGGGCAGTACCGGGACGAGCTGATCCAGCCCGCTCTCGTCCTCACCTCGGTCGCCTGCACCGCGGTTCAATGGCCGGACGCGCAGATCGCGTACCGGCCATTGGCCTTGCCGCTGTTCGTTCTCACCTCGATCGCCGCGCTCGCCTCGCTGCTGCCCTGGTCCCGGCTGGCCGGGAACCGGCAGATCGCGGTGATGAGCGCCTACATGCTCTTCGGCGCGGTGCTCATGCCGCTGGCGCACGCGACGTTCGCGGCGATGTTCCCGTTCGTCGCCGCGTCCGCCGCGGGGATCAAGCTGGCGTCCCGCCGCACCGCGGTGACCATCGCGACCGCCGGGGCCGTCGTCGCGTCCAGTGCGACCTGGGTGGTCGGCGAGCTGTCCCCGCAGCTTCTGGAATGGCCGGTGTGGCTGACGCTGACCGTGGCGCTGCCGGTCGCTTTCGGCATCGGGCACCGGGACCGCCGCGACGCCATCCGCAACGCGCAACTCGCCGCCGAATCGGCCCAGCGCGCCCGCGAGTCCGAAGCCCGCGAGGCAGCACTCGTCGAACGAGGCCGGATCGCGCGCGAGATTCACGACGTACTCGGGCATTCGCTCTCCGGGATCGCGCTCCAGCTGGACCTGGCCGACGCCCTGCGCGACAGCGGCCGAGACGACGAGGCAGCCGCTGCGGTCCGCAAGGCACGCGCCATCGCCGTCGACTCGATCAACGAAACCCGCCGCGCGGTGCACGCGCTGCGCGAAGACACCTTGCCGCTGCCCGAGACGTTGTACCAGCTCGCCGAACACGCCTCGGCTGAGTTCGCGATCGAAGGCGAGGCGGGAGCGGTCGGCCCGGAGACCACGCACACGATGGTCCGGGCGGCGCAGGAGGCGATGACCAACGCGGCCAAGTACGCGCCGGGCGCGCCCCGGAGCCTCCGGCTCGCCTTCACCGCTGATCATGTCAAGCTGACCGTGCACAACGGGCCCGCGACCGAACCTCGCCGCGCCGAGCTGGCCGGCGGTTCCGGGGTCGGGCTCGTCGGGATGCGCGAACGAGCCGCCCTGCTCGGCGGCACCCTGCGAGCAGGCCCGGCCGACGACGGATGGACCGTGGAACTGGAGCTGCCACGATGACGGAACGCCCGATCAGCCTCGTTGTCGTCGACGACCAGGCGACTGTCCGCGAGGCGCTCGCGGTCATGCTCGACCTCGCCGAGGACGTCGACGTCGTCGCGACCGCGACCAACGGCGCCGAAGCCGTCGAGGCGGCGCGGCAGCACCGGCCGGACGTGGTGCTGATGGACCTCAACATGCCGGTGCTGGACGGGGTCGGCGCGACCGGGAAAATCCGCGAAACCCAGCCGGACACCACAGTTCTCGTGCTCACCACGTTCGACGACGACGAATCGATCCTGGCCGCGTTGCAGGCGGGCGCGAGCGGCTACCTGACCAAAGAGGCCGACCGCACCACGATCCTGCACGCCGTGCGCACCGCGGCACAGGGCCAGACCGTGCTCTCGCCCGAGGTGCAGCGGCGGTTGCTCGCACTTGCCGCCAAACCCGCCCCGCCCGCGGAGCCGGACCTCGCGCTGACGGCACGCGAACGAGAAATCCTCGGCCTGATCGGTGACGGCCTGCGCAATCCGGAAATCGCCGCCAAGCTGGTCATCAGCGAGGCCACGGTGAAAACCCACATCAACAACCTGTTCGCCAAAGCCGGTTTCCACTCGCGCGCGGACGCGGTCCGCTACGCACTCAAGTACCAGAACGGTCAGCGCCAGCACTAGCTCAAGCGGGCACAGCCTATGGCTGCGGACCCGGACGAAGCCGCCTTGGTTCGGGAGGCGGTGGCTCGTCTGGGCGTGACCCCGACTGTCACCGCCGCAGCGCTGTCTGAAGCCACTGTCGAACTCGCCGGACCGGAGCGTCCACGGCCTGCTTGCCGAGGAGCAACGGCAATACGAAACGGCCCGGCTGGACGTCGTGCTGCCGGTGCTGCACGGCGGACTCGGCGAGGACCCCGCTCCGGAGGTCGCGGTCTTGGAAGCCCAGCTATTCTAGCGCTAGAATAGCTGGCGTGCCCGCTCTCACCGACGCCGAACTGACCGTCCTCGGCCTGCTCGTCGAGCAACCCCGGCACGGCTACGAACTGGAGCGGGTGATCGAGGAACGCGGCATCCGCGCCTGGACCGCGCTCGGCTTCTCGTCGATCTATTACGTCCTCGACAAACTGGCCAAGCGCGGCCTGATCGAAGCCGCCGGCGGTCCTCGCTCGGGGAAATCGCGCGCGACCTTCCGAGCCACGCGATCCGGCGTCGACCTGTGCGCGGAGGCCACCCGCGAAGCGCTCACCGCCCTCACTCCGGTCCACGCGCGCGTCCTCATCGGCATGGCCAACAGCCCGGGCCTGCCGGACGCGGAAGTGCGTTCCGGACTGACCGCACGACTCGCCGCGTTACGCGAACAACTCGCCGAAGTCGAAGCGACGCGCGCCAGCCAAGAACCCCTGCCAGACGCCGCGGCAGCGATCTTCGACTACAGCGAAGCGATGCTCACGGCCGACCTCACCTGGACCAAGAGCGTCCTCGACAAGGAGACCGCGATGGAGAAGTACGACGTCAAGAAGGCTCACCGCGCGCTGTATTCGC
This sequence comes from Amycolatopsis echigonensis, assembly GCF_014174495.1. Taxonomy (GTDB): domain Bacteria; phylum Actinomycetota; class Actinomycetes; order Mycobacteriales; family Pseudonocardiaceae; genus Amycolatopsis; species Amycolatopsis echigonensis. The sequence goes on from NZ_JACJHR010000090.1 coordinate 14,776, forward strand.
CACCGTCGAAAGACTTCACCGTCGTGGACGTGCCCGCGCTTCAGTACCTCGCCGCCGACGGCCACGGCGACCCGAACACCGCCACGGACTACACGAACGCCGTCGAAGCGCTGTACGGAATCGCGTACGCGGTGAAGTTCGCCAGCAAGAATACCCTCGGCCGGGACTTCGTCGTCGGCCCGCTCGAAGGGCTGTGGCGCGCCGACGATCCCGCCGCCTTTCTCACGCGGGAGAAGGGGAAGTGGGACTGGACGATGATGATCCATCAGCCGGATTGGGTCACCGAGGAGATGGTCCGGGAGGCTTCCGAAAGCGTCGCGAAGAAGAAGGACAATCCCGCGCTCGCCGGAGTCCGGCTACGCACGTTGACTGAAGGAACGAGCGTCCAGATCCTGCACCTCGGCTCGTACGACGACGAAACGCCGACGCTGAACCGGCTCCACCACGAATACCTGCCCGAGCACGGCCTGACCTTCAACGGCGACCATCACGAGATCTACCTGAGCGACCCGCGCCGCACCGCGCCCGACAAGCTCAAAACGGTTCTGCGGCAGCCGGTCAAGCCTCTTTGACCAAGATCTGCTCCAGCGGAGTCGTGAGCTTCAGCGGCTGCCGCCGGACGGACCGGAGCGTGTGGAGTCCCGTCGGGCGTGGGGAAAGCCGGTCGTGCGGGTGTCGACGTAGTCCGCGAATCCGGCGAGCGAGACGCCGCCGGATTCGCGGTCCGGGAACGCGACCGCACGGATTCCTCCGTGCGCGCGGGGGTTACTGGCAGGCTTCGCAGTCCGGGTCGTCGATACGGCAGGCGGCGCCGTCGACGAGCGGAAAGTCGAAGTCGTCCAGAACGGGAACGACCGAGGCGGTTTCTTCTGGCGTCGCGGAGGGCGTGGCGGGAGCAGACATATCCGTTGTAGCGCTCAAGATCGCCGAACATTCCGTGACGCCCGCCACAGCTCAGGCCACCCAGTCCGGAAGGATCTTGTCCCCGTCCGCGGTCGCACAGGCCGGCACCGCGCCCGTCCGATACACCCGCGTGCTGCCCGGCGCGCACACGATCGCCACCATGCCGCTCCGCGCGTCGGCCCGCACCTGCCTCCGCGCGTCGGCAGACAGCACCACCGTCTCCCCCTTCCCCGCGGACTCGACGACGCCGTCCAGCGTGATCTCCGCCCCGCCGTCGAGAATCGTCCACACCTGTTCCGTATCGAACGCATGCACCGGCCCGACCGCGCCGGGCACCATCTCCACTCTCCAGACCGCCTGCTGGCTGCCGCCTTGCGTCGGTGAAGCCAACGTCGTCATCACCGCGTTGGGCGTCTCGGTCCGACGGCTCTCCCGGATGACTGTCATGTGTCGCTCCCCGCTAAGATAGACAATGAGGTTGTCCATATAGTCAACGAGGTTGTCTACTCATGTCAAGCGATCCGCCCGGATACGAGCTGCCGCTGCGCCTGCTGTTCGGCTTCCGCAGCCTGATCGACGACCTGCACGCCGAGCTGGCGAAGCAGGGCCATCCCGACGTGCGGCCGATGCACGGGTTCGTCTTCCAGGCGATCGGTCCGTCGGGCACGACCGCCGTGGAGCTGGGCCGGACGCTCGGGGTGAGCAAGCAAGCGGCGGGCAAGACGATCGACAGCCTGGAACGGCTCGGGTACGTCCACCGAGAACGCGACCCGGAGGACGGCCGCCGGATGTTGGTGCGGCTCACTGACCGGGGCTTCGACTGCCTGGCCAAATCGGCGCACATCTTCGACCGGCTGCGCTCGGAGTGGTCTGAAGTCTTGGGTGCCGGGCGGCTTCGCGCGCTGGAGGAGGACCTGCGGAAGGTCTCCTCGCCGGAGTCCGCGCGGCTGGATCTGCCGGGATGGTTCTCCGGCCACTGATCACGCGTCGTGCGTGTCGAGCGTCAGCTTCTCCAGTGCCGAGACGAAAATTCCGTGCTCGGCGAGGGCCGCCTGGTCCGGCGGTGCCCCGGCCAGCTCTCCCGCCCCGATCCTGGTCAGCATCCGTTGGATCGACGGGTTCGCCTGCTTCGCGACTAAGCGTCGTTCACCGCTGGTCCGGCACGCGGCGATCCGCTCACGCTCCTCGTCCAGTGCGGTTTGGAGGTCCTCGTCGCCCGGCGCGAACTGCTGCCCGATCCGCCGCCGGATGCGGTTCACCGCGACGGGGTAGGAAATCGCCTCCCAGCTGTGCGTGGCCGGGAGACTGGCGCGCAACGCCGCAGCTCCGCGGAAAACACCGGACACCGCCGCGGCCCGGTATTGCTCGGCTGCTCCCGGACCGACCAAAATAGACAGTTCTCGTGTCGCATTGGCCGGATCGTCCGGGCAATGCAGGAGATTGAGGACGACGTTCTCCCCGAGATACCGCACTGTCCCGGGCTCCGCTTCGTCCGGACGGGTCGCGCCCTTGCAGCGCGTCAAGGTCGCACAGGCGTCCCCGTTGGCGCGATGCAGGAGGAGCAAGCACGCCGGTCCCGAACTGTAAAGCCGCGCGAACGGATCATTCTGCGGAGCAACTGCTTCCGACGCGCGGTAAACCCGCATCATCGCCGGCAGATCCAGCTGAAGCACCCGGCCCGTGACCCCGACAAAGCCATTGCGCTGCAGCAGGTCCACAATGGATTCGAACGCGTCGCTGACCACGCCGTCCGGAGTGATCAGCGCGAACGTCCAGACGTCCGTCATCGACGAAGGCTGATCGGCGGAACCGTCGCCCCACGCAACGTCAGAGCGTCCACCGACACCGGCCGGTACCGCAGCGTTTCCAACCGCTTCACCATCGTCTCCAGGGGCGCTTCCACGTCTGTACCGAAGAGAAACGCCCACTCATGTTCCGGCGACCCAAAATAGACCGGAGTCGGGAAGACCTCCTCGAAGCGACGCCAGCACTTCACCAACGTCGAGTTCCGCCACAACGTCGGGCACCCGCCCTGATACGCGACCACTCCGCCAGGCGTCAGCAACGACCGGCACTGCGCCAGGAATTCCTTGCTGTACAACCGATTATGCTGAGCATCAGTGTCATCCTGCTCATCCGGGAGATCCACCAGTACCACGTCGTACTTCTCCGCGCAGGCGTGGACGTACTCCCAGCCATCGACGTAACGCACCCGGATCGGCCCCTCGCCGCGCTCCGCCCTAGCCAGCTCAGCCGGCGAGTACCCGTACGGAAGATGCTCCGCGCAAAGCCGAACCGCCTCGGCGTCGATGTCCACATGATCGACCGAAGCACCCGCCTCGGCCGCGATCTGGCACACGACGCCTTCGCTGGACCCGACCACAGCACGCGATCCACAGTGGACGCCAGCAGCAACGCCGGGACCAGCAACGCCTCGTGGTACACCAGCTGGCTGAACTCGGTGCTCTGCCGCTCGTCGTCGCAGAACAGCGAAATCCCCTGCGCCGTTTTGCCGATCACCAGATGCTGGTAGGCAGTTTTCGTGTCGACCAGCACGTCCGAGACGTGCCACCGCCGGGTCAGCCCCGCGCCGACTGGTTCCTCGATGTTCACCTGTCTCCCTGTCCTCTGTGGATAGTGGTGACCCGCGAAACGCTCGCACCGAGCAAGTCCCGCAACAACTGAACCGCCAGCTCCGGCTCCGCCTTGTGCCCGCACGTGAACACGTCCACGAATGCCGAACCGCGCTCCGGATACGTGTGAATCGAGGCGTGCGATTCCGACAGCAACGCCATCGCCGTCACGCCGTGCGGCTCGAACTGCTTGTACGTCAGTTCGCACACCGTCGCGCCAGCCTTGTCCAGCGCGCGTTCCAAGCTCTCGCACAGAAATGCCGGGTCGTCGAGCAGCTCCGCGGACACCCCGGAAAACTCAGCCAGCACATGCTGTCCGGCGAATTCCCCGACCCCACCGGAATCCCCGCCGATAAAGTAGGACCGTAGGGGCGGAAACCCGTTGAACGACACCGAAGAGTAACTTTGCGTGTACGCCCCAGTGTCCGGAATATCGACGTAGTCCCCGGCCCGCAATGCCAACGGCAGCCGATACGGCGTGCGCTGGTAAAGCACGTCGTCCCCGTCGCAAGTCGGCCCCGCGACGACGACCGGCCCGTCCGGACCGCCGTCATGCGCGGGGAGCAACCGGTACGCGATGGCCTCGTTCTCCGTCTCGGCCAGCCCGCCGTACCGTCCGATGTCGAGGTACACCCAACGCTTCTCGTCCGCCGCCGACCTGCGCGACACCAGCACGACCTCGCTGCGGATCATCCCAGCCGACGCCACCACCGCTCGCCCCGGCTCAAACGACAACTCAGGGGCCACCGGGAAATGCCGCCTCACCGACTCGCGAATAACCGCCGCGTACTCCTCCAACGGCGGCGGCTCGGTCAGATAACCAACCGGAAATCCGCCACCGATATTCAACCCGCGCAAGGAAATCCCGCGCTCCGCAACCGCGCGAGTCACCTCAGCCGCGGCAGCGATCCCGACTTCCCAAGCCCGCGGATCGACGTGCTGCGACCCAACGTGAAACGCGACCCCCTCCGGATCAAGCCCCAGCTCCGCCGCCCGAACCAGCAGGTCGACCGCCATCTCGGTGCCGCATCCGAACTTCCGCCCGAACGGCGTCTGCGATCCAGGACTGTCCACCAGAATCCGACACGAGACAGTCGCCCCCGGCGCGAACTGCGCGATGTTCTCCAGATCCTCGATGCTGTCAAAGGTAAACCGCCGCACACCCACGCGATGCGCGAACGCGATGTCCCGCGCTTTTTTCACCGTGTTGCCATAGGACAGCAACTCGGGCCGCACCCCCTGCGCGAGACACAACTCGATCTCTTCGCGCCCCGCGACATCAAAGCCCGCCCCAGCTTGCCGAAGAACCCGCACGACTTCCGGTGCCGGGTTAGCCTTGACCGCGTAGTACATCCGCGCTTCCGGCAGCACCTCTTGAAGCCGCTCGCAGTTCCCGCGCACCACGTCGAGGTCCACCACAAGACACGGCGTCGGCGGCTGCCGTTCGTCCAGGAACGCCTGGCAGCGCTCCAGCACCTGCGAGAACCCTTCAGTCACAACGCCCGAGTATAGGTGCCAGCTTCACCGCAGCAGCTCTCCCAGTCTCCGCTGCGCGAACCCTACGAACGGTACACAGTCGATCACTTGACAGTCCGCGGTGCCGATCTTCCCCCGCCGCACGCCACCCGTCTCCCCGAATTCCGCCCCGACCTGAGGAAAGAAGCGCCCGTTGTCATCCCCGACGTCGTCGGTCCGCACCCACACCCGCTCGCCGTCCACCAGATACGAAATCGTCCGCCCCCGGGCCGCTACCGACGCCTGCGGATGCCGATTACGACACCGTTCGCCCGCACCACATCCGCGTCGATCACACCCGGCACACTCCCTCCCACCGCACCAAGACGACCACTCCGCCCCGTCCCCCTCGCCCCAGCCGCAGTTAGCACCGGCTCGGCGCGGTCAAGGGTCGTCGCGCCAGCGGCCATCGCGCAGCGACGCCGAAGGCGCCCTTGATAGCGCCGAGCCGGTGTTAAACAATCAAAAGCGAGGGAGTCCAAAACGGCCGTAAACCGAGCCGGTCACCAAGCGACCGGCAACTTCCGCATCCCGTAAATATTCTGCACCTCAGGCCGCAGAGATACCTCCCCCGCTACCCGCAACGTCGGAAACCGCCGCACCAACGCGGGCAACGCAACAGTCATCTCGACCCGAGCCAACTGCTGCCCCAGGCACTGATGAATCCCATGCCCGAACCCCACATGCCCGACCGCGGACCGCCGCACGTCCAGTTCATCCGGCCGATCGAACTTCCGGGGATCCCGGTTGGCCGCCTGCACCGACAGCACCACAGACTCCCCGGCCCGGATCACCTGCCCGCCGATCTCGACGTCCTCCAACGCAGCCCGTACCCCGGTATGCGCGACCGACAGATACCGCATCAATTCCTCGACAGCCCCGCCAGCAGCCTCCGGCTCGTCCCGGACCACCGTCCACTGCTCCGGATTGTCCAGCAGCGCATACGTCCCCAACGCCAGCATGTTCGCCGTGGTGTCCAGCCCGGCCGCCAGCAGGAACGTCCCCAGTCCCGCCAGTTCCTCGTCCGTCAGGTCGCTGCTGGTCAGATCGCTGAACAAGTCGTCCGTGGGAGCGGCACGCTTGGCTGGCACCAGTGAAGCCACGTACTCCTGCAACTGGCCATAAGCGGTCATCCTCTCCTCTTCGGAAAGATCGACATCGCTGATCGCCGCGGCATCCCCCAGAAAAGACCCCCGGTCCGAATAGGGCACCCCGAGCAATTCGCAAATCATCACCGCGGGCACCGGATGCGCATAAGCCTCGAGCAGATCGACCCCCGGCCCGGCCTTTTCCATCGCATCCAGGTACTCGTCCGCGACCTCGGCCACGCGATCGCTGAGCAACCGCATCCGCCGGACCGTGAACTTGCCCGTCAGCAGCTTCCGGAATCGCGTGTGCTCCGGAGCGTCGAGCCCCGTCAGGTCGCCCACCGGAGCCGGCGGCAATTCGGGGAACTGCTCCATCCCGGGAAACGGGTAGTGCCACAATTCGTACCGGTTGCTGAACCGCTGGTCCCCCAGAATCGCCCGGACCTCCGCGTGCCCGGTCGCCAGCCAGCCGACATGCCCGTCCGGGAACGCCATCCGCGTCAGCGGGGCCCGGTCCCGCACCGCGGTCAGCGACGGCGGAGGGTCGAACGGGCGCCCCGGGGCCCGCCCCATCGGAACCCCTTGCACGATCTCCTCGCCAGTGATCCCCCATGCCCCTTTCAGTGTGCGTATTCGCGATTGAAAAGCTTCTTGGACCAGAGATAGCCGCCGACGCCCATCACGGCGCACCAGCCGAGCGCGAACCACAGGTGGTTGCCGAGCGGCCGGTCGAGCAGCAGCGCGCGCAGGGTCTCGATGATCGGCGTGAACGGCTGGTATTCGGCGAACCACCGCAGCGCGCCCGGCATCGAATCGGTCGGCACGAACCCGCTGCCGAGGAAAGGCAGCAGCAGCAACGGCATCGGCGTGTTGCTGGCCGATTCGACGCTCTTGCTCACCTGCCCGAGCGCGACGCACAGCCACACCAGCGCGAGCGCCACCACCACGAGGAACCCGACCGCGGCGAACCACGAACCGACCCCGGCGGCGGGCCGGAACCCGACCAGCAGCGCGACCCCGGTGACCACCACGAGCCCGAACAACGCCTGCAGCACACTGCCGAGCACGTGCCCGGTCAGCACCGAAACCCGCGCGATGTGCATGGTCCGGAACCGGGCGATGACCCCTTCGGTCAGGTCCATCGCGACGGAAATCGCCGTTCCCTGCACGGTGGCGGTGATGGTCATCAGCAGGATCGTCGGCGCGACGAAGTTGGCGTATTCGGCCCGGCCGCCGCCCGAAGGCCCGCCGAGCCCGGCGCCGAGCGTGCCGCCGAACACGTAGACGAACAGCAGCAGGAACACGACCGGCATGCCGACCAGCATGATCGTCATCGACGGATACCGGAGCATGTGCTTGAGGTTCCGGCGCAGCATGGTCATCGAATCGCGCACCGGATAGAACCGCAGATCCGGTCCGGCGAGAGCGGGAGCAGTCATCGGGAAGTCACCTTTTCGTCAGTGGGATTGCCGGTGAGGGCAAGGAAAACGTCGTCGAGATCAGGGGTGTGCACGGACAGCTCGTCGACCTTCGCCGACATCGCGTCGAGCCGGTCGATCAGCGCCTTGAGCGACTGCAGGCTGCCGTCGCTGGGCACGCGCAGCACCAGCGAGTCGTTCTGTCGCGTCGCTTCGCTCAGCACACGCTGGGCGTGTCCGAGGTCGGCCTCGTCTTCGAAACGCAACTGGACGTGTCCGCCGGGAATCTGGCGCTTCAGCTCCTCCGCCGTGCCCTCGGCGACGATCCGCCCGTGGTCGAGCACCGCGATCCGGTCGGCCAGTTCGTCGGCCTCTTCGAGGTACTGCGTGGTAAGGAAAATCGTGACCCCGTCGGCCACGAGCTTGCGCACGATCTCCCACATCGCCCGGCGGCTGCGCGGGTCGAGCCCGGTGGTCGGCTCGTCGAGGAAGATCACTTGCGGGCTGCCGACGAGCGTCAGCGCCAGGTCGAGCCGCCGCCGCATGCCGCCGGAGTAGGTCGACACCGGTTTCTTGGCCGCTTCGACGAGATCGAACTGTTCGAGCAGCTCCGCCGTGCGGTGGCGCCGCGCGGCCCGGTCGAGGTGGTGCAGATCCGCCATCAGCAGCAGGTTTTCCTCACCGGTCAGCAGATTGTCGACGGCGGAAAACTGCCCGGTGACCCCGATCGACGCCCGCACGCCGTCCGCTTCCGCGGTGAGGTCGTACCCGGCGACGTGCGCCGCGCCGGCATCGGCATTGATCAAAGTGGACAGAATCTTCACCGTGGTGGTCTTGCCCGCGCCGTTCGCGCCGAGCAGCGAGAAGACCGTGCCGCGCGCGACAGTGAGGTCGATGCCGTCGAGCACGACGTGGTCGCCGAAGGACTTGCGCAGTCCGGTGGCGGCGATCGCCGGTCCGGAATGGTTGCTGGACATAGGGTTCTCCAAGCCTGTGATCAAGAGCGGTGGATGACGATTTCGCCGAACGCGGTGTGCCCGCGGACCTCGACGGTCTCCTTGGACTCGCCCGGGCTGGCCGAGGTCTCCAGCTGGTTGCGCACGTGGCCGAAGTTGGTCTTGACGTCGAGCCAGGCCGCGGTGCCCTTCGCGATGCCGATCCGCAGGTCGCCGATCGCGCTCTCGAGCAGGACCGAACCGCGGACGATCTCGCCGAGCCGGATGGCGCCGTTGGACGTCTTCACGTCGACCCCCGCGTCCGCGTGCTCGACCGTGATGTCGCCGTTGGCCGCGCGCACCCGGACCTCGCCGCCGGCCGACTCGATCGTGGTGTCACCGTTGGAGTTCTTGACCACCACGGTGCCGTCGACCGGACCGAGCTGGACCTTGCCGGACGAGGTGGAGACCTCGGCGTCGCCCGCGATCCCCTCGACCGTGACGTGGCCGACCGAGGTGTCGACGCGCAGCGGGCCGGTGCGGTCGAGGCTGACGTTCCCGGCGGCGGTCTTGAACCGTGCCTGCCCGAGCTGCCCGGTGCTGTGGAAGGCACCCGCCTGCACCTCGGCGGAAATCCGCGAACCGGTGGGCAGTTCGACCGTCACGTCGACCGAGCGGGTCTTGCGGGAGAAGTCGAACGCCCGCATCTTCGGGCCGGTGATGTGCAGCGTGCCGTTGCTGTAGTCGACGCGGACCTGCTGCGCGGTCTTCACGTCGGACGCGTCCATGTCGTCGGACGGACGGACGTCGACGACGGTGTCGGCGCGGTCGCTCGCGGCGAATCGCACCTGGCCGACGCCGAGGTCGAGGGTGACGGAAATCGGGTCGGGCGTGTCGAATTTAGGCATGGTTGTCCCCACGTTTCGGATAGGTGTGCCGTCTCCGCAGGTCAGAGACGGGTGAAAGAATCAGCGAAGAACGGAGCTACCGGACCCAGCCGGTGAAGCTCTGCTTGGAAAACGTGCCGCCGGGCGGCTCGAACCGCTGTTCGCGTTCGGGTCGCTGCTGCAGCGCCGCGGTGGCCGCCCGGACGAGCCAGGCGTTGACCGAACGGCCCTCCTTGGCGGCGGCCTCCTCGACCGCGGCCTTGAGCTGTTCGGGCAGCCGCACGTTGATCCGCGCGGACGGGCCGTCCTCGGAGAACAGCGGTTCGGCCTCCGGAACCGGATCGGCCGCCGGCGCGGCGGGCTGAGCGGGTTCGGCGGGCGGCGCGGTCACGACAAAGTTCGGGTCGCGGCCGCGCAGGCGCAGTTCGACCGAGCCGGGCGCGAGGTCCCGGGTGATCTCGTCGACGGCGCCGGACAGAGTGTCCAGGAGAGTCATCCGGATCGCCGATTCGAGCGATCCGGTCAGCCGCTCGACCAGCGCGCGTCCCTCTTCGCCGCCGGCCTCGGCCAGCGTCGCGAATTCCCGCCCGAGGTTGCTTACGTACGTGGTCAAGTCCATGGCACCACTATGGCACACGCTTGGCACCACCACAAGCCATGGTGGCTCAGCTTGGCACCACTACGGCACCACTAACGGCAAATTCCCAGGTCAGAGCGTGGTGCCACCGGGAAAGATCTGGCACCCGGCTGCGCACTCGCCCCCGGGAAGCTCCGCCCCAAGGAGGGTTGCTCTCGGCGGCGGGTGCGGAATCGGTCTCGCTCCTGCCGACAGGCCCGGCGCGCGCTCGATCAGCCAAACAGCGCGCTGGCGTACCAGTCGTTGCGGTCGCGGACGCCCGGCAGCGTGAAGAAGTACCCGCCGCCGAACGGCTGGACGTAGTCCACCAGCGGCTCGCCGGCCAGCCGCTGCTGCACCGTCTCGAACTGCCGCCGCACGTCCTGCTGATAGCAGACGAACACGTGCCCGGCCTGGAGTTCCCCGTTCGCGTCGACGCCGAGGTCGTAGTTGTAGGAGCGGCGGACCAGGCGCTGGTTGTCGGTCGCGGGCGTGCGCGGGTTGGCCTTCCGGATGTGCGCGGTCAACGGGATCACCGCGCCGTTCGGGTCGGCGGCGTAGTTCGGGTTGTCGGTCTCGGAGTTGCCGTCCAGCGGGGCGCCCGAATCGCGGCGGCGGCCGAACATCTTCTCCTGCTCGTTGATCGACACCCGGTCCCAGAACTCGACCAGCATCCGGATCAGCCGCACCACCTGGTAGCTGCCGCCGCGCGCCCACGCGGGCTCGGCCGGATCGTCGACCCACACCAGCCCGCTCGCCTCGCCGCCGACCGGATTCGCCGTGCCGTCCTTGAACCCCAGCAGGTTCCGGCCCGCGCCGGACGGCCGCGGCGGCGGGTTGTAACCGTGCATCTTCCACCGCAGCTGCATCGCGCCGCGGGTGTGCCGGGTGAGGTCGCGCAGCGCGTGGTGCACCGTGTCCGGGTTGTTGGCGCACAGTTGGATCAGCAGGTCCCCGTGCATCCAGGCGGCTTCCGGCGCGTCGTCCGGGAAGATCTTCATCGGAGTGAGCTTCTTCGGTTTCCGCGCGGCGAGGCCGACGCGGTCGAAGAGGCTCGCACCGAACGAAACCGTGACGGTGAGGCCGTCGGCCTGGACGGACGGGCCGAGCACCTCGCTGTCCGACGGCGGCCTTCCGACCCCCAGATTCGGCGGCGTACCGCCGGTGGTGAGGAACCGCGCGCGGTCGGTCAGCGTGTGCAGGAGCGCGACGAGGTCTGTCTTCGAGTTGCTGAGCAGGTCGAACGCCACAAAGGCCGCGGAAGCCTGTTTCTCCGCCGGAGCCGGGGTGAGCACGCCGGACTGGTTGGCGCCGTGGAACGGGTACTCGGTCGCCGGGGCCGGTGCCGCGCCGGCGGAGCGTTCGTCGGCCTGGGCGCCGCCGATCAGCACGCCTCCGGTGAGCGCAGTGCCTGCCGCGCCGGCGGCCGCGCCTTTCAGGAAGTTGCGGCGATTGACGTTGGTCACTTCGGGATTCACCAGCCGATCAGTGGCTCGGGGGGACTTCGAGCAGAGTGGGCACCGCGGACAGCGTCTCGACGACAGCTCCCGCCGCACCGTTCACCGCCTGCCGTTGGGCGAGGGTCGTGGGCGCGTGGCCGGCCAGCGCTTCGTGCAGCGTGGTGAGCTGCTTTTCCGCCGTCTGGACCAGGCCGGGGGCGCGTTCGTCGAGGAGCGGGGTCAGCTCGGCCAAGACGGTGCGGGTGACGTCGATGTCGGCATCCGTTGCGGGGTAAGCGGTCCCGCTGCCTTGATCGTCCATTCCGGACAGATGGTCGCGGATCGCGTCCTCGAGGATTTCGTGTGCGCGGATCGGCAGCTTCGTGGGATCGCCCGCGACGTCGTCGGTGGCGAGTTTTCCGCGCAGGGTCGCGAGATCCTGGGTGAGCTGGTCGGCGACCGGGACCAGCGACGCCCCAGCCTGGCCGTGCCACAAGCCGTATTCCAGCCGGTGCAATCCGGTGAAGCCAGGATCGGCCGTGTTCGCGGGCAATCCGTTGGGCAGGCCGTCGACCGCGGTGCCCGCGTCGCCGAAGCTGTTGTAGGATGCGCCGACACGCTCCCACGCGAGCTGCGCGGTCAGCCAGTCTTTCTTCGCCGCGTCAGTGTTGTTCGCGGCCAGATCCGCGCGGACCGTGCCCACCGCGGTCGACACCGTGCCGAGTTGCTGGGCGGCGTACGCGAGATATTTCTGATTCGGGCCGGCGAGATCTTCGGTGGTGACCGGTTTGACCGGGGCCGGGCCGTTGCCAGCCGCGCCACCGCTGACCTGCACCGGAGCCGACGCGGTGGTGGCCTGCCCGGACATCAGGCAGTGGAAGGTGTAGGAACCGTCGCCGAGCGTCGCGGACATCGTGGCGCTCGTGGCGGGACCGATCGTCTCGATCTCCGCGACGATCCCGCCGTTGCTGTCGTCGAGCCGGATCTCGCCCGCCTTCGCGGTCTTGTTGGTGACGGTGATGCTTTGAGTCCCGGCCGAGGCGGACTTCCATTCCGGCGCGCAGTCGTGGTCGGTCACCGTGATCGCGGAACCCGTCGCGGCTTCGGGAAGGGCCGCGACCACCAAAGCCGCCACCGCGACCGGCACGAGCACCAGCGCGCCGGCGACGATCCCGGTGTGCGTGCCCGCGAGCCGTTCCCACTTCCCGGCTGGTGCCGGTTCGCTCTCGGGCTTTCGCTCGACCGGCTGCCGACCGGCCTTGACGAACAGCGGAATCACGACGGCGAGGTAGGCGAGCCAGGCCGTCACCTGCAGCACGGTCATCCGGGGCGTCAGCTCGGTGACGCCGCTGATCAGCGAAACCCACCACGAGTTCGGGTCCAGCGTGCCGGTGAGGTCGAAGGCGACCCAGCTCTGGCCGGGCAGCACTCCCCCGTCCTGCAGGTCGCCGAGGCCGTAGGACAGCACCCCGGCCGCGATGACGATCAGCACGAAAGCGGTGCGGCTGAAGAAAACGCCGAGGTTGAGCCGTACCGCGCGGCGGTAGAGCAGCCAGCACAGCAGGATCGCGAGGCCGAGCCCGAGCGCCGCTCCGGTCAGCGGCGCGACCGTGGTGCCGGACGCTTTCACCGCCGTCCAGAGGAACAGCGTGGTCTCCAGGCCCTCGCGGCCGACAGCGAGGAACGCGGTGAGCGTCAGCGCGCCCGCGCCGATCGCCACCGCGCGTTCGACTTCGCCGCGCAATTGCGCCGAAAGCCCCATCGCGGTCCGGCGCATCCAAAACACCATGCCGGTGACGAGGAATACCGCGAGCACGCTCAACGAGCCGCCGACGATCTGCTGCGCCCGGGAAGAAAGGACATCCGTGGAAAAGGTGAGAATCGTGGCGAAACTGCCCGCTACGGTCACCGCGCCCAGGACGCCCAGCCACACCGGAGCCGTCGACACCGTGCCGCTTTCCGGCCGGATCTTGCGCAGCGCGGCCAGCAGGATGCTCACCACGAGGCCCGCTTCCAGTCCCTCGCGCAAGCCGATCATCAGGTTCGGAACCGCGTCTGCCCACTGCACGGAGATTACGATAGGCAAACCTAAATTTCCGGTCGAGGGCGGGCCGGGAAACGGTTCTTTTCCTCCCGGATAGTCCTTATTCGGGGGCGACGATCCGTTCGACCGCTTCGGTGATCAATTGTTCCCGCTCCGCCTCGTCGAATACGTCCGGCAGGGTCAGCTGTTCGACGATCAGCCAGTTCAGCGCGAGAATCAGCAGCTTGACCGCCGTGGCGTCGCCAGGCAGCCCGGACGCTTCGTGGTACGCGACGTTCGCGTCGACGTCGGCCCGGACCCGCTCCGTCAGCACCTTGCGCAGTTCCGGCCGTCGAGTGGCCTCGAGCCGGAGCTCCAGCAACGCGAGATACCCGGTCCGAAACGCCGCGACCCGGCTGACCAGCTCACGCATCAACTGGGCATACGACTCCCGGTCCCCGCGCCCGGGCGGGATCGAGTCGTCGTCGGGCTGCAGCCGCTCGTACACCCGAGCCCCGGCCTGCGTGAAAAGCTCGTCCCGATTGGCGAAGTAGTTCGACGCGGTGCCCGCGGGCACGCCGGCCTCCCCGTCGACCGCCCGGAACGTCAGTCCTCGCGCACCCTCGCGCGCCAGCACCTCGATCGCCGCGTCGACGAGCGCAGCCCGCCGCTGGTCGTTCCTCCGGACCATTTGACACCACTCCAGCTGTAGTTGTACGTTCAAACCACTTCAAACATAGTACTATAGATGGAGTCTTTAGATGCGAAAGCTCGTGTACTACGTCGCGGTCACCCTCGACGGCCGCATCGCCGGCCCCGCGGGCGAGTTCGACTTCTTCCCGCAGGGCGACGCCCAGCAGACTCCCGCCTACCTGGGATTCCTGAACTCGCTGTACCCGGAAACCATCCCGACCGCCTTCCGCGCCGGCGCCGGTGTCGCGGACGTCCCGAACCGCCGGTTCGACACCGTGGTGATGGGCCGCGCGACCCACCAGCTCGATCCGACCGTGCCCAGTCCCTATGCGCACCTGCGGCAGTACGTCGTGTCGAGCATGCTGAAACCGGACCTCGACCCGGCGGTGACCGTCGTCCCCGGCGACCCGGTCGGCCTGGTGAGAGACCTGAAGAAGGAGGAAACCGGGAAAGACATCTGGCTGTGCGGCGGCGGCAAACTGGCCGGGGCGCTGCTGCCGGAGATCGACGAGATCGTGCTGAAGAGCTACCCGGTGGTGGCGGGCGCGGGCATCCCGATGGTGGAGGGCGGGTTCGATCCGACGGTGTTTTCGGTGGCGGAGCGGACGGCTTTCCCGAACGGGGTCACGGCTACCCGGCTTGTGCGGAACTAGCCCGGAGTCGCAGTGTCCCAGACACGGACCGGTCAGCCGCCGGGTCCCAGCCACGGCCCAGGCCGCGCCGCACCGATCCGCGACAGCTCTGTGTCGCCCACCGAAGCATTGGGTGCGGCAGACGCATCGAACGCCGCATCGAGTGCATGCCGAGCACTCAATGCGGCGTCGAGGAGCGGGGGCGCGGTTTTCCGTTGCGCCGCAATGATCAGTTGAGCTGATCCGGGTCCGGCCCAGTACGCAGGCCGCGGTCGGTGGCGGCGATCGCGGCGAGGTCGCTCTCGGTCAGCTCGAAGTCGAATACGTCGAAGTTCTGCCGGATCCGGGCGGGCGTCACGGACTTCGGGATCACGATGGTGCCCAGCTGCAGGTGCCAGCGCAGCACCACCTGCGCGGGGGATTTCCCAGTGCGCGCGGCGATTTCGGTGATCGCCGGGTCGGCCAGGACCGCACCCTGGGCAAGCGGGCTCCACGCTTCGGTCGCGATGCCGTGCTCGGCGTGGAAATCGCGCAGTTCGGTCTGCTGCAGACCGGGGTGCAGTTCGATCTGGTTGACCGCGGGCACGAGGTCGCTGTTGTCGAGCAGGCGACGCAGGTGCGCGGGCTGGAAGTTGGACACGCCGGCGGCTCGGATGCGACCGTCCTTGACGAGGTGCTCCAGGGCACGCCAGGTGTCGAGGTAGCGGTCGCGGGCAGGCGTCGGCCAGTGGATCAGGTACAGGTCTACGTAGTCGAGACCGAGTTTCGCGAGACTGGCGTCGAAGGCGCGCAGGGTGGAGTCGTAGCCTTGGTCGTCGTTCCACAGCTTGGTGGTGACGAAGACGTCCTCGCGGGAGATCCCGGATTCGGCGATGGCGCGTCCGACGCCAGCTTCGTTGCCGTAGATCGCGGCGGTGTCGATGCTGCGGTAACCGGATTCGAGAGCGCTGGCCACCGCGGCGGTGGTCTGGTCGTCCGGGACTTGGAAGACGCCGAAGCCGAGCTGCGGGATGTCGACGCCGTTGTTGAGGCGGACGTGGGGGACAGTCATGCGAGTTGCCTTTCTCAGTGCTGGACAAGGGGTTCCGCCGCCGCGACGCGCGGACGGCGTTCGAGCGCGGCCGACAAGAGCGCGAGGCCGAGCGCGGAACCGGCGAGCGCGACCCCGACCCAGTTCGGTGCGGTGTAGCCGAATCCGGCGGAAATCACGACGCCGCCGAGCCACGCGGACAGCGCGTTGCCGAGGTTGAACGCGCCGATGTTGACGACGGAAGCGAGCGTCGGCGCGCCGTGTGCCTGGTCGAGCACGCGCTTCTGCAATGGCGGCACGGTGGCGAAGCCGAGCGCGCCGATCAGCAGAATCGTTGCCGCGGCGAGGATTTTGCTGTGCGCGGTGGCGGTGAACAACGCCAGGACGATCGCGAGCCCGCCGAGGCTGACGTACAACATGGGCATGAGCTTGCGGTCCGCGAACCGGCCGCCGGTCAGGTTGCCGAGGAACATGCCGATGCCGAACAGCACCAGCAGCCAAGTCACCGCGCCCGCCGAATACCCGGCGATCTCGGTCATCATCGGGGCGATGTAGGTGATCGCGGCGAAGACGCCGCCGAAGCCGAGCACCGTCATCGCCATCGCGAGAACCACCTGGATGTTCCGGAACGCGGCCAGCTCCTTGCGCAGGTGCGCTCCTTCGGGCCGGGGCAGATCCGGCACCAGCTTCGCGACTCCGGCGAGCCCGACGACGCCCAGCGCCGCGACGATCCCGAAGGTGACCCGCCAGCCGACCGCCTGCCCGACGAACGTCCCGAGCGGCACGCCGACGATGTTGGCGACCGTGAGCCCGGTGAACATGATCGCGATCGCCCCGGCCCGCTTGTCCGGCGCGACGAGCTCCGCCGCGACGACCGAGCCGATCCCGAAGAACGCCCCGTGCGCGAGCGACGCGACGATCCGCCCGGCGAGCATCACCCCGAAGGCAGGCGCGACCGCCGACAGCAGGTTCCCGGCGATGAACAGGCCCATGAGCAGCATGAGCATCGTCTTGCGGTTGATCTTCGTGCCGAGAATGGTCATCACCGGGGCGCCGGCGACGACCCCGAGGGCGTACCCGGTCACCAGGAGTCCCGCGGACGGGATGGAGACCCCGAAGTCGGTGGCGATCTCCGGGAG
>NZ_JACJHR010000091.1 GCF_014174495.1 Amycolatopsis echigonensis
GGCCGGCCTTTGCCCGCCGGGGTGGGGCGGGCCGCCCGGGCTCGCCCCGCCGCCTGTCCCATGGAGGCCCTGATGACTCAGCTCAGGTACCCGGCTGTCGGACTGGTGCTGGTGAGCGTCGTGCTAACCGGATGCTCCAACGCCGCACCCCCGCCGCCTCCGGCACCATCCTCGGCCGCCGCGACCTCGTCTCCCTGGATCCCCACCCCGGAACACGAGATCGCCCCGAAGGCGTTGGCGGTCTACCGCCAGTACTGGGAACTGAGCGAGCAAGCAGAAGCGGCTCCCCGGTCCCAGGACTGGCGTCCGGCGCTGACCCGGCTCATGGCAGACCCCGCCCTCACGTCGTTCGTCGACGAGCTGGCGAACTTGGCTTCGGTGCCTGCTCATTCGGTCGGGCAGTATCACCGGGCTCCCTCGGTGCGCTCGGTCAGCGTGGCCGAGCCGGCTCGCGTCGTGATCGACGACTGCCTGGACGCCTCCGAGGAACACCTGGTCAGCGATCGGGTAGGGGAGACGGGCAAACACCTCGACAATCCACGGCAGCCTCGGCGTTATCGGTTGGAAGCCGAGGTGGTCCGGTATCCGGCGCCGTACCGGTGGTTGGTGCAGATCGTGCGACCGCATGTGGACCAGCCATGCTGAGCCGCGCTGACGCCGCAATCGGCGTGATTCTGCTGCTGATCCTCCTTCCGACGCCGGCCGACGGGCAAGAGGGCGGGTGTACTTCGACCGGTACCCGCGGACGCTGCTGGGTCGCCGCGACCGACCCTGGCCGTCCAGGAGGTCCTGCTCCCGCGCCAAGCCCTCCACCACCCGGCACCGGAGGGCAAACGCCGCAGCCGAAGTTCACGTGCGTCGAGCGACCGTGGGCTCAGCAGCCGCCTCCGGGAGACCCGATGTGGGGCGGGCACGACCCGCACGAGGGGTCGTTGAAGTTCCAGATGTGCCAAGGCGACGGTGCGGCGCTGCCCTGGCCGCGGGTCGTGTTCGCCCCCAACGGTCAGCCCGCCGCCGCTCCGCAGGTTTCGCCGGCGGAACTGGCCCAGCAGGCGATCGCCGAACTGGGACTCGAGGCTCCTGATATCCGGCTCGCGCCGCCGGGGGATTCGCCGCACGGCGCGACCGTCGGCTTCCCCGTCTGGATGTGGACGGCCCGTCGCCCGGCGACGACCGGTCCGATCTCGAAGACGGCATCCGCCGGCGGGATCTCGGTGACCGTGACCGCCGCACTCGAGTCGGTTACGTGGGCGATGGGCGACGGCGCGGTAGTCACCTGCGCAGGCCCGGGCACGCCGTTCGCCGACGACCAGGCTGGCCGACCGTCTCCGACCTGCGGACACGTCTACTCGCGATCGTCCTCGCCGGGGTTCTCTATCTCCGCGACCGGGCACTGGCGGATCCGCTGGTCCGGGGCAGGGCAGGGAGGGACCGACTCGATGGACCTCACGTCCCGGGCACAGCTGGCCGTCCGGGAGATCCGCACTCTCAACACCCACGTCCGGGGAGGCTGAGATGACCGTCAAGTCCGTGCCGGACCGTCCGGCACCACCGGCCCCGACGCCTCTGCACCCGCCGCGGCGACACCGGTCGAAGCTGCTGATCCTCGTCGGCGTGGTGCTCTCGGCGGTGTGCGCCGTCGGAACCGTCGCAGTCTTCCGATCGACCAGCGACACGATCGCGGCAGTCGGCGTCGCCGCGCCGGTTCGCTTCGGCGAGGCGGTGACCGAGGCTGCCTTGCGAGAGGTCGAGGTCCACCCGACCCCGGGGCTCGATCCGATTCCGTGGGACGAACGCGCGCAGATCGTCGGCAAACCCGCGACCTCGGATCTCGTTGTCGGCAACCTGGTGACGCGAAGCCAAGTCGAAGGTCCGTCGCTTCCCGTCGTCGGGCAGCAGCTCGTCGGTGTCCCGTTCAAGGCCGGGCAGATGCCAGGAGGCGCACCGACCACCCGGTCACCGGTCCTGCTGGTCTCCGCCGAGGCCGACGACTGGCAGCCCGTCCGCGCGAGCGTGCTGCGAGTCGGTACGCCTGACGCCAGCGGAATCCGCGTGGTCGACGTCGTCGTGCCCGCTGCGGACGGGCCTCGCCTCGCGGCCAAAGCCGCCGCCAGCGCTGTGGTGCTGATCATGCTTCCGATGGGAGCTGGGTGACATGCTGATCTCGTTTTTCTCGTTGGCCGGAAGCCCCGGCGTCACCACAGCGGTGCTGGCCCTCACCTGGTCGTGGCCGCACGATGCCGTCGCCGTCGAGGCAGATCCCATCGGTGGACACGCCCTGGCGGTGTTCGACCCGGACGGCGCGCTCGGCCGTCGCGGACTCCTCGAGTTGACGGTGGCCGCCCGCAAGACTCCGCTGCACCACGCCATGTCGGCGCAGCTTGTCACCTTGCCGGACGGAACCGGCCGCCACCATCTGCTGCCAGGATGCCGCGGCCCGCTGGAATCCGACGGAGTTCCCTGGACCTCGCTCGCGGGGCTGTTCCGCGAGTTCAAGACAGTCGACGTCCTGGTCGATTGCGGTCGGATCCGGGCACAGGGCGCGCCGCGCGCGGTCATGGCCGCCTCGGACCTGGTCGTGTTGATTCTCCGGAACGACCGCCATTCGCTGGCCCGCGCGGTGCGCTCGTTCGAGCTCATCCAGCGCGAAGCCGGGCTCACCGCGTTCGGCGACGGCAGTCTCGTCGCGGTGGTCGTCCCTGCCGATCCCGGAGCGTCCCAGGGCTTTCCTCCTGCAGAGATCGCGAAAGTGTTCGCGGCGCACGGGGTGCCGTTGGCGGGAGTACTGGCGAAGGATCCTGCTGCGGCCGCGCAGTTCGCCAACCTGTTCCGCCCGACGCGGCGGTTCGCTTCCTCCGCGCTGGTGTCGTCGAGTCGCGCGGTCGCACAGGAACTGGGGAGGCGAGCGTCGACCCGGAAAGCCCTGTTGCGCTCCACTAACGTCGTACGGTTCCCGCCCCGCCCCGGACCTCCGTCGGTGCGCATGGCTCCGGTGCCTGCGGCGCGGCCGCTTCCGGTGCCGAGGCCGAATCACGGTGAGGAGCCAGACGATGCCGGGTGACGCGGAGATGTTCGAGGGTGCCGACGAACTGGTCGACCTGGTGCAGGAACGCTTGGCTCCACGCGTCCAGGACGCGTTGCGACACGGAAGCCACGCTCCCGCCGACGAGCGAGCGATCGCCGGAGACCTGCTCGACGCAGTACTGAGCGACGTCGGAAAAGAGTGGGTAGCACGCGGCAGGCCGCTCCCGGACCAGGACCAGGATTGGGCGATCCGGCAGGCCGTCATGGCGGAGATGTTCGGCCTCGGCCGTCTCGAACCCCTGCTTGCGGACGACGCGATCGAGAACATCGACGTGATCGGCAACGACGCCGCGTGGCTGTCCTACAGCGACGGCCGCGTTATGCGCGGACCGCGGATCGCGCCCACCGACGACGCGCTGATCCGCTGGCTGCAACGGATCGCCGCACGCCACGGCCGGACCGAGCACGCGATCAACGCGACACATCCGCTGCTGAACATGGAACTGCCCGGCGGCGAACGCCTTGCCGCGACCGTCGGCGTCACCGACCGGCCGCACGTCTCGATCCGCCGCCACCGGCTCGGCGCAGCCGACCTTGAGGCGCTGCGCGCCCGCGGGATGATCTCCACCGCCCAGTTGGCGTTGCTCCGCGCTGCAGTCCGTGCGGAGAAGAACATCGTGATCAGCGGACGACAGAAGGCCGGCAAGACGACGCTGTTGCGCGGCCTGTGCTGGGAGATCCCGCCGACCGAACGGTTCGCGACCCTGGAGACCGAGTTCGAACTCGGCCTGCACCGGCACCGCGACCGATTCCCGGCAGTGGTGGCCTTCGAAGAGCAACAAGGAAACGCCGAGCACGTCGAGAACGGTCGCCCAGCCGGTGGCGTCACGCTGATGCAACTCGTGTGGCAGGCCCTGCGCATGCACACAGCCCGGATCGTCGTGGGCGAAGTCCGCGGCAAAGAGATCGTCCCAATGCTCAACGCCCTGTCTTCAGGCGGTGCCGGATCTCTGTCCACTGTGCACGCTCGCAGCGCGGACCAGGCGATCCAGCGGATGGCGTTGTTGTGCCTGGACGCGAATTCCGCGTGGACGCCCGAGTTCGCGCGCGACATGGTTGCGCAGTCGGTGGACCTGATCGTCCACGTCGACCTCGCTGCCCATGGCGGCGCACTTGACCGGTCGGTGTCGGAGATCGTCGCGGTCGAACCGGGAGAGCACGGGCACCCGGCCCGCACCCACCTCTTCCGCCGGCCGACCGGAGCGTCCCGCGCGGTCCCGACCGGGAACCTCCCGACCGACATCGCTGATCTCGAAGCCTGCGGCTTCGACCGGAACTGGCTCACCGCCAACGGCGACGGCGACTGGGTTCTCCCGGTTGAAAGGCGGGCGTCATGAGCGAACTGCTCGTCGCACTCACGGGTCTCGGATTCGCCGCTGGGCTGGCCACGGTGTTAGCCGGTTTCCTCGGAACGACCACAGACCGCGCCGCGCGGCCGTGTCATCTGCACCGCCTGCGGTTCACCCGACGGCATCTGGCCGCCGTCGGCGCCGGGGGTGTGCTGTGGCTGGTCTCGGGATGGCCGGTCGTCGGCGTCGGCGGTGCCGCAGCCGTGATCTTCCTGCCCTGGCTCGTCTCGGCCGGTCGCGTGTCAGCCGCGAGGATCGCTCGACTCGAGGCGATCGAGACCTGGCTCCGCCGCCTCGCCGACCTGCTCGGCCCCGGCCACATCGGCCTGACCAGCGCGATCCAAGCATCCGTCCGCGAAGCACCGCCGGAGATCGCCTCCGAGGTACGCACCCTCGCGCAACGGTTGCGGTTCTGGGAGTTCCGTCCAGCCCTGCTGGGGTTCGCCGACGACCTCGACGACCGGGTCGGAGACATCGCCGTTGCAGGACTGTGCGTGGCACACCACTACGGAGCAGGCGCGGCCGAACTCCTCACCACCCTGGCACGCCAGGTATCCGACGAAGTCCGCGCGCGCCGCACCGCGGAGGTCGACCGGTCCCGGCGGCGCTCGACCGCGCGCGTCCTCCTCGGCATCTGGGCCCTGATGTTCCTCGGCTTCGCGCTGCTCGGCGGAACGACCTACACCGGCGTCTACAACACCGTCGGCGGCCAAGCGGTGCTTGCCGTCGTTCTGGGACTAGTAGCCGCGGCAGTCGTGTGGCTGCACCGGCTTGGCGTTGAACCGAAACCGCCACGGTTTCTGCGCGAGGGAGCACGGCCATGACCGATCTCGCACTCCTGATCCTCCTGTCCGTCGGTTTCGCGAGCGGCGTGACGACGGTAGCTGCGGCATTCGTCCGGACTCGACCGAGGCTGGCCGACGTCGTCGGCGACGCCGGCCCGAAGTCCGTGCCAGCGCGGTTCGCCTTGCTCTCTGCCCCTCTCAGCAACCTGGAGCTGGTGGGGCAGAAGCCGGAATCCTTTATCCTGCAACGGGTCGTGTACGCGGCGGTCGGTGCGCTCTGGGTTCCGCTGCTCGCCTCCGTTTTCGCGCTTGGCGACGTGGCCCCGCCCCTGGTCCTCACCGGCGCGCTGTCGCTGGCCACGGCCGCGATCGGCTGGATGCTCCCGGCCGCGAACCTCAAATCGAAGGTCGCGCGCGCACGGACCGAACTGCGCGGCGCGCTGGCGTGCTACTGCCGCCTCGTCGCACTCGGCAGGGCCGGCGACCGCGGCCCGGTCGAGGCACTCCGTTACCCCGCAAGCTTGGGCGACGGCTGGACCTTCCGCCGCATCCGCGACGCAATGGACGAGGCCGCCCTGCTCGGCGACATGCCCTGGGACGGCCTGCAACGACTCGGCGCCGCGACCGGCGTCCGCGAACTGAACGACCTGACCCACGTCGTCGCCAGCGCCGGTCACGACGGCGCGAGCATCGTCAGCTCGCTGCGCGCCAAGGCCGACTCCATCGAGCAGCAACTGTCAGCCGAACGCAAAACCGGCGCGGCGGTGCGTTCCGACCGGATGGACCTCCCGCTTGCCCTGCTCGGACTCGCTTTCGTCGTCTTCCTCGCCTTCCCCGGCGTCGCCACCATGCTCACCACCTAAGGAAGGAACCCGTCATGCCCCGCTTCGTCCTGACCTTTTGCCTGTTCGCGCACGGGCTGCTTTCCGCTCGGCTGAAGGAGTTCCGCCGCGACCCCGAACGCGGCGACGAGAACATCACCAAAGCGCTCTACGCCGCCCTCGCCGTCGGCATCGCCACGCTCATCGCCGGCGCGATCACCGCCTACGTCAACGGCAAGATCCCCCTTATCGGCGGACACTGACATGAACTGCATCGCACAACTGCGAACAGGGGAGCGGGGCGACGACACGATCACCGCAGTCCTGATCATCAGCACCCTGATCATCGCCGCCCTGACCGTGTTCCAGCTCGTTGCCGTTTTCCTCGGCCGCACGATCGCGCTGGAGGCCGCCCGGGACGGCGCCGACCATGCCCGCATCCCACCCGTCGACGTGACCGGAGCGGCTCAGCAGGCCGCCGCCTATGCCCGCGACGCCACCGGTACCTGGCTGTCGCATGTGGACGCCGACGGGCACTCGGACGGCAACCTCGTGCGGGTAACGGTCAACGCCGAGGTCGCATCCTTCGTGCCGTTCCTGAGCGTGCGGATCAGCCAGACCGCCGCCGCGCCGATCGAGCGGATCCAGCCATGACCACCCGGCTCGCCGAACTGCGCGCAGAGCGCGGCGACATGAACATCGAAGCCGTCATCGGCGTCTCCGCCCTTATCGCGCTCCTCGGTCTCGGACTGCTCGGCATGCGCGTCGAGACGGCTCAATCTGCGGTTGACGCCGCTGCACGGGCAGCCGCTCGTCAAGCGTCGCTGGCCCACGACGGCCGGACAGCAGCGGTCGCGGCCGAGCAACAGTCCCGCGCCGTACTCGCGGAGCAGTCCATCACCTGCACCCGCCTGACCGTCGACGTCGACGCCAGCGAGTTCGCACGCCCCGCAGGCAACAACGGCACCGTCACCGCGCGCGTCCGCTGCGACGTCCCGCTCGCCGACCTCCTCCCCGGACTGGCCGGAACCAGACCGATCGAGGCGGCTTTCCAGTCGCCGATCGACCGATACGGAGCCCGCCGATGAACCTGTTCCGCGACGAACGCGGCTCCATCTCCGTGCTGATCCTTGGACTCAGCCTCGCCCTGACCATCGCCATCGGCCTCGCCGTCGACGGCTCCCGAAAAGCACTCGCCGCATCACGGGCCACCGCCGTCGCCGAAGAAGCCGCCCGCGCCGGCGGCCAAGCCCTCGACCCGCACGCGCTCGCCACCGGAGGCGCCGCGCACGTCGACCCGGACGAAGCTGCGGCCGCAGCCAAACGGTATCTCACGGCAGCTGGCATGACGGGAACCGTGCAGGTCCGGACCGACCACATCGCCGTGGAGACAACCGACTCCCTCCGCACCGTTTTCCTCGGCGCTCTCGGGATCTCCGAAATCGTCGTCCACGGCCACGGTGCGGCCGGCCTGGTTTCCGCCGACTGACCACGAAGGAGTCGATCATGCGTTCCGTCACCAGCATCGTCCGGTTCCTCGGCGGACTGCTCGCCCTGGCCGCGATTCTCGCCGGGCCGCCGATCGTCTTCTGGACGTTCCGCGACGTCCTGCTCCCGAATCACATGCACACCTTCGCGGACGTGTGGGTCGCCCTCCTCACGCGCGACAGCGGCCAGGTCTTTCTGACCCTGCTGGCGTTCGCTGGCGTCGTTGCCTGGTTGCAGCTCGCTGCCGCGGTGCTCGTCGAAACGACCGGCCGCCTTCGCGGACTGCCGGTGCGTCGGCTAGCTGGGATCGGCTGGGCGCGGAAGCTTGTCGCCGGAGTATTGCTGCTGATGATCGGGACCGCCACTGTCGCTGCGGCCGCAGAGCCACCTGCCGCTTCGTCAGCGGCTCCCTACGTCGTGCGGCCCGGCGACAGCCTGATGCGCATCGCCGCCGAACAGCTCGGCGACGAACGCCGCTACACCGAGATCTACGCCCTCAACCATGCTCGCCGCCAACCGGACGGGGAAACCCTCCGCGACGTCGCATTGATCAAACCGGGATGGCGCCTCGACCTCCCTGCGAAGACGCTGGCCGGGGGATACCGCGTGCAGCGAGGCGAAACCCTGACCTCGATCGCCCGTGACCGGCTCGGCAACGCGGGCCGGTACCAAGAAATCCTGCGGCTCAACAAGAACGTGCACAATCCGGACTTGATCCGAGCGGGCGACACGCTGCAGTTGCCGACTGCGCCGCCCGCCGTCCCCGCACCGCGGCCACCACAACCAGAGCCCCCGGCACCGCCTCCCCCGGTGACCAGCCCTCTCCCGGAGCCCGCTGCGAAGCAGGAGAGCGGCGCACAGCCAGCCCCGCCATCCGGCCCGGCCGTCAACACGCCGCTCGTCATCGCGGGAGCCGCCGGACTGGCGGCGGCAGCTGTGCTGAGCGCAGTCGGTATCCGCCGGCTCCGCGCAGCCCGCAGGCGCGACCTGGGAGGAGCGGAGACGGACCCGATCGCCAGCCTGGACCGCGCTTTGCGCCAGCTCGCCCATCACGCCGAGAGCGAGGGGAGCAAGCTGCCGGGAATCCGGATGGTCCGGCTCGGTAGCAAGGACACGACCGTCGTTCTGGACGAGCCTGCGGAACCGATCGCGCCGTTCACCGCCACCGCGACCAGCACAGAATGGCGATTGGCCGATCCAGTCCCGCCGGGACATGTGGACAGAGACGCTCCATACCCGTTTCTGACCGGCCTCGGCCACGACCCGGACGGCAACCTGATCCTTCTGGGCCTCGACCACGTCGGTGCACTCCTGCTCGACGGAGAACCGGAGGAGATCGCGCAGGTCGCCGCTGCCATAGCCCTCGAAATCGCCAGCTCGCCCTGGGCGGAAGACGTCACCGCCGACCTCGTGGGTACCGGACACATCCTCGACGACACGGACGGCATCGAACACCATCAGACCGTCGACGAGCTCCTCGAGCATCTGGCCGACTCCACCGAGCGGTGTCCGCACGTCGTGATCGTGCCGAGTTCCGTCGCGCAGGACGACGCCGACCGCCTCGCCACGAGCGACGCTGCGGCCGACATCGTCGCCGTCGTCGCAGGCACCGGTCCGGACACGCACATCCCGGGCGCATGGGAACTCGACCTCCGCCAGCGCCCGACCCCGGTGGACCAACTCGACGTTCGCGTCGCACTGCAGCGCCTCCAGCAGGACGAGACACGAGACGTCGCCGAGACCGCCAGTCCCGTTCCAGCCGAGACTGTCCACCGCGTCGCGCGGGAGGAGCGAGACGAGCCCGAGACGCCTGCCGAGACCGGCCCCGAACCAGCAGTCCCGGAGCTGCGGCTTCTCGGCCCGGTCTCGCTGGGCGGCGTCGACTACAGCCGGGTCGAAGGCAAGAAAGTCAACCGCCTCACCGAACTGGCCGCTTTCCTGGCCCTCAACCCGGGCGTCCACGCCGACGAGATCTCGCAGCAACTGGGTGCTGCGACCCAGCCATGGTCGGCCGCCACCAGGCAGGGCTACATCTCTCGCCTGCGCACCTGGCTCGGCCATGACCCCGACGGCGGGCTGTACCTGCCGAATGTGGATGCCAAGAACGGCGGTTATCGCCTCGCCGACACCGTGCTCTGCGACTGGTTCCGATTCCAGCGCCTCGTCACGACCGCAACCGGCGATAAGCGGCTCGACCGACTGCAAGAAGCGCTCGACCTGGTCGAGGGCACGCCTTTGAGCAATGTTCCGCGAGGCCGTTACGAATGGGGTTCCTGGCACCAACGCGACATGATCGACCAGATCGTCGAGGTCGCCCACGCACTCGTGACCGCGTATTGCGACGCAGGTGACCTCCCGCTGGCTCGCCGAGCAGCCGCGCGGGGACTCCGCGCTGAACCCGCAAGCGAAATCCTGAGTCGGGATCTGCTTCACGTCGAGCACGCCAGCGGAAATCGCTCGGCGGTGAGCGCAGTAGCCGGAAGATTGCAGGAGAGCGCTGAGGTGCTCGGCGTGCCGTTGGAAACAGACACGACGGAGCTGCTGCGCACGGTTTTGGGCGGGCACCGTTAGCGAACTGTCTCTTGCAGCCGACACCGGTGCAGGTTCGGTTTGCTGTCGGCGTCATCGCAGGGTATCAGATTATGTCGGATTATCCGTGTCTGATTTACCGGCAGACGCGGAGGCGGGAATGAATAGTAAAAAACAATTCTCAGAGACATTGAGCGCGGGAATCTCGGCTATTCCTGATGCTTCAGTGGACTGCTGTCTTGTTCGGTTGCCCGCTTCGTCAGTGCACGCGCGTCAGGTGCGGGCCCTCGCGGGAGAACTAGGTCGGCTCTTGAAGCCCGAGGGGTCCGCGTGGCTCACCGTCGATGACAGCCGCACTTCGCGTGGTCTTGACGGGCTGCCGTGGCGGGTCGCGTTCGTGCTCCAGAATGACGGCTGGATTCTTCGCAACGCTGTCGTCGTCGGCATCGAGGACGGCAAGTGCGAAACTGTACTGTTCTTCGTGAAGCAAGCACGCTATTACTTCGATCTGTCGGCAGCTCGCTCAGCGCTGGGTCCAAGTCGCGGTGATGTTCTGCTGGCAGGACGAGCCGCGCTCGCGGACAGGGTTGTGCTTGCGGCATGCCCGGAAGGCGGGGTCGTCTTGGATTTGACGGACGGGCCGGAGGCAAGGGCGGCCGCAGATCGCTGGGGGCGCACGCTTGTCCGCGTGCAACAGGCCGAGGCGGCGGCGTGATGTTGGTTCACGACGACGGGCAAGTAGCTCTTTACTGCGAGGACGCGGTTGTGGCATTGCGATGCCTGCCGGCCGGGTCGGTGGACTGTGTGGTGACATCGCCACCGTACTGGGGTTTGCGGGACTATCGGATCGCCGGGCAGATCGGCGCCGAAGCCAGGGTGAGCGACTATGTCGAGCGGCTTGCGGGCGTGTTCGAGGAATTGGCGGTCGTGCTCGCACCGTCTGGCTTGGTGTGGCTCAACTTGGGGGACAGCTACGGCGGTTCCTGGGGCAACTATGTCGCTGCTGGTTCGGCGGCGCGTACCGCAGCGACGCGGTCACGGTCGCCGTACGGCTGTCATCGTCCGCCGCAGGCAGGGCGTCGAGCGAAGGATCTGGTCGGGGTTCCGTGGCGGGTCGGTCATGCGTTGCAAGATCGCGGCTGGGTCGTGCGGCGGGAGATCGTCTGGCACAAGCCGAACGCACGCCCGGAAAGCGTCCGGGACCGGTTCTCCCACCGGTACGAGACGATCTTCGCGTTGACCCGAGACCGTCGAGACCTGGGCGAGACCGGCGAGACCTACTTGGGCGAGACCGTCGATACCTGGGCGGGACAGGACCTCTGGACGGTCTCGGCAGGCCGCAGCGGAGTGGGGCATCCGGCCGTGGGGACGGTAGAGATCGCCCGTCGGTGCGTGCGGCTGGGGTGCCGGCCCGGAGGGACGGTGCTGGACCCGTTCTCGGGCAGCGGGACCACGGGTCTTGCTGCCCGAGAGCACCGGTGCCGTTTCATCGGCATCGACCTCGATCCCGGCAGCCATCGGGTGGCGTTGCGACGGCTCGGCCTCGACGGGGAACAGCCATGACTGTCGACGTGCCGGGGATGACTTTGGCTGAAGCCGCGGCCTTGCCGGCGGTGGTGGATTTGATGACGGCCGCGCGGGCGCTGCGGATCCGGCGGACGACTGCGTATGCGCTCGCCCGCACTGGCTCGTTCCCTTGCCCTGTTCTGCGGGTGGGCGGCATGTATCGAGTTCCGACGGCGGGGTTGCTGCGGCTGCTGGGCGTCGATCACCTGATGCGGTGATCTCGCTCCTGCTCGGGCTTCCCCGGGCGCGGGTCGCAGCGCGAGTATCGATGCCCGAGAAACGCCCTGGTGGGTGATGGCCAAGACGAGAGGGGAGCAGCAGTGCCTGTCGCGAAGGGATCGGTGTTCCGGCGTTGTTCGTGCCGGGACGCGAAGGGGAAGTCGTTCGGCGGCGAGTGCCCGAAGCTGCGGAACAAGCGGCACGGGCAGTGGTTCTTTCGTATCGAGCTGCCGCCTGATGCGGCGGGCAACCGGCGTCCGCGTCGGCGCGGAGGCTACGAGAGCGCGACGGACGCCGAGACCGGTCTCGGTCGTGTCCGGGACTTGCTCGCGATCGCGGAGGAGGACGACGAGGAGACGCTGCGCAAGATCGGCGACCTTGTCGCGACGGTGATCGCGCAGAAGCAGCCGCTGCCGGAGGTGGAGTCGGTGCGGAGGCTGGTGCGGGCGGCGGCGCCGGTGCTGGAGCATCCGTTCATGGACGAGGTGTTCGATGCGTTCCTGGCGCTGAAGAAGCGCACGGTGAGCCGGAACATGTACCGCTCGTACGAGTCGCATGTGCGGCTTTATCTTCGCCCGCATCTGGGGAAGGTCCGCCGGGACCGGCTGCGGGTGGGGCATCTGGACGCGATGTTCGAGGCGATCGTGGACCACAACGAGGTGATCGCGGAGTACCGCGCCAGCGGTGATCCGCGCAAGATCGCCGCGGTGAAGTGGCAGCGTCCGGTGGGGCCGTCGTCGCTGCACCGGATCCGGGAGTCGTTGCGGGCGATCTTGAGTCCTGCGGTGAAGGAGGGGTTGTTGCCGGTGAACGTGGCGAAGCTGGTGGAGTTGCCTCCGGCGGTGCGGCCGCGGCCGAAGCTGTGGACGCCGGAACGTGTCGCGCTGTGGCGGGAGACCGGGGTAGTCCCGTATCCGGTGATGGTGTGGACCGGCGAGCAGACCGGGGAGTTCCTCGATTCGGCGGTGAACCATCCGGTGTATCCGTTGTTCCATCTGATTGCCTACACCGGGCTGCGGCGGGGCGAGGCTTGCGGTCAGCGCCGTTCGGACACGTTCCTGGACGCGGCGAGCCTGGAGGTGGCGAACCAGATCGTGCAGTACGGGTGGGAAACGGGGCAGAGCAAGCCCAAGACCCCGTCGTCGGAGGGTGTTGTCGCGCTGGACCCGGACACGGTGCTGGTGCTGCGGGCGCACCTGGCCAGTCAGGACGAGGCGAAGGCAAGGCTCGGCAGCGACTGGGTCGAGAGCGACTTGCTCTTCACCTGCCCCGACGGCAGTCCGCTGCATCCCGCGGACGTCGCGGACGAGTTCGCTCGCCTGATCCGGGAAGCCGGTCTTCCGCCGATCACGTTGCACGGGCTGCGGCACGGCGCGGCGACGCTGGCGCTGGGGGCGGGGGTGGACATGAAGGTGATCCAGCACATGCTCCGCCACTCCTCGATCAAGGTGACGATGGACCTCTACACCAACGTCGCCCAGGAAGTCGCCGCCGACGCCGCCCGCAAACTCGCCGGAGCCATCCCTCGGAAGACGGCGCTGCACCCGGCCCGTGCTCTCGGGCTCCCCTCGGGCTCGCAGGAGACCACAATGGACAGACAGCAACCGGAAGAAGCGGTTCCAGACAGCACAAATCCCCAGGTCGAAAACTTCTCGAACCTGGGGAGTGAGGGTGCGCCATCAGGGACTCGAACCCCGAACCCGCTGGTTAAGAGCCAGCTGCTCTGCCAATTGAGCTAATGGCGCTTGGTGCTGCCCGCCGCTGTGGTTTCCCTCGGCGACGTGGAAAAGATTAGCAGGGCGTTCAGGCCCCGTTTCAGGGGGGTCCCCTTTCCGCTCCGCCTGGACAACAGCCCAGGTCAGCGGTGGTGACCCGCCGTGAACCCGGCCAGCCTCGGCGGAGACAGCCGTGGCTAGGGCAGGCTGGAGACCGCAGTGACTCGCGCGACACCAGCACCGACAACAGTACCCCGGAAATGACAAAACCCCGGCTTTGCCGAAAAAGATCTCGGTGAAGCCGGGGTGTACGGGTGGCTAACGGGGCTCGAACCCGCGACCTCCTGGACCACAACCAGGTGCTCTACCAGCTGAGCTATAGCCACCATCTGGCAAAAAGATCTCGCGATCACCTTGCTGGAAGCAATCCTAGCGGGTGCCCGCGAGCGATTTTCAGGGGGTCACCCTCGGTGGCGTTCCAGCACTTCGGCGGCCGCGGCCTTGGCCTCTTCGCTCGTCGGGCCGGGCTGGGGGACGAAGGCGATCGCGCGGTAGTACTCGAGTTCGCCGACGGACTCCTTGATGTCCGCGAGCGCGCGGTGGGCCAGGCCTTTCTCCGGCTTGGCGTAGTAGATCCGCGGGTACCAGCGGCGCACGAGCTCCTTGATCGACGACACGTCGACCATCCGGTAGTGCAGGTGGTTGTCCAGCTCCGGCATGTCGCGGGCGATGAAGGCGCGGTCGGTGGCGATCGAGTTGCCGGCGAGCGGCGCGCTGGCCGGGTCCGGGACCCATTCGCGGATGTACTCCAGCACGCGCTGCTCGGCCTCGGCGAGCGTGGTCGTCGAGGCGCGGACTTCTTCGGTGAGGCCGGACTTGGCGTGCATGTCATGGACGACCTGCGGCATGCCGTCGAGCTTGGCGTCGTCGGCGTGGATGACGATGTCGACGCCCTCGCCCAGCACGTTCAGGTCGGCGTCGGTCACCAGCGCGGCTATTTCGATCAACGCGTCCTTGCCGAGGTCCAGCCCCGTCATCTCGCAGTCGATCCAGACAAGATGGTCGTTCACCCGCACCACCCTAACCCGACACGGGGACATCAGCGGCGTCACCTGCGCTTCCGGCGCGTTACGCTCGGTCAGCCAGTGCAACGAGGTGTGATTTCGGACTCGGAACGGGGTGCGGCCAGTGGCCGAGCAAGCGTCGGGACCAGCGGCGGAGATCGCGCGGGGGTACGTGAGCGACGGGCCGGCCGTCGAACTGGGCGCGGTCGTGATCGACGGGAAGACGGAAGCGTCGGCCGCGGTCCGGCTGCCGCTGGCGACGTTGAACCGGCACGGCCTGGTCGCGGGCGCGACCGGCACCGGCAAGACCAAGACGCTCCAGCTCATCTCCGAACAGCTGTCCGCGGCCGGGGTTCCGGTGGTGCTGGCCGACGTCAAGGGCGACCTGTCCGGCTTGTCCGCACCCGGCGAAGCGAACGACCGCACCGCGAAACGGTCCGCGGAACTGGGCGACGACTGGGCGCCGGCGGCGGGTCCCGTGCAGTTCCTGTCGCTCGGCACCAGCGGCACCGGGATCCCGGTGCGCGCGACGATCACCAGCTTCGGGCCGGTGCTGCTGTCGAAGGTGCTGGGGCTCAACGAGACGCAGGAATCGACGCTCGGCCTCATCTTCCACTGGGCTGACCAGCGCGGACTCGCCTTGCTGGACACCAAGGACCTGCGGTCGGTCATCACGCATCTGACCAGCGACGAGGGCAAGGAAGACCTCAAGGGCATCGGCGGGGTGTCCGCGGCGACGGCGGGCGTGATCCTGCGCGCGTTGTCCAATCTCGAGGCCCAGGGCGGCGAAGAGTTCTTCGGCGAGCCTGAGCTGGACGTCCACGACCTGATGCGCCAGCAGGACGGCAAGGGCGTCATCACCCTGCTGGAACTGGACAATCTGCAGTCCAAACCGGCGCTGTTCTCGACGTTCCTGATGTGGCTGCTGGCCGAGCTGTTCGAGGAGCTGCCCGAGGAGGGCGACCTCGACCAGCCGAAGCTGGTGTTCTTCTTCGACGAGGCGCACCTCCTGTTCTCCGACGCTTCGAAGGCGTTCCTCGAGCGGATCGAGCAGACTGTGAAGCTCATTCGGTCAAAGGGCGTTGGCGTGTTCTTCTGCACCCAGCTGCCGCACCACGTTGGTCAACTAACAACTACACTGTTAGGGCGTCTACCAGCGAGGATACGGACTCATGAGCGCATCAACACCCCGGAAGCGGCGGCGGCTTAAGAAGCAACTCAGCGAACGTCCGCAGGTCATCCCGTTCACCCCGGACGGCGACGCGGCGGTGTGCTACGCCCGTCAGTCGCACTTCACAGACGAAAGCATGTCCAGTGAGGTTCAGGTCAGGGACACGCACAGGTGGACCAGTGCTTATGACATTCCCGTGGTCGCAACTGTGGAGGACTTGCATGTCTCCGGCGACCTGGAACCCCACAAACGGAACGGGCTCAAAGTCTGGTTGTCGGATGCACCGCCGAAGCCTTGGAAAACGCTGGTTGTGTCCAAGCTGGACCGCCTAGTCCGAAATGTAATGGACGCGCTGAACCTGCTGGAATGGCTGAGGGCGCGCGGGAAGCGGCTGATCTGTATTGCCGAGGGCATCGACTCAAGCAACTCGATGTCTGAGTTCATGATCACTCTGATTGCCGCGTTTGCTCGCATGGAGCGGGAACGGATGAAGGAACGATTCCTCTCGGCGAGGGCAATTCTCCGGGAGGCGGGCCGCTGGGGTGGTGAAGGGCATATCTACGGCACCATGCCGGTGCAGCTTCCCGGCGGCGGTTGGATTCTTGGGCTAGATCCGTATGCTGTCGGCATTCTTCATAAACTCTCAAAGTTGGCCCGTGAAGGGTGGGGCCTTACTGATATGCGCGGATGGCTGAGCGAGAAGAAAATCGTGACGCCGCGAGACAGGCAACTTCAATTAGCGGCCGAGCGGCACGGGAAGGACCCAGACGCGGTTGAGCTAAAAGGCTATGAGTGGAGCCATCAAACTATTTCGCGACTGTTGCAAGATCCGGAATTAGTTGAACTCGGTATCTTTGAGCCTGCCGAACAATCAGAGATTGTAGCTCGGCTGGCGGAAAAGTCGAGGCGGAAGACTCGCGGCAGCAACCAGCCGCACGCATTCTCGGGCATACTGGTATGCCCGGAATGCTCTGAGAATCTCTGGCATCGCACTAACATTGTGAAGAGGAAGCGCAAAGACGAATCCTCGATCGTGTATGAGTACCAGTACTGGCAATGTCCTGGGCGCAAACACGGACCCGCCATGGCGGCGGAAGAGGTGGAAGACCTCGCAACGCGAGCTTTTTACAAGATTTTTGCAATGGTGCCCGTCCGTGAGCGGATTATCTTGCCGCCGACTAATCATGCCAACCAGATAGCCAAGCTGGAGCGCGAGTACGGAAAGTTGATGTCCGAGGTTGCGCGCGCCAAGTCGCAGGAAGACCGCCGCCGAATCATGGACGACGGGGAGAAGATACTGTCTGACATCGACACGCTCCGATCACTTCCCATTGACCCCGGCGGTGTGCAATGGGTGCCGACTGACCGGACATGGCAGCAGGAACTAGAAGGAATGCAGCCGCAAGAACGTCGCCTCAGGTGGCTTGAACTGGGGTTCCGGTTCGCGGTGCGGAAACGGGTGGACGGCAGCTGGTCCGCTCGCTGGGTACTGCCGGATGGCTGGCGGGAAGCAATGCCGGAAGTGGCCGAATGGTACGACAAGACAGACGGTGCGGCTGGAACCATAGACATGACAGACCTGATCAATGGATCAAAAACGTAAGCCAAGCAAGCGGCTATTCGTATAGACGGGAGCCCTTCCGCTGTCCAGAGGAAGGGCTCCCGTCTATGGTCATCTCCTCAGCAAGGCGCAAACTTCGCTGATCCTGGTATCCAACTCCTCAATATCTCGCCCCTCAACGGCCACCCATATCTCTCCGTCCGGCCCGGCGGTAAGTGTGGCCGCAACCCCGCTGTCCTCGGCCCGGGGCGTCTTTCCTTGGGCGGTGCACGACCGGGGCCGAGCGGAGTTCGGACGGTTCTCGCCCGCGCCGTCGGATGGGTCGCCAGCGGAGGTGCCAGGTTCGTTCCCACCGTGGTCGCGGTTACGTTGGCCGTCCTCGGCTTCACAGTCTCGGTTGTGGTCATGGTCGCTGTCTTTCGTCCGGGTTACTGGTTTGGTCGGCGGGAGCGCGGTGTGGGGTTCGAGTGGTTTAGCGGTCATCGGCGCCCCCGCCAGGGAGGGAGTCCGACCCTGTGGTGTCCCGACCCTGTTTTCGGGGGTTTCCGGGCTTCTCCCGTTTGGCCTGGTCGCGCCTCCCTGACCGGGGTTTGCGCTGGTCAAGCGAGGGAGTTTCGGTCAGGGAGGGGTCAGGGAGAACTCCCTGGCTCCCTGCCGGGTCCCTGTCTGTCTCCCTGTCCCCGGCGGTGAGCGCGGCGGCCAGGTCGGCGGTTCGGATGACCATGACTCCGTCGGACTTGACTGGGGCGATGCTGTGCGCGGCCAGTGCGGCGGTGAGATCGGGCAGGGTCCATCCGTCGTACTCGTCGGGGTTGTGGGCGATGAGCCGGGCGAGCACCACTTGTGTGCGGACTCGCTTCTCCCCGCCGCATACGTCGGCGATGTCGGCGAGATGATCGACCGGTGCCGGTTGCTCGTTCTCCTGTGCTGCGGTGAGGGCGACCGGTCGCCCGTGTTCGGCGAGCAGCGCCATGGCGCGGGCGATGACCGGGGTCACTAGGTCGGTTCCGTCCTCAAAGGTCACGTAGAACGTGCGGACCAGTTCCCAGGGCTCGTCGGTGATGCCGACCGCGACACAGGTTCCCCGGTCGGTCTTCATCCGCAGTTCCGTGGCGCGGATGCCTGCCCGGTACCGGCCCGCTCCCAATAGCCCGTCATTGGCGATGTGGTCGGCCACGGCGAACGCCACCCCGCACGAGACGTTGCGGGTGATCTCCTTGGGAATGCTGTCCTTGGTAGGTGATTGGGTGGCGAACAGCAGGACGATTCCGTACTTGCGACCGCGCTTGATCAACCGCACGGCCAACTCTTCCGCTTGCCTCCCGTATTTCTTGTGCTGGAACAGTTCGTGACACTCGTCGATGGCGAGGACAAGCGGATGCAAGCCCAACCGGGGGTTGTCGGCGAGCTTGCGCGAGACCTTCGGCGGCTGCCCCGGCTGCGCGCCGAGTGTCCGGCCGCGCCGCTCCATTTCCTCGGTGAGGTCCCTCAGCGCTGCCACGGCGTCGGCGGCCACCGAGTCATCCATCCCCATCCGGTAACGGCTGAGACGCGGTTTCAGGGGCTCGAAATCGGGACTCTCGCCCATCACGAACACCCACAGTTCGGCCGTGGGATCCAACGCGGCACCGAGCAGCAGCGTCCGCATCGCTGACGTCTTGCCCTGCCCCGGCCGCCCGCCGATCAGCCAATTGGCTTCCAGCAACGGCGCGTTCACGATCAGGCCGCGCTGAGTCAGCCCGAACGGCACTCCCTCGAACACGTCCACCGTGCCCTCGTGCAACAACGGCCAGTCGCCCGCACCGCCAGCCAACGTGCCCTTGTCCGCCACCCACAGGTCCAGCACTCCGTCTTCATCGCCCTTGGTGGGCCAGGTTTCCAGCGACGCGCGGCCCAGGTTCGCCGCCAGCGTGGGGCGGCGGTCGGCCACCATGTCGGCCGTCACCCCGAGCGGCAAGCGGATGCGGGCAGCGGTGCCGTCTCCGTCCTTCCTAGCGGGCGTGAGGTAGACCAGCTCCCCGCCGTTCTTGAAAAACGCGTTCATCGGCGCGATGCCCAGATGCGCCAACGCGCGGCTGATCATCCGTTCGTCCACCCAGGAATCCGCGTCCGCCCGGTCCGGTTGAGTGAGCCAGCCCGCGCCCGGAGTGCGGTCGCGTCCTTCCCACACCGCCGCCACGACCCAGCCGAGCGGCCCGAGCACCGTCAGCCACGACACCGTGAACCGGACTGCCGCCGCGCAGAAGTCCCGCACCTCGTAGACCGTGACCAGCCAGCCTGGCATGTCCGCCCGGTCGAACAGCATTTCCACCAGCGCCAGCAGAACGAGCACCACGGTGAGCAGAGCCGCGCTGACCACGGTGCGGCGCAACCCAATCCCGAGTTTCGCCCATCGCGCTTTGGCGTCGGCGCGGATGGTTTCCTGCGCCTCCCGCCGCGCTTGCGCGTCCCCGGACATCCGGGCTTGGCGAACGTCGCTGCGCAAATCGGCGTAAGTGGCCCACGTCCATGCTTTCGCGATCCATCGGCCGTGCCCGCGCAGCAGGAACCACAGCAGCCGCACCACGTCCGCCGGGAGCTTCCGCGCCCGGTAGGCCAGCAGCCCGCGCCACCGCGCCACCCGGCCGGACTCGCGTACCCGGCCGAGCAGGCGGCCGGTGCAGTCGATGAACGCCCGCCGCACCGCCGCGACCGGCCGCCGGTCCGCCGACACTCCATTCTGGTCAGGCCCGGTCACGATCTCGCCGTCGTACACCTTCGGCACCAACTCGCCCCCGCGCCCACGCGGGTCCTCGGGCGTGCTCATCGCTCACCCCCGTCCTCATCGTCGGCGAGGGCAGCGGCCAGCCGCGAGGACAAGCCGCGCGAACATCCGGTGACCTCCCGCACCCACGCGGGGGTGACGGTCACGTCCGGCGTCCGCGCCTCCCGGGCGACGGCCAGGTATTCGGCGAACGACGTCCGGCGCCGACGGCCGGGCACTGTGCCCGCCGAAACTCCCTGGTCAGAGGCAGATTTTTTCGGCCCGTCCGCAGCCGGCGACCTCACCGCGGATTCAGCCGGCGAACCCGCCGGCAGAGCGTCCGGCGACGTCGCCGGCATTGGTCCGATCGTGGCAGGACGCGGCTGGCCAGCGGTGCCGACAACCGCCGACGATTCCGGCGCCGACAAGCGCGCCGCAGACTGGGCCGCGCCGAGCTTGTCCCGCAGGTCGGTCACCGCTTCGGCGGCGACGAACACCACCAGCGGCGGCACCGAGTGCAGCACCACCCCGGCCGGACTCCCGGCCGTGAACGCCTCCCAGGTGTTCATGACGTAAGTGGCGGTGAGCGTGAACCACTTCGCCGCTCGCACCCACCGGCCCGTACGGACTCCGTGCCGTGCGGTCACCTGTTCTGCCCGCAGGATGGACAGCAGCACTACCGACACCATCGGATCGAGCAGCCAGGCCGTGCACCACGGCAACGACCACGCCGCCGCACCGTTCGCGGCGAACTGCTGAACGTTGGTCATCGTGAACGCCAACCCGAGCAGCACGCCCGCCCAGCACAACCGATCCACCTGGACAGCAACCCGCTCGACTGATTCGGCCCCACTGATGTTCATCGGCGACCACCCCGCCGCGTCTCCCGCCGGAAGTCCACAGTGGTCACCGTGAGCGCCCGGGTGAGCGTGTAGGAACTGAACAGCGCGGGCAGGCCGAGCGCGGCCACCCGCAGCAGCCACGGCGCGCCGGGATACGTGAACGCCAGCCACTGAACACCGGCCAACATCGCCGCACCGACCACGACACGGCCCGTCAGCGACAGCAGCCGGGCGCTCGCCCGCGCCGCGTCCGCCGCCCGGCGGGCACGCCGCGCCGACGCACGCCACACCCACAACACCAGCAGCGCCACACCCAGCGCCGCGAACAACACGTTCGGAGACACGTTCATGAACGGCCTCCGTCCCGGCGGTGCCGCCATACCGGGTAGAGGGCACGTCGGTCCGTGTCCGGTAGTGCGCCCCACACTCCAACCGTGTCCGGCCCCGCAGTACGCAAGTCCAGTTCGCGGCACTCGTCGATCACGGGGCAGCCCGCGCACATGCGGAATGCCAGTTCCCGATCCGGCGAGGCTTCGCCGGACAGCCGAGGCATGTCAGACCGGTCGAAGGCCCAGAAGCACAGACCGTCCCGGCTCACCACTTCGGCCAGAACGTCGTCCGGCATCTTGGCGTACCGGTCGAGTTGAGCAGCCATCTCGTCGTAGTCGTAATCGGTCATCGCGCACCGCCGTCGAGCACTCGCCGCAGTTCAGCGGCGGAGATCACCAGTCGGGAGCGCCGACGCTCCGCGCGGAGCGTGCCGACCCGGATCGCGCGATGTAGTTCGTTCTGGTCGATGCCGAGAATCCATGCCGCATCGGCCAGGGAGTGGAACGCCGGTCGACCGGCGTCAGGAAGGTTTTTAGTCATTAGTTGAGTCCTTAAGAGCAAGAACGATGATTTAAGCGGAATTTGTGCGCTGATTTAGTCGCACGGAGGCAAGAGAATGGTCCGAATGCGCGACGCGGTGCCGATCTTGGCGTCGCGGATTCCGTCAAGCGCTAATGTCGGCGCTGAGGCGGACCACGGAGGAATGGGTGTCGGAAGACTGGGCGGCGGTCGCGAGGACCATCAACGAGCGCGTACAAGAGCTCGGATGGAAACAACGCGAGCTGGCCGAACGCTCGCAGGTCTCGCAGGCAATCGTCCGCGAAATTCAGAACCACACCGTGGAACGCAAGCGCAGCGACCGGACGCTTGAAGCGCTGGCACTGGCTCTCGGCTTGCACCCGCAACACCTGCTCGCCGTGTTGCATGGCCGCATCCCGCCAGCTCCGGGGCAGCCGCGCGAAGACATGGAAGACGCTGTGTCGGCGCGGCTTGCCGTCATTGAGGCCCGCCTTTCCGAGATCACCGACCAGCTCGCCGCGCTGCGGGCAGACGTCGCCGACGCGCTGAGTCGGCCGGGCGGGAAGTAGGTACCCGATGCCCAGCGGTGCCGAGTGCCTAAGCGGCCGGAGCGCCGTGGCGTTTTCGTTTGCGTTCATGACTCAAGGAAACGGCAGCCAAGCCCGCTTTCGCAGGTGGCTGAGGTTAACCGCGGCTTCATTAACTGCAATTAACTGCGCAGGTCAGAGCGGTTATCGGTGGGAGGTCTCGGATGGCTGAGACGAGGCTCCAAGCTGTACGCCGGAATCTCGGTTACAAGGCTGACGACGTCATTAAGATGCTGCTTCGCCGCGCGGACGTCCTTGCTGTTCCGGTCATGTCAGCGACAAGCCTCAAAACCAAGTTGTCGCGTTGGGAGAACGGACGCGAAGCGGTCAGCCAGCCGTACCGCCGACTCTTCCGGGACGTCTACGGGCGTACCAGCGAGGAACTCGGCTTTCCCGAAGAGGAGACGAACGACGAGGCAGACGAGCTGATCTCGCGTCTTGCCGCCGCCCGTTCGGTCGACGCTGAGACAGTCGAGATCTTCAAGCGGCAAGTCGATCAGGCGCGGCATGTCGATCGACGGTTCGGCGGCGTCGCCCTGCTCGATCAGCTACGCAGCAACATCGGACAGCTTCAAGGCTTGCTCAGTTTCAGCACGATGCACGGGCAACGCCAAGCATTGGCCACCGTGCTCACCGAGGCGTCTGCGCTCGCGGGCTGGGAAGCACTAGACCGCAACGCCATCCGGCAGGCGTGGGAACACCACGAGACGGCAAAAGCGGCGGCGAGGGAAGCTGGCTCTCCGATCCTGTTGGCTCATTCGCTTGCGCAGCAGGCGTTTATCTTGGTTGATCTCGGAGAAGAGGAGTCGGCCGTTGGTCAGCTCGCCGAGGCTCGCGCGCTGGCAGAGCGAGCCGCGCCGCCCCTGCTGCGCGCATGGATGGCCGCAGCGCATGGTGAAGGGCTTGCAGCGGCAGGGCAACGGTACGACGCGCTGAGGGCGTTCGACTCAGCCGACGCGCTCTTGCCCGAGGACCCTGTGGACCCGGCACTGCCGTTTCTCTTTCTTGGCGGAGCGCACCTCGATCGGTGGCGCGGCCACGCGTTGAGCAAGCTCGGTGAGCCGGACGCGATCCAGCAGCTTGCCGACGCGTTGCCTCGCCTGCCGCCGGACTTCATCCGCGCGAAGACGGGGATGCTGGTCGATTTGGCATACGCCCACGCAGCAGCAGGCCATCGAGATGCCGCCCTCGACCACGCGAGGCAGGCGCGGAGGCTTGCCACGCAGATCAGGTCAGACCGTCAGCTGCGGCGTCTCAGTGGACTAGTCTTGCCCGGCAGCGCCGCCCGCATTGCGTGAGGCGATGTAGTACAGCAGCGGAACCAGTGCCCCTGCGCCGAGAATTTGCTTGTGTAGAGCCAGTTCCGGAATCTTAGCCAGCGGAACCCATTCCAAGCGGCCAACTTCTTCGGTGTCGGTGGGCTCGCCGACCTTCTCAGCGTCCCGCCACAGGTAGACGTCGGTCGGCGCTGTCACCTGTCCCGGCAGCGGCTCGAAGCTGATCAGGTGTTCGGCATCGCCGACGGGCTGATAGCCGCTTTCCTCTCGAATCTCGCGAGCCGCCGTCGCCGCCGGTTCCTCGTCCTCTTCCACCAGTCCGCCCAGCAGTTCGTATCCCCATTGATCAGTGGCGAACCGGTAGCGCCAAAGCATGAGCACCTGGTCCTGCTCGTTCACGACCAGACCGATGGCGATGGGTGCCAGGTGGACGACGTGGTATTCCCACCTCTCGCCGTTCGGTGCTTGGACGTCGGTCAGCCCGAGGCGCACCCACTTGTTGTCGTAGACAGTCCGTTCACCGAAGGTCTTCCAGGACCCAACCTCATCAGTCACACCGGAACCCTATCGCGACTCGACGCGTGCCTTAAGCCGTTCGAGTCGGCGGCGTTGGCGCACAGAGCCGATGTCGGCGGCGAGAGCCTGCGCGCGGTCGACGTGCAAGCGTGCTTGCTCATGCTCGCTCATCGCCGTGAACGCGGTGGCTAGGTCAACCCGCAGAGCCGTCTCAGCCCGGACAAAGGTCGGGTCGAGGCGGTTGAGCGCGTCGGTGAGAACACTCACCGCTCCCGGTTCGCCGACTCTCGCGAGTGCGTGACCGCGCCAGCGGTCGAGGTGGACAGGATCAAGTGCGAGATACGGCCCGTCATCCTGGTCGGTGTCGTCCGGGAGCAATGCGGCAGCGTGATCGAACGCGCGAAGACTCGCAGAACGTTGCCCCGCCGCAGCAAGCGCCTCCCCGTGGGCGGCGGCAAGCCACGACCGGACCAGCCGACCCGTCTTCCGTTCCACACGCCGCCGAATACTCGCCATCAACTCCACAGCCGCCGCCGCGTCTCCGAAGTCCAGCAGCACGAAAGCCTGTCCAGCGCTGGTGTGCGCGTCGAACGCCGGGTTGGCCGGTTCCTTGGCGGCAAGCTTGCCCTCTTCATAGTGTTGCCACGCTTGGGGGGCTCTTCCCAGGTCCAGTGCCTGCCATCCGGCGAGCGTCCGCAGTTCGGCTAGCAAGGCCGCAAGCTGCTCACGGGTGGTCGGCATAACGCTGTGACCCCGCAGCTTGTTGACTTGCTCGATTTTCGCCACTACTTCGTCATGAGCCAGCACAGCACCGAGTTGCCGATCAAGCCTGCGCGTCATGGTCAACTGGTCCCGCAGAATCCGGAGGACGGCTTCGTCAAGTCGAGAAGACGCACGCAACAAGGCTCGAAACTCCGTTTCGTCCTCGTCACGCGCGGACCAGTCCCGAGGGGGAGCTAGCAAGTCTTCGATCTTGACGCCGAAGATGCGTTCCAGCAGGCGGGCCGTGGCTTGCTTGGGCAGCCCCAGCGGCTTCCCGCCGTCGCCCCGGCCGGATGCCAGCCGCTTCACGTGCCGTTCGCTGAGGGTTCCCGGCTCGCCGCAGTCCCCGGCAAACTTCGTCGCGAACTCAGCGAACTCAGCGAACGTCTCATGCCGCTCCCAGATCAGCTTTTCGAGCAACGTGCGGGGGCGACGTAACTTCGCGACTTCGCCCATGCCGACGTTCCTCTCGCCCGTTGTCCACCGTGGCCTGCCCGTGGCACCGCTATGGCCCCCGCGCGACCTTTCGATGAAATCAGTCTATACGACACGCTGATATAGGCGTACCGCCTGGACGGAGGGGCGAACCGAGAGGAGAGGAATCATGAACGACACGGGGTCAGCGGCCGTCCTGGATAGCCGGAAGGCAACCCCGCGCGCCTACGGGTACATGCGCGTTCCTTGCGACGTGCCAGACAACCAAGTCCGAAAGCTGGAAAATCAACTGGTCGCATACGCCAAGACTCACGGACTCCAGTTCGTTCGGTTCTTCTTTGAATTTCACTGCGGATCGCGTGAAGCTTTTGAAGAATTAGTTGCAGAGCTTGTACGCACAAACTCCCATCACGTCGTAGTGCCAAGCCTACGACACCTCGCCCAGAACGGGCTACTGCAAGACCAGATGTTGGACTATCTGCGTTTCAGGGCCCGCGCAGAAGTTCTAGCAATGCGACTCAGGACCGCAATCGAGTAAGGATTCGCCAATCATGGCAACCGAACGGAAACCTACGCAAAAAGAAGCGCAGTTGGCCGCAGCTGCACTAGAGGCGTATAGCAAGGGGAATGTCGAGCAGGCGCGACGCCTCAACAAAATACTCGAAATTTTCCAAGAAGACACCGACAACGATGCTGAAGAAGAATAGAAGATCTGCCATGAACAGCGAGACTAAGGCTCTCATAGAGTCACTTCAAGCGGTAAGCAGTCACGCCGAATCGATCGCAGAAGCCTTGACGCTCAACAAAATGACCCCCAAGAAGCAGCACGAGTACGCAGACATGCTCAAGGAGCTTTCCGATCTCCTCCACGAACATGCCGCTATCCAGGAGATGTCTATAAAAGCATCTGGTGGCCGTCACTCGCTCCGACAGCAGTCGTCGCCAAGCTAATGGGCGGCTGGGCACTGTTCTCCTCTGTCGTGGTGGCAGTACCCTTGATTGCAGTCGCAGTCTGGGCATTTAACGAACAGGCAAGCAGTCGCCGACGACGGAAATTCCTCCAGCGCTACAGTCAGCGTTCCGTCTCCGGCATACGAAACCGAATCGAACAAGAGTTATCTGCCGAGGATACCCACACGATACCGAAGATTCAGGCCGGAACGTTGCCACCCGATCCGCTCCAAGATGGCACGTTCTCAGGAAATCTTCCACTATCGAAACGTCCACGACGTTACGCGCGTCGATGCACCCGAGAATCACGGAATAAGCGACCGGAACAGCCCGAACAACCCCAGTTCTTCTCATGCGGCCGTGAAAGTCACCGCTCCGAGTTGCAAAGAGTCCGCTCGGAGAATTAACGGAATCCAAGGCGGGGAGCGGCCAAGTCTGTGGGCACGATGATCCGCCTGCGGTTTGCATGAGACATCAGAGGGACCGCCCGGCCCCTGCCTGCGCCTCGCAGGGCCGGGCGGTTCCGCGCGCTGAGAGCAGGCGTCCCCTCACTGGTGAGCGGTGGCATCTTGTCGTTGGTTGACTAACCTGCCGATCCTCACATGCGACTACTACACTGTAATCGTCCGATTGCGGAAAGTCGGAACCCCATCCAGCGCACCAAGTACCAACTGTGGAATTACTTCTGCCGCTTCGTGCAACGCAAATTCTAAAGGAACAGCGTAAGCAGACTCGTTTATATCGAGGAGTGATACCCACTTTCTCGGCTCATACCGGGCAAGCATCGAGAATGCATAGAGAAGTGCCCACCAGGTCATCAAGGGTGACGGCAGAGCACTATTTTCCTCGTCTATTTTCGGGCGAATGAAGCGATCGGTTGAGAAAATATAAGCTGGCGCAAAACCGTCATAGAATGACTCGACGGTCGGCTCCAATGTGCTCTGCTGCTCGCTGGAAATATGCCAACGCATGGTAATATCCCAAGTTGTTTCGTCAAACTGCTGACAGCGTGGGAGCATTGGCTCTACGGACCATGGCGGAATTAGCGGATAGTTACTCATTATGTCAGCAACACTACTAACCCAAGATTCTTTCTCCGGAGCAATCCCAGGCAAACGCGTGATAGTCGCCTCGTAGATCAGGGGAGGTGCATGACCAGGAACGGGCATCTCCGGGAAAATTCGCAGAACACGATCACGTTCGGAGCCAGGTAATGGATTATCCATGAACTCGGGAAGCGATGCCCACAGTGCCTCAACGGAGACCGCAGAGGGGAGCGAGGGTGAGCCGGTGGCGGCTGCTACCGCATGAAAGGCACCAGATTCTTTTCCTTGCAGCTCAACCGTCATATCATTAATTCGGCTGGCGTCCGTCTTGGCTTTAAGTCCATGCCCCTTTAGCTCCCAGGATCCAACCGCGTGGAGGGCTGCAATCGCGCGACCGGCCTGATTAAGTGCGTAATA
The DNA here is from genome assembly GCF_014174495.1 of Amycolatopsis echigonensis. Classification (GTDB taxonomy): domain Bacteria; phylum Actinomycetota; class Actinomycetes; order Mycobacteriales; family Pseudonocardiaceae; genus Amycolatopsis; species Amycolatopsis echigonensis. The sequence goes on from NZ_JACJHR010000091.1 coordinate 27,778, forward strand.
TAGCGGTAGCGGGCGGGCAGCTGGACTGACAACAGAGGCAGCGTGTAATAGTTCCTCGAACTGCTGCATTGCCGCCGAGTACGTTTCGCGGCGGTACGTCGATGATGCGAGCTGACCAAGATTCCGCAGGCTAGAGCGCCGCTCACGTAGGCGGAGCAGCATCATCGACTGATCATCGTACATCGCTACACACTGGCAGGTTTTAACCGAGGGAGCAACTCACTTGCTCACCCGTCCATCTGCCCCGACGAACACAATCCTCTGTCGGTGAGATTTGAACCAACGAACGAGTCTAGCTTTATTAGATCTCGGTGCCTGGTTTGTGCCCCGTGCGATACCCGCGACTGTGGTCGCCGCACAGCCTGACCGGCGGGCGACCCGCCCTCTGGGGCTGGACTTGGCACCTCGCCACTTAGCGAACATCTTCGCTGGCAGAGCCTGGTATCGTGTTGTCAGTTGACTTACTTGGTGGCCGACGGACATCCCGAACAACGTGCTGTCTCAGCTCGGCGCACGGGTGCAGCACGCGTTGCGCGCGTTCACGCCGGACGATCAGAAAGCGTTGGCGCGCACGGTAAAGACGTATCCGAAGTCGCCGCATTACGACCTCGAGACGGCGTTGACGTCGCTGGGGATCGGCGAGGCGATCGTCACCGTGCTGTCCGAACGCGGTGCACCGACGCCGGTCGCGTGGACGCGGCTGCGTGCGCCGCGGTCGAAGATGGGCTCGATCGGAGCGGACGCGATCCGTGCGGCGGTCGCGTCGTCGGAGCTGAACGCGAAGTACGCGGAGACGATCGACCGCGAGTCGGCGTACGAGAAGTTGACTGCGAAAGCCGTGCCTGCTCCAGGTTCCGCACCGGTCGGGGAGTCCGAGGCGCCGGCCGCGCCCAGGCCGGAGAAGGAGGAGCCGGGGATGCTCTCACAGGTGTTGAGCAACCCGGCGGTGAAGTCGTTCATGCGATCGGCGGCGAGTTCGCTCGGCCGGGAGTTCTCGCGCGGGCTCTTCGGCAACCGGCGGCGTTGAGATACCTGACAGGAGATGGCAGGTATCGGTGGTTGACTGTGGGGGACAGAGTTTTCGGCAAAGGAGCAACAGCATGACCAGGACCGCCGTCGCCGCGTTCGACCTGGACAAATGGGATCCGCAGGCGCAGGACGAGGCCGATGGCACGGAGTTCGCGCGGGTGCTGATCGAGAAGACGTTCACCGGGGCGGTCGAGGGGACCAGTCGGGTCGAGATGCTGACCGCGTCGAACGAGACGTCGCGCGCGTACGTCGCCTTCGAGCGTTTCACCGGCTCCGTCGACGGGCGGAAGGGGAGCTTCGTTCTCCGGCACACGGCTGGGGACGAGGGGCTGTCGCTGGTCTTGCTGCCCGGTTCGGGCACGGACGGGCTGACAGGCATCTCCGGATCGGCCGACATCGCGGTGGACGAGGCGGGCAAGCACACGTTCACGCTGGTCTACGAGCTGCCGGGTGCGTGAAGAAGCCGCTCTCTCCAGGCCCCGAATTCCCGGAGAGAGCGGCCAGGTTTCCTCACCGTCCCGAGAGTGAGGAGCGGAGGCGGGCCGCCCCGACCGCGGTCCGCCTCCGGGGATCCGGTCAGCCGTTCCCGATCTGGTCGACGATCTTCTTGGCGTCGTTGATCGGGATGGCGAACCCGATCCCGACGCTGCCTGCAGACGAGTTCGGGCTGTAGAGCGCGGAGTTGATGCCGATCACCCGGCCCTGGCTGTCGACGAGCGCGCCGCCCGAGTTGCCCTGGTTGATCGAGGCGTCGGTCTGGATCGCGGTGTAGCTGGGCCCGGACGTGAGGTTCGAGGTCTGCCTGCTGAAAGGCGAGTTCTGCTGCTCACCGTCGCCGCCTCCGACGTCGGAAAGCGGCCGGTTGAGCGCGCTGACGATGCCGGTGGTGACCGTGTTCTGCAGTCCGCCCGGCGATCCGATCGCGATGACCTGCTGCCCGACGGCGAGCTTGCTCGAATCGCCGAGCGTCGCGGCAGTGAGCCCGCTCGCGCCCTGCGCCTGCAGCACGGCGATGTCGCCCTTGGTGTCCGAGCCGACGACCTTCGCCTGGTACTTCTTCCCGTCCGATGTGGTGACCGTGACGGTCTGCGCACCCTGCACGACGTGCGCGTTGGTGAGGATGCGGCCATCGGAGGTGAGGATGACGCCCGATCCGATCGCCGTGCCCTGTCCGGTTGCGACGTTCACCTGAACAACACTGGGCACCACCTTCGCGGCGACGGCGCTGACGTCCCCGGAGGCCGTGGTGTTGCTGATGGTCTGCCCCGTTGCGGTGGACGACGCGGTGGTCGAAGACGCGCTGGAACCGCCCGTCAGCCCGACGATCGCCGCGCCGGCCCCGCCGCCGAGGAGGGCTGCGGCCAACGCGGTGGCTCCCACGAGGGCGGCCAGACGGCCGGGGCGCTTCCGCGGACCAGCCAGGGCCGCCGGTGGTTGCGCGGGTTGTGGCATCGGTCCGTAGTACGGGGTCCCGGGCTGCTGATGCTGAGGCCTAGGTTCGTGTTGGGGCGTGGCAGGTTGGTAGTGCGGCTGTTCGTGCGCTGTGTCGGGTTGGCCGTGCCCCGTGTCGGGTTGGGGATGCGCAGTGCCGGGCTGGTGGTGTTGAGCGCTGGGCTGGTGGTGCGGCGTCCCGGATTGGGCGTGCAGCGTCGTCCCGGGTTGGGTGCGCGCCGTGCCGGGTTTGGGGTGCGGCGTCCCGGACTGGGGGTGCGCAATCTCGGGTTGGGGGTGCGGGGTACCCGGTTGGGGGTGCGGGGTGCCGGACTGCGGGTGTGCGGCGCTCAGGTTCGGCAGGGGCGCGGTGTTCGGCCCGGACTGCACGGCGACACCCGGCTGAGGCACTTCGGCAGCGCCCGGCCCAGCAACCTGGGCCCCGCTGGGCGGCGGCGCATCATTCGGCCCTGCCTGCCGAGCAGTCGCGGCCGTCTGCGGCCCGCCGAGCGCTCCGGCTTGGCCAGCAGGACCGGCTGTCGCATCACGCGGATGTCCCTGTCCAGCGGCGAACGGACTCGACCCGGCGGCCTGGTACTGGCCGTACTGCTCACTGCTCTGGTGCGGCTGGCGCCCACCGGGTGTAGCGGGGCCGGGCCGGCTCTCGTTCTCGGTCATGAACCAAGACTCGCGCCCGCGCTTATGAACAGCCTGTGGAAAACCCTCAGGCTTTCCTGAGAAGAATCAGCTGAGAATTCTCAGCTGATTCTTCGGCAGTGCATCCTCGTCCGTGCCGTGCCGTGCCGTGCCGTGCCGTGCCGTGCCGTGCCGTGCCGTGCCGTGCCGTGCCG
>NZ_JACJHR010000092.1 GCF_014174495.1 Amycolatopsis echigonensis
CTGTCCGGAACGCCCGGACAGCTGCGTGAAACCCTCGATCGCATCGCGGCGGACGTCGGTGCCGACGAGCTCATGATCCAAGACCTGATAGCCGATGCGGATGCGCGGCTCCAGTCCTACGTCCTGCTTGGAGAGGCGTTCGGGCTGGGGCCGGCACCGCTCCCGTCCCTGCGAGAGGAAAGTCATGGACAACGGTGAAACCACCACGGGGCCGCACGCCCCAGCACTCTCGGTGCTGGACCACGGTCCGGTGTCGAGCGGAGCGCCGTTATCCGCTGCGCTGACGCACTCAACGGAATTGGCGCGCCTCGCCGAGCGGGCGGGTTACCGGCGGTATTGGGTCGCCGAGCACCACAGCCGCGCATGGATGGCCAGCTCGTCGCCTGCGGTTCTGCTCGCGCACGTCGCAGCAGCGACCAGTGCCATCCGGGTCGGCTCCGGAGCGCTGCTGCTGTCGAATTACTCCCCGCTGGCCGTCGCCGAACAGTTCGGCATGCTCGAGGCTTTGCACCCCGGGCGCATCGACCTTGGCCTCGGCCGGGCGGCCGGTGCGGACGCCGTCACCGCGCACGCGCTCAACCCGGCCAGGATCGACTTCGGCGAAGCGTTCGGTCAGCTATTGGGCTTCTTCCACGGAACGTTTCCGGAGGACCACCCGTACCGATCGGTGACAGCGGTCCCGGGGTATGCGAACGTGCCGCTCATCCACCTGCTCGGGTCGGGCACCTACAGCGCGCGCCTGGCTGGCCAGCTCGGTCTTCCATTCGCGCACGGTGGTCACTTCGCGGCCCCGAACACGGCAGCGGCGATCGAGGCATACCGGAGTTCGTTCCAACCGTCAGCGGTGCTCGACGCTCCCTACGTGATGCTGTCCGTCGGGGTCGTCTGCGCACCCACCGACGACGAGGCGTACGCAATCAACAAGCTCGCGCGGCACAACATGATCCGGGGCTTGTCCGGCGTGAACGAACCTTTCCTGTCTCAAGGGGAAATCGATCGTGCTGGCGAGCAAGCCGCGATGTCTCTTGGGGAGGCGCACTACGTCGACTCGGTCCTCGACACTCATATCGTCGGAGGCCCGGACACCGTCGCGACCGGACTGACCAACCTGGCGGCATCGACCGGCGCCGACGAGCTCATCCTCGCAACCATCATCTATGGCTACGAGGAACGGCTGCGCTCCTACGCTCTCGTGGCCGAGGCAATGGGGTTGGACGGCACGAGCGAACGACAGCCGCCGGCAATCGCCGACGGCCACCAGGTGCAGGTCGGTTAGCGCGACTACCGGACAAGCGCTAGAATATAGAGGACTTGTTCGGTATTCTGCCGAGGTAAGGAGCGCAACGTACCGCGCTGACGCGGGCCGGCGCAGGCGTGGAAGGGAGAGCAGCCATGAGTGCGACAGCGGCGACGATCGCGCACCGCCCCAAGAAGGTGGCGGCCGAGGTGATCGACTCCGACGTGCACCTGCTGGCGAAGGAGGGCATCCGCACTGTCTGGGAGTATCTACCCCTTGCCTGGCAGGAGCGCTTCGCCGCGAAGGGTGTCGGGCTGGCGAACTCCGCGGTCGGGGTGAGCTCGAAGACCATGCGGTTCACCCACCCGACGGGCGCCGGGATCCGCGCCGATGCGGTCAGTCCCGTTGGTGGGCCAGCCGGGTCCGACCGGGCCTTCGTCACCCGGCAACTGCTGGAAGGTTGGGACGTCGATGTCGCGGTCGTGAATGCGATCGACTCGGCCGCGTACGCCGCCGCGCTCGCCGGGCCGGACGAGGCGACGGCGATCTGCGAGGCCTACAACCGGTATTTCGTCGACGAGTGGGTCTCGGCCGACTCCCGTTTCCGATATCTGCTCACCGCGAACCCGCAGGACCCGATCGCGGCTGCCAAAGAGATTCGGCGCGCCGGAAGTCACGAGGGGGTCGTCGGCGTGTTCCTGCCGCCGACCAACGTGTTGTTCGGCAACCGGTACTTCAATCCCGTTTACGAGGCGGCCAGCGAGCTCGGCCTGCCGATCTGGACGCACGTCACTGGGATCGAGTATGTGCATCAGGGATCGGCGGTGCCCGCCGGAGGCTTTCCCGAGTCCTACGCCGAGCGTCGAGTGATCACTGCGCAGATCGCTGAGTCGAACGTGGCAAGCCTGGCCTTCAGCGGCGTCCTGGAACGCTACCCGAACCTCCGGTTCTGCTTCTCGGAGTTCGGTTTCACTTGGTTGCTGTCTCTGCTGTGGCGGGCGGATGACACCTGGCGCGCCTGTCGTCGGGACACCCCGTGGGTTCGCAAGCCTCCGAGCGAATACGTACGCGACCGGATCCGCTTTACCACCCAGCCTCTCGACGAGCCCGCCAACTCGCGGCACTTGATGCAGCTGATCGACATGCTCGGGGCCGACCTCCTGCTGTTCAGCTCGGACTATCCGCACTGGGACAACGACAATCCGCACCGCGTGCTTAACTCGTGGCCGCAGGAGCTGCGTGATCAGGTGTGCGGCGCCAACCCGCGTGCGTTCTGGTCGCTATGACCGAGTCAACGGATTCGGCCCGGGTTGCCGAAAGTTTCCTGCCGTACCACGAAGTGCATCGCATCCACGGCGCGTACACCGAGTATCTCGACAGCGGCCAGCACGACCTCTGGCTGGACCTGTTCACGGTCGACGGCTCGCTGACCGTGCGCGAGGAAGTCTACAGCGGACGATCTGGACTTCGGCGCTTTCTTGCCGGGCGTGGCCACCACGCGGGCACGCATTTCACCGGTCCGCCGATCTTCTTGGGCGGCACGGTCTCGCATTGCGTGGTGAAAGCGAACTTCCTGGCGCTGAAGAGAACTGAGTCCGGGATCGTGGTCAGCGCGGTCGGTACTTACCACGACGAGCTGCGAGTGGAAAACGGTGGCTGGTGGATCGCGGCACGCAGAGTCCACATTGGAGTAATGTGATGAGCAATAGCGAACTGGCGCCTGCGGATCTCGAGGGCATCCGGCGCACTCTCGACGATTACCACCGCTTCCATGACGAGCGTCGCTCCGAGGAGTGGGTCGCGCTGTTCGTCCCGGAGGCTCGCTACGTGGTGCACGACCAGGAATACCTAGGGCATGAGGGGCTGTGGCGGTTCCTCGTCGAACGGCGCAGCGGGGCAGGCAAGCACATCAACGGCGTTCCGCTCGTGACTCGGTTGGCGGACGGATTGTGCTCGGCAGAGGTCGACTATGTGGGTTATCGCCGGGCTGAAGGCATGATCGTGGTCGGCGGCACCGGACGGTACTACGATCGGCTGCGCCGGGATGACGACGGCCGCTGGCGGTTCGTCGAGCGGCGGATCGCTGGCGCGCTGCGCAGTGACCGCGACATCGTCGAGCCCCGCACGGCTGAGGTCACCACCGGTCGGCCAGTGGGGGGACGAGCGTAATGTACGACGGACCCGTCATCGACCTCGACGTCCATCACACGTGGAACTCCGACTCGGAGATCATCGACAGGCTGCCTAAACGCTGGCGCGACTATGTCCTTGGCCCCGGCGACGGCCGCAGGCTGCCGATCGGGCCGGCCGCGCGAGGGATCCAGCATCCCGGTGGGATAAACAAACGCCTGGAGACCTTCCCCTCCAACGGTGGCAGACCCGGTTCGGACTACGAGACGTTGCGCAAACAGCTGCTGGAGGACTACCGGATCGATCGGTGTGTGCTCGGATTCGACAATGCGCTCAGCCCGGCAGTCGGCGACCCGTACTATGCGAAGGCGCTGGTTTCCGCGGTCAACGACTGGAACTTGGAGACCTGGCTGAGCATCGATGACGACCGGCTGTACGGCTGCGTGCTGGTGCCGACCCAGCTGCCGGAGGAAGCCGCCGAGGAGATTCGCCGCGTGGGGCGGAATCCGAAGGTCGTCGCCGCGCTGCTGACCTTCAACGGCCTGAACCGGCCGTACGGCCACCCGCTGTATCTGCCGATCTTCGAAGCGGCGCAGGAGCTCGATTTGCCGGTCGTGATGCACGCGACCGGTGCGGAGTGGAGCGGCGGGGTGCTGTCGATGGTCGCCGGCGGGCAGGGCGCGACCCGGCTGGAGCAGCATTCGCTGCTCATCGAAGGCGGCATCCACCACGTGCTCAGCCTGATTCTCAACGGGGTGTTCGAGCGTTTCCCCAACCTGAAGTTCGTGGCCGTGGAGGCGGGTACCGCGTGGCTGCCGTGGTTGGCGTGGAAGCTCGATGCCCACTACGAGGTGCTCCGGAGGGAGAGCTCCTGGGTGCGCAAGCGCCCGAGCGAGTACCTGCGCGAGCACATCAAGGTGACCACACAGCCGCTGGAGATGAGTCCGAAGCCTGAGCAGCTGTGGCAGCTGTACGACGCATACGGCGGCATGGAGAACCAGCTGTGCTTCGCGACTGACTACCCGCACTGGGATGCCGACAATCCGGCCTACATCGGGCGGAGGATTCCCGAAGCGTGGCACCGCAAGGTGTTTCACGACAACGCGCTCGCCACATACCGATGGGACCGGACGACCCGGGTCCCAGTGGGTGCGGCAGCGGAAGGAGCGACCTCGTGAGTGCACGGATCGACCTCGGCGCGGTCGAGGAGTTCGAGGAAGGCGTCCTTCAGGTACGCCAGGCCAGCTCTCGGCAAATCGGAGTGGCGCGCTGGAAAGACCGGTTCTACGCGCTTCGCAACATCTGCCCGCATCAGTCGGCGCCGCTGTGCGCTGGACGGCTGCTGACGGGGATCAGCGACGGGGAGCCGGTCGGTGTCATCGAGGCGGACGACGGTGCCCCGGTGGTCACGTGCCCGTGGCACGGATGGGAATTCCACCTGGACACCGGGAAGTCTCTCTGGGATGAACGGTACAAAGTGCGCGCGTACCAGGTCGTGGTGGAGAACGGCCGGGTGCTGCTGGAGATGGGCCGATGACTGCCGCGACCGCAGCCGAGGGCGACCGGCGCAGCGGTGTCTATACCGGTCCGGTGACCGACGTGTGCGTGCACCACACCTGGCGCGACCAGACCGAACTAGCCGAGTACCTGAGCCCGGGCTGGCGCGAATTCGTCGGGACGCCAGGCAGTTTGCCGCTGGGTGCTGGTGCGATCAGGATCGTTCCCAGCCCTGGTTTCCGCCATCCGACGGGTGACAAGCGCGCCGACGCTCGGCCCTCTCGCGGGGCAGCAGGGTCCGATCCCGAGCTGCTGCGCAGCCAGCTGCTTGAGCCCAGCGCAGTGACGAAGGCCGTGCTCAACTTCGACGACGGCCTCCTGGCTCCGACGATCACCGACTATCACCTCGCGCACGAAGTGTGCCGTGCCGCCAATGACTGGTGTACCGATCGATGGCTTTCCGGCGAGGACGATCGCTACTACGGACTCGTGCTCGCTCCCAACCAGATTCCCGAGGATGCGGCCACTGAGATACGTCGCGCTGGTGCGCACCCGCGGATGGTCGGCGTGGTGCTCGGCGGGAACGGGATCGGTCAATCTTTCGGGCACCGGCTCTATCACCCCATCTACCGGGCGGCTGCGGATTTGGACCTGCCGATCGTGCTGCACGTCGGTGGTGACGCCGCGCCGGATGCGCGGACCAGTACCGCACCGGCGGGGAATCCGACGACATTCACCGAGTACTCGATCATGTCGACGACGCCGATGATGACCCACCTGGTGAGTTTCCTGCTGCACGGCGTGTTCGAGCGGTTCCCGGGCTTGCGGCTGCTGCTCGTGGGCTCGGGCGCGGCATGGCTCGCGCCGTTGATGTGGCGGCTCGACTCGAACTGGCGTGGCCTGCGCCGTGAGGTGCCGTGGGTGCGCAAGCATCCGAGCGAGTACTTGTGGGAACATGTGCGGCTCTCCACCTGGCCGCTCGACCAAGCTGGCGGGCCCGAGCAGTTGAGCGCCGCCCTGGGCGCGTTCGGCCCGCCGGAGGATCTCTTGTGTTTCGGCAGCGGGTATCCGGATTGGAACTGGGAAGACGTCCCGACGGTCTCCGGTCAGCTGCCCGAGGCGTGGCATTCGAAGGTGTTCCGGGACAACGCCGAGTCGTTCTTCCGGTGGCCGGGGCGGTCCGCTAGGTAACCGCGGTCTCCGGGCGCACCGGCCTTCGCTCTTGACGACGGCCGGTGCGCTTCCATGTGCGACATCATTTCCTTGTGTCCCAGGCGATCACCTTCTCGCACGCTAAGATCTTTTTTGCCAGGCTGGGTTGTGCGGCCCGGGCGACGCGCGGCCGAGCCTCTTGATCGGATTCGTTCCTTCGGCGGAAAGGCCCAAAGAGGGGCTCAGTCGAGCATGCGCACGATGTCGCCGCGACCGGCAGCTCCTTCTCGCCCTGCCTGTCTGAATATGTCAGCTCGCCATCGGGGGAGCGGAGTCTGCGCACCAGCTTGGCTGGCGCTAACTGTGGGGTCAGTGGGGTTCGGCAACATCTGCCCGCATCAACCTCGCCGCTGGCATGCCAAAGCCCTTTCGGCCGAGCGCAACCCATCTGCCGATGGTTATGCGGAAAACGCCGAGCTTCGGCCGAGCACGCGGGGAAGGACGACAAACAGAAGCCGAGGTCGCAACCGCCAGGACGCAACTGCTCAAAGAAGAAGCTTCGAGGGCCCGGTCACCCGGGCCCTCGGCGGATTAGCTGACGGTATCGTGCTCCGGCATGCCCAGTGTCTTCAGCGCTTCGTCGGTGTGCTCGCCGAGCCGCGGGGCCGTAGGCATGTGGTCGCCCTTGTGGCGGTGGGCTTCGGCGAGTTCGGGCAGGCTCAAGTCACCGAGCTCTGCCGCGGATGTAACAGAGACCGGGACATTCGGGACCGTCACTGGGGTGCCCTGGTAGTCCACTGTGTTCATTGCCCCGTTCGCTTGGGCGTGCTCGCTGTTCATGGCCTCCCGCCAGTCGAGGATTGGCGCGACGGGAACGTCTTCCGCGCTCAGCATCCGCTCCCACTCGTCCCGAGGGCGCAGCCGCATGCGCTCCTGGATCTCGGCTGCCTCCCCAGCGTGATCGCTCCCGTAATCCACTCCGTGGCTCCAGTCGCCACGTGCGCGGGTCGCCTCGGGCAACTCCAGGACGTCGCAGAATGCCTCCCAGAATCGGTGCTCGATCGGGCAGACCAGCAGCGCTTTCTCGTCGGCGCAGCGGTAGACCGCGTAACGAGAGCCCAGATCCCGGTAGCGAAGCCACGATTGCCCGGTGTTGGCATAGATGGTGGTGTCGCGCCACTGCCAGGCCAATGCCGACTCCCACGCCGACACGTGCACGAACTGGCCGCCGAAGCCGGCCCGCTGCCGAGCCAGCCCGGCGAAGATGCCCAGTGCGGCCTCAACTCCGGCCAGTGTGGTGCCGGCCGAGCGGAACTCGCCCGGCACCACCGGCGTGCCGTTGTCGTCGACGAGCGGGACGGTGCCTGCGTAGGCGTCGGTGTTGAGCCCGTGCGCCGGCAGGTCACGCCAGGGGCCGTCCAGTCCGTACCCGGTGATCGCGCAGTAGACCAGCTCCGGGGCGTAGCCGAGCATGGTCGCCGGGTCGATGCCGAGCCGTACCGCGCGGGCGGGAGTGTTGCCGACGATGACGACGTCGGCCCATCGGGCGCATGCCTCGACGAGTTCCCGCCAATGCGGAGAGCGCCCGTCGAACACGAGCGACCGCGCACCTGCGTTGAGATAGAAGTGCAACGCCGAGACGTCGCCGATTCTGGGCGAGTCCCACCGGTTGCCGTCACCATGCCGCGGCGCTTCGACCTTCAGCACGTCGGCGCCCATCTGGGCGAGATGCCTGCTGGCGATCGGGCCGGAGAAATGCACGGAGAAGTCGACGACGCGGGGGAATCCGAGCCTGCTGTTCATGGTCCCAGGCTAACACCAAAATTAGAGCGTGCGTACGGTATTAGAACACTTCGCTGCGCATACGATCGGCCGCCCTCAGCTCAGCTTCGCGATCCACTCGTCGATCCCCAGCACGGCCGCCTGGCGGGGGAAGACCTTCTCGAGCAGTACCCGCTGCACCTCGTCGTCGTAGTCCACGCAGCCGTCGGACAGCACGGTGAGGCTGAAGTCGAGATCAGCGGCCTCGCGCAGGGTGGACAACACGACGCCGCTGGTGACCATGCCGGTCAGGACCAGGTGGGTGATCCCCTGGGCCCTGGTGACGATGCCGAGCTCGCTGCCGGCGAACGCGCTGTAGCGCTTCTTGGTCACGATCACGTCGCCCGGCTCGACCGGCAGGTCGTCGTGGATCTGGGCGCCGGGGTCGTCCGGGGTGAGGATGCCCGCGTCGCGAACGGCGGTAAAGGTGCCGCTGCGGTCGCCGATTTCGGGGTGGCCAGGCAGGAATCCAGCGACGACATAGATGACCGTGAGGCCGGCCTGGCGTGCGGCGGAGGCCGCGGCGGCGATCCGCCCTGGAAGGCCCGCGGCGGCTGGCAGCCGATCCACCACGTTGCGTTGCATGTCCATGATGAGGAGTGCGGTGCGGTGCTCGTTGCTCATCGATCTGCTCCTGTCCACTTCGAGCCACTTGCATATTTCGAATGAGCATTCTAACTTCAACGCATGCCGCGGATGGAAGAGGGCAACCCTGGAGTCGCTCTGGTCACCGGCGGGACCGGCGGCGTAGGTTCCGCTGTGGTCGCCCGGCTCACCAGTGACGGATTTCGTGTGGTCACCGGCGGCCGCAATGCCGAACCGAGCTGCAGCGGCCAAGTCGTGAGCCGCCGGATCGACGTGTGTGATTCGTCCAGTGTGGACGCTGCGGTCGAGGCCGCCTGCGAGTTGGGTCCGCTTACCGCAGTGGTCGTCTGCCACGCAGTCGTGTTCACGACCCCGCTGGAGACGATGGCCGAGGATGCTCTGCTGTCCACCTTGGACGTCAACCTCGCCGGTACCGCACGGGTGTGCCGAGCCGCGGCATCGCAGATCGCAGACGGCGGCGCGATTGTCACCATGAGCAGCGTGGCCGGTGCCCGCGGCCGTGGCCCCAACCGCGTGGCCTACGGCGCGTCGAAAGCGGGCATCGAGGCGCTCACCCGGTACTACGCGGTGGCGCTGGCCGCCCGCTCAGTTCGAGTCAACACGGTCGTGCCGGGGCCGCTCGACCACGCGATGGCGAGCACGGTGGGCGAGCTCCGCGCGTTCGGCGACGCCGAGGCAACGATAACCGCGCGTATCCCGCTCGGTCGGCGGCTATCTGTGCGCGAAGTGGCAGACACCGTCGGCTTCCTGGTGTCCCCGCGTGCATCGGGGATCACCGGGGTCGCTCTGCCCGTCGACGGCGGCCTGCTGGCCAAGTGAGCGGCATCGGAAAGGAAGGAGAGCGCATGAGCCACATCCGCCAATGGGACGAGGTGTCTCCCGTCATCGTGCCCGGGGGCGCACAGGCCCGGATCTACACCTCAACGGACCCTGCCGAAGAGTCGAAGCTGACGGTGGCCGAGATTTCCGTCGGCCGCGGCGAAGCGGTCAGCGCGCACCTGCACAAGATGACCGAGGAGATCTACCTTGTCGTGCGCGGCACCGGTCGAATGCGCTTGGACGACGACGTGCGCGAGGTGGGTCCCGGAGACTGCGTCGTGATCAAACCCGGGACGGTCCACGAGACCACCAACGACCACGATGAGCCGCTGGTGTTCGTTGCCACCTGCGCGCCCCGAGTCCACCGGTCCGACTTCTACGCACCGGATGGCACCCCGGCCGGGCGTGAGCACACGCCGTCCTGATCCACGTCAAGTTTCCTGATCATTTGGAGGTTATGCGGTGCCTGTTGAGCATGGTGTGAACGCTGTGGCCGGTCCGGTGTCCCGGCGGTTCGAAGGGAAAGTCGCACTTGTCGCCGGCGGCGGCCGAACGCCTCCTGAAGCTGGCAACGGGATCGGCGTCGGTGCGGCGACGAGCATGCTTCTCGCGCGTGAAGGGTGCCGGGTCGCCGTGCTCGACCGGGACGTCGACGCCGCGAACCGGACTGTCAAATCGATTGCGGAAACCGGCGGCGAGGCGATCGCGATCCAGGCTGACGTGAGCGTGGACGCCGACTGCGCACGAGCGATCGCTGAGGTCCAGGACGCATACGGCACGCTGCACGCGCTGTTGAATACGCTGGGGATCACCCGCAGCCGTCGCAGCGTGACCCAGTTCGTGGACGAAGAGTGGACGGCGATCATGGAGGTGAACGTCCGCGGTTTCATGTTGACCGCGAAGCATGCGATTCCGCTGATGACTGAGGGCGGGGCGATCGTGAATGTCTCGTCGGCCGATGCGGTGGTGCCCAGCCATGGCAATGCGACATTCGCTGCGTCCAAGGGTGCGGTCAACTCCCTCACCCGGCATATCGCGGTGCGGGAGGGGTACCGAGGTATTCGGGCGAACGCGATCATGCCCGGGGCGATGTGGACGCCGATCGCGTTGACGAAGCTGGGGACGGCGGTGGGTGCGGACAAGAAGGAGCTGCCGGAGGCTGAGCGGGAGGCGGTGCGGCGGCAGCGTCGCCAGATCACGGCGACGCAGACGGAGGGTACGGCCTGGGATATCGCGCATGCGGCGGCGTTCTTGGCCAGCGACCAGTCCCGATGGATCACCGGGCAGGTGCTGATGGTCGACGGCGGAGCCAGTGTCATCGCCCCGTGGGACGTCCAGAACAAACCCGCTCGGACGGTGGCCGACTCCACGTTGCACTTCGTGGACTGAGCCGCCCGCTCTGCTAACGCCTCGTTAATGGCATCGCGGTACCAATGGTTCGTGCTCGCCGTGTGAGCTCACGACGACGTGAACGAACCGGAGGAAACCATGACCATCACCAGCGAGGTCGGCGGTCATCTGGCCGCTGTCACGGCATGTCTCGTCGAGGACGCCTACCGGGATTGGAACCGGGCGACCGTCGAGGTCCAGGACGCATTGGACAAGGTGAAGGCCGCCTCGGCCCCGGTTGCTCAGCCGGCCGAGGCGGCCTACCTCGCCGCTGTGGAGCGGGAGGAGCGGGCGGCGGAGCGGTTGGAGCGAATGCTCGACATGGCCGAACGCTTGCTCCCGATCGACCGGAATTAGAGCGGTCCGCTGGGCAGTGTGATGGGTCGGGAAGGGCCGCGACCGTTCGGATGCCCTTGAGCTCGGTCAAGGGCCTGTCGACGGTGTCGTGGTCCGATCCCGGTTGCCTTCCCCGCGTCCAGCGAGCCTCGCCGACGCAGCTGACCCGGGGATATGGGGTCGGCGTGCAGGCTAGAGGAGAGCCGTGCGCCGCCCCGTTGGACGAACCCGGCAACGCCGAGCGCAGTCAACTCGGCTCGTTCGAACACTAGATGGACGCACCGCGGTCATCGGCGCAGGCGTTCGAGGAGCCGGCGGGTGGTCGATGACGGGGCCGTGCCGAGTTCGGCCAGCGCCCGCTCGCAGTCCCGATACGCGAGCAACACGCCGTCGCTGTCGCCGAGTGCATCGGCGATGCGCATCCGGATACGCCAAGTCGCCTCGCGGAAGCTGTCGCAGCGCAGCGCAGCGTCGACGAGCCGACGTGCGGAGAGCAGTTCGCCGAGTGCAAAACTCAGTTCGGCGGCCTCATACCGGGCCTCCGCCGCGACTCCCGCCAGCTGCTCGCGGCGGCTCGTCGCCCAGTCTGATTCGACACCTTCCAGGTAGGGGCCGCGGTCGAGCAGAGAAAGCGCATCGACCGTCGCGGTCAGGCGCTCGCGATCTTGCCGCCTCGCGGCTTCGGCGAGGCGGGACTCGAACAGGTGCGAATCGGAGGAAATCCCGACTGGTTCGGCCAGCTGGACCCAGTCGCTGGTCACTACCAGCCCGGCAGTTTCGGGCAGCGCATGGCGCGCCTGGTGGATGGCTTGCCGCAGATACGCTCGCGCGGTGGCCTCGGCCCGTCCGGGAAACAAGGCGGCCACCAGTTCGTCTCGCCGAGCTCGATGAGCCTCGGCACCGATGAGATATGCCAGTAGCTCGTAGCTCGTAGCTCTTGGCGATGCGGAGTCGGACCGGCTGCCCGTCGACCGTGAGTCCCGGCTTGCCGAAGTCGTGCAGGACCGTCGGCCGAGCTGACGCATCCGAGCCGACCTGGACGGCGAACGCGCGGCCGACCCGGTGCCACGGGGAGTCGGCATCGGCCTCGGCGTCTCGTCGCCGGGCGGCGACTTCGGGGAAGTCGGCGAGCGCCTGCAGCAGCATATGGTTCGACCCCTGCCGCTGTGCGGCATCAAGCGCGAGATCCGCGGCTCGGTCGGCTTCGTCCTCGTTGCCTGCACGCCATTCCGCCTCGGCTAGGAAGACAGCCGCCGACGGCAGCTCCAGTATCCGGTCGCCGTCGGTCATCCCGGCCACTGCGCTGCGCAGTCGAGCGAGTGCCTCGGCGTCACGCCCCTGCCGGAGCAACGCCATCCCATACCAGGTGTCCAGTGCCTCCTTCACGAAATGGAAGTGCCTGGCCGGTTCAGGCATGACCCGGTCGAGCTTGGCGCAGGCCGCGGCGGGGTCATCCTCGAGGCGCAGGGCGAGTTTGACATCAGCGAGCACGTTGAACAGCTCAAACCCGATCGAGCCACTCGCACGGGCCATCGAACGACCACGATCAATAGCCTCGCGTGCTGCTGCGGCTTCACCCGCGTCGATCAGCACCTCGGGGCCGATATAGGCGTGCAGCGCGACCGATGCCGACCCGGTATCGACTGCTCGGCGGTACAGCTCTAGGGCATGCTGGGTCTGGCCTCCGGCGCGTAGCGCGCCGATCCGCCACGGATCGGCCACCGCGTCTTGCCATGCCGACTTCGACGTGCCGGCAAGCGGCGTCAACCTGCCGTACAGGTACCCGATCCGCAGCGCCAGCGCATCCAGCGGCCCGCCGGACAACTCCAGCACGAAGCCTTTGCCGTCCGGGCCTTGGGCGAGCCGCAACCCGGCGCGGGCTGCCTCGACGCCAGGTCCGCTCCCCGCGACCGCCAATACCGCGGCGGCGTCCTCGTGCCTGCCGGCATGAAGGTAGGTCCAAGCCAGCAGCGCCGCTGCGCGCGGCGAAGCCGCGGCAAGCTGCTGGCGCAGACCGCGCTGGTCCAGTTCATCGGCGATCCGCGCGGCGCGCCGGTAGTCGTCGACCGCAATGGCGAGCATGAGCTCTGCGGTAGTCAGCGGAGGGGAGTCGAGTGTGTGCAGTTCGCGCAGCCAACGGTCGGCTATGTGGAAGTCGCAGCGCTCCAGGACGGGCAGCACTGCGCGTTCCGCCGTGGTTCGGGCGTCGTCGAGTGCGCCTGCGCGCAGGAACTCTTCGGTGGCTTCCTCGTCGTGACCTTCGTTTGCGAGGAGATCGGCGCAAGCGTGGCGCAGCCGCCGCACCTCGGCAGGATCCAACCTTGCCAGCCGTTCGAGCAGGTACTCGCGGAACCGAGGATGACACCGCAGCTGACGTCCACCCGCGTGCCAGCTCACCGGAAGGTGGGCCGTGCGCAGCTGCACCATCAGGTCACCCGTATGCGAGATGCCGAGTGCGGCTGCGCGGGAGGCGCTGACCTCGTCAAGCAGCGAGGTTCTTACCAAGAAATCGACTGCTTCCGTGGAGAGTTGGCCAAGGATGTGCGACGAGAGGTATCCGTGCAGCGGATCCGCTTCTCCTCCGGCCCCGGAGACATGGTCTGCGGAGCGCCATGCTTCGAACAGGATGCCGGTAGCCCAGCCGCCGGTCACCTCGACCACTTCGGCTTCGTCCAGCCCGATCCGCCCGAGCGCGGTCAGAGCGGCGGCAGCCTCGTCCGGAGTGAACGCGAGGTCGTTCTCGCCCACGGTCGAGAGCACGGTGTCCGCCGGCAACGCGCAAAGAGAGGCGGGGATCTCGCGCCGGCTGGCCAGGACGATTCGCATGGTAGGCGGAGCGTGACGTACTAGCGACTCGATCACCGACCACGCTTCGACCGACTCGCCGAGCCGCTCGAGGTCATCGAGCACCAGCAGGATCGGTTCGTCTCCGACTGCTTCGACGAGCAGACCGGCCACCTCGGCGTGCGGTACTCCTGCTCCCAGGGCGCGCGCAGACATGCCCTCAACGCCTGGAACTCGCCTGGCGAGTGCCGCCTCGAGGTAGATGACCAGCCTGCCGGGGGCTTTGTCGGTTCCGTCGACCGTCAGCCAGCACACTGCGCGGTCCTGGGCTTCGGCCGCCTCCGCGATCGCGGTGGTCTTGCCGGAGCCAGCGGTTGCCGAGACGACCACCACGGGGTGGTGGACGAGCAGGC
This sequence comes from Amycolatopsis echigonensis, assembly GCF_014174495.1. Classification (GTDB taxonomy): domain Bacteria; phylum Actinomycetota; class Actinomycetes; order Mycobacteriales; family Pseudonocardiaceae; genus Amycolatopsis; species Amycolatopsis echigonensis. Next base: position 14,185 of record NZ_JACJHR010000092.1, read on the forward strand.
GGCTGAACAAAACGTTCAACCGCCCGCGCGGCACTCGCCGCTCGGGGCGGGGCGGCACGGTGATCTTGCCCTGAATCACGGTCGGCGCGCCCTGTTCCGCCACGTGCGCGATGCGGAGTTCACGTGTCACATTAAGTGCGCCTCACCTGGAGAAACGACCGTCGAGTCCAGAATAGAACACCGTCGCGGGCGGACGCACTCATCTCGTCGGTCCCGGCGAGCTGAGTCAGCGATGGCCGGACGTCGCCGTGGCAGGGGTGGCGCGCTTGCGTCGTGTTTTGCCGATGATCAGGTCGCTGTAGGCGTCGGCGATCTCGTGTGCGGTCCGGGGTCCGTCGGGGTCGAGCCATTCTGCGGTGGAGTTGACCATGGCGAGGAGGGCTCGTCGGGCTAGTTCGGGGTCGGCGGGGCCGACTCCGTCGGCGGCCATGCGGTCGAACAGGCCGCGGAGGATGTCTTCGAAGGCCCGGCGTTGCTTGCGCACCTCAAGCCATCGGGGGTCGTCTTGCAGGGTTCGCCATTCCTGCTGGAACACGATCATGTGGTGGCGGTATTTCTCGACATGCTCAAGCCAGACCCGCACGAGTGCCCGGAGCTGTTTTTCGGGCCGGTCCGCTGTTTCGAGGATCGCATTCGCCTGCTCCAGCAGGGGCGTCATCAGCTGATCGAAAAGGCTGAACAGCAGCCTTTCCTTGCTCTCGATGTAGTGGTAGAGGCCGCCCGCGGTGAGACCGGTCGCGCTGATGAGTTCGTTCATCGAGGTGGCGTGGTAGCCGCGCTCGGCGTAGACCTTCGCTGCGGTCTGCAGGACGGCGTCGCGGCGCTCGTTGTAGCGCGCGCGCAGGCGTGGTCGGGTCGGTGGCTCAGGCATCGTGCGCCTGAGTGTACCCGATCTCGTCGCGCGAAGTGCGAGCCATCGATCGGACTTCGATCGATGGCTCGGCCTCCGAACCCGCCCCGTGCTAGCCAGAGAACGACCTCTCCAGGTGTCGCAGGCGACCATCTGCTCGGCGAACACCGCTGCGCGGGAGGAAACGGCGAGAGCCATCGACTCCCGGGCGATGACCCTCCTAAGGAGACTCTCGCCCGGTGCCTGTCGGACAGGCGCGAGCTCTGGAGCATGACGGATTACGGCCGTGTCCAACCGGCGGTGCAAAACCCCACAGTCCGTCCCGCCCGCCACGGCCAGATCCACGCCGGGCAACTCTTCGCATGGCGCTAGTTGGGCGGGCGCCAGCCGTACCCGGCTTTGCGGGTGTCAGGCGTCCGCCCTTCCGCGAATTCTCTCCTCAAGGGATCAGCAGCAGCTTTCCGACTGTCTCCTGGGATTCGAGGTCGCGGTGTGCCAACGCAGCGTCTTCGAGGGAGTAGCTGCGGTCGATCAAGACGTCGAGGGTGCCGTCTTTGATCCACTGCATGACCTGGTGGGCACGCTCGCGCCATTGGCCTGCGGTGAGCTCCGGGCCGTTTGCCTTGATGGGCAGAAGGCGTACCCCGTGCGGCTGTTCCCATAGAGAGACGGGAGGAATATGTCCACCAGCGTAGCCATAGGTGACGAAGGTGCCGCCGACGCGCAGGACGGACAGGCTTGTCTCGAACAGCGTTTTTCCGGTTCCGTCGAAGACCAGGTCCACGCCCTTGCCGTTGACGAGTTGCTGGATCGCCCCGGCCAGGTCGTCGATCTCGTCACGGACGAGCACTTGCCAGGCTCCGGCGTCCTGGGCGCTCGACGCCTTGTGTGCTCGCGACACAGTCGCGATGACTCGGGCACCGAGATGAGTGGCCAACTGGGTCAGCATGCGGCCGACGCCACTGCCGGCCGAATGCACCAGTACCACTGCGTCTTTCGAGATGTCGACTGCCACGCAGCACAGGTACTGCGCCGTCATCGCCTGCATCAGGCCGCCTGCGGCCGATTCGAAGCTCACGCTGTCGGGGACCGTGACGAGGCGTTCGCACGGCACCGCAACCATTTCCGCGTAGCTTCCCGGAACAAGCTCCCAGGCCACCCGGTCGCCGACTTTCGCGGTGGCCTGCTCGCCGACAGCCGTCACCGATCCGGCACCGTCCACACCGAGCGCGAGCGGCGGCTTGAACGAGGGATGATAACCGCGACGAAGATAGGTATCCATGAGGTTGATACCGGCCGCTTCCACGCTGACGATGACTTCGTCGGGCTTCGGCTCAGGAGTTGGCCGGTCCTCGCAGTGCAGCACCTCTGGGGGACCGTATTGCGATGCTGTGACGACTCGCATGCTCTGCCTTTCGATCAGGCTGTTCGAATTCCGCGGCGGGAGAGGCTCGCGCATGGTCCGCAGGCACAGCGGTCGGAATGCACGATCGGCCTGTTCTCGTATCCCTGACGTTGTCCTCAAATAAACGAATTTGCGCCGGACGTCGGGTCGCCAGCGGCAGGGAAACTCGCCGACGGTGCGGCGAGAAACCGACAGGTCTCGGCCTAGAGGTCGAGGGTGAGGCGCGGAGTGCAGCTTCGTGAGACGCAGATCATGATGGTGTCGTTGGCGTCGCGTTCTTCGTCGGTGAGGATGCTGTCGCGGTGGTCGGGAGTTCCTGCGAGAACAGGGGTTTCGCAGGTTCCGCAGGTTCCTTCCTGGCAACTGGAGGGGACGAAGATGCCATTTTTTTCCACGGCGTCGAGGATGGATTGGTCTTTGGCGACCGTGATGGTTTTGCCGGTTTGGGTGAGTTCGACCTCGAAGGCAGTGTTTTCGTCGGTGTGGGTATCGGGTTTGGGGGTGAAGCGTTCGACGTGGAGAGTGCCGCGCGGCCAGTGCGCGGTGTTGTTTTCGACGGCCGCTAGCAGGGGTTCGGGGCCGCAGCAGTAGATGACGGTGTCGGGGGCGGGGTCGGCGAGCAGGCGAGGCAGGTCGAGGAGCCCAGTTTCGTCTTGTGGGCTGATGGTGACGCGGTCGCCGTACCGTTCGGCGAGGAGATCGCGGAAGGCCATGGACTGGCGGGTGCGGCCGCCATAAGTCAGGTTCCAGTCGGCGCCGCGGGCGGTCACGAATTCGAGCATGGGCAGGATGGGCGTGATGCCGATGCCGCCGGCGATGAACAGGTATCGGGGCGAGTCGACGAGGGCGAAGTTGTTGCGGGGACCGCGGATTTGGATGGCGCTGCCTACGGCGAGCTCCTCGTGGATGTAGCGGGAGCCGCCTCGGCTGGCGGGTTCGCGCAGGACGGCGACGCGCAGGGTCTCGGGTTCGTCGAGCGACCCGCAAAGCGAGTATTGCCGGACGAGTCCGTTGCCGAGGACGAGGTCGATGTGCGCACCGGGTTCCCAGGCGGGCATGGGGGAGTGGTCGGGGCGTCGCAGGGTCAGCTCGACCACGCCCTCGGCGAGCGCCTTGCGGCGCTCGACCACCGTCTCCAGTTCGAGTTCGGCGCGGGTGAGCGCGTGGGTCGTCATGCTGTGCTCCTGTCTTCGCTGTGGGGGCTTCACCGGTTCCCGGCTGGTTGTGCCGCCACCCATGGTAACCTAAACTTAGAACGATCCTACGGTTTCAGAGCAGATATTCTGCATCCGTGATCGAGTGCTGCGTCATCAGTGCATAGAGGAGGTCCCTGTGTCAGTCGAGGCGAAACCGGCGGTCCACAGTCCCGCCGCATCCGGCGTCTCGGGTGCGGTGGTCGACGTGGACATCCACGAGAACATGCCGAACCTTCGGGTTCTGTTGCCATACCTGGAGCCGCAGTGGCAACGGCACATCACCGACTACGGCTGGACACATGTCCGGTCGGACTACCCGTATTGGCCGCCCACGGCGGGCACGGGCGGTCTCCGGATGGACGCGGTTCCCGAAGTCGGTGGCCCGCCTGGATCGGACCTCGATCTGATGCGCGGCCAGCTTCTGGACCGGCACGACATCGGAATGGGCGTGCTCACCGGTCAGCACCACTTCAGCGCGATGCGCGGCTGGTACGAGTTCGCCGCGGCCATCGCGAGCGCGTACAACGACTGGCAGATCGAGTACTGGCTGGACCGCGATCCTCGACTGCGCGGGTCGGTTCAGGTCGCCTGCCAGGAGCCCGAGGCCGCGGCCAGGGAGATCGACCGGATCGGCTCGCACCCGCAGATGGTCCAGGTGTTCCTGCCGATGATCACGCACATGCCCCCGATCGGCGACCCGTTCTATCGGCCGATGATGGACGCGATCGAGCGCAACGGCCTGCAGCTCGCGCTGCACGTCGGCCAGGCGACCAAGACCCCGTTCGGTTACCACCGTTACTACGTCGAATGGCATACCGCGCTGCCGCAGGCAGGCATGAGCGAAGTGATCAGCCTGGTGTTCAACGGCACCTTCGAGCGCTATCCCGAGCTCAAGGTCATGGTCCTCGAGTGCGGTTTCAGCTGGCTGCCGCACGCGATGTCCCGGTTCGACCAGCAGTATCGAGAACTGCGCGCGGAGGTGCCCTGGGTCAAGCGCCTGCCGAGCGAGCATCTGCGGGAGCGCGTGCGGGTGAGCACGCAGCCGATGGAGCAGATGACCCTGCACCAGCTCAACAAGTACCTCGAGCTGATGGAGACCGACGAGATGATCTGTTTCTCCAGCGACTACCCGCATTTCGACTTCGATGCGCCTGAGCGCATCCTGCCAGCGGGGCTCCCCGAATCGACCAAGCGCAAAATCCTTCGCGAGAACTCGCTTGCGTTCTACGGGCTGACCTCATGACGACATCGCGTTATCACGACGTCTGCGCGGTCGACGAGGTCGCCGCCGGTTCTATGCGAGTGGTGAAGGTCGGCGCGACCCCGGTGGTGCTCCTCAGGGACAGCAACGGCGAGTTCCATGCAATGCGCAACGCTTGTGCGCACATGGGTGCCCTGCTCTCGGACGGCCGGTTGCAGAACAAGATCGAGGGCGAGAAAGTCGGGGACTACCAGGTGTCCGACAACGACCACGTCGTCCGCTGCCCGTGGCACAGCTACGAGTACGACGTCACCTCCGGGCGTTGCGTGGGCGACCCTCAGGTGCGGGTCAAGACATATCAGGTGACCACCGAGGGCGGGCGCGTCCTCATTCAGCGATGACGGCAGACAGGCTCGCGGCTGGTACCGGACTCGTTACCGGCCGCGACGCCATGCTGCGGCAGCTGCTGGCCGACGACACTCGTTACGTGTTCGGCAACCCCGGCACCACTGAGATCGGCTTCCTCGACGGGTTGCACGACTATCCGCAGCTGGAACTGGTGCTGGCGTTGCACGAGGGCGTCGCGGTCAGCGCAGCCGACGGGTACGCGCGGGCCACCCGCCGGCCTGCCTTTGTCCAACTGCACACCGCACCGGGGCTGGGCAACGGGCTGGGCATGCTGCACAACGCGGCACAGGCCCGGACACCGTTGGTCGTCTACGCCGGCAACGCCAGCAGCCGGGAGGCTGCCGACGAGCCGATCCTGTGGGGAGATCTCGTCGGGATGGCGAGGCCGGTCTGCAAGTGGGCTGTGCAGGTCGAGCACCCCGACGACGTCGCCAGGGTGCTGCGCCGCGCGACCAAGGTCGCCGCGGAACCGCCCGCTGGGCCAGTACTGCTGTCGATCCCGATGAACGTGCTGGAGGAGTCGGGGCAGGCTCAGGTCCGGCCGACCTCACACGGCCGGACGAGCGTGGTGCCCGCGGCCGGCGACGTCGACCGGCTGGCCACCATACTGCTCAGTGCCCGTCGGGTGGCTCTGGTAATCGGCGACGGGCTGATCGGCGGCGGTGCTGGCAGCTCGGTTGCCGACCTCGCCACGATGCTCGGCGCTCCGATCTTCGGCGGTGGATGGGCCTCGGAGCCGGTGCTGGAGCCGGGGCATCCATTGTGGGCTGGCACGTTCAACACCGGTGCCACCCGAGCGGCGAAGGCTGCTTACCTCGCTGCGGATCTAGTGGTTTTCCTCGGTGCGCCTGCCGGGCCGCCCGCGTTCGACAACCGGCCCGTGCCGGCCCCGGGCATCCAGACGGTCCAGATCGGGCTGGTGCCCGGCGACCTGGCGAAGACAGCACCGGTCGACCTGGCGATCGCGGCGGATCCGGCGGCCACTTGCGCAGTGCTGGTGGACCGGGTGCGGGCGCTGATGGAAGAGCCGGCCCGGATCCGGGCGCGGGCCGAAGCCGACCGGCTCGCCGTCCAGTTGCGTGACGGAGAGGCGGAGTTCTGGGCCCGTGCCGCCGCGGAACGCGACGCGGTGCCCATCGCGGCATCGCACCTGGCAAACACGCTGGGCGAGGTGCTTCCGCCGGAGGCGGTGGTGTTCGACGAATCGCTGTCAGTACGGCCGTTCACAGCTCGCCGGCTGGCACGTCGGCCTGGCTCGTACTTCCGTGCTCCGGGCAGCGGCATCGGATCCGGCCTCCCCGGCGCGATCGGCGTGCAGCTGGCGACCCCGAGCCGCCCGGCCGTAGGCCTGGTCGCGGACGGGTGCGCCATGTACGCGAGTCCGGCGCTCTGGACTGCGGCGCATCATGACATCCCGGTCACCTGGGTGGTCTGCAACAACCGCAGCTATCGCACCTTGAAGTCCAACGGCCTGGCCCATCTCTCCCCGGACGCGGCCGCCGCCATCCCTGGCACTGACCTCGGCGACCCGCCGATCGCGTTCCACCAACTGGCCGAGGCGATGGGCGTGCGAGGCAGGCTGGTCGAGCAGCCCGGCGACCTCGCCGACGCGCTGACTGAGGCTGTCCGGCATCCAGGCCCTGCTCTCGTGGAGGTGGTCATCGATGGCAGTTTCCCCTGATCTCGCCACGCAGACGGGGCACACCACGTTCGTCGAGCGCGACGTGCCGATCCCGATGCGCGACGGCGTGGTGCTGCGCGCTGACGTGTACCGGCCGGAGACCCCGGAGCCTGTGCCGGTTCTGCTCGAGCGCACGCCCTACGACAAGAGCTACTTCCTGACCAGCGGCATGCCGCTGGATCCGCTTCGTGCCAGCGCTCGTGGGTACGCGGTAGTCATCCAGGACGTGCGGGGCCGGTTTTCCTCCGACGGGGAGTTCTACTCGTTCGTCAACGAGGCTGACGACGGCTACGACACGGTCGAGTGGTGCGCCGCGCAATCGTGGTGTGATGGCAAGGTCGGCATGTACGGCAGCTCGTACATGGGCGCTACCACCTGGCAGGCGACGGTCGCGCGGCCGCCGCACCTCAAGGCGATCGTGCCGTCGCAAGCCAGCTCCGACTACTTCGAGGCCCGAAGCTACCGCGGCGGCGTCCCCGAACTCGGTTCTTTGCTCACCACTGCCTTCTTGGCGCTTGGGCCGGGTTCGGTGGGACGGCTGCCGATTGCGCGTGCGGAGCAGCGAGCGCTGCTCAAACAGCTGCGCGCGCTCGTTGACGACCTGGACCGGACTGCGGCGACCTGGCCGTTGAAGTCCTTGATGGACACCTGGCCGGAGGGGTTCCTGCCTTACCTCGAGGACTGGCTGACTCACCGCACGTACGACGACTACTGGAAGGCGATCAGTCTCGAAGGCCGCTACGGCGACGTCGACGTGCCGGTGTTGCACATGACCTCCTGGTTCGACTCGTTTCTCGACGGGACGCTTCGCAATTTCGCCGGCACCGGCCGCGTCGCCCGGGTGCCGCAGCGGCTGATCGTCGGACCGTGGACGCACCACGTGCCGATGGCCGCGTTGCTCGGTTCAGCTCGCGTCGGCGATCTGGACTGCGGCCTGGGTTCCATGCTCGACTTCGATGCGGTGCAGCTGTCCTGGTTCGACCGCTGGCTCAAGGATGTCGACGAGCCACGTGCCTCGCCGCCCGTCCGGTTGTTCGTGATGGGTGCCAACCGCTGGCGTAATGCGGACAGTTGGCCGCCGGCTGAGGCGACGCCCGTGCGCTGGTATCTCGGCGGCGCCGGGCGGGCAAACACTCGGTCCGGCGATGGCGTCCTGAGTCCCGAGCCGGCCGGGGCCGCGGCCGATCACTTCGGCTACGACCCGCGTTCCCCGGTGCCCACCCGAGGCGGGGCGCACGTGCTCATCAACACCGCCCACCCGCCTGGCTCGTTCGACCAGCGGGCAGTGGAAGACCGCGAAGACGTCCTCGTCTACACCACGGACGTCCTGACGCACCCCGTGGAGGTCGCCGGCTGGGTCAGCGCGACGCTGCACGTCGCGTCGAGCGCGCCGGACACCGACTTCACCGCCAAGCTCGTCGATGTGCACCCGGACGGCACCGCGATGAACGTGTGCGACGGGATCCAGCGGCTCTCGCTGCGCGGGAACGCCGAGATCGTGACGCCGTACCAGCCCGGCTCCCGGTGCGAGCTGACCATCGCGATGAGCGCGACCGGGTACGAGTTCGGGCGTGGACACCGGATCCGGCTCGAGGTGTCGAGCAGCAATTTCCCTCGGTTCGAACCGAATCTCAACACTGGGCGTACCGCGTTCGACTCGAGCGCGGCAGTGCCGGCCGAGCAGACTGTGTTCCACGGCGGATCCACTTCGTCCTTTGTGGAACTTCCGGTGGTGCACTAGAGTTTTCCGAACGAACATTCTAAGTTTGGTGGCGTGATGAAGAATCGAACCAAGGAGCTCCTGCGCGAGGGCAAGCGCGTGCTGGGAACCTGGGGCATGCTGGGCGATCCGACGACTATCGAGCTGGCCGGGATCGCCGGCCTCGACTTCGTCCTGGTCGACATGGAGCACACCGCGCGTGATCTCCCGACGATCGAGCACATGGCCCGTGCCGCCGACGTGGTCGGCCTCACCCTGATGGTGCGGGTGCCCGACAACGATCCCAAGACCATCCTGCGGGTCCTGGAGACCGGTGTGCAGGGAATTGTCGTACCGCAGCTGGAGACCGGCGAGGACGCGGCCCGCGCGGTCGCTGCCATGCGCTACCCGCTGAACGGCGATCGTGGGGTCTGCTCCATCACCCGCGCCTCTCGATACGGTGCGCTCCGGCCGAAGTTCGCCGAGTACGTCGAGTCAGCGGACCGTGAGCTGCTGCTAGTCGGGTTGATCGAGACTGCTGCTGGGGTCGAAAACATCGACGACATTCTCGCCGCAGGGGTCGAGGTGGCGTTCATCGGAAGGCGGGACCTGTCCGGCTCGCTCGGCGTGCATGGTGCGGCCGAGCACCCGATGGTGCTGGAAGCCCAGGAGCGGGTCCTCAAGGCCGTCGCCGCGCATGGCCGTGCCTGGGCAGGTCTGGTGCCCTACCGCAAGCCGGGCGAGGAGGAGTGGATCACCCACGACGTGCCGTTCGCCGTCTACCGCAACGATATCTCGCTGCTGTTGGAGGCCTATCAGAACGGAGTGCGGATGCTGGGCCGCGAATCGGCGTCCGCGCACGGGCAAGGCGGGCAGCGATGAGCGGCGGTGTCCGGGTCGCGGCCCTGGAGGAAGTGCCAGAGGACCGTTTCCTCATCGTCGACGTCGAGGGCACCGAGGTCGGCATCGTCCGCGATGGCGACCAGGTGCATGCGGTGCGTAATCTCTGCCCGCATCATGACGCTCCAGTCTGCCGCGGCCGGGTGGCGGGAACCATGTTGCCTTCGGCTCCCGGTGAGATGTCCTACGGGTTGGACCGCCGGGTGGTGGTGTGCCCGTGGCACCAGTTCGAGTTCGACCTCGTGTCCGGCCGTCCGCTTTTCACCAATGTCCGCGGCCGGATCCGGACCTACGCGGTCACTGTCGACGGCAGCGACGTCTACGTCGAGCCAGGGCGACGGCCCGCAGAGAACGGAGATCAGCGATGAGCGAGAGCGCTATTCCGGGAATCTCGGCTCTCTCCGGTATCCGGGTGATCGACTTCTCTCGCCAGATGGCGGCCCCGCTGGGTACTGCGATGCTGTCCGACTTCGGCGCCGACGTGATCAAGATCGAGTCGATGCCGCACGGCGATCCCAGTCGGCAAACCGGAAAGTCCTTCCTCGGCGGGGAGTCCGCGCTGTTCCTGATGTGGAACAGAGGCAAGCGCAGCGTTGCCGTCGACATGCGGACTAGCGAGGGCCTGGCGTTGGTGCACAAGCTTGTCGCCGATGCCGACGTGGTCGTGGAAAGCTATCGGCCCGGTGTCGCTGACAAGATCGGAATCGGCTACGAGGCGCTCACAGAGATCAACCCGAAGCTGGTTTACTGCTCGCTCTCCGCGTTCGGTCCGAGCGGGCCGCTGGCTTCCGCGCCCGGCACCGACCCCGTCGTGCAGGCCCTCTCGGGGGTGATGTCGACGACCGGCGAGGCCGACGGCGACCCGCTCATGGTCGGGGTGCCGATCGCGGATTTCACCGGTGCGCACAACGTGGTCATCGCGGCCCTGCTGGGCCTGATGGCGCGTGAGCGCACCGGGGCGGGGCAGAAAATCGACGTGCCGATGCTGAGCTCGCTGATGCCGGCGCTCACCACCCGGCTGGCGTCCTACTGGGCCGACGGGATTGACTCGCAACGTTTCGGCGCGGCGCACAGCGCGGTCACCCCGTACGAGCTCTACCACTCCGCCGACGGCATGATCGTCGCCGGCACCTGGGCACCGGACGCGTGGCCCAAATTCTGCGAGGCAGTGGGAAAGCCGTCCCTGGTGGACGACCCGCGGTTCAAGACGAACCTCGACCGGATCGAGCATCGCGCCGAGCTGAAGGAGATTCTGGTGGCGCTGTTCGCGGAGCGCACGACGTCGGAATGGGCCGAGCGCTTCCGCTCCGCCGGCGCGTTGTTCGGCGAGGTCAGCAAGATCTCGGAAGTGGTCGAGCATCCGCAGGTCGCTGAGCTCGGCGTCTTCCAGAAGGTCAGCCACCCAACGGTCGGGGAGCTGCCGCAGGTCGGACCAGCGATCCTGATGCGCTCGACACCGGGTGCTGTGCGTTCGGCACCGCCGCTGCTGGGTGAGCACACCGTGGAGGTACTGCGCGAATCCGGCGTCGGAGAGCAGGAGCTCGCGGAGCTGACGACCCGCGGCGTGGTCGGCGGCCCGGACCTGCCCTAGGCCGAGGCTTCCTGATGAGGGCGGGGTATGGACAATTCCGTGTTCGCCCGGATGCCGATGCGATTGCGCATGGCGGCCTGGTCGGCGGGTAACGGGGAGCCGGCTTGGCCGGCTGACTGGGCCGAGGCCGCCGCGCGCTGGTGTGCCGCGCAGCGGCTCGCGGTCGTCGGCGGGGAGATCTACGAGGTGTTGCCGGGCACCCAGTGGGGCAGTTTCCGCCAGGACTGGTTGGTGACGCCGCTCTGGCTGCCCGGCGAGCCATGGCGGGAGTTTGTGCGGCGCTGTCTGGGCGCTGTCTCGGACGCCTTGGCCGCGGTCGGCTCCGAACACGGTGAGCTCAAAGTCTTTCTGGCGATATCAGCGTCCACCGATGTCCTGCCGACAATGTCCGCTACGGACTGAATCAAGGGCTGGTTGTCCAATGTGGACTTCTGTGGTGCTTGTCGCCTTGATTGAGCGTTCGCCGTGCGCGAGGCAGGCCGCCCGGAGCGGCCCGCCTCGTTGACAACTCAGAACAAATATTCTAATTTAGTTGTCCCGTTCTATGATGTCGGCCAGGCTGCCGGGACGGATGCCTGAGCGACCGGAGCGGCAACGGAGGAGGTTCCCATGACGGTCACCGCTGCGGTCACCAGTCACGAGGCCGAAGAGATCATTGCTGAACTCATCGCCCGTGGCCCGCACCCCGATCCCTACACGTTGTACGACCGGCTCCGCGCGATCAGCCCGGTCATTTACAGCGAGAACGTCGGCAAGTGGTACGTCACCGGGTTCGACGAGGTCGCCGAGGTGCACACCAAGCACGCGCAGCTGGGGCAGGGCAAGACGCCCGCGCCCAAGCTCGACCCGCGCTACCACGACAGCTCGTACCTGCAGTTCCTGCCTCGGATGACACCGTGGATCGACCAGCCCGAGCACACCCGGCTGCGCAAACTGTTCGCCCCGGCGTTCTCCGCCCGCCGGATCAACTCGCTGTCGGAGTCGATTGCTGCCAGGGTGCATTCACTGCTGGACGCCGCCGAGAAAAAGCCGAAGCCGGACCTGGTGTCCGATGTCGCCGAACAACTGCCCATCGCGACGATCTGCAACCTCCTGGGCCTGCCCGATCGGATCAGGGGCATCGGCCTGGAATGGGCGCAGGAGATGGCGGATCTGATCCTGGTGCCGCTCGCCTCGCTGTCCGACAGTGAACTTGCCCGCGGCAACAAAGTGATCTCTGAGGCCAGCGCGTACTTCGAAGAGGTGATCGCGGAGCGACGCCGCGCACCGGGCGACGACCTGCTCAGCGCGTTCGTGCGCGCCGAGGACGGCGGCGACCGGATGACGACCGACGAGATGGTTTCGCTGGCCTTCCAGCTGTTCATCGCCGCTTCGGAGACGTCGGTCGGAACGCTCAGCATGGGAACGCTGTGGTTGCTTCGTAATCCCGATCAGCTGGCGCTGCTGCGAGCCCAGCCCGAGCTGGGCAAAGCTGCCGTGGAGGAGTACCTGCGGTACGAGGCGCCCGTCCAGATCAACCTCTCCCGAGTCGCGCTCGAAGACGTCACGATCGGCGGTGTCGCGATACCGAAGGGCGCCTCGGTGAGTCCCGTGCTGGGCGCGGCCAACCGTGACGGGCGTCAGTTCCCCGACCCGCACCGGTTCGACATCACCCGCGCTCCGCAGCATCTGTCGTTCGGGCGCGGGATCCACTTGTGCATCGGTGCTCCGCTGGCGCGGCTGCAGGTGAGCATCGCTGTCGGCATCTTCGTCACCCGCTATCCCGGGCTCGAACTCGACGGCGAGCCGACGCTGCGCGGCTCGGCCGGCCTGCGGGCACTCAAGACACTGCCGGTGAAGCTGCGCTGAGATGACCACCATCGACAGCAGGGATGCCGCGACATGGGTCGCCGCTCTCGTGCCCGCCGCGCATCTCATCGGGGGTCGAACCGTGCCCTCGATTGGCGGGGCGGTGACTGACGTTCTCGACCCTGGCACGGGCCGGGTGATCGGCCGCGTCCCGGACGGCACGCCTGCCGACATCGACGCCGCAGTGGCCGCGGCTTCGGATGCCTTTCCGGCGTGGCGCGATCTGAGCGCGAGCCGCCGGGCGGCCGTGCTGCACAGGTGGGGTGCCTTGTGCACCGAGCACGACGAGGAACTGGGCTTGCTCGAAAGCCTCGAGGTCGGTCGGCCCTACCAGGGGCCAGCGTCCGTCGGCAACCGGATCGTGTTCATCGCGGGCCAGGCGGACAAGATCGGCGGGCAGAGCCTGCCGACTGCCACTCCGGACCGGCTGGCGTTGACTCTGCGCGAGCCGTTTGGAGTCTGCGGGTGCATCGTTCCGTGGAACGCGCCGGGCGCGTTGATGGTCTCGGTCGTGGCACCCGCATTGGCCGCGGGGAACACCGTGGTCGTGAAGCCCGCCGCGGACGCGCCTCTGACCTGTCTGTTGCTGGGTGAACTCGCGCTGCAGGCCGGTCTGCCGCCGGGTGTGCTCAATGTCGTGCCCGGCGGCGCGGCTCCTGGGGCGGCGTTGGCCGAGCATCCCGGGGTACGGCATTTGAGTTTCACTGGATCCACCGTGACTGGGGCCAGCGTCATGCGCGCGGCCGCACGGAATCTGGTGCCGGTGCACCTGGAGCTCGGCGGAAAGTCGCCGCAGATCGTGTTCGACGACGCGAATCTGGAACAGGCTGTACCGGAGATCGTCCGCGGTGTGACTTTTAACGCCGGACAGACCTGTGCGGCCGGTACTCGGGTTCTGGTGCAGCGGGGCTCGCGTCAGCGTCTCGTTGATGCCCTGGCAACAGCGTTGTCGGCGACGCGGCTCGGCGGCTGGGACGAGGACGTCGACATGGGGCCGCTGATCAACCGCACCCAGCAGCAGCGGGTGCTCAACCACATCGGGATCGCGCAGTCCGAGGGAGCTCAGCTCGTGTGCGGAGGCGGCGTCCCGCCCGGGGAGCGCTACGAGCACGGATTCTTCGTCGCGCCCACCTTGTTCGATCAGGTTGACCCGGCTATGCGGCTGGCGCAGGAGGAGGTGTTCGGCCCGGTGCTGGCAGTACTGGAGTTCGACGATCTGGACGAGGCCGTGGAGATCGCCAACGGCACGAAGTACGGACTGGTGGCCACTGCATGGACAGCCGATGTCGGTCGTGCTGTCACGCTGGCCCGCCGATTGGAAGCAGGTCAAGTGCATGTCAACGCGGGCAGGGCGAGCGGCGCGATCGGCGCCCCGTTCGGCGGGTACCGGCAGAGCGGTTTCGGACGCACTATGTCCGCCGATTCCGTGCTGGAGTTCACACAAGTCAAGAGCGTAGTACTCGCCGGAACGGGGGCCTCCCATGGGTGAAGCTGGTTCGCAGACTCACGTGGTCGGCACGGTAGAGGAGCTCCCGCCCGGCAGCGTCCGGCTAGTGGAGGTCGGTCGCTACGGCGTGGCCGTGTACAACGTCGGCGGCGAGTATCACGCCCTGAACAATTACTGCCCGCATATGGGTGCCCCGATTTGCGCTGGCCGGATCACCGGCGTGGCGACCGGGGAGGCACCGGGGCACAAGGGCTGGTCCCGCGCCGGCGAGATCGTGGAATGTCCTTGGCACGGCTGGAAGTTCGGCATCGCCGATGGGCGGTCTCTGACGAAGCCGGTGCATCGGATCCGGAAATACTCCGTCGCCGTCCGGGACGGCAAGGTGATCCTGGAGATCGCCGGCGGCGGGAAGGGTGACACGCAATGACTCAGCCGATCATCGATGCCGCGGTCCATCCGGTCGTGCGGCGAGACGAAGATCTGCGGGAGTTCCTCAGCGAACCGTGGCAGCATCGGGTCATCGCGCCGATCGACCGCTATTACTACCCGGTGCCCGGTGGCCAGTATCTCACGGGTGCAGCGCCCGCGGACGGTCTTCCGGGGTCGGATCCGGCGCTGCTGGAGCACCAGCTGTTCGAGCAGGCCGGCGTCGATGTCGCGGTGCTGCTTCCGCTGACGCGCGGGCTCAACCTGGACACCGACGTCAACAACGCTGTCTGCTCGGCGACCAACTCATGGCTCGCCCACAGCTGGCTGGGCGAGCGCAATGCACACGGCCGGTTCAAAGGCAGCATCCGGGTCAACCCCGGCGATCCCGACGCGGCGATCGAAGAGATCGAGCGGTGGGCAGGGCACCCGCACATGGTGCAGATCGCGGTGCCGATGTCGTCGCCGGTCCGGTACGGGGACCGGTCGCTGTTCAGGCTGTGGGCCTGCGCGGCACGACATCGGCTGCCGGTCGCGGTGCACCTCGACGCCGGCGCGGGCGCCGAGTTCGCGAGCTCGTCGGTCGGCGACTTCCGTCATTTCGCCGAGTACAGCTGCTTCTCGCCCAGCAACTTCCACCTCCATCTGGCCAGCCTCATCACCAACGGGGTGTTCGATCGGCTGCCGGAACTGGTGTTCGTCTTCGCCGACGGCGGGGGAGACATGGTGATGCCGCTGATCTGGAGGCTCGACGCGGATTGGCGGCCCAACCAGGACGACCACCCGTGGGCTGCTCGTCAGCCCTCGTCGTACCTGGCTGAGCACGTGCGGTTCGTGACCAGCCGGATGGAGGGCCCGGAGGTCGACGCGCAATGGCCGCGTTGGCTGGAGCTCAGCCGTGCCAAACAGCTGCTGATGTACGGCAGCGACTATCCACATTGGAGCTATGCCGAACCGGGCTCGTTGCTGCCCGACACCGTGGATCCCGCGCTGCGGCAGCGCATCCTGGGCGGCGCGGCCGCCGAACTGTACCGCCTGGATGGGCGAGCCGAGTCTGGAGTGGGAGGATCGCATGACGACCGTGTCACCGCTTGAGGTACCCGGCCCGGCGACGAACAAGCGGACGACCGTGGTAGTCGACACCGACGTGCACCCGGTGCCGAGGTCGCTGGACGAGCTGGCCGAATATTACGAGGAGCCCTGGCGCAGCTTCGAGTTCACCGGGCCGCAGCGCCCGATCGACAACAACACCCGCATCGCGCAGACGCCGAACGGCGGAAACCG
This sequence comes from Amycolatopsis echigonensis, assembly GCF_014174495.1. Classification (GTDB taxonomy): domain Bacteria; phylum Actinomycetota; class Actinomycetes; order Mycobacteriales; family Pseudonocardiaceae; genus Amycolatopsis; species Amycolatopsis echigonensis. Next base: position 30,121 of record NZ_JACJHR010000092.1, read on the forward strand.
GGTGGACGCCAAGCCCCCGGGCGGTGGCCCGCCCGGATCCGATCCAGCGTTCGCGGCCCGGCAGCTTCGCGCGATGGCGGACGTAGCCCACGCCATCCTGATCCCGCTGGCCTCGGTGCGGCCGAGGGAGAATCCCGAGCGCGAAGCCGCAGCCTGTCGCGCCACCAACAAGTGGCTTGCGGATACCTGGCTGGGCAAAGACAACCAGGACGACATGTTCCGGGGCTCGCTGCGGATCGCGATCGACGAACCGCGGCTGGCCGTGGCCGAGATCGAACACTGGGCCGGCCATCCCGGGTTCGTGCAGGTGGCCATGGGCCCCTCGACGAAAGTCCCGCTCGGCGACCCGGTATTCGACGACGTGCACCGGGCCGCTGCCCGGCACGGACTGCCGCTCGCCGTGCATCCGCTGACCGCGCCCGGGGCGCGACTGCTCACCGCTGTAGGCTACCCGTCGTATTTCTCGGAGTACCACTCGGAAATGGCGCTCGGTTCTGCCGCGCACCTGATCAGCCTGATCTTCAACGGAACCTTCGAACGCTACCCGGATTTGCGGTGCGTCATCATCGAGTCGGGTATTGCCTGGG
>NZ_JACJHR010000093.1 GCF_014174495.1 Amycolatopsis echigonensis
CGGACCATCAGCCGGCCCGGTGGATCCGGCGCCGCTTGCCCGTCCCATAGTGGGCGGACGGGCAAGCGGGCCGTAGTGTCACCGCGCATCAGCGCACGATGACATTTGTCAGAACCCGGTCATCCGCGACGTCAGCGGGCAGCCGTGAGCTTCGGCCCGATCGCCGCGCCGACGACCACGAGCACTCCGCCGAGGACGAGCAGATACGCGCCGAGGCCGATCTTCGACAGGTCCTCGGAGAACATCGCGACGATGCCGGCGATGTGGAAGATCAGCATCAGGGTGGCCCGCCCCGCGAAGACGGTGCGGTACCACCAGAAGTTCGGCGGCGTCAGCTCGCGGCTGCGGATCCCGCTGAGCCAGTAGGCGGACTTCTTGGTGCGCAGCGCGCCGAGCACCCACGGGAGGGTGGCCCCCAGCGACGCGGCGATCAGCACGAAGGCGAGGAACCGCACGTACATCGCGGCGAAGCTGTCGGAGCCGGACGTCATCTTGCCGAAGGCGTCGATGAAGGTGACCGAGGCCGTCTGGGAGCCCAGCGTGAACGTGACCCAGGGAACGAAGAGGGCGACGATCTCGAGAATGCCGCCGAGAGCCACCGGGATGGCGCCGAGCCCGGGCTTGGTGAGTGGCTGGTTCTGGGCCGGATAGGCCTGGCCGGGCGGCGGCGCGGCGTAACCGGCCCCCGGCTGCGGCTGGGCGGGATAGCCCGGCTGTGGTGCTGGATAACCCTGCTGGCCGGGGTAAGCGGGCTGGCCGGGGTACGGCTGGCCGAACTGGGGCTGGCCCGGTTGCGGCTGGCCGAATTGCGGTTGGCCGGGTTGCGGCTGTGCCGGTTGTCCCAGGTACTGCCCCTGCGCAGGCTGCCCCGCGTACTGCTGCGGCTGCCCGGCCTGGCCCGGGTACGAGCCCGGCGCGGGCTGGCCCGGGTACTGCTGCGCGGGCTGTCCGTACTGCGGCGGCTGCCCCGGCTGCTGCGGATAACCCGGCTGAGCGCCGGCTTGCGGATAACCCGCCCCGGCGCCCGCCGGAGGCGCCTGCCATCCCGGCGGGACCGCGCCCGGCTCCTGCGACGTGCCAGGCTGCTCTTGTGGACCCCCTGAGGTGCTCATGGCCGCCGATGGTAACTGCCGCACCGACTCGGCGAACGGTGAAAGTCCGGCTCGGCCATGACCAGTCCGCACCACGGGACCGAGCGGTCCCCGGATAACCGCACAACGAGGCCGCTGACCACGCCAATCACCACGGCCCGCGCAACCAGGATCACTGACCTGCCGGGCCTCCCCCGCCGATGCGGCGCACCCGCCCAGTGCTCGCACCCTGTCCGCGCAGCGCCTCCAGACGCGCGACGCGGACCGGCCTCACCGCGCCAACCTCACCGAGCAGCGCGCAAGATCAGCTCCGCGACCACCTCCGGCTGCGAAACCAGCACCGCGTGCGACGCGTCCGCCACCTCGACGACCTCGGCCTCCGCGCGTTCCGCCATGAAGCGCTGCGCCGCGGGCGGGATGTTCTTGTCCGCAGTGGGAATCAGGCTGTACACCGGCAAGTCCTTCCACGCCGGTGCGGGCGAAGCCTCGTCCAGGGCCGCCGCGGCGATCGGGCGTTGACCTGCCGCCATCAGAACGGCCTGCGCGGCCGGGACGTCCGCCGCGAATTGCTGGTGGAACAGGTCCTGCCGGACGTACAGGTCGACACCGCTCGACAGAGCGACCTGCTCCAAAGTCTCCCCGAGCGTCCCGCCAGGGAACTTCCCGGCCAGCTCACCGGCGCTTTCGCCCTCGTCCGGAAGGAAACCCGCGATGTAGACGAGCGCCCGCACCCCGGGGTGGCCCACCGCGGCGGCCGAGATCACCGAGCCGCCGTAGGAGTGACCCACCAGGACGATCGGGCCCTCGATGCTGTCCAGCAAAGACCGCACGGAGGCGGCGTCCTCGGCGACTCCGCGCAGCGGGTTCGCCGCCGCGATCACCCGGTGCCCGGCGGCTCGCAGCCGCTCGATCTCCCCGTTCCAGCTGGACGAATCCGCGAACGCGCCGTGCACCAGAACGACAGTGGCAGTCATGGGTCCTCCTCAGAGAAAGTTCCGAACGCCGCTAACAGTACAACTAAGTTGTGCACAATCAAGTTGTACTCAATGAGACCTGCGTCATGGTTCTCCATAGGCCCGGGGCGGGGCGCCGAGCAGGCGGCTGAACATCGTCGTGAAGGCGGCGGGGCTTTCGTATCCGAGCGTGACCGCGACCTCGGCGACCGGAAGGTCCGCGGCCAGCAGCGGGAGCGCGTGCAGCACACAGGCCCGTTCGCGCCAGCGGGCGAAGCTCAAGCCCGTTTCAGCACGGAAGAGGCGATGCAGAGTCCGCTCGCTGACGTGCAATTCCTCCGCCCAGCGAGACGGCGGATCGTGCACATCGGGAGCGTCCGAAAAGGACTGACACAGTGCGCGCAAGCCCTCGTGCCGCGGCCACGGGAGTTCCAGCGGCAGCGGAACGCAGCGGGAGATCTCGTGCAGCAGAAGGGAAATCAGCGTGGCATCGCGGCCGCGGCGGGGATACTCGGGAGCGACGTCTACGGCCTCCCGCAGCAATTCCCGCAGCAGAGGCGAGACGTCGACAGTCTGACAGCGGCGCGGAAACCACGGTACGGCCGACGGTTCCAGGTAGAGACTGCGCGTGGTCACGTTCGTCATCACGACGCTGTGGTCGGTCTCCGGCGGGATCAGCACCGCGCGCCGCGTTGGGACGGTCCAGGTTCCATCGGCAGTTCCGACGCGCATGGAACCGGTGGCACCGTAGAGGAACTGCGCGCGACGGTGGCGATGCGGCGGCAGGAAGTGGTCCGGCGGATAGTCCGTGCTGATCGCGAGCACGGCCCTCGGCAGGGCGTCCACCTCGGACAACGGAACGTTGCGCATGCCTCCAGGGTAGGTGTCCGATACTCGAAAGAACCTGGCGAATCTTCGGATGCGAGCCGCATCCGTGACGATCTACTTTGAGGCCAGTGCTGACCTCGATCCTGACTCTTCTGCTTTTCGGCTGCCTCAGCGGCGTCACGACCGTGCTGTTCGGTTTCGGCGGCGGGTTCGTCACCGTGCCGGTGGTCGCAGCGGTCACGAATCGCGGCGACGCGATGCACGTCGCCGTCGCTACGTCCACCGCGGTGATGGTGGTGAACGCGGTCAGCGCGACCGTCGTGCAAGCCCGGGCCGGACGTCTCCGTCGCGATTACGTCTGGCCGCTCGCCGCGTTCGTCGCGATCGGCGCCATCGCGGGTTCGATTGCCGCGACCTATGCGGGAGACCGATTGCTGCGGATCCTGTTCATCACCTACCTGGCAGTGACCATTGTGGACAGTCTGGCGCGCGGCGGATTCCTGAAGCCGCAAGGAGAACCGAAGCCGCTGAGCACGTTCACGACGACCGCGGGCGGCGTCGGAATCGGTGCGGTGGCAAGCTTTCTCGGAGTGGGCGGCAGCGTCATGACGGTGCCGTTGCTGCGCCGCAAGGGGCTTCCGATGGCGGACGCGGCCGCGATGGCGAACCCGCTCAGCGTGCCGGTCGCGGTCGTGGCGACGGCGGTGTACGCGACGGCGGGCGGCGGACCGTCGGGGTATCTCGATCCCATCGCGGGCGTGGCGCTGCTGGCCGGTTCACTGCCGACGATCGCGCTCGTGCGACGGGTCGCCGACCGGTTGCCGGACAAGGTGCATGCCGTCGCGTACGTGGGGCTGCTGGCGGCGGCGCTGATCGCGGTCGCGGTCAGCTGAGCACGGACCGGACGGTCTCCTCGTCGCGGGCGACCACGGTGGTGCCGTCGTCGGCGGTGATGATCGGCCGCTGGATCAGCTCGGGGTGCTCGGCGAGCGCGGCGATCCACCGCGGACGGTCTTCCGGGGTACGGGACCAGGATTTCAGCTCGAGTTCACCGGCGATTTTCTCGCCGGTGCGGGTGATGTCCCACGGGTCGAGGCCAAGCCGGTCGAGCACCGCGACGAGTTCCGCCTCGGTCGGCGGGTCCTCCAGGTAGCGGCGCACGGTGTACTCCGCGCCGGCCTCGTCGAGCAGCGACACCGCCGAGCGGCACTTGGAACAACGCGGGTTCACCCAGATCTCCACCCGGGCAGTTTAACCCGCGCCGGATCGGGCGGAGTCCTTGGCGGACAAGAGCGTTCGGTGCGTCCTGGATCACCTGCCCCGACCGGGTGGAACGGGCGTACCGTTCGTACATGACCCTGCCGCTGACCACCGACCGTCTCGTGATCCGGGACTGGACGCCGGACGACGCCGAAGCCGCGTACCAGATCTACGGCTCTTCCGATGTCACGCATTGGCTCACGCCCGCGATGGACCGGGTCGCCGACGAAGCGGCGATGCGGTCGGTGTTGCAAGCGTGGCAGGAGGCGCAGCCCAATCTGATTCCGCCCCGGGGACGGTGGGCCGTCGAGCTTCGGTCCGACGGGCGGGTCATCGGCGGGCTGGGGATCCGGTTGCTGCCGCCCTACCGCGAGGATTTGGAGCTGAGCTGGCAGTTGCGGCCCGAGGAGTGGGGACACGGGTACGCGACCGAGGCCGCGCGGGCGTTGGTGGAGTGGGCGTTTCAGCAGGACGGGACCGACGAGTTGTTCGCGGTGGCGCGGCCCAGCAATTCCCGGGCGATCGCTACCGCGGAGCGGATCGGGATGCAGTGGGTCGGGGAGACTACGAAGTATTACGAGCTGAGGTTGCAGGTTTACCGGATTCGGCGGGGGGATGTTGTTTGAGGCCGTCGTCGGGCGGCGGCTCGTCGCCTGGCGGCGACATTGCGCCTTGTCTGATCGCGTGGGGCACCCCGAAGCCCGAGTGTGCTGACGGTCTGAGGGTGGTTGTCAAGGCGGGAAAGATGCCTTGACAACCACCCTCAGACCGCAGGGAGGCTTCGTATCGGGGTGCAGGGCGGGGGCTGGCTGCCTGGTCGCGCTGAGTGCGGCGGTGGCGGTTGCGTAGGGGTTGAAGCGGGAAGGGGCTTCTTGAGGGTGTCTGAGTCCTCAAGAAGCCCCTTTGCCGTGTTCGGGGAGTCAGCGGGTGGCGCCTGCGGGGGTCCAGAGGGCGTCGATTTCTCGTTCCGCTGCGGACAGGCTTTCTTCGGCGTGCGAGCGGAATTCCGCCAGTGCGGGGTTGACGTCTGCCATGGTGAATTCCGCCGTGATGAAGCGCGGTTCCAGGCCGGTCAGCGAAAGGCCGTGCGGCAGCCAGCCTTCTGCGTGGTCCCAGCCGTGTCGGGGGGTGCCTTCGCCGTAGCCTCCGCCGCGGCTGGCCACGACCAGGAGTTCCCGGCCTGCGCCCAGCACTGACGGGTCGTCGCCTGCGGACGCGATCAGGCGGTCCACCCAGGCCTTCACCGAGCTCGGTGCGCCGTAGTTGTAGAGCGGCAGGCCCAGCAGCACGGTGTCCGCGGCCAGTACCTCCGCGGCGAGTTCTTCGCCGATTCGCGCGGCTTCGCGGTGGGCTGCGGTGTGCTCGGACGCGGGGAGGATCCGGGCTTCCCAGGCCAGCGGATCCAGGTGCGGGATCGGGTTCGCGCCGAGATCTCGGCAGGTCACCGTCCCGTCCGGGTGGGCGGCGAGCCAGGCCTGGGCTGCCCGGGCGCTGAGCTTGCGGCTCACCGAGCGGTCGCCGTTGATGCTGGAGTCGAGGTGCAGCAGGTGTGCCATGTCGATGACCGTCCATAGATAGTTTGTGTAAGACAAACCATTTATAGCACGGCAGCTACCCGGCTTGTCTCGTAGACTGGACACATGGCTCCGCTGCCGCTCGTCGCCCAGGCTCCGCGCAGGTCTGGTGCGTTGCTCGAGCACTTCGCGCGCCGCATCCGGCTGCGCGCGGAGAGCGTGCTCGCTCCGTTCGGGCTGCGGCCTCGGCATTTGATCGCCCTGACCGTCCTCCAGACCCGCGGGTCCAGCACCCAGCAGTCCCTCGCGCAGATCCTCGAGATGGACAGCACCAACGTCGTCGGCCTGCTCAACGACCTCGAGGCCGGCCAGCTGATCGAGCGGCACCGGTCGCCCGAGGACCGCAGGCGGCACGTCGTCGTGCTGACCGAGCGCGGCGCGAAGGAGCTGGCCCGCGCCGAGGCGGCGCTCGCGGCGGTGGAGGACGAGGTCTTCGCGGCGCTCGATCCGAACCAGCGCGAGCAGCTCTACAACTTGCTGGTGCAGGCGGCTTCCGGAACGGTCGACAGCAGTGCTTGCACGGAGGAACCTCCGACCTGCTGACGGGAGGGGCAGCGAATGGACGGCGCCGCCGAGCGGTTGGCGAAGTACCGCGCCATGCGCAACTTCGCGAAGACCGACGAGCCGTCTGGTGCGGACGCCCCGAAGGAACCTGGCTACCGCTTCGTCGTGCAGCGGCATCGGGCGCGGCGGAAGCATTACGACTTCCGCCTCGAGCTGGGCGGGGTGCTGGTCAGCTGGGCGGTGCCGAAGGGGCCGACGCTCGATCCGAAGGCACGGCGGATGGCCGTGCACGTCGAGGACCATCCGCTGGAGTACGCCGATTTCGAGGGCGTGATCCCGCGCGGCGAGTACGGCGGCGGCGACGTGATCGTGTGGGACCGCGGGCGCTGGGAGCCGGTCGACACGGACGATCCTGAGCAGGCACTCGCGGACGGGAACCTGCACTTCGATCTGTACGGCGAGAAGCTGGCCGGACGCTTCGTGCTGATCCATCCCAAGAAGGACGACGACGGGAAGCAGTGGTTTCTGCTGCACAAGCAGGACGACTACGCCACCCCGGGCTGGGACGCCGAGGACCATCCGAAGTCAGTCAAGAGCGGGCTCACCAATGACGAAATCGCGGCCGCCCCACCTGCGTTGTGGCGAAGCGATCTGCCCGCGACCGAAGCGGAAGTGCCGCTGCATCCAGTGTTCAAGCCAGCCTCCGAGGAGGAACTGGCCGCGCTGAACGAGCTGGGCAAGCAGGGCACGTGGACGGTCGCCGGTCGGCAGTTGAAGGTCACCAACCTCGACAAGATGTTGCTCCCCGGCCGCGAGGGCGAAGAGCCGATCACCAAACGGGAGCTGATCGAGTACTACACCCGGATCGCGCCGACGATGCTGCCCTACCTCGCCGGCCGCGCGCTCAACACCCACCGGTTCCCCGGCGGCATCGGCAAACCCGGGTTCTGGCACAAGGAAGTCCCCGACCACGCGCCGGAGTGGCTGCACCGCTGGCATTACGAAGCGGCCGACCGTGACGACGCGCAGCAGTACCTCGTGCCCTCCGGCGTCGCGGATCTGGCCTGGCTGGCGAATTTCGCCGCGCTGGAGCTGCACGCCTGGACGTCGCGCACGTCCGACGTCGAGCATCCGACCTGGCTGCTGTTCGACATCGACCCCGGTTCGGAGACCTCGTTCGACGACGTGCTCGCGCTCGCCCGGCTGCACCGCACCGCGCTGGACCACTTCGGGCTCATCGGACGGCCGAAAACCACCGGACAGCGCGGTATCCAGATTTGGGTGCCGGTTGAGCCGCGGTACACGTACGCGGAGACCCGGGCGTGGGCGGAAACCGTGTCGAAGTCGATCGGGAAGATCGTGCCGGACCTGGTGAGCTGGGCGTGGCACAAGGATCGCCGCGGCGGACTGGCTCGGCTCGACTACACGCAGAACGTGCTGAACAAAACCCTTGTCGCGCCGTACAGCGTGCGCCCGAAGCCGGGGGCGCCGGTGTCCGTCCCGCTGGAGTGGGACGAACTCGACGACCCCGACCTCACTCCGGATCGGTGGACGATCCGGACGGTGCTCGATCGCGTGGCGAAGGTGGGAGATCCCTTCGCGCAACTGCTCGACGTGCACCAACGCCTGCCGCAGCTGTCGTGAGACCCCGGCAATCAGCCAAATTCGGCGCGAACTGCGTCCCAGTCAGCGTTTGGTGAGCACCACCAGATAGCGGCACGGCCGCATGCCGGGATTCTCGTACGCGCAGTCGACCGGGCGGCCCAGTTGGAGGCAGTCGCCCTCGGCGAGTTCGTGCACGACTTCGCCTTCGTGGAACCGCAGCTGGCCGGACAGCACCCAGACCTGGTGGTCGGCGAACGCGTAGGAGCTGGCCGGGAATCCGGCTTTAGCGCCCGGCGGCAGGTCGATTTCCACCAGCTCGGTGGCCCCGTGGCCGGGCGGCGAGACCGCGCGGCGCACGTAGCCGGTGACCGGGTCCTGCCACGTCGGCTGGTCCTCGCGACGGGCGAGGCGGCGGTCGTCGCCCTCCGCGCGGGCGATGAGTTCGGACAGCGTGAGCCCGAGCGCGGTGGCGAGCCGGCTCAGCAGCACGGCCGTCGGCTGCGCCTCACCGCGTTCGATTTTCCCGATCATGGCGCGGGAAACTCCGGAGCGTTCGGCGAGCACGCCAGCGGACATCCCACGGTCCTGACGGGCTTCGCGCACCGCCGCGGCGAGCGAGACGGAAAGGGGATCGGTCACAGTGGTCGACTATAGCAGCGGTTCTTGTCTACTATCGTGCACATGTTGATCCGACCTGCCGAAGAACGGGACGCTGAGGCGTGCGCGGCGATCTACGCGCCGTACGTCCGGGAAACCACGATCAGCTTCGAGACCGAACCGCCCACGCCGACGGAAATGGCCGCCCGCATCGCGAGGGCGACCAAGTCGCACGCGTGGCTGGTGCTGGAAATCGACGGCGAGGTCGTCGGATACGCATACGGCAGCCCGTACAAGGAGCGCGCGGCTTACCGCTGGTCCTGCGAGGTGAGCGTCTACCTGGCGCAGGACCGTCGCCGCGCAGGTGGCGGAAAAGCCTTGTACGAAGCCCTTTTCGCCCGGCTGGCCGAACGCGGCTTCCGGATGGCGGTCGCCGGGATGACCCAGCCGAACGAACCGAGCGTCGGACTGCACCAGGCGATGGGCTTCGAGCTCATCGGAACCTGGCGGCGGATCGGCTGGAAACACGGCGCGTGGCGCGACGTCACCTGGATGCAGCGAGAACTCGTACCCGCTTCGGACGACGTGCCGGAGGAACCGCGTTAGTCCACGCCGAGGTCGAGTTCCTCGATGTCGTGCTCCAGCCGGGCCCGCCAGGACCACTTCGGTTCCGTCCAGTCGGTGTCCGACGGCGGCGGTTCCCCCAGTGGCAACGCCGGATCGACCACGCCGTGCGTCACCCGGTACGCCAACGCCGACGTCGCCGCGCGGATCCACTTGTCCCCCGCCGCACCGGACGGAGGCGCGACCCCGAACGCGTGCGTGAACCACACCGGCAACAGCGCGCTCGACCCGAGCGCGTCGGTGATGCGCTCGCGCAGCCGGGAATGCAGCTCTTCCCAGTCCCGCTCGCACTTCTCGATCTGCGGCAGCACCCGGGTCCGCGTCACCTCGTCCGCCGCCAGAACCTGTTGTGCCGCTTCGGCGTCCTGTTGCGCGGCAGGCAACTGACGGTCCAGCACACCACGCCGCCGAGCGACCACTTCGGACAGTCGCGACTCCGCGTCGTCCCGTTCCGGTGTGCCCCGCTCCGCTTTCGCCAGCACCTCCAGCACCGCGATCAACGCTTCTTCGCTCTCCGCCAACGCTTTCCGCGCCTGCGGCAGTCGCGCGACGTCCTCTTCGTACGGTCGGCGCTGGCTCGGCGTGAGCAGCTGCGCGGCCAGACTGTGCCGCCGTTCCGCCTCCGCGGCGAGCTGCCGCACCCGCGGGCCGACGTCGTCGAGGTCGACCACCGGCACCTTCTCCGACACCCGCACCGCGCGTTCGAGCACCAGCAACCGCTGCCGGAGGCGTTCGAGCTGCCGGGCGGTGTGGTCGAGCCGGGTTTCGTGCCGGGAATGCGTTTCGGTGAACGACTCGACGGTCTCGCGCAGCTCGGAAAGCTCGCGGACAGTGCGGTTTTCCAGATCCTCGACGGTCTCTTGCATACCCCCGACGGTGTCGGTGAGGGCGAGCAGTTCGGGGTCGTGCTCGACCTCCGGCCCCTCCTCGGCCGGGTAGTACTCGGTGTCGCGGTAGTACTCGGAATAGGTCACCGCGCCTCCAGCACCAGGAACGCCGCGGTCGCCACCGTGGCGAGAGCGGCCAGAATGACCACGATCGGCTGGGCGGTCGGCCCAGTGCCGATGAGCGCGACCGCGGTCAAGATCGCGGCCAGCGCCCCGCTGTACGCGGCACGCTGCCGCCGGCTGACCATCAACGGCGTCGGCCCGAGCGGCCCGAACGCGATCCGCAGGCCAGCGCCAAGCAGCGGCAACGCGAGCAGCAGCCAGATCGGGTTCAGCGCGCCGAACAGCATCATCGCCCCGCTCACCATCCCGACCGCGACCGGCGCGACCGCCAGGTACAGCGTCGTCCGCTGCGCCTTCCCGCGCTTCGCCTCCAGCCGGGCGAGCCGCACCTGCTCGACGGCGGCGTCGACTTCCTTCTCGGTGCGCAGCAGCGCCTCCGCCCGCTCGACCAAGGCGTCGAGCGTCCGCGTGCGTTCGTCGTCCGCCTGGTCCGGCAGCTGCGCCAGACCCGCACGAAGCTCACGGCGGAGCGCGGACGCGCGCGCCATCACGTGGTCGCGCTGGTCCTCTGCAGGCGTAGTCACCTGGCCACTGTAGGTACGAAGCGCACCGAACCCGGGGACCGACGCGACTTCGGGCGGATCCAGTCAGAGCCGCAGCAGGTCCCGGCCGACGACGACCTCGCCATCGAACCCGGCAGCGGCTCCCGCCACGGAATCGTCGCGACCACGCTGGCGGAGGTCGCTAGCCTCTCTTGCGCCGGATCTTGATCGCCCGCAAGTCCGTGACCGCGTAGTTCAGGTCCCGGTACGGCAGGCCGTGCGCATCCAGCGCGGCGGTCGCACCGTCCTTGGCCGCGCGTTCGTCGTCGTCCGGACCGGCCGGAACCTGGCAGCGGAAGGTGAACGCCGTCGCGTTGACGTCGTGCGTGAACGTGCCTTCCTCGGTGAAGGCGACGTCGGTCTTGGCCTCCAGCAGAGCCCTGGCCTCGTCGTCGAGGGGGTCGAATTTGCCGCGGATGAGCACGCGGAACGCGTCCATGTCAGGCGTCCTTCCGGGTCGCATAAGTCAGTACTTGTTCGCTGAGCAGGCCCTCCACCGCGTCGAGGAGCGTCAGCGCGGCCTCCGCGATGCCGTCCGGCCGCTCGCCGGCGACGGTGCGTTTGCCGATCTCGCCGTACAGCAGGCTGTGCACCCATCCGATCTGCGCGGCGACCAGTCCAGGCACCGGATCCCCTGGCGCCGCACCGGTTTCCGCGGTCAGCAGCTCGGCGAGTTCGGCGACCATCTGTTCGCCGAGGTCCCGCAGCCGCGCGGCGAGCGTGGGGGCGGCCAGCATCATCGGCAGCACCCGGCCGAACCCCGGGCTCAGCCCGACGGTCCGCGAGCGTTGCCGGATCTCGTCGCGCAGGCGGTCCAGCACCGCACGCGCCGCGGACACTCCCGGTTCCCGCGCCGCCACGATCTCGGCCAGCCGTCCCGCGGAAGCCTCCGACGGCGGCAGCACCAGGTCTTCCTTGACGCGGAAGTGGTTGTAGACCGTGTTGACCGCGACGTCGGCCGCCTCGGCCACCTCGGCGATGGTCACCGCCTCGAATCCGCGCTCGACGAACATGTGCATCGCGGTTTCCGCGATGCGCCGCACCGTCTCCTGCTTCTTCCGCTCTCGAAGTCCCACCCCCGAAAGTGAAGCAGACCGCAAACTTGGAGTCGACTCCATTTTCTGCCCTGGATATCGGGGAGATCCCGGAGGACGGGACGGCCGCCGGCGCGGCATCATCGACCAGGTGCGGATCGGCTTGCTGGGCCCGCTGGAGGTCCGGAACGACGACGGTGCCGCAGTCGAGATCACCGGTGCCCGATTGCGGACGCTGCTGAGCGCCCTCGCGCTGGAGCCCGGCCGGGTCGTCCCGTCCGGGCGACTGGTCGACGCCGTCTGGGGGACGCGTCCGCCGGCCACGGCCAACGCGCTGCAAGCGCTCGTCTCGCGGCTTCGCCGGGTGGGCACGCGGCTCGACTCCACCCCGTCCGGCTACCGGCTGCCCGAGGCGACCGTGGACGCGGCCCGATTTGAGGAACTGGTTACCGCGGCGAGGACAGCGCCCGACGAGAAGCGCGTCGTGCTGCTGCGCGAGGCGCTCAATCTGTGGCGCGGCCCGGCGCTCGGCGACGTCTCCGACGCACAGTTCTTCCAAGGCCACATCGCGCGGCTGAACGAGCTGCGGCTTTCGGCCACCGAGTAGTTGGCCGAAGCCGCGCTCCGGCTGGGCCACGGCGCGGAGCTCGTCGAAGAGCTGTCGAAGCTGCTCGCCGAACATCCGCTGCGCGAACGGCTGGCCGCCTCGCTGATGCTCTCGCTGCAAGCTGCCGGACGACCGGCCGACGCCCTGCAGGTGTTCGCCCGGATCCGCATGGCGCTCGCGGACGAACTGGGTGCTGATCCGGCGCCCGAGCTGTCGGCCGCGCACACCAAGATCCTCCGCGAGACAGTGGCCGACGAGAACGAAGCGCGCACGAACCTTCGGGCCGGGCTGACCAGCTTCGTCGGCCGGAACGCCGAGGTCACGCGGGTGGCCAAGCTGGTCGGCGAGTACCGGCTCACCACGCTGACCGGGCCCGGCGGGGCCGGGAAGACCCGGCTGGCCACGGAAACCGGACGGCATCTGCTGGCCGAACGCGGCGGCGTGTGGTTCGCCGAACTGGCCCCGGTCACCAACGGCACGGACGTCCCGCAGGCCGTGCTCGACGCGTTGGGCCTGCGCGAGCAGATGTACACCGGATCGCTCGCCAGCGGCACTCCGCGCGAGCGGGCGGCGAGAGCGTTGCGCGACCGGGACGCGGTGCTGGTGCTCGACAATTGCGAGCACGTCATCGAGGCCGCCGCGCAACTGGCCGAATACCTGCTCGGCGAATGCCCTCGGCTGCGCATTCTCGCGACCAGCCGGGAACCGTTGGCCCTGACCGGCGAAGCGCTCTGGCCGGTCGAACCCTTGCCGTTGCCCGCGGAAGGCGCGACGCCCGCCGAGGCGATGTCGTGTGCTTCGGTACGGCTGCTGGCCGACCGCGCCGCTGCGGTGCGGCCAGGGTTCACCGTCGACGAGTCCACTGTGGACGACGTGGTGCGGATCTGCCGGGCTCTCGACGGGATGCCGCTGGCGGTCGAGCTTGCCGCGGCCCGGTTGCGGTCGATGACCGTGTCGCAGCTGGCCGCGCGGCTTGACGATCGGTTCCGCCTGCTCACGGCGGGCAGCCGGACCGCGTTGCCGAGGCACCGAACGCTGCGCGCGGTGGTCGACTGGAGCTGGGACCTGCTGGAACCGGACGAACGCCAGCTGCTGCGCCGGTTGTCGGTGTTCTCCGGCGGCGCGACCGCAGGGGCGGCGGAAGCGGTCTGCGGCGGCACGTCGGAGCTGATCAGCGCATTAGTCGACAAATCACTACTGACCGTCTCCGACGATGCCGCGCCGCGGTATCGGATGCTCGAGACGATCAAGGCGTACGGACTGGAACAGCTCACCGCGGCCGGCGAACGCGAGAAGCTGCGTCAAGCGCACGCCGAGTGGTTCGCCAGCTTCGCCGAAACCGGCGACAAATACCTGCGCCGGGCCGAGCAGATCGAATGGCTGGCGCGCTTCGCCGCCGAGCACGGCAATCTGATCTCCGCGGTGCGCGGCGCGATCGCCGCCGGCGACGCCACGACCTCGCTGCGGCTGGTGACGTCGTGCGCGTGGTTCTGGATGCTGACCGGGCACAAAACCGAGGCGCAGGAACTGATCGAGGCGGCGCTCGCGTTGCCCGGCGAGGTGGACCGCGAACTGCGCGCGATGGGATACGCGATGGCCGCGCTGCTGCTGACCATCGGGATGAGCGCCGAAACCACCGCCGACGCTCTCGGCCGCAAAGCGCTCGAACTCAGCCGCGACAGCAAGAATTCCTTGCTTCGGTCCATCCTCCCGGTGTTCACGCAAACCGGAGACCACGCCATAGAGTCCACATTGGACGACTTGCTGTCCGATGAGGACCCGTGGTTGCGTGCCCATGCCCGGCTGCACCGGGCGCGGTCGCAGCTGAACCGCCGGCACGATGCGGCGGCGCAGGAAGCCGACGTCCGCGAAGCCGTCCGGTTGTTCCGGCTGAGCGGGGAGCGCTGGGGACTGTCGCTGGCGCTGAACAGCCTTGCCGAGGTCGTCGGCCGTCGCGGCGAACTGGAGGAAGCCGTTTCCTGCTACGAGGAATCGATCCAAGTCGTCTCGGAAATCGGTTCTGCCGAAGACGTTCTGTTCGCCCGGGGACGGCAAGCGCACCTGTTCTGGCAACTCGGCGACGAGGCTGCCGCAGCCGCCGCAGTAGCCGCCGCCGAACGCGACGCGCGGAATGTGCCGTTCCCCGATGTGCTCGCGTTTCTGGCCCATACGAAAGCTGAGCTGGCCCGCTGGCGCGGCGACCTGTCGGATGCCCGCCAAGAACTGAACCGCGCCGAAGCGTTGCTGCGCGACGCCTCGCCGCATCCGTTGTTCCGCGCGATGATCCAGCATTCGCACGCCTACCTGGACGCCCAATCCGGCGACCTGCCCGCGGCCCGGAACCGCCGTCGTGAAGCACTCGCCTTGGCTGCGGAATCGGGCGAGGTGCTGTATCTGACGATCGTCCTCGTGGGCGTCGCCGACCACGCGCTGCGGCTGGGCCGCCCGGTCGCCGCCGCCGACCTCCTGGCCGCCGCGGACCGCCTCCGCGGCGGCCCTCACCTGGCCCTCCCCGACGCGACGGCCGCTGAAGCCGCCGTCCAGGCCCAGCGGTCCGGCAGGGTCGACGACCCGGTCGCCCTCGCTTACGACGTCCTCGATGCGGCCCCGCCCGAGCGCGGCCATTCCCGCTAACCGTCCCCGAAACCGGCCTGCCCGAAGCACTTCTTGTGGCATCATCCGCCGGTGACCGGCGAGCGGAGCGACCCGCATTCGATCGAGGAGCAAGATCTCGAGGATTTCGACTCGTGGACCGCAAAGGCCGCGCTGGCCTCCCTCATCGACGAGACGCTCGGCTCGCCCGAGGTGACCCGGCTGCTCGCCCGGGAGTCGCTGCGTACCGAAATCGTGCGCGAGGAACTGGTCGCGAACGAGACGCTGCTCGCGAAGATCCGGACGCTGCAGGACCAGGTCATGGCCGAGGGCGACCGGGGGTTCCGTCCGCGAAACCGTGCGGTGTCGCTGCGCGAGGTGGTCTGGCTGATCTTCGCGGTGCTGCTGGGGCTCGGCTACCTCAGCCTGATGACCGCCGCGTGGAGCCGGCTTCCCCTGTTCTTCCGGATCTTCGCCGGACTGATGCTGCCGTGCGTCCTGTTCGCCACCGGCGCGCTCGCGGTCCGCAAGGTCACCTCGCTGCGCGAGTGGATGAACCCGGACGCCATGCAGTTCCACGAGGAGCAATTCGGTCTCGGCCCGCGGCGTTCGTTCGCCGCGCGCGAGATCGTGCTGCCCGAGGTCCGCGACGTCATTTCCGCACACCGGCGGCTGCACTTCGGCACGACGCTGGTTTTCGAACAGCAATACGATCTCGGCGAGGAGGACAGCAGCAGGATCGTCCCGACTGCCGCGGCGAAACGGATCCGGCGCGTCCTCGAGCGCGCGGGTTCCGGCGCGGTCGCGCTCGGCGGGCAACGCGGGTCGGGCAAAACCACCGCGATCCGTTCCCTGCAACGAGGGCTGCTGCACGGCAGCGAAAACCCCGCGCCGCTGGTGGTGGTCGCCTCCGCCCCGGCCACCTACGACGCCCGCGATTTTGTGCTGCACCTGCACAAACTGCTGTGCCAAGCCGTGCTCGAACGGATCTGGCAGACACTCGGTCCGGAAACCGGCTGGCGCTGGTGGGTCCGCCGGTTCTGGCTCGGATCGGCCGACCTCGTCGGCTCGGCCGCGCTTGGCTGGGCGATCGGCGGGGTGCTGTGGAACGGGAAGTTCACGCAGTTCCCCACCGACCTGTGGCAGACCATCGCCAGGGTGCGCTTTCCGGACCTTCTAGGTCCATTATGGACACAGCAGTCGGTGCCGAACCGGATCGCCCTGGGCGTAGCCGCCTTCCTCGCGCTCCGCTGGACGGTGAAACTCCTCGCGTCCGCAACCGACGCGGTGCTGCACTTCGTGCGCCGGAAATCGTCCGCCGGGGCGCGCGCCCTCGATGCCAAAGCACGACGCCAGTTGCTCCGGATCCAGTACCTGCTCACCTACACCACCGGCTGGTCGGGCAAGCTCGCCGTCCCGGCAGGCGGCGAACTGGGCCGCACCCGCACCACGCAGCGGGCCGAACAACAGCTGACGCATCCGGAAGTCGTCGACGAGTTCCGCGCGTTCGCCCAGCTGACCGCCGAGTCCTTGCGCGCGGAAGGGATCACCGACCGGGTCGTGGTCGCCATCGACGAACTGGACAAGATCGGCGAGCAGGACAAGGCCCAGCAGCTCGTGAACGACATCAAGGGCATCTTCGGCGTGCCCGGCTGCCTGTATTTCGTGGCGGTGTCCGACGACGCGGTGCTCAGCTTCGAGCAGCGCGGACTGGCCGTGCGCGACGCATTCGACAGCGCGTTTTCCGAGGTGGTGCGCCTGGAACCGTTCACGCTGGACGAAAGCAGGCTGTGGATCGCGCGACGGCTGCCCGGCGTCCCGGAGCAGTTCTGCTACCTCGGCCACTGCCTCTCCGGCGGACTGCCGCGCGACCTGCGCCGCACCACGATCGACATGGTGGACGTGACGATCGAGCACTACGAACCGTCGCTGTCGACGGTCACCGGCATCCTGGTCCGCGCTGATCTGACCGCCAAGGCGAGCGGCTTCGCCGGACAGGCCCGCGGACTCGCGCAGACGCCGGAGCTGACCGAACTGTGGCCGAAGCTGCTCCGCATCCCGGACACCCGCCAAGCGATGGAACTCGCCGAACTCGCCACCGAACTGCACGAATGCGCGACCCCCGACCTCGCCGACCCGATCAACCGGCTGCGTCTGCACAGCTGCGCGTTCGTTCTCTTCTGCGCCACCGTCCTGGACGTGTTCACCGACGCGCTCACCCAGTCCCGACTCACGCCAAGCCTGCACGACCTGGCCCTGGCTCGCCGGCACCTCGCACTGGATCCGCACCTCGCATGGGCGGCCCTGAACGACTTCCGCAAGGCACACGACCTGCCGCTGCATAACCAGCAGTTCTGAAGCGTGGAAGAACCAGCTCTTGGACTTATCACCGAGCCGCTTCTAGCGTTGCGTCCATGACCACGTACGTCCTCATCCCCGGCGCCTGCCACGGCGGCTGGTGCTTCGACCGGCTCACCGGCCAACTGCGCGACCGCGGCCACCGCGTGCTCCCGCTGACGCTCACCGGCCTCAGCGAGCGGAAGCATCTCCTGCACGCCGGGGTCAACCTCGACACCCACATCGAGGACGTCGTGCGCATGCTGCAGGCCGAACAGGTCGAACGCGCCGTGCTCGTCGGCCACAGCTACGGCGGGATGGTCATCACCGGTGCCGCCGACCGCGTGCCGGAACTGGTCGACGCGCTCGTGTACCTCGACGCTTTCGTGCCCGACGACGGTGACTCTTGCTGGAGTCTGACTGACGACCGCCAGCGCGAGTGGTACCTGAGCGTCGGCGAGACCGGATACGCCGTGCCGCCGCTGCCGTTCTTCGACCCGCGAGCGTCAGCGCACCCATTGGCGACGCTGCTGCAGTCGATCCGCCTGGACGCGGACCTGAGCCGGTTCCGCCGCCGGGACTACGTGTACGCCCGGATCTGGGACGGCGGATCCCCGTTCGAGCCCACCTACCGACGGCTCGTCGACGATCCACAGTGGAATGTCCACGCGCTGGAAAGCAAGCACGACCTGATGCGCGACGCGCCGGAAGAGCTGCTGCGGATCCTCCTCGACGCCGCGGCTTAGCCGAGCGAAGGAACCCGCTCCCCCTCCGGAGGCGGACCGGGCGGCGTCCCGTCCCCGAACGGACGTCCGCCCAGCTCCTCCCGGCCGTGCGGCGTCAGCCAGCCCGACAGCTCGGGTCCCGCCGGCACGATCCCGGTCGGGTTCACGTTCCGGTGCACCACGTAGTAATGCTCCTTGATCTGCCCGAAATCGATCGTGTCGCCGAAACCGGGCGTCTGGAACAGATCCCGCGCGTACGCCCAGAGCACCGGCATCTCCGAAAGCTTCTGCCGGTTGCACTTGAAATGCCCGTGGTACACCGCGTCGAACCGGACCAGCGTCGTGAACAGCCGGATGTCCGCCTCGGTGATCGTGTCGCCCACCAGATACCGCTGGCCGGCCAGCCGGTCGGACAGCCAATCCAACCGCGAGAACAATGCCCCGTACGCCTCTTCGTAAGCCTCCTGCGAAGTGGCGAAACCCGCCTTGTACACCCCGTTGTTCACGTCCCGGAAGACCTTCTCCGCGACGTCCTCGATCTCGTCGCGCAGCCGTTCCGGGTACAGCTCCGGAGCGCCGTCCCGGTGGTAGGCGCCCCATTCCAGCGAGAAGTCGACGGTGATCTGCTTGAAGTCGTTGGTCACCACCTGTCCGCTTGGGACATCCACAATGGACGGAACGGTGATCCCGCGCGGATAGTCCGGGTACCGCGCGAAAAAGGCCTCCTGCAGCCGTTCGATGCCGAGCACCGGGTCGCGGCCGCCGGGGTCGAGGTCGAAGGTCCAGCTGCGCTCGTCGTGCGTCGGGCCGCACAGGCCCATCGAGATCGCCTCTTCGAGGCCCAGCAGCCTGCGCACGATCGACGCGCGGTTCGCCCACGGGCACGCGCGCGCGATCACCAGGCGGTAGCGGCCCGCCTCCACCGGCCAGCCGTCGCGGCCGTCGGCGGTGATGCGGTCGGAGATGTAGTTCGTGTCGCGTTTGAACTCACCCTGGTCGGGCATCGGAAGCCTTTCGTCGGGGATCAGGTCTAGTCGTCCGGGCAGGCGGAACAGTCCGGCGGCTCCAGCGCGGCAGCCAGCCGGGCGAGGATCGGGCCCGCGGCGCGGACCTCCTCGGGCGAGAGGTGGTCGAACAGGAACGAGCGCACGCGCTCGAGGTGCCCGGGGTACGCGGCGGCCAGCTTCGCGTGCCCCAGCTCGGTGAGCGTCGCGTGCGCGGCCCGGCGGTCCTGCGGGCACTTCACCTTCCGCACCAGCCCCCGGCGGACCATCGCCTCCACGACCCGGCTGATCCGGCTCAGCGACAGCGCCGTGGCCTGCGCCAGATCGGTGAGCCGAAGCCGGCCCTCGGGAGCCTCCGACAGCGACACGAGCACGGTGTAATCCGTCAGCGAGACGCCGTTGTCGTGCGCGAACTGGTCCTCGAGTGCCCTCGGCAGGACGGTGACGATGCGCGTCAGCGGACGCCACACCGCCTCTTCTTCGCTGGTCAGCGGGGTTCTGGTCACCACAGAGGGCGAGTATATCCGACACTTGCTCGCGCAATCAGTTATTGTGGGCTACAGTGCTAGTTGAACACTCAACCAAGGACCCGAAGGAACGGAACACATGACCAGCGCGACCACCTACGCCCACCTGACCGGCACCTACACGATCGACGGTTCGCACAGCCGGATCGGCTTCGTCGCCCGCCACGCCATGGTCACCAAGGTCCGCGGCTCCTTCAACGAGTTCGAGGGCTCGTTCACCCTGGACGGCGAGAACCCGCAGAACTCGAGCGCCACGGTCACCATCCAGACCAAGAGCGTCGACACCCGCAACGCCGACCGCGACGGCCACCTGCGCACCAACGACTTCCTGTCCTGCGACGAGTTCCCGACCATCACGTTCACCTCCACCGGGATCAAGCAGACCGGCGAGGACACCTTCGACGTGACCGGCGACCTGACCATCAAGGGCATCACCAAGTCGGTCACCGTCCCGTTCGAGTTCGGCGGCTCCGCGAAGGACCCGTTCGGCAACGACCGCGTCGGCTTCGAGGGCTCGACCTCGATCAACCGCAGCGACTTCGGCGTCACCTTCAACGCCGCGCTCGAGACCGGCGGCGTGCTGGTCTCGGACAAGATCACCCTCGAGTTCGAGATCTCCGCGATCAAGAACGCCTGAGCGAACAGCGGGTGAAGGGTTCCGGAACCGGGACCCTTCACCGCGGGCGTCACACGTCGAGCGCGGTGCCGTAGAGCCGCTCGACCGCGAGCCGGATCACGACTCGCCGCTCGTCCACGAGCTGCTTCAGGAACGCCTCGGTGTCTTCCGGCCGCGAGGCCTCCGGAATCATCGCGAGCAGCTCCTGTCCCACCGCGTCGCCGGGAACTTCGGTGACCTCGGAGACCTCTGCCCGCCCCTCGGCGGCGGCGAACGACCACACGTCGCCGCCCTGAACGTGCAGGGTCGCCCGCGGGTTGCGGCGCAGGTGGCCGACCTTGCTCCGGTCGGCCGTCGTCGAGAACCGCACCATCCGGGCGGCCGGATCCCAGTTGTACAGCATCGTCGTCAGATGCGGCTGACCGCTCCGCTTGATCGTCGCGAGCGTGCCGAACTGCTGCTGGCCAAGCAGGGCCGAAAGGGCTTCATCGGACAGCTGCCGGGGTGCGGGTCCTTGACTCATGCCCTCCTCAACCCGCCGCCGGTCCGGCGCATTTCCGCCCGCTACCGCTATTTTCCGGCGCGCAACCCGGCGATCCCCACGTCGAGCGCGGCTTCGAGATGCTCCGCCTCCCCGGTCGTCAGCAGCATCAGCACCCCGCCCTGCACCCCGGCCAGCAGCGCCGACGCCGCCTGCCTCGGGTCCAGTCCGGGCCGGACCTCGCCCGCAGCCCGCAGGTGCTCGATCCCCGCGGTCAGCTCGGACAGCCACCGCTGCATCAGCTGCGTGACCACCGACTGCGCGCCCGGCGTATTGCGGCCGATCTGCGACATCACCACGTTCAGCGGACAGTGCCTGCCCTGTTCGGTGTAGTGCCCGAGCACCACCTTCTGCCAGGTCCGGAAGTCGTCCCAGGTGCGCAGCGTGCCGAGGACCGGCTGCTGCACCTCGATCACCCGGTCCGCTTCCCAGCGCGCGACGGCCAGCAGCAGTTCCTCCTTGCCGTCCGGGAAGTAGTGGAACAGCTGGCTTTTGCTGGTCCTGGTGCGCGCGCGGACGTCGTCCAGCGTCGTCGCGAGCACGCCGCGCTCACGGATCACCTCGGCCGCGCCCTCCACGATCCGCTGCCTCGTCGCCTCGCCCTTGCGCGTGAGCGCCATCCGCCCGCCTCCCCGATTGGACCTGCGAGTCCACTCTACGCGCGGCGGCTCAGAACGCGGTGCCTCCGTCTGCCCAGGACGTCTGGCCGAAGTCCTCGTCGTCCACCGGCGCGCGGCGCGGGCGGGGACGCTCCGGCTCCGGCGGCTCCACGACCTCGGGCTCCACGACGGCCTCTTCCTCGGGAGTGCCCTTCGGCCAGACGCACGGCGAGGTCGCGCCCAGGTAGAGCTTGCCGAGTTCGTTAGCTTGCAAGGACATGTCGAAGCCGTCGCGCTCGTTGCGCGCGAAGACGTACTGGTCGGTGGGCCGCCGGTCGGTCAGCACAGTGAAGCCGTGGCCCTGCCACCACTTCACGACAGCGTCGAACTGCGCTGGGAAAGTGCCCGGTTCCAGGCCGGTCACCTCGTAGGTGGCGGAGATTTCGAACCGTCCCGCCGGACCATCGTCGGTCGGGTCAGTGCATTCGGAACGGTTGCGGGAGAACAGTTCCCGTCCGGCCGGCGCGGGCAGCGCGGAGAACGCGCCGCGCACGTAATCCTCGACCCGGTCGCGGGCTTCGGTTTCGGTGATCGTGGGGGTCATGGCTCCACCTCCTGGGGAGCAGGCTACGAGGGGAAGGCCGGCGAGGCAGGCCAGCGCGGTGCGGCGCGCCGTCACGCGGGCAACCCGGCGATGATCCGGCCGAAACTGCGCAGCGACGGGTTGTTGTCCTCCCAGTATTGGCTGTGCGCGGCCCCGGACAGGCCGCCCTCGTACCACGGGCCCTTGGCGCCCGGAGCCGACGCGAAGACCTGGCCGCCGAATCCGTCGCCGGCCGGGCTCGGGCCGAGCGGATCGTGGCCGCCGACGCCGAGGTTGGTGATCTTGATGAGGTCGTGTTCCGCGACCGTCGAGTGCACGTGCTGGGCGACCTGATCCTGCGGGACGCCGTCGAGGTGCAGCTGGTTCGCGTGCTCGACGCCGACGCCGGGGCTGCCGACGAAGACCAGATCGTCGGCGTTGAGCCCGCCGTCGCGGGCCGCGTGGCCGATCACCGTCGTGCCGTAGCTGTGGCCGAGCACGGTGTTGTGCGACGGCGCGCCTTCGTGCGACGCGCGCAGGCCGTCCTCGAATTTCGCCAGCTGCGCCTTGCCGCCGTCGGCGTATTTCTCGCTGGCCGCGTTCACGAGTTCGTCCGGTGCGTCGTAGCCGACCCAGGTGATCACCGACGTCGACGGCGAGCCCGCCATCGTCGCCGACTGCCACATTTTGTCCGACCGGCCGAGATCGCCGCCGATCTTGGCCAGCTCGCTGCCGGTGCCGGGCACGTAGGTCGCGACGTTCGCCGCGGTGTCCGGGTTTCCGGCCGCGACCACCGCGGTGCCGTCGCCGCTGACGTCGAGCGACATCAAGAAGGCGGGCGGTTTGCCGTCGCCGGTGGCCGCCAGCCGGTCGCGGATCGCGGTGAGGCCGCGCAACTGGGCGTCGTCACCCTTCCGTTTGTCGATTTCCCGTTGCAGCACCACGCGATTCGCCGCGTCGCGGTCGACCACCGGGATGCCGTCGAGGTTGCGGATCAGGTCCGGGTTGTCGCGCAGGATCGAGGACTGCGCGGAGTCGGACAGGCTGTCCCACCACGCCCGGTTCTCCGCCGGGGCGCCGTTCGGTTTCGGCTGGCTGCTGGTCGCCATCGCCAGCGCGACAAGCCCGGACCCGCCGCTTTCGCCGTTGGCCGCGCGGTCCAGGACGACGGTGAGGTCAGCGTCGACTTCGGTGGCGTCGCGGAGAATCTGGCCGACGCGATCGGCGACCTCGGCCTGCCGTTCGGGCTTCCCGCTGACCCCGCCGCCGTCGTCGACCCGCATTCCGTTGCGGGAGGCGAAATCGTCGACCTCGCGCACCGCCGAGCTGATCCGCTCGACCGCCAGCTGTGCGTCGTGCACCCCGCGCCGGACCGCCGACACGTCGGTGGCCAGCTGCCGCAATTCCGTTGTCAGCACGGTGCCCCTGGCTGTTGCCGCGTCCGCCGCGTCGCCTTGCCAAGCACCGAACTTCGTCATGGCGTCGGCATCGTCATTGGCTGCGGCGAGCCGGGCGGCCCGGATGCCGAGCGCGTCGACTGCCGCGGCGAGGTCTGCGGGGTTCCAGCGCCGGACGTCTCCCCAGGTGATCATCGTCCTGCCGCCGCGATCTCGCCGGTCGCGTTCTGGTCGGAGTCGCGGTAGCCGGCCGCGGCCTGGTCGAGGTTCCCCGCGTAGGTCTCGGTGTCGGCCGCCCACTTCGGAACGGCGCGGCCCCAGGTGCCGGACAGGCGTTCCGCCGCGGCCACGCTGGTGCCGCCGGAAAGCCCGACGCCGGCGAGCGCGGCCGCGAGGTCGGCCGTCCGCACGGTCGCCGCCGCCTGACGCGCCCGTCCGGCCGCGGTCGCGACCTCCCCCGGAGCGACCTCGAAACCCGTTCCCATGCGCATCTCCCCCACCGCGGCGACCGGACGACCCGTACGACGGACGTCTCCGGTGCCCGGTTCCGCACAGTTCGGCCTTCGCGAAAACTCTTGGCCCGATCTGTGCGCCACCACTCTGACCTGGGAAAACACTCGCCTAGCGTGTCCACATATGTGAACGCTAGTCACGTGACTGAATAGTTATCAGCCCGCGTCTTGCCCGCCGGTGACCAGCGTGTGACTGTGTACGGCGAAGTTCGAACCGGAACGGACGGAGCCGGCGCGCGGCGGGGAAAGGCGTTGCGCGGCGGTGGATTCAGCCGTTCCGCAGTGCTGGACCAGTCCGGCAGTCCTTGTCCCCTCGACCCCCATTCGTCCGGCCAGGACGGCGCTGACCTCCCGGGCAGCGGACCAGGACCGGCCGGCCATCCCGGAAAGAGACGGCTCGGCAATGACACAGACA
Source organism: Amycolatopsis echigonensis (assembly GCF_014174495.1). GTDB lineage: Bacteria > Actinomycetota > Actinomycetes > Mycobacteriales > Pseudonocardiaceae > Amycolatopsis > Amycolatopsis echigonensis. The sequence continues at coordinate 24,078 of NZ_JACJHR010000093.1, forward strand.
GCCGCGGCGCGGCGGCCCATCGGCAGAACGACGCTGTATTTCTTCGGTGCCCTCGGCGGCATCCTGTTCGGTTACGACCTCGGCGTGATTTCCGGGGTGTTGCCGTTCATCGGGAAACTCTGGGGCCTGTCCGGTTGGGACAAAGGCGTCATCACCGCGAGCATTTCGGTCGGCGCGATCGTCGGCGCGAGTTTCTCCTCGCGGCTCAACGAAAGACTCGGCCGCCGCCGGACGATCATGGTGGCAGCCGTCGTCGTCATCATCGGCACGCTCGCGGCCACGTTTTCGCCGACGTTCGCGTTGCTGATCATTTCCCGGCTGGTGATCGGCGTGGGCATCGGCCTGTCGTCGTCCACGGTCCCGACGTACCTGTCGGAACTGGCTCCGGCCCGGCTGCGCGGGGCGATGGGCGCGCTGAACCAGATCTTCATCGTGCTCGGCATCCTGATCGCGTTCCTGGTCAGCTACGGCCTCGGCAGCTCGGGCAACTGGCGGCTGATGTTCGCCGGAGCGATCGTGCCCGCGGCGATCCTGCTGGCGGGCCTGGTGTTCCTGCCCGAAACGCCGCGCTGGCTCGTCGCGAACGGCCAGGAGGAACGGGCGCGCGAGGTCCTGCTCAGCTCGCACGGCGGCAGCGTGAACGTCGACGACGAGATCGGCACGATCCGCGAGGTCATCCGGCTCGACTCGGAATCGGCGAAGACCCGCCTCCGCGACCTGCTGACGCCGACCGTGCGGCCGATGCTCGTGGTGGCCCTGCTGCTCGCGATCGGCCAGCAGTTCAGCGGCGTGAACGCGGTGAACGCGTATTTCCCGACCATGCTGATCGGCCTCGGCTTCGCGACCCAGGCGGCGTTGCTGTCCGGCGTGCTGCTGGGCGTGACCAAGTTCCTGTTCACCGCGTGGGTCGTGTTCGTGGTCGACCGGTGGGGCCGCAAACCGCTGCTGCTGATCGGCAACGTGCTGATGGTCATCACCCTGGTCGCGGCCGGGTTCATCGTGCTCGAAGTCCACGACACGGCGACCAAGGGCATCCTGATGCTGGTCGCGATGGTGCTGTACCTGGTCGGCTACGAACTGGGCTGGGGCGCGGTCGTGTGGGTCATGATGGCCGAGGTGTTCCCGCTGAAAGTCCGCGCCGCGGGCATGGGCGTGAGCAGCGTCGTGCTGTGGGCCGCGACCGGCATCATCAGCGCCGTGTTCCCCATCATCTCCGACCCCGGCGCCCTCGGCCTCGGCGGCTCGATGTTCCTGTTCGCGGGCATCAACGTGGTCCTGTTCGTCCTCACGAAGTGGCTCGTCCCGGAAACCAAGGGCCGGTCGCTGGAGGAAATCGAACTCGACCTGCGCGGGCGGACGCATTCGAAGGCACGCGCCTGAATTTCCCTCTCGGGGTATAGCCGGGCGGCAGGGATTTCCCCTGCTGCCCGGCTGTTTTTTATCGCCCTAGCAACCGGTATCTCCGGGTGGCCATCGGCAGGAAGATCGCCGTCAGCACCGCAGGCCACGCCAACGCGAGCAGCACCGGATGCTCCGCCGCCCAGCCGTTCGCGGTCCAGACCAGACCACCGAACAACCCGCGGCCCGCGGTCGCCATAGCCGCGAACGGTTCCAGATCGTGGCCCCGCGCTCGCCGCGACGTACGAACCCCGGCGTTTCCCGTGACAGATCCGGCTGTCCACGCCTAGCACATGCACGAGCACAGTGACAACAACGCGACACAGACAGTGACTAGCCTGGCTCTGAACTGCTACGCTTCGCTCGAAAGCTACGCAGGGGAGGCGTACACCGTGGTTGAAGCCTGCCGTTTCGACGGCCAGGAAAGTTGGTTTGTGCCAGCTGTTTCGTCAGCACAGGGCGACTGACAAATTTCTGGGAAAAATTGCCGAAGCCGCCATCGACTCGGCGACGGGTGGTCGGGATCCCCACTGCCGTCAGCAACCTGTCCAGCACCGTCGGCGGATTGGTCACCGACGGACTCAACCTCTTGGTAGGAATTGCGAACCGCTTCATGGAAACACTCAGCCGGATTCGAGATCTGAACAGCTGGATGAACGACAGGTCGCTTCCCGCGTCTCGGTGGCCGCAAGCCGTCCACTCGGCTGGAGCGTGACCGTGCATCCGAACCATCCGCCGGCCGCGCCAAGGCCACAGCCTCCGGCCCGGCAGAAAATGAAGACGGGCCACCGGGTCGCGCTGTGGTCCGGGGTCTGCGTCGCTGTCATGGCGACCGCACTGGTGGTTTTCTGGGCGACGGGCTTCGGCGCGTTCCTCTGGGGCGCGGACCATAAAACCTCAGACGCGACGCCGGACAAGTACCGCGACACCGACTTCGCCGCCTGCGCTGACTTCACGGCCCGGAGCACGGAAATTCCGCGGGACGCTGCCGAAGTGGCCCGCACCTGGTATCCCGAAATCAGCAAGGACGGCACCCTCCTCTGCAGCTTCACCTCCACGGATCGACAACGACCACTCGTGGAACTGCAAGCAAGCTGGTTCGCGACAACCGCCGCGCAGTCCGGCAGCGAACACGCCACCACCAACTTCACCGGTGCCACCGCCGTGAGCAACGACGACAGCCCCGTCGGCCTGACCTTCGGCGAGAAGGCTCGCTGGCTCCCGCAGAAAAGCCAGACGGACTGCGGACTGATCTTCTTGGACCGCAACGCCGTTTTTCAGATCCACTACACCGCGGCTGCTCCGAGCGGAAACCCCGAGTCCTGCCGTGGTCCGCTCCGCAAGATTGCCCAAGCGCTGTATAACGCGGCGCAACCGCGATAGCAGGAGCGAGGGCAAGGGCATCACCCTGCCACCGCGACGACGCTCCGACTGCGCGGTCCCACCTGGCGATCGAGCCTCAGAGCGGGAGCCATGGCACGAGGCCCCTCGACACAGCACCGTGCTCGAATCCCGGCAAACACCCGCCGGACTTCGGCCAGCACGCCACCCGGCCGAACTTGCCGGGTGGGCCAGGCGCGGCCAGGCGCGGCCAGACACGGCCAGGAAACAGTCCTCGCGGGACCACCACGCTCTATAAGTCCGGCGGCATCACCAGCATCCATTCCTGATGCCAGACAACGACCTCTCGCCCTCTCGCGCAAGCCGGCCGAACCACCGCGTCGTGTCCGCGGGACCACCGCTTTCGATCAATCCGGCAGCATAGGCATCTCCATCCCCGCCTCATGGCTCAGCAACGCCGCCCGAGTCAACGCGCTCGCGCCGAAGCGGTTTCGCAGCGCGTCCACTGCTGAGTCCAGCGCAGTTGCCTCCGCGGACATCGCCGGGCTCGACGGTTGGTCCAGCGGCAGCGCCAGCTGCACCGCACCATGGCTGTCGAGATTTGAAAACGACAGGCCTAGCAACGTCAAACCTCGGTCGTACACCAGAGGTTGCGCAGCGGACAGCAGACCTCGGGCAGCACACAGCAGCGTCTCCGTGTGGTCGGTGCTGTCGGCGAGCGTGTGCGACCTCGTGGCGCGGGTGAAGTCCGCGAAGCGCATGCGCAGCACCACCGTCCGACATACGCGCGACGCTCCGCGCAGTCTACGCGCCAAGCGGTCCACAATGGACACCACGATCTCGTCCAGCTCCGCCGGGGAGCGGGAGCGACGGCCCAGGGCACGTTGCGAGCCAATCGAACGGCGGCGTTTTCCTGGTTGTACCGCGCGTGGGTCGCGGCCGTGTGCCAAGGCGTGCAGGTGGCGTCCGGAGCCTGGGCCCAGCATGGAGATCAGGGCGGCCTCGGGCAGTTCGGCGACTTGGCGCACGGTGCGGACGCCGCGTTCCCGCAGTTTCGCCGACGTCACCTTTCCCACTCCCCACAAGCGTTCCACCGGCAGCGGGTGCAGGAATTCCAGCTCACGCTCCGGCGGCACCACCAGCAGGCCGTCCGGTTTCGCGACGCCGCTCGCCACCTTCGCGAGGAATTTCGTGCGCGCCACCCCTACCGTGATCGGCAGCCCGACTTGCGCGAGGACCTCCGCGCGCAAGCGCACCGCGATCTCCGACGGACGCCCGGCGATCCGCCGCAGACCGCCGACGTCCAGGAAAGCTTCGTCGATCGACACTCCTTCCACTGCCGGCGTCGTCTGCCGGAACACTTCGAACACCGCCTTGCTCGCCGCGCTGTAGACCGACATCCGCGGCGGCACCACCACGGCATGCGGGCACAACCGCCTGGCCTGCGCCCCGCCCATCGCCGTGCGCACGCCCAACGCCTTGGCCTCGTAGCTCGCGGCCAGCACCACGCCACCGCCCACGATCACCGGCCTGCCGCGCAGCCGGGGATCGTCGCGCTGCTCGACCGAGGCGTAGAACGCGTCGAGGTCGGCGTGGAGGATCGGTCCTTCGCTCGTCACGAACATATGTTCGCATCGAACCCCGACAAAAACCGGGATCTGTTCACTCGAACGGAGTAGAAAAATCTCCGAGAGCCCCGACTGGACGCGCTAATCTCTCCCTCGTGCGGCTCGCCCTGTTCGACCTCGACACCACGCTCGTCGATCGCGCGGAGGGCTTCCGCCGCTGGGTATGGGAGTTCTGCGCGGAACACCGGCTGACCGAGACGGACGCCGAATGGCTCATCGCCGCCGACGACCGCGGCCGCGCCGACCGGGCGACGTTCTTCAAGAACCTCCGCGAACGCTTCGACCTGCAAGAACCCGACCTCGAAGACGCCTACCGCGAACGCCATCCCGTACTCGTCCCCACCACGCCAGGCGTGCTGACCGGATTGCCCCGGCTGCGCGCGGCGGGCTGGCGGATCGGCGTTCTCGGCGAAGGCGAAGCGCAGCTGTCGACGCTGCTGTGCACCGGAATCGCCGGACTCGTGGACGGCTGGGCGCTCGCCGGGCCGGACGGACTGTCCACATCGGACCCGAAGCTGCTCCAGCTCGTCGCCGAACGCTGCGAGACCACCCTGGACGACGCCTGGCTCATCGCCGCGGGCATCGAACGCGCGCGGTCCGCCGGATTGCGCACTGTACGAGTCGGTCCGGACCGCGACACCGCCGCCGCGATCGCGCTGCTCCTCGACAGCTAATCCTCGAACCGTTCAGCTCACCGCCGAACGCCGCCCGACCACACTGAACGACGCCTGGCACATCGCCGCGGACATCGAACCCGCACGATCCACCGAACTGCAGACCGCGCAAGCCAACCCGGACCGTGACACCGCCGCCGCGCTGCTCCTCGACAGCTGACCCTCGAACAGCTCCAGCTCGCCACTGAACCTGCCACACCACACCGGGCACATCAGTGCGCACTTCAAACCCGCACAGTCCGCCGGATTGCACACCGCGCGATTCGCTCCCGCCCGCGGCACCGCCACCGCACTAATCAACAACTCCAGCCCGCCCCCGAACACCGCAAAGCCACACCGGGCACCTCAACGCGAGCCTCAAACCCACACAGTCCGACAGGCTGCACACCGCACGATTCAGTCCCGCC
>NZ_JACJHR010000094.1 GCF_014174495.1 Amycolatopsis echigonensis
TGTGGGTGCTTGGTGGGTTAGGTGCAGCGGCGGGGGTTGGGTGGCGGGTGGTCCGTGAAAGGCCCCTTGAGAGAAGCCACGCCCGTGAAGGGCAGGTCAGGGGAGCAGCGCGGCGATTCCGTCCAAGACCCGTTCCAGGGCGAAGTCTTCGGGTGCGGCGGCCGGGTATTCGCGTGCTTCCGCTAGCTCAGCCAGGTGCGGATAACCCCCTTCGGAGAGGCGTGGTTGCAGGAAGGCGCGCACATCAGCCGCATTCTCGGTGGATTCCGGCGAGTCCGGGTCAGAGACCGTGCGGCGGCGGTCTGCGGTGGCGCGGACTACGGCCGAGACCAGGTCCGCGCACGACAGTGCGTCCACTGTGGACAAACCGGCCTCAGTGAAGACAGCCAGGAGTTGTTCGGTCCACCGGAGCCGGTGCGGGGTCAGGCCTTCGCGGACGTCCAGCAGCCACGGGCGGGCGGCGTAGCGTTTTGCCGCCGCGTCGGCCCACGTGCGGACCGCGGAGCGCCAGTCCAGGCCGTCGGGGGCGGGCGGGGGCGCGCCGAAGCCGGCCTCGGCCAGGAGGATCAGCAGTTCGTCTTTCGAGCTTACGTAGCGGTACAGCGCGTTGGTCGTCAGCCCGAGCGCGGACGCGATGTTCGGCAGCGACGCGGCGGCCAGGCCTTCGGTGTCGGCCAGTTCGACGGCGGCCGCTACCACCGCTTCGACGGTGTGCGACGGCTTCGGTCCTCGGCGGGGGCGCGGGGCGCCCAGCCAGGCCGGGGCCAGGCCGGGCGGCAGGGCTCGGGGATCGGGCTCGATCGGCATCTTTCGCTCCGGTACGTCTTTCAGTAAACTGTGCAAGTCTTACACTGATCTGGTCTGGGGGCGAGCCAACGTGAGCGAGACCAACCGGTTCGGGTTCGGGAAGGTCACCGAACTGGACCGGAAGCTGGCGGCGACCGAGGTCGAGCACGCCAGGTCCGAGGGGGCTTGCGACGGGCAGGAAGCCGCGCGCAGGCTGGCCCGGATCCGGCTCGCCGGGTCGCACGCCGCGCTGCGGGCCGCCGTCGAGGGGCGCACCTCCGTTTCGCCGCCTCCGCTGCTGGAGGCCGCGCCGAAGCTCGCGTTCGGGCTCTGGGTGCTGGTCGTCGCGGTGAACGCGCTGATCTGGTTCGGCATCGGCGTCATCGGCGGGCAGTGGGACCCGCTGTGGCTGATCTGGGTGCTGCTCGGCGGCGGCGTGCTGGTCGCGGGCGTCTGGAGCGTCCGGGACTTCGACCGGCGGGCCCGTGCTTCGGCGGGCGGAGCCTCCTGAGCGCCCCTGTGCTCCGGTCCGGGGTTCCCCGATCATCCGGGGTCCGCTAAACTGTGCAAGCCTTACACAATTAATTCCGACTCCGCCGAAGCCGTATTGGGGGGCCTCATGTCGGAGAGCACCGAGAAAACCCGCTCCGGGAGCGGACTCGCTCGCCGCGTCGTCACGATCGCCTGGGCCGCCGTCACCGGGGTCCAGTTCGTGATCTGGCTGCTGATGAGCCTGATCAGCATGTCGTTCAAATCGCCGTTTTGGCTGTGGACGCTGGGCGGAGGCGCCATCGTGCTCGCGGTGTGGTGGTCGCTCGACCGCCGCGGTTCCGGGAACGGATCGGAGTGAACGACGTGCCCACCACCACTTCCGTGGCAACGCCCGTCCAGCTGGACGCGGTGCGCAAGACCTACGGCCGGGGCGAGAGCGCGGTCGAAGCGCTCGCCGGCGTGTCCGTCGCCTTCCCGGCAGGCACCTTCACCGCGGTGATGGGCCCGTCCGGTTCGGGCAAGAGCACGCTGCTGCACTGTGCGGCCGGGCTGGACACGCCGACCTCGGGGCAGGTCACCCTCGTCGGGACCGACCTCAAGGGCAAGAACGAAACGCAGCTCACCGAACTGCGGCGCGAGCACGTCGCGTTCATTTTCCAGTCGTTCAACCTGATGCCCGCGCTGAACGTGGAGCAGAACGTCACGCTGCCCACGCTGCTGGCCGGCCGCGCGCCGGACAAGGCGTGGGTGGACCAGGTGATCGCGCGCGTCGGGCTGTCCCAGCGCGTGAAGCACCGGCCCGGCGAACTGTCCGGCGGACAACAGCAGCGCGTCGCGATCGCCCGCGCGCTCGCCGCCCGACCGGCCGTCGTCTTCGCCGACGAGCCCACCGGCGCGCTCGATACCACCACCGCGCTCGAGGTGCTCGGCCTGATGCGCGAGCTGGTCAGCGCGGGCCAGACCATCGTGATGGTCACCCACGATCCGGTTGCGGCGTCCCACGCGGACAACGTGCTGTTCCTGGTCGATGGCCGGATCGTCACGCAGATGGCCTCGCCCAGCGTCGATGCGGTCGCGAGCACCCTGGCCCACCTAGGCGAGCAAGCGCGGAGGCAGCGGTGAGCTCGCGGCGAGTGGTGCTCGCGCTCGCGCTGTCGAGCCTCCGGTACCGCGCGGCGGCGTCGCTCGCGTCGTTCGTCGCGATCCTCATCGGCTGCGGTCTGCTGATCGCGTGCGCCGGGCTGTTCGAGACGGCAATCGTGCTGAAGGCTGCACCGCAGCGGCTGTCCGCGGCTCCGCTCGTGGTGGGCGGGTCCGCCGGGTTCAAGCTGCCGGACGAGGAATCCCAGGTCGTTCCGTACGCCGAGCGTGCAGTGCTGCCGGAGGAGCAGGTCGCGAAGATCTCCGCGGTGCAGGGCGTCGGGCAGGCGGTGCCGGACGTGTCGTTCGCGACGGTCCTGCTGCACGACGGCGCGCCGGCCAAATCCGGCGCGGCTGTCCTTTCCGGACACGGCTGGGATTCGGCTTCGCTGGGCGGTTACAAGCTCACCGAGGGCGCGGCTCCGAACTCCCCGGGCCAGGTGGTGCTCGACGCGGCGACCGCGTCCGCGGCTGGCATGCACGCGGGTTCAGCCGTCGACCTGGCGGTGAACGGGCAGCGGCAGTCGTTCCAGGTTTCCGGCGTCGCACAGCCTTCGCAGACGGTGAAGTCGCCCGCGTTCTTTTTCTCCGTCGCGGACGCCCAGCGGTTCAACCCGCACCCCGGCACGGTCGGGCTCGTCGGCGTTTTCCCGGCTGACGGCGTCGATGCCGCCGACCTGGCCGCCAAGATCTCGGAGCAGGTCCCGTCGCTCACCGTGCTGACCGGCGACGACCGCGGATCGGCCGAATTCCTGGGCGTGAGCGGAAGCCAGCTGCCGCTGATCCTGCTCGCCGCGGTGTTCGGCGGCATGGTGCTGGTCGTGATGGCGCTGGTGGTCTCCGCGACGATCAGCCTCACCGTCCGGCAGCGGCAGCAGGAACTCGCGCTGCTGCGGGCGACCGGGGCGACGCCGAAACAGGTGCACCGCATGGTCGTCATGGAGACGATGGCGGTCGGCGCGATCGCCGCGGTGTGCGGGGCGTTCCTGGGCAGCCTGCTCGGGAACTGGATCTTCAGCACCAGCGGCTCGCTCGGCATCGTGCCGGACGAACTCGCCTTCACCCAGGACATCATCGCCTTCGCGGCCGGGATGATCGCCACGCTCGCGATCACCTTCGGGGCCGCGTGGTTCGCCGCGCTGGCCGCCGCGCGGGCCCGGCCCATCCAGGCGCTGGCCGAGGCGGCGATCCCGGGCGTCAAGGTGAACGCGCTGCGCCGCATGGGCGCGCTGATCTGCGGCGCGGCCACCGTGCTGCTCGCCGCGACCACGATCTTCATGCCCGCCGACACCGCGTCGGCGATCGGCGGTCCGGCGGTGCTCACCGGTTCGATCGGCGTCGCGCTGCTCGGTCCGGAGATCATCGCGTGGGTGGTGGACCGGTTCGGTCCGTTCGTGCGCCGGGTCGCCGGCCGCGACGCCACGCTCGCGGTCATCAACACCCGGGCGCGGGCCGTCGCGTTCGCCGCGGTGCTCACGCCGATCACGCTCGCCAGCGCGGTCGCGCTCGGCAACGTGTATTCCGAAACCACCGCGCAGAAAGCGCAGATCGCCGCGTACGCCGGACAGTTGCAGGCGGACGCGGTAGTCACCTCGACCGCGGGCGGGTTCTCTCCGGATCAGCTCGCGCAGATCCGCAGCACGCCAGGGGTTTCGACCTCGTCGCCGCTCGTCACCAGCTCGGGCTGGGTCGAGGATCCCTACGACGGCAACGGAAGCGACCCGTTGCGGCTGCTGGGCGTCGCCGCGCAGGACCAAGGCGGCACGGTGCTCGCCACCGAGGTCACCGAAGGCTCGCTGACGCAACTGCGCGGGAATTCCGTGGCGCTGCCCGCGTCGGTGGCCGGCAACCTGGAAGTCAAGGTCGGCTCGAAGATCAACATGCGGCTCGGCGACGGGGCACAGGTCCCGGTGACCGTGGTCGCGCTGCTGGACAGCCCGTCCAGCTACGCGAGCATGGTGCTGCCCGCCGATCTCCTGGCCGCGCACACCACCAGCGGTCTGGCGGCGCAGGTGCTCGTGCGGGGCGGTGACGCCAGCGCGCTCGTGTCGGCGCTGTCCGACCGGGCGAAGGACTGGCCGGGGGTCACGGTCGGCGACGACAGTGCGCTCGCCGCGAGTTTCCAGGCGAGTGCCGACGTCGAGGCGCTGATCAACTACCTGCTGGCTGTGCTCGCCATCGCGTACGCCGCGATCGCCGCGGTGAACACGCTGTCGGTGGCGGTGCTGGCTCGCCGACGGGAGTTCGGCGCGCAACGGCTCGCCGGCGCGGATCGCGGGCAGGTGCGGCGGATGCTGTTCGTGGAAGGCGGGATCGTGGCGGTGACCGGGCTCGTGCTCGGCATCGTGATCTCGCTCTTCACCGTGGTGCCGATGGCACTGACCACCGGCGAGATCATCCCGTCCGGGCCGATCTGGGTGTTCCTCGCCGTGGTGCTCGCGATCTTCCTGATCGTGTGGCCGGCGACCGCGCTCTCGGCCCGGCTGGCGATGCGCCGCAACGCCATCGAAGCGGTGAAAATGCCCGGCCAGTAACGGTTTCTAGGGGTACGCCGGGCCGGTCCGGAGTGGATAGTCTCGTCATGACTGTCCGCACCGGGCCGGCCCGGTCTTTGTCGTATCTGGAGTGATCCCATGCGTGTACTCCTGGCCGCGCCGTCCTCGACGGCCCGTCTGCACACCCTCGTGCCGCTGGCCTGGGCGCTCCGGACCGCCGGGCACGACGTGAAAATCGCCGGACGGCCCGCGTTCGTCGAACACATCCTCAGCACCGGCTGCGTCGCGGTCGAGCTCGAGGACGGTGACGCCTCGCTGACCGAATCCACCGCGCTGGGCGAGTTCGCGCAGCTGTGGCGGCCCGAGGTGGTGGTGTCGAACGCGCCCGCCGGAATTGCCGCGGCTCGCGAGGTCGGTGCCAAGGCGGTTCGCGTGCTGGGCCCGGAGGACGAGCCCGACATCGCTGCGGACCACACGCTCGACGTCGTGCCGCCTTCGTTGCGGCACAACGGCTCGGCGGGAGAACCGCTGCGGCACGTGCCGTACTTCGGCCCAGTCGAGGTGCCGACTTGGCTGCGCCGCAAGGCACGCCGTACTCGCATTCTCTTGTCGTTGACTGATCCCTCCTGGTACGAGCCGGTCTTCGACGCGGTGTCCGAGGTGGACTCCGAAATTGTCTGTGCCGCGGAATTGCCTGCCGGGCTTGCCTTGCCGCAAAAGGTGAAACTGGTTGACGACGCTCCTCCGGCAGCCGTGTTGCCGACCTGCGCGGCGGTCGTGCACGACGGCGACGAGTCTCTGGCGCTGGCCGCGGTCGCCTACGGACTGCCGCAGCTGTCCTTGACCGAGTCCGCCTTCGGTACTCGAGTCACCGCAGCGAGTGCGGGGATTTCCGGTGCGGCGGAAGGGATTTCCCGGCTGGCGGACGAGACGCTTCGCGCCGGTGCGAACGCGTTGCGTGCGGAGGTGGCTGCGTTGCCGGCCCCTCGCGTGGTCGCCGCCGCGCTGGCCAGCTGAATGTGGGGCCGCTAGGGGTGGGGGCACGCCAGCACCGTCGGTAGCGTTCCCGACGTGGCACTTTCCACCCTTTTTCGCGGTTAGGCGGGGCGATTGGCGTGAGTAGCGACTTCCAGTCCAGCGGCGAGAACGAGCGCAAACTGCTCGCCTACCTCAAACGCGCGACGACCGATCTTCGCGAGGCGAAGCGGGCACTGCAGGAAACGCGCGAGCGTGACGGCGAGCCGATCGCGATCGTCGGCATGGCCTGCCGGTACCCAGGCGGTGTGACGTCGCCGGAGGATTTGTGGAACCTCGTCGCCACCGGAACCGACGCGATCGGCGGCTTCCCGGAGGACCGCGGCTGGCCGTTGGACACGCTGTACGACCCCACCGGTGAACGTCCCGGCACCACGAATACGCGCGAGGCCGGTTTTCTTTACGACGCGGCGGAATTCGACCCGGAGTTCTTCGGCATCTCGCCGCGCGAGGCGCTTGCGATGGACGCGCAGCAGCGGATCCTGCTGGAAACCTCGTGGACCGCGCTGGAACGGGCCGGGATCGTGCCGGAGACGTTGCGCGGCAGCGAAACTGGAGTGTTCACCGGCGTCATGTACCACGACTACGCCGGCCACGCGGCCGCCGGCAGCGTCGTTTCGGGCAGGGTCGCTTACGCGCTCGGGCTTGAAGGACCGGCGGTGAGCGTGGACACCGCGTGCTCGTCTTCGCTCGTTGCGCTGCACTGGGCAGCGCAGGCACTTCGTCGCGGCGACTGTTCGCTGGCCCTGGTCGGCGGCGTCACGGTGATGGCCACTCCCGAAACTTTCGTGTACTTCTCCGAGCAGCGCGGGCTTTCCGACGACGGCCGGTGCAAGGCGTTCGCCGCCGCGGCCGACGGTACGGGCTGGGGCGAGGGCGCGGGTGTCCTCGTGGTCGAGCGGCTTTCCGAGGCCCGCCGCAACGGGCACCAAGTGCTCGCCGTGCTCCGCGGCTCCGCGGTGAACTCCGATGGCGCGTCGAGCGGCCTGACTGTCCCTAATGGACCCGCGCAGCAGCGCGTGATCCGCCAGGCGCTGGAATCGGCTGGACTGACCACGGCGGACGTCGACCTCGTCGAGGGGCACGGCACCGGCACGAAACTCGGCGACCCGATCGAGGCGCAGGCGCTGCTGGCCACCTATGGCCAGGACCGTACTGAGCCGCTGTGGCTCGGCTCGCTCAAGTCGAACATCGGACACACCCAGGCCGCGGCCGGGGTCGGCGGCGTGATCAAGGTCGTGGAAGCGATCCGGCACGGCGTGCTGCCGAAAACGCTGCACGTGGACGCGCCGTCGCCGCACGTCGACTGGTCGGCTGGCGAGGTCGAGCTGCTTACCGAGGCGCGGCCGTGGCCGGAGACCGGACGTGCCCGTCGTGCGGCAGTGTCGTCGTTCGGGATCAGCGGCACCAACGCGCACGTGATTGTCGAACAGGCCGAGCCGGTCGAGGACGTCGCTGCGCCGGCGGAAGTCCCAGTGCTCGCCTGGCCGGTCTCCGCGGACAGCGCGGACACCCTCGACGCGCAGGTGAACCAGCTCGCGGAAGCCGAAGGCTCGCCAACTGACATCGGTTTTTCCTTGGCCACCACGAGGTCCATGCTCGACCACCGTGCGGTGCTCGTCGGTGCCACGCGAGACGAGCTGCGCGAAGTCCGGGACCGCCGCACCAACGGCCGTACCGCGTTCCTCTTCACCGGCCAGGGCGCGCAGCGCGCCGGAATGGGCGCCGAACTCGCCGCGAAGTATCCCGTATTCGCCGATGCTTTCGACGCCGTGTGCGCCGAACTCGGTCCGCATCTGGACCGTCCACTGAAGACAGTCCTCGACGATGCCGCCGAGCTGGAGCGCACCGGCTTCACTCAGCCTGCGTTGTTCGCGGTCGAGGTGGCGTTGTTCCGGCTGTTCGCGTCGTGGGGGATCAAGCCGGACTTCCTGCTCGGCCATTCGATCGGCGAACTGGCTGCCGCGCACGTCGCCGGGATTCTCTCGCTCCCGGACGCGGCGGCGTTGGTCGGCGCGCGGGCGCGGCTGATGCAGGCGCTGCCGTCCGGTGGGGCGATGGTGGCTCTGCAGGCGACCGAGGACGAGGTCACGCCGCATCTGACCGGCGAGGTCAGCATTGCGGCGATCAACGGCCCGGACTCTGTCGTGCTTTCCGGTGCCGAAGACGCTGTTGCTGCGGTGGTGGCGGAGTTCGACGGGCGGAAGTCCTCGAAGCTCAAGGTGTCGCACGCGTTCCACTCGCCGCTGATGGAGCCGATGCTCGCCGAATTCGCCGTCGCGGCCGAGAAACTCACCTACGGGAAGCCGCAGATTCCGATCGTCTCCACGGTCGGTGTCGGCGGAGATCTGTCCACTCCGGACTACTGGGTAAGCCAAGTTCGCGCTGCGGTGCGGTTCCACGCCGGGGTCGAAAAGCTCGTGGATGAAGGTGTCCGGACGTTTGTCGAGATTGGACCGTCCGCGGTGCTCACCGCCGCTGCGCACAACGGGTTTGGCGACGACACGCTCGCGTTCGTCCCGGCCCTGCGCAAGGACCGGGACGAAGCGGTTACCGCCGTCACCGCGTTCGCGACGCTGCACGCACGCGGCGTCCCGGTCGACTGGAGCGCGTTCTACCCGGGCGCGCGCCGCGTCGAGCTGCCGACTTACGCCTTCCGCCGGTCCCGCTACTGGCTTCCCGCCGACACGACCAGCGGTGACGCGACCGAGCACGGCCAGCGGCCCGCTGAGCATCCGATGCTGAGCTCCGTCGTCCACCTGCCGGAAACCGACGCCGTGGTGCTCACCGGCCGGCTGTCGACCACCAGTGTCGGCTGGGTCGCCGACCACGTCGTCCTCGGCACGGTCCTGGTGCCCGGGACGGCGTTTGTCGAGCTGGTGCACCGTGCCGCCGACGAGGTTGGATGCGCGCACATCGAGGAACTCACCCTCGAAGCGCCGCTCACTCTACCCGAGAGCGCGTCGCTCCAAGTCTCCGTCGAAGCTCCGGACGAGAACGGTCGTCGCGCGGTCACTGTCCACTCTCGACAAGACAGCGCCGAGACCTGGACTCGGCACGCGAGCGGTTTCGTTGCCCCGGCGGCGGAAGCACCGTCGTTCGACCTCACCGAATGGCCGCCCGTCGGTGCCACCAAGGTTGAGCTGGACGATCCGTACGCGACCCTCGCCGCCCTGGGCTACGACTACGGCCCGGCTTTCCAAGGCCTGCAGGCGATGTGGCAGGACGGTGACGTCATCTACGCAGAGGTCGCGCTTCGCGACGGTGCCGAGGCCCGCGACTACGGCGTCCATCCCGCCTTGCTGGACGCCGCCATGCACGCGCAGCTCCTCGGCCCGGCTCCCGAAGGCGGTGCCGAACCGATGCTGCCGTTCTCGTTCAGCGGCACCACGGTGCACTCGCCAGGCGCTTCGTCGCTGCGAGTCCGGGTCGCTCCGGCGGGCACCGACGCGATCACCCTGCAGATCGCCGACGCCACCGGTAGCCCGGTGCTCACCGTCGAGACTCTTGCCGCACGGGCGCTGAAGCTGGCTCCGGCGAAGGACGCGCTGTATCGGGTCAGGTGGGAGCCCGTCACGAACATCGGCGAGCGGCACGACTTCCGGATTCTCGAAGTGTCCACTCCGGAGCGTCGAGTGCCGGAAGCCGCGCGTGCGGTCGCCGCTCGGGTGCTCGCCGCGATCCAGGGGACCCTCGAGGGCGACGGTCGGCTCGCGGTGGTCACGCGCGGCGCGGTATCCGTGCACGGCGAGGACGTCGATCCAGCTCTCGCCCCAGCCTGGGGTCTGGTGCGCGCGGCTGCGGCGGAGAACCCCGGCCGGTTCGCGCTGGTCGACGGCGACCCGGACCTAGCGCTGGCCACCGGTGAGCCCGAGACCGCGGTCCGCGACGGCCAGGTCTTCGTCCCGCGCTTCTCCGCCGTCACCGCGGAGCCGACCGAGCTGAACTGGGACAAAGTGCTGGTCATCGGCGGTACCGGCGGACTTGGTGCGGTCGTGGCCCGGCACCTGGTGACCAAGCACGGCGTACGGAACCTCGTCCTGACCAGCCGCCGGGGAGCGAACGCACCCGGTGCGGCCGAGCTGCGCGACGAGCTGGCGTCCCTCGGCACGACGGTCGCGGTCGAAAGCTGCGACGTCACCGACGCGGAGTCGGTGCGGGCCCTCCTCGCCACGGTCGGCCCGCTCTCTGCGGTCATTCACGCGGCGGGCGTTCCCTCGGCCGGACGCGTCGAGACGCTCACCGAGGAAGAGACCGTCCGCGTCTTCGCACCGAAGGTCGACGGTGCCTGGAACCTGCACGAGCTGACCAGCGACCTCGACGCGTTCGTCCTATTCTCGTCCGCCGCCAGCACGGTCCTCGCAGCCGGGCAGGCGGGATACGCCGCGGCCAACGCGTTCCTCGACGAGCTGGCCGAACACCGTCGCGCCCAAGGACTTCCGGCGACCTCGCTGTGCTGGGGCGCGTGGTCGGAAGACGGCGGCATGGCGGGCGAACTGTCCGAAGCGGACTTCCGCCGTCTCCGCCGCCTCGGCACGCCGCCGATGGCTACCGCCGAAGCACTCGCCCTGCTGGACGCGTGCCTCGCCTCGGCCGAACCCGTGCTAGCCCCGGTCCGCCTGGACCAGGCCGCGCTGCGTGCCCGGACCGACGACCTGCCGCCAGTCCTCTGCGGAATGGTGCGCCGTCCGGTCAAGAAGGCCCCCGTGCCGCGGTTGGCGACCGTGCCCGAGGCCGAGCGCGAGGAGTACCTGCTCGACGTGGTGTCGGAGCAGGTCGCGGCGATTCTCGGCTTCGCGAGCGCCACGGCGGTCGAGCCGGAGCGGGCGTTCCAGGAGATGGGGTTCGACTCCCTGACCTCCGTCGAGCTGCGCAATCAGCTCGGCGCGCGGACTGGCCTGAAGCTGACCGCGACCATCGTGTTCGACCATCCGACCCCGGCCGCGCTCGCCCGCCGGCTGCACGAGCTGCTCGGTGCCGGCCACGGTCTGGCGGACCCGCTGCTGAGCGAGATCGACCGGCTCGAAACCCTCCTCGGCGGCGCGGCCGGAACGCTGAACGGGTCGGCCGCGAAGGTCACCGCGCGGCTGGACGCCCTGGTGCGCAAGTGGACCGACGCGCACGCCGGAGCCGAAACCGAAGCCGATCTGGACGAGGCCACCGACGACGAGCTGTTTGCCGTCCTGGACGACGAATTGGGCATCTCATGAACGGGCAGACCATGAGCAACGAGGACAAGCTCCGCGACTACCTGAAGCGTGCGACGGCCGATCTGAAACAGGCCCGCCGCCGGCTGCACGAGCTGGAAGCGCGCGACACCGAGCCGATCGCGATCATCGGCATGAGCTGCCGCTACCCCGGGGGCGTGCGGACGCCGGACGACCTGTGGGACCTCGTCGACGAGGGACGCGACGCGATCGGAGAGTTCCCCGCCGACCGCGGCTGGGACATCGAGCGCGTCTACGATCCGACGCCCGAGCGGCCCGGCAAGACCTACACCCGGCACGGCGGTTTCCTTTACGACGCAGCGGACTTCGACGCCGAGTTCTTCGGCATCAGCCCGCGCGACGCCCGCCGCGCCGACCCGCAGCAGCGGATCCTGCTCGAAGCCTCTTGGGAGGCGTTCGAGCGCGCCGGGCTCGACCCGCACGGGCTCAAGGGCAGCTCGACCGGCGTCTACGCCGGCGTGATGTACCACGACTACAGCGGCGGCAGCCCGGACGGCAGCCTGGTTTCCGGCCAGGTTTCCTACACCCTCGGTCTCGAAGGACCGTCGGTGTCGGTGGACACCGCGTGCTCGTCTTCGCTGGTCGCACTGCACATGGCCGCGCAAGGGCTGCGTCGCGGCGACTGCACGCTCGCGCTGGCGAGCGGCGTCGCGGTGATGGGCACGCCGGAGATGTTCGTGGACTTCTGCAGCCGTCGCGGTCTAGCGGCGGACGGCCGGAGCAAGTCGTTCTCCGACGACGCGGACGGCACCTCGTGGGCGGAAGGTGTCGGCGTGCTGGTCCTGGAACGACTCTCCGACGCGCAGCGCAACGGGCACCGCGTGCTCGCGTTGCTGCGCGGTTCGGCGGTGAACCAGGATGGGGCCAGCAATGGTTTCTCCGCGCCCAACGGTCCTTCGCAGGTCCGCGTGATCGAGGCCGCGCTCGCCGACGCTGGACTGTCAGTGTCCGATGTGGACGCGGTCGAGGCGCACGGCACCGGAACCGCGCTGGGCGACCCGATCGAAGCTCAGTCACTGCTGGAAACCTACGGGCAGCGCAGCAGCGGTGCGCCGTTGCTGCTCGGTTCGATCAAGTCCAACATGGGGCACCCGCAGGCCGCCGCCGGCGTCGCGGGCGTGATCAAGATGGTGCAGGCACTGCGGCACGCTCGGTTGCCGAAGACGCTGCACGTCGGGACGCCGTCGAAGCACGTCGACTGGACGTCCGGCGCGGTCGAGTTGCTCACCGAACCGCAGGCGTGGCCCGAGGTGAATCGGCCGCGGCGGGCGGCGGTGTCGTCGTTCGGCGTGAGCGGGACGAACGCGCACGTGATCCTGGAGCAGGCCCCCGTCGCCGAGGCGAGCGAGTCCGTTCCGGTTCCCGTCTACCCGCTGGCCCTGTCCGCGAAGACGCCTGCCGCACTGGCGGAGTCCGCTGGCCAACTAGCCCAAGTGGACAGTGAGCTCGCCGACGTCGTCCACACGCTCGTCAATGGCCGCGCGCCGCTGGACTACCGCGCAGTGGTCGTCGCGCAGGACCGCAAGCAAGCTGAGGAAGCGTTGCGCGCGTTGGCTTCCGGCGTTTCCCGTCCGGACGCGATCACCGGCACCGCGGATGTCCGCGGACGGACCGTCTTCGTCTTCCCCGGCCAGGGTTCACAGTGGACTGGCATGGCGCTCGACCTCATCGAGCAGTCCCCGGCCTTCTCCGCCCGGATGTCCGAATGCGACACCGCGCTCCGTAAGTTCACCGGCTGGTCGGTCGTCGAAGTCCTGCGCGGCGAGCCGGGCACTCCGCCGGCCGACCGGGTCGACGTCGTGCAGCCGATGCTGTGGGCCGTCATGGTTTCGCTGGCCGCGCTGTGGCGTGCGCACGGAGTCGAGCCGGATATGGTGATCGGCCACTCGCAGGGCGAGATCGCCGCGGCGACTGTCTCAGGTGCACTGTCGCTTGAGGACGGTGCGCTGGTGGTCGCGTTGCGGAGCAAGGCGATCGGCGACGTCCTGGGCGGACGCGGCGGTGGCATGCTCGCAGCTGGCCTCCCGGCGACCGAGCTGGAAGAGCGGCTCGGTGCGTGGGACGGCCGGATCTCGGTCGCGGCCGACAACGGCGCGACGTCCGCCGTGCTGTCCGGTGACGCCGAAGCCCTCGAAGAGCTGCGTGACCAGCTGGTGGCCGACGGCTTCCGCGCCAAGCTGGTCCCGGTGGACTACGCGTCGCACTCGGCGCACGTCGAACATCTCTCGGACCGGCTGCTCGCCGACCTCGCCCTGATCCAGCCGAAGCGTGGCGACGTCGCGATGACCTCCACCGTCACCCTCGACGCGGTCGAAGAGTCCACTGTGGATGCCGCGTACTGGTTCGCCAACCTGCGCCGCACGGTCCGGTTCGCCCCGATCGTCGCGCAGCTCGCCGAGGCTGGCTACACGCGGTTCATCGAGATCAGCCCGCATCCGGTGCTGGCCATGAGCATCCAGGAAACCCTGGACGAAACCGGACACGCTGGCTCGGTCGTCGGCACGCTGCGCCGCGACGAGGGCGACCTGACCCGGTTCGCTACCTCGATGGCGGAGTACTCGGTGCGCGGCGGTTCGGTCGACTGGCTCTCGCTGGTCCCCGGCGGCCAGATCGTCGACCTGCCGACCTATCCGTTCCAGCACCAGCGTTTCTGGCACGAAGAGGAAGCCGTCGCGGCAGAGACGGCAACCCCGGTCGCCGACCAGGAGTTTTGGCAGGACGTGACCGGCGGCGACGTCGACGCGCTCGCCGCCCGGCTCGGCGTCGGCACCGGCCCGCTCGCCGAGGTCGTCCCGGCACTGGCCGCCTGGCGCAGCCGCCGCACCGATCTGTCCACCGTGGACTCATGGCGATACCGCGTGTCGTGGTCTCCGCTGTCCGGCGGGACCAGTGGGCTCACCGGCAGCTGGCTGGTCGTCGTCCCTGCCGGGGTCGGTCAGGCAACTGAACTGGCGGACGCGCTGGCCGAACAGGGCGACGTCGTCCGGCTGGTCGCCGCAGACTACTGCCGCACGGCGTTGGCCGAATTGCTCGGCGAGGCCACCGCAGTCCGTCCGTTCGACGGAGTCCTGTCGCTGCTCGCTTTCGCCGAGAACCCGACACTCAACACCATCGCCTTGCTGCAAGCATTGCGGGACAACGAGATCGACGCTCCGGCATGGGTGGTCACCCGAGGCGCGATCGCGGTCGACGCCTTCTCCGACGCCGATCCCGAGGCCGCGTCGGTGTGGGGCCTCGGCACCGTGGTCGCCCTGGACCAGCCTGGCAGCTGGGGCGGTCTGGTGGACGTCACCGAGGCGGCCGACGCGGCGAAACTCGCCGCGGTCGTGTCCGGCATCAACGACGAGGACCAGGTCGCGATCCGGCCGTCGGGAGTGTTCGCCAAGCGGATGGTGCACGCGCCGCTCGGCCCGGACGTCGCGGAGCCGTGGCAGCCGCGCGGCACCGTGCTCGTCACCGGCGGCACCGGCGCGGTCGGCGGCCACGTCGCGCGCTGGCTCGCCTCTCGCGGAGCGGAACATCTGGTGCTGACCAGCCGTCGCGGCCTCGAAGCCGAAGGCGCGCGTGAGCTGGTGGAGGAGCTGGCCGGCACCCGCGTCACCGTCGTGGCCTGCGACGTTGCCGACGAGACGGCGTTGTCCACGCTGCTCGCCGAGCACCCGCCGACTGCGGTGGTGCACGCCGCCGGGGTGCTGACCCGCGAACCCGCGCTGGTCGACGTGACGCCGGAGGAGTTCACCGCGGCGATCCGCGCGAAGGTCACCGGTGCCGAACTGCTCGACCGGCTGCTCGGCGACACTGAACTCGACGCGTTCGTCCTGATGTCCTCCGGTGCCGCGGTCTGGGGCACCTCCGGCCAGCCGGCCTACGGCACCGGCAATGCCTACCTCGACGCGCTGGCCCGGCGCCGGCGCGCGGCCGGACGGACCGCGACCGCGGTGGCCTGGGGTTCCTGGGGCGGGGGCGGGATGGTCGACGCGGACGCGAGCGACCTGTTGCGCCGCATGGGATTGGCCGAGATGGACCCGCGGCTCGCCGTCGAAGCCCTTGGCCAGGCGCTCGACCACGACGAGGCCCAGCTGGTCGTCGCGGACATCGACTGGACCGCGTTCGCGCCGGTCTACCAGCTTGCCCGGCCCCGGCCGCTGCTGCGCGGCATCCCCGAGGCCGCGGCGGACCAGACCGGCGCCGAACCGGTGGGCGCGGGCGACCTGGCCGCCCGGCTGGCCTCGCTGAGCCCAGCCGAACAGCGCCGGACCGTGCTGGACCTGGTGCGCGGCGAGGTCGCCGCGGTCGCCGGGTACGACGACGGCGGCTCGGTGGAACCCGCGCGGGCCTTCAAGGAACTTGGCTTCGACTCGGTGACCGCGGTCGACCTGCGCAATCGGCTCGGTGCCGGCACCGGGCTGAAGCTCCCCGCCACGGTCGCGTTCGACCACGTCAACCCGCAGGCGCTGGCCGAATACCTGTGGAGCCAGCTGTGCGCGGGCGAGGCGGAGGTCCCGCTCGAGGCGGGGCTCGACCGGCTCGAAGCGGCGGCCGCCGCGCTCGACGCCGCGGAGATCGACCGGTCCCGGATCCTGCCCCGGCTGCAGGCGGTCGTCGCCGCGCTGCACCAGACCCTCTCAGGCGGCCAATCCGGTTCCGAAGCGCTCGAAGCGGCCACCACCGACGAACTGTTCGCCCTCATCGACGACGAGCTCGGCGCCTGACCCCCGTTGTCCGTGAAGGGCTCCTTCCGGGAATCAGATTCCCTCAAGGAGCCCTTCACGGACAGCCCGAAACCGCGACAAGAGGTTCTCCAGATGTCTGACGAAGCCAGGACCGACGAAACCAAGCTGGTCGACTACCTGAAGCGGGTCACCGCCAACCTGCAGGAGACGCGGGCGCGGCTGCGCGCGGTCGAGGCCGCCGAATCCGAGCCGATCGCGATCGTGGCGATGGGCTGCCGCTACCCCGGCGGCGTCCGGTCCGCCGACGACCTGTGGGAGCTGGTCGCGAACGGCCGCGACGCGATCGGGGAGTTCCCCGCTGACCGCGGCTGGGCGCTGGACCGGCTGTTCGACGCCGACCCGGACAGCCCCGGCACGAGCTACGTCTCCGAGGGCGGGTTCGTGCACGACGCGGGCGAGTTCGACGCGCCGTTCTTCGGCATCTCGCCGCGCGAGGCGCTCGCGATGGACCCGCAGCAGCGGCTCGTGCTGGAGCTGGCGTGGGAGACCTTCGAACGGGCCGGGATCGCGCCGCACTCGCTGGCGAAGCAGCAGGTCGGCGTGTTCGTCGGCAGCGGCGGGCAGGACTACTACGACGAGCTGCCGCCGTCGGTGCTCGCGGGCGAGGTCGAGGACTACCTGAGCACCGGCAACGCCGGCTCGGTCATCTCCGGCCGGATCGCCTATGCGCTCGGCCTGGAAGGCCCGGCTGTCACGATCGACTCCGCCTGCTCGTCTTCGCTGGTCGCGCTGCATTTGGCGGTGCAGTCGCTGCGCCAGCGGGACTGCTCGCTTGCGTTGGCGGGCGGAGTCATGGTGATGTCGAGGCCGGGTCCGTTCCTCGCCTTCAGCCGTCAGCGCGGCCTGGCTCCCGACGGTCGTTGCAAGGCCTTCTCGGACAGCGCGGACGGCACCGGCTGGGCCGAAGGTGCGGGAACCCTGTTGCTGGAACGGCTTTCCGACGCACAGCGCAACGGACACCCGGTGCTCGCGGTCGTGCGCGGTTCCGCGGTGAACTCCGACGGCGCGTCCAACGGTCTCACCGCGCCGAACGGTCCTTCGCAGCAACGGGTGATCCGGCAGGCGCTGGCCAACGCCCGGCTGTCGGCGTCCGATGTGGACGCTGTCGAGGGCCACGGCACCGGCACCACGTTGGGCGATCCCATTGAGGCGCAAGCCTTGCTGGCCACCTACGGTCAGGACCGGACTGAACCCCTGTGGCTCGGGTCGATCAAGTCGAACATCGGCCACGCACAGGCGGCGGCAGGGGTCAGCGGCGTGATCAAGATGGTGCAGGCGATGCGGCACGGCCTGCTGCCGCGCACGCTGCACGTCACCGAACCGTCCACAGAGGTCGATTGGACCTCCGGCGCGGTTGAGCTCCTGCGCGCTGAACGATCTTGGGCAGCGGGGGAGCGGCCGCGTCGCGCCGGTGTTTCGTCGTTCGGCGTGAGCGGCACCAACGCGCACGTCATCCTGGAAGAAGCGCCTGCGGTGGAGGCTGCTGCGCCGGTTATCCCGAGTTGGCCGGAGGGCGTCGCGGTTCCGCTGCCGCTGGCTGGCCACGGCAGTGCGGCCCTGCGGGCTCAGGCCGCTCAGCTGGTTTCTTCTGCGGCGAACCCGCTTGACCTGGGCTTTTCGCTCGCCACTTCGCGGTCGCCGCTGTCGCATCGCGCGGTGGTGCTGGCCGAGGACCCGAAGCAGGCCATCGCCGCTCTCGCCGACGGCGTCGCGACTCCGGACGTCGTCACCGGGGCGCAGGTCGAAGGGTTGACCGCGTTCCTGTTCTCCGGTCAGGGCGCGCAGCGGGCCGGGATGGGGGCCGCGCTGGCCGCCGCGTTCCCCGTCTTCCGCACGGCGCTGGACGAGGTCTGCGCCGAACTGGATCAGCACCTCGACCGTCCACTGAAGACAGTCCTGTTCGAGAAACCGCGGCTGATCAACCAGACCGGCTACACGCAGCCCGCGCTCTTCGCGGTCGAGGTGGCGCTGTTCCGGCTGCTGGCGTCGTGGGGGATCGAGCCGGACTTCCTGCTCGGCCATTCGATCGGCGAACTGGCTGCCGCGCACGTCGCCGGGATTCTCTCGCTCCCGGACGCGGCGGCGTTGGTCGGCGCGCGGGCGCGGCTGATGCAGGCGCTGCCGTCCGGTGGGGCGATGGTGGCTCTGCAGGCGACTGAGGACGAGGTCACGCCGCATCTGGCCGGCGAGGTCAGTATCGCCGCGATCAACGGTCCGGACTCTGTCGTGCTTTCCGGTGCCGATGACGCTGTTGCTGCGGTGGTGGCGGAGTTCGACGGGCGGAAGTCTTCGAAGCTCAAGGTGTCGCACGCGTTCCACTCGCCGCTGATGGAGCCGATGCTCGCCGAATTCGCCGCCGTAGCGCGCGGCCTGACCTACCACCAGCCGGAAATCCCGCTGGTTTCCACGGTCGGCGCGGATGTCGACATGTCCACTCCGGACTACTGGGTGCGCCAGGTGCGCGCCGCGGTCCGGTTCCACGACGGCGTCGGAACGCTTGCCGCCCAGGGTGTCGGACGCTTCGTCGAGGTCGGTCCGGACGGAGTGCTGTCCGCGCTGGTCCGCCAGACGTCCGACGCGCTCGTGGTTCCGGTGCTCCGCAAGGACCGGGAAGAACCAGCGGCCGCGCTCACCGCGCTGGCCGAACTGTTCGTCAGCGGCTTGACCCTGGACTGGGCCGCGGTGTTCGCCGACCGTGGTGCCCAGCGCGTCGACCTGCCGCCGTATGCGTTCCAGCGTAAGCGGTATTGGCTCGATGCCCGCGCCAACCGCGACGAGGTCACCGCCGCCGGGCTGACCTCCGCCGGGCACCCGCTGCTCGGCGCGGCCGTCGCGCTCGCCGACACCGACGGCGTGGTGCTCACCGGCAGGCTGTCCGTCGAAACGCACCCGTGGCTGGCCGAACACCAGCTCGGCGACGCGGTCACCGTGCCCGGCACGGCGTTCCTGGAACTGGTCGTCCGCGCCGGGGATCAGGTCGGTTCCGGCCGGATCGAGGAACTGACCCTCGGCAGCCCGCTCGTCCTGCCTGCCCGCGGCGGCATCCAGGTGCAGGTCACGGTCGGTGCGGCGGGGGAGCGCGAGGTCCGCTCGGTGACTGTCCACTCGCGACCCGAGGACGACGATGCGGACTGGACCCTGCACGCGAGCGGCAGCGTCGCTCCGCAGTCGGCGCAGGGTGGCACTGAACTGACCGAATGGCCGCCTGCTGGTGCGGAGCCGGTCGCCATCGATGGTCTGTACGACGACTTCGCCGACACCGGCCTCACGTATGGCCCGCTTTTCCGTTCCCTGCGAGCAGTCTGGCAGCGTGACGGCGAGATCTTCGCCGAGGTCGCGTTGCCGGAGGACAGCGACGCCGATCGCTTCGGTCTCCACCCGGCCGCGCTCGACGCGTGCACCCACGCGCTGCGGGTCGCCGGTGGCGGCGACGGCGGCGTCGGCCGGGTTCCGTTCTGCTGGACCGGCGTTGAGCTGCACGCCACCGGTGCGTCCGCGCTGCGCGTGCGGTTCACCCCGACTACAGAGGACGGTTTCCAGCTCGCTCTTGCCGACCCGACCGGGGCTCCGGTCGCGACGGTCGCCGAGACAGTGTTCCGCGCGTTCGCCGCGCCGGTCGCCGAGCAGGCCGCGCCGTTGTACCGGATCGAATGGCAGCGGTCGGCCGATATTGAAGCCACTGTGGACACTGCTGATGTCCGGCTCCTCGAGTGCCGCGGTGAAACTGGCACTGCGGAGGAGGCCCACGAGCTGACGCACCGGGTGCTGGCGGGCCTTCAGGAGTGGTTGTCTGAGGAGCACCCCTCGCAAGCCCGGCTTGTCGTGGTTACCCGCGGCGCGGTCCCGGCCGCCGGAGACGTCACCGACCTCGCCGCCTCCGCGGTCTGGGGCCTGGTCCGTTCCGCGCAGGAGGAGAACCCGGACGCCTTCGTCCTGCTCGACCTCGACGGCGAAACCACGCCGGAAGCGGTGTTGCCGCAGGTCCTGGCCTCGGGTGAGGCACAGGCGGCGGTCCGGCTCGGCACGGTCCTCGTGCCCCGGCTCGTCCGCACGACCCCGGAACTGGAGCGGCCGTACTTCTGCCCGCACGGCACGGTGCTGGTCACCGGCGCGTCCGGCGCGCTGGGCGGGAAGCTCGCCCGGCACCTGGTCGCCGAGCACGGCGTCCGCCGGTTGCTGCTGCTCAGCCGCCGGATCACGCCCGCTCTCGACCAACTGGCCGCCGAACTGCGCGAAAGCGAGGTCGACGTCCGGCTGGGGCGCTGCGATGTCGCCGACCGCGAGGCGCTGGCCGGCGTGCTGGCGTCGCTGCCGGAGGAGAACCCGCTCACGGCGGTCGTGCATGCCGCCGGTGTCCTCGACGACGGCGTGGTCACCGCGCTCACCCCGGAACGGGTCGACGCGGTGCTGGCCCCGAAGGTCGACGGTGCGCTGAACCTGCACGAACTCACCCGCGAAACGGCGTTGTCTGCGTTCGTGCTGTTCTCGTCGGTCTCCGGCGTGCTCGGCGCGCCTGGCCAGGGCAGCTACGCCGCCGCCAACGCTTACCTGGACGCCCTCGCGTCGCACCGCGTCGCGCACGGCCTGCCGGGTCTGTCGCTGGACTGGGGCTTGTGGGGCGAGGTCGGCGGCATGGGCGGCACGCTCACCGAAGAGGAGGTGCAGCGGCTCGCGGCCAGCGGCATCGTGCCACTGTCCACTGCGGAGGGGCTGGCGCTCTTCGACCGCGCGATCGCCGTCCGTAAGCCGACCGCAGTCCCGGCGAAGCTCGAGCTGCCGGTGCTGCGCAAACTCGACCGGCTCCCGCGCACACTGGAACAACTCGTCGGCCGCACCACGCGCCGGGTCGCCGCTGCGGCGGAGTCCTCAGTGGACTCATTCGCCACACGGCTGCTGGGCCTGCCCGAAGAGGACCGTCGCGACGCAGTGCTGGAACTGGTGCGCAGCCACGCGGCCACCGTGCTCGGTTACCGTGCGGCGCACGAGATCGAGCCGTCGGCGCAGTTCCAGTCGCTCGGCTTCGACTCGCTGACCGCGATCGAACTCCGCAACGGCCTCACCGCGGCCACCGGACAGCGGCTGCCCGCGACCCTGATCTTCGACCACCCCACGCCGACCGCCCTCGCCGCGCACCTGCTCGACGAGCTGGCGGGCACGGCGGTCGAGATCAGCACGGTGTCCACTAAGGACAATTCGGAAGAGCCGATCGCCATCGTCGGCACGGCCTGTCGTCTGCCCGGCGGCGTCACCTCGCCGGAGCAGCTGTGGGAACTGGTCGCCGAGGGCCGTGACGCGATCGGCGACTTCCCGGCCGACCGCGGCTGGGACATCGACGGCTTGCTCGACCCGACCGGCCGACGTCCCGGCACGACCTACGTCGCACGCGGCGGCTTCGTGTACGACGCGGGCGATTTCGACCCGACCTTCTTCGGCGTCTCGCCGAAGGAAGCACCGATGATCGACCCGCAGCAGCGGCTGCTGCTCGAAGCGTCCTGGGAGGCGCTGGAGCGATCCGGGATCGACCCGGTCTCGCTCAAGGGCAGCCCGACCGGCGTGTACGCGGGTGTCCAGTACCACGACTACGTGGGCGCGAACAGTGCTGGTTCGATCGTCACCGGCCGGGTTTCCTACACTCTCGGCCTCGAGGGCCCGGCCGTGTCCGTCGACACCGCGTGCTCGTCCTCGCTGGTCGCGATGCACATGGCGGCGCAGGCGCTGCGCGGCGGCGACTGCTCGCTCGCGCTGGCCGGCGGCGTCACGGTGATGGCCACGCCAGAGACCTTTGTGGAATTCAGCCGCCAGCAGGGCCTCGCGGCCGACGGCCGTTGCAAGGTGTTCTCCGACGACGCCGACGGAACGACCTGGTCCGAAGGCGTCGGCGTGCTCGTGCTGGAGCGCCTTTCCGACGCCCGCGCCAACGGCCATCCGGTGCTCGCGATCCTCAAGGGCAGCGCGGTGAACCAGGACGGCACCTCGAACGGCCTGACCGCGCCGAACGGTCCGGCACAGCAGCGGGTGATCCGTGCCGCGCTGGCCGACGCCGGACTGGAGCCGTCCGATGTGGACGCTGTCGAAGCGCACGGCACCGGTACGAAGCTCGGCGACCCGATCGAAGTCCAGGCACTGCTGGCCACCTACGGCACGCAGACCTCGGCGGACCGTCCGTTGTGGATCGGTTCGGTGAAGTCGAACATCGGACACACTCAAGCTGCCGCGGGTGCGGCAGGCGTGATCAAGATGATCGAGGCGATGCGGCACGGCGAACTTCCCGCGACGCTGCACGTGGGCAAGCCGTCGAGCGAGATCGACTGGTCCACGGGTGCGGTGCGAGTGCTCGCCGAGCCGGTGAAATGGCTGCCGAACGGCCACACCCGACGTGTCGGCGTCTCGTCCTTCGGGGTGAGCGGCACGAACGCGCACGTGATCCTGGAGGAAGGCGACCGTCGCGAGGTCACTGCCTCGACTGGTCCGGAGTACGACGGTCCGGTCGCCTGGCCGGTCTCGGGTCGGGGCGCGTCCGCGTTGCGGGCGAAGGCGGAGCAGCTGATGTCCTATGTGGACGAGGATCCGGAAGGCAGCCTCGCCGACATCGGACTCTCGCTGGCGACCGCGCGCAGTGCGTTCGACCGTCGCGCGGTGCTGATCGGCAGCCGTTCGCCGCAGTTCGTGCGCGGGCTGGCGGCCTTGGTCGACGAGGAGGACGCACGCGGCGTCGTCCGCGGCATCGCCACCGGTAGCGGCCGTACCGCGTTCCTGTTCGCGGGCCAGGGTTCGCAGCGGGCGCAGATGGGCACGCAGCTGGCCGCGCGGTACCCGGCCTTCGCCGAAGCCTACGACGAGGTGTGCGCGGAACTCGACAAGCACCTCGACCGTCCGCTGCGCGAAGTGATCGAAAGCGGCGACGGCCTTGATGAGACCCGCTGGACGCAACCGGCGTTGTTCGCGCTGGAGGTCGCGCTGTTCCGCACGGTCCGGTCCTGGGGCGTGAAACCGGACCTGCTGGCCGGACACTCGATCGGCGAACTCGCGGCCGCCCACTGCGCGGGCGTCTTCTCTCTGGCCGATGCCGCGAAGCTCGTGGTCGCCCGCGGTGCGCTGATGCAGGCGTTGCCGACCGGCGGCGCGATGGTCGCGATCGACGGCACGCCGGAAGCGGTTCGCGAAGCCGCGGGGGACACTGTGGACATTGCTGCGGTGAACGGCCCGGCTGCGGTCGTCATCTCCGGTGCCGCGGAATCCGTCGCCGAAGTAGCGGCGAAGTTCCAGCGCACCAAGCAACTCCGAGTTTCGCACGCGTTCCACTCCCGAATGATGGAACCCATGCTCACCGAGTTCCGCACCGTCGCGGAAGGACTGTCCTATGCGGACCCGAGGATCCCGATCATCTCCACGGTCACCGGCGAGCCCGCCGACGACCTGACCTCGCCGGAGTACTGGGTGAACCAGGTCCGCGCAGGCGTGCAGTTCCGCGACGCGGTCACCCGGGCCGCAGCGGACGGCGTCACTCGCTTCCTCGAATTGGGTCCGGACACCACGCTCACCGCGATGGCCGACGCCTGCCTAGACGAGCGACCGGACGGTCTCGTGCTCGCCTCACTGCTGCACAAGGAGCAGGACGAGGCGGTCGCCGCGCTGACCGGCGTCGCACAGTTGCACGTGAGTGGCGTCGACGTCGACTGGGCGTCGATCTACGCGCCAACGGGGGCACACCCAGTGCCCGTGCCGACGTACCCGTTCCAGCGCCAGCGTTACTGGCTGGAGAGCACGGCGTCCGCGCCGGGCCAGGAAGACCACCCGCTGCTCGGCACCGCGACGGAATTGGCCGGTGCGGAAGGTCTCCTGTTCACCGGACGGCTGTCTGTCGGCACGCTCCCATGGCTGGCCGATCATGTCGTCGGCGGCTCGATCCTGTTCCCCGGCACTGGTTTCGTCGAAATGGCGACCCGCGCGGGTGACGAGGCCGGGTGCCCGAGGCTGGACGAGTTGACTCTGGAGTACCCGCTGGTGGTGCCGGAGCGCACCGGTGTCCGCGTGCAGTTCGCGCTCGACGCCGCGGAAAACGGCGTTCGGGCGTTCACTGTCCACTCGCGACCGGAAGGCGCGGCGGACGGTGTCCCGTGGACCCGGCACGCCACCGGACGCCTGGCGAAGGCGGGCAAGTCGGAGAAGTTCGACCTGTCCACCTGGCCGCCCGCCGTTGAACAGGTGCAACTCGAAGGCACCTATGAGGAACTGGCCGCCGACGGTCTCGCGTACGGCCCAGCATTCCGGGGTCTCGTCGCCGCTTGGAAGGGCGATGGGGAAGCGTTCGCGGAGATCCAGCTTCCCGCCACCGTGTCCGATGTGGACCGTTACGGTATCCATCCGGCTGTGCTCGACGCCGCTTTGCACACCATCGGTGTTTCCGGCGCGGTCGGGGACGAACCGGCGCTGCCGTTCGCGTGGGAAGGCGTCCGTCTGCACGCAGTTGGTGCGACAACGCTGCGAGTGCATGTGAAGCAGCTCGGTTCCGGAGCGGCAGCATTGAAGATCGCCGACGGCA
The DNA here is from genome assembly GCF_014174495.1 of Amycolatopsis echigonensis. Lineage (GTDB taxonomy): Bacteria > Actinomycetota > Actinomycetes > Mycobacteriales > Pseudonocardiaceae > Amycolatopsis > Amycolatopsis echigonensis. The sequence goes on from NZ_JACJHR010000094.1 coordinate 24,452, forward strand.
CCGGCGCTCCAGTTGCTTCGGTGGATTCGTTGCTGCTGCGCCCAATGTCGGCACAGCCGCGAGCCGCCGAAGCCGGTGGCACCGAGTCGCTGTTCCGTCTCGCGTGGGAGCAGACCGACGTCGACGCGGTCGCCGAGGTCACCGACTGGACCGTGGTCGGCGACGACCCGTTCGGCCTCACCGACGCTCTCGGTGCCACTGCCGCGATCAGCATCGGCGACGCATCCGGTCTGGTCGTACTGCCGGTCGCCGGTGACGAGGTGCATGCGGAACTGCACCGCGTCCTCGGCGAACTGCAGACGTTCCTCAGCCGTCCGGAAGGCTCCCTGCTGGTCGTCACCCGAGGCGCGGTCGCGGCCGACGCCGAGGAAAGCCCAGACCCGGTCGGAGCCGCGGTGGCCGGACTGGTCCGTTCGGCGCAAGCCGAGCATCCGGACCGGATTACGCTGGTCGACCTTGGCACCGGAACCCCTAGCGGCCGCACCCTCGCCGCGGTGTCGGTGTCGGACGAACCGCAGGTCGCTCTCCGTGCCGGCGCGGTGCTCGTGCCGCGCCTGCAGCGGGCCGCGGACGCCGCTGCCGCGCCGGTCTGGGATCCGGACGGCACGGTGCTGATCACCGGCGCGACCGGCGCGCTCGGCGGTTCCGTCGCCCGGCACCTGGTGGCCGAACACGGCGTGCGGAACCTGCTGCTGGTCAGCCGTCGCGGTGCGGACGCACCCGGCGCGACCGAGCTGCGGGACGAACTGACCGGTCTCGGTGCGGAGGTCACCCTCGCCGCCTGCGACGTGGCGGATCGCGCCGCGGTTTCCGCGCTGCTGGACGGTGTCGACCTGCGCGGAGTCGTCCACGCAGCCGGTGTCCTGGACGACGGCGTGCTGACTTCCCTTACCCCAGAACGTCTCGACCACGTCCTGCGCCCGAAGGTCGACGCTGCGGCCACGCTCGACGAGCTGACCCGCGACCACAACCTGACCGCGTTCGTCCTGTTCTCTTCGGCCGCCGGGGTCCTCGGCGCACCGGGCCAGGGCAGCTACGCCGCGGCCAACGCCTACCTCGACGCGCTGGCGGTCCGCCGTCGTCGCGAAGGCCTCGCGTTTTCGTCGCTCGCCTGGGGCCTGTGGGGCGGCGGCATGGGCGCGGCGCTGGAGGACGCGGACGCCCACCGCATCGGCGAAACCGGCATCACCGCGCTGTCCACAGAGGACGGTCTGCGGCTGCTGGACGCGGCGGCTGGTTCCCCCGAACCCCTGCTCGTGCCGATCGCGCTGGACACCCGCGTGCTGGCGTCCTCGGGCGACGACGACCTCCCGGCCGTCCTGCGCGAACTCGCCGGCACTCGCGGTCGTCGGGCGGCTCAGGACGCGGTGGAGGACACCGAATCGCTGGCGCAGAAACTCGGCGCGCTCCCGCCGGGCAAGCGGGTGCCGACCGTGCTCACCCTGGTGCGCACGCACGCGGCGACGCTCCTCGGGCACGCGGGTCCGGAGGCGGTGGAAGCGGACCGCTCGTTCAACGAGGTCGGTTTCGATTCGTTGTCCGCCACCGGCTTCCGCAACAAGCTCAGCCTCGTCACCGGCTTGAAACTCCCGGTCAGCCTGATCTTCGACTACCCGACGCCGCGGATCCTCGCCGAGCACTTGGTTTCCGAGCTGGCCCCGGCCGAAACCGCGCCGGAACCGTTGTCGGACCAGGGAATCCGGGACGCGCTGGCGGCGATCCCGCTGGAGCGGCTGCGTTCGGCGGGACTGCTCGACGGACTGCTCGAACTGGCGGGCATCCAGCTTCCGGAGCAAGCCGCGGACGAGCCGGAAGCGTCCGCGGTGGACGAGGACACGATCGACGAGCTGGACACGGACGCGTTGATCAGCATGGCAATCGGGGGTGGGGACGACGATTAGCCCACCCCTATCGGGCCCGGCCGGTATTGCCGCTCTCGCGGCCGCTGTGGCCCACTTGATCCCGACAGTTTCCCCGCTTGACCGAACCGAGGAGAGGTAACCCGATGGTCACCGGCTACGCAATCGAAGCACGGGGGCTGCGCAAGTCCTACGGCGATGTCGACGTCCTGGAAAGCGTCGACCTCAGCGTCGAGCGGGGCACGATGTTCGCACTGCTGGGCCCCAACGGCGCCGGCAAGACCACGACGGTGCGGATCCTCAGCACCCTCCTGGAGGCCGACGGCGGCACCGTGACCGTGAACGGGCACGACGTCGCCAAGCGCACCCGCAAGGTCCGCGAGCAGATCGGCCTCACCGGACAGAACACCGCGGTCGACGAACTGCTCACCGGACGCGAAAACCTGGAAATGATGGGACGGCTGTTCCACCTGCCGGTCGCGCGGGCGAAGGAGCGGGCGACCGAACTGCTCGCCCAGTTCGACCTCGAAGAAGCGGCCAGCCGTCCGGTGAAGACCTACTCCGGCGGCATGCGGCGCCGGCTCGACCTCGCGATCAGCCTGATCACGTCGCCGCCGGTGCTGTTCCTCGACGAGCCCACCACGGGTCTGGACCCGCGAAGCCGCTCGGCGATGTGGGACGCGATCCGCAAACTGCTCGACGGCGGCACCACGGTCCTGCTCACCACGCAATACCTCGACGAGGCCGACCAGCTCGCCGACCGGATCGCGGTCATCGACAAGGGCCGCGTCGTCGCCGAGGGCACCGCCACCGAGCTCAAGCGCCGCGTCGGCACCGAACGGCTCAAGCTGACCTTCGCGTCGCCCGCCGAAGCGGGCCGCGCGCAGCAGGTCACCGGCGGCGTGCTGCTGGACGAGACGGTCAGCGTCCCGATCGACCACCCCGGTCAGGTGCGGGCGACGCTCAACCGGGTCGCCGACGCCGGGCTCGAGCCCGCCGGGATCGAGCTGTCCGAACCGACGCTCGACGACGTGTTCCACACCCTCACCTCAACCGCGGGAGCGAAGTGATGACCCAGACCTTGTCCAGGGAAACCGAGGGGGCGCGGATCCCCGCAGCGCCCGAGAGCGCCGGGCTGGCCTCGGTGCTGTCCGACTTCCGCGTGCTGATCGGGCGCAACGTCAAGCACATCACGCGGAACCCGGAGATGCTGCTGCAGGCGGTGTCGCTGCCGATCGTGCTGCTGTTGCTGTTCCGCTTCATGTTCGGGCCCGCGATCAACGTGCCCGGCATGGCCTACGTCGACTACCTCGTGCCGGGCCTGCTCGCGATCAGCATCGGCTTCAACTCGACGACCACCGTCGTCGGAGTCGCCGCGGACCTGACCCAGGGCCTCGTGGAACGCTTCCGCTCGATGCCGATGTTCGGCCCGGCCGTGCTGGTCGGCCACGTTGTCGCCGGGATGCTGCGCAGTCTCGTGTCGTTCGTGATCATGGTGGCGATCGGCTTCGCGATCGGCTTCCGCCCCGGCGGCAGCGCACTCGGCTGGCTCGCCGCGATCGGCCTGCTGGTCCTGTTCGCGGCCGGCGTCTTCTGGCTGGCGGTGCTGCTCGGCTCGATCTCGAAGACGGTCGAGGGCGCCGGCGGTCTCGGCATGATCCTCGTGTTCGTGCCGTACGCGTCCAGCGCTCTCGTGCCGACCCAGGCGATGCCCGGCGTGCTGCGCGTGATCGTGGACAATCAGCCGTTCACCGTGCTCATGGACGCTGTGCGGGCGCTGATGAACGGCACTCCCGCCGGCGGCACCGCGTGGCTCGCGCTCGCCTGGTGGGGCGTGATCACCGTAGCGGCGTCGTTCCTCGCGGTGCGCAAGTTCAACCGGCGCACCAAGGGCTGAACCCCGTTTCCGCCGAAGGGCGACCCGCTTCCGCGCGGGTCGCCCTTTCCGTCGTGCCTAGGGGGGACCCCGATTCCGCTAGGTCGGCTTTAGATCGTTCCGGCACTCTCTGTGGGGTAGAGAGGACCACTGCGTGAAGTGAGGTGGCGACAATGCCGACCCGGGTGATGGAGAAGCCGGTCGATCCCGTGACCGCGTGGCTCGCCCCGCTCGCGGACGACCCCGCGGGCGCGGTCGCGTTCCTCTCCGAAGTAACTGACCGCGTATCCCGGCACCACGGCTCAGGCCGCATACTGGTGCCCGGCGGCGGCCCGGTCGCGGACGCACTGGCCGGAGAGGGCTATGAGGTCCACCTGGAACCCGGCCCGCGCTTCGACGCCGGATACCTCGGCGCGGACGTGCTTTCCCGCCTGCCGGACCAACGAGACCAGCTGCGCGCGATCGGCCGCTACAGCCGCCTCCTGCGCCCCGGCGGAGCCCTAGTGGTCCAAGGACGCCACCCGGATCCAGCCTGCTGGACCGCAGACGCCCGCGTACGCGCGGTGGACGACGTACGGCAAATCGTCCACCTGGCCGACGCCACGCTCCCGTTGCGATACGTGTGGCCCGCAGAACTGGACCTGATGGCCGAACTGGCCGGTCTAGCCCTGGACAGCCGCTGGGGCGGCTGGTACGGAGAACCGGTCACCTGCGGCGGTTTTGTAGTCTCCGTCTACCGCAGCTGAGGGGTGTCGTGAGGGGAACCCTGAGGGAATCAGATTCCCTC
>NZ_JACJHR010000095.1 GCF_014174495.1 Amycolatopsis echigonensis
GCGCGAACCTCGCGGCCGGCGGCTCCACGAGCCGTACCGTCCAGGTCGTCCAGCCGTCGGAGCGCTCGACGAGGGGACCGTCGAAACCGGACTCGGCCAAGAGGGCACGCACCGGGTCGGTGAGCGCGAGGATCTGCATGGAGTCGACGGGGCCGGCGATCCGCAGGTGCACGGCAGTGGCCCAGCCGTCGGTGATCCACCCGAGCGTGGCGACCTGCTGTACCAGCGCGGCCGACGGGCGACCGGCAGTGGCCATGATGGCGTTGAGCACGCCGAGCCGGGCCCGCGCGTCGCGTTCCTGTTCGAGGCGGTCGGAGATCAGCCGGTTGGCCACGTAACTGCCGCCGATCTTCAGCAACGACCGGGTCGCGCTCGTGCGCACCTCGCCCGGTGCCTCCAATTCGGCGACGATCCAGAAGCTCGGCCGTTCGCCGCTGGCGAGCGTCACCGGCTGGGTGAAGCGGTGCGTCTTGCCGACCACAGTGGACAGTTGCACGTTGACCTGGTCTTTGCGGAGCAATGGCGGGCTCAGCAGATCACCGGCGAGCAGCTCCCCTTCCGCGGCGATGAGCGACACCTGCGCGCCGAGAGCCTGCCGCACGACGTCCAGGACGCCCGCGACCCCGCTGCTCGGCGAAAGATGGGCCAGCTTGTCGACCGCGTCGACGATCACCCGGGCCAGTACGCGTTGGGGCGCTTCGACCAGTTCGCGCAGCGCGTCGGCCAGATCGAGGACCGAGTCCGCGGTCTCGACCAACGCGACGCCGCTGCGGTCCGCCAGACGACAGCTCGCGATGCCCGGCGGCTGTTCCGGAGAGACGACGACGAGCATGACCGCGCCCGCCTCGCCCATCCAGCGCAGGGTGACGTCCACCAGGTACGTATCGAGAGCCAGCTCACGACCGTCCAGCAGAACGATGGCCCCGGCGAAATCGCCTTCGCGGGAACGTCCGGTCGGGGCGATCAGCACGCGCGTCGCCTGCCGGTCGAGAGCGGTCTCGCCGCCGAGGAGAGTGGCCGTGGCCAGCCGGCCCCACCTGAGCACCTCGTCGAGGCGAATGCCCGGTCCGGCCGGATCGCGCTGCTGTCCGCCGGCGTCGCTGCGCGCGTCCTGATTCATCGCGTCGACCCGTTCAGCGGAGCGAAATCGACGTCGTAACCGAACGCGGCGGGCCCGACCACGTCGAGGAAACCTTCGCGGTTCCATTGCTCGGCACAGGGCAGGCCCAGCACCGTGACCCGCTCGCCGTAGCTCAGCGACTCCGTCGTGACCGGCTCCGCCGTGTCGTGGTCGAGCATGCAGATGAGATCGGGCGGCGTCACGACGGGGAGCCCGTCCTCGATGGCGAGGAGGAGCTCGTTCTGGATCTCGATCCGCATCGTGCACGTCGGATCGTCGAACCCCTCGATCGTCACGGTGCCCCTCGCGAAGCCGGTCGTCGTTCGCCGGTCCAGATCGATGATTTTCCCCTCGAAGACCTTCCGGCCGCCGGTGAAGTCGAGGAACCCGTGCCAGGCGCCCTCGTCCCGGCGCTGGATCCCGCGGAGCAACCGGCCGATCGTGCCGCAGTACTCCAGCGAGTCGGGGATCGCCGCCGCCTTCGCGTCGGCAACGGTCATCGGGTACGCCGCCAAGGCGTTCGCCAGCCCCAGCATCATCGCCGAGCCTCGGACCAGTTTCTCGCCGAGCTGGTTCGTGATCGTCTCGAAGGTGATCTTGTTCCCCTTCTCGTCCGCGAGGCTCATCGGGGAAGCGGGCAGTCCGGCGAGGGTGAACGTAGTCATCTCGATCTGCGGGAAGGTGCGCCGCATCCCGTCCGCGTCCACGCACGGAACGCCCAGCTCGACGGCCACCGCCAGCGGGATCAGAGTGTTCATCCCGCCCGCCTCGACCGGCAGGATGGCGTCGACGTCGCGGCCGAGGTACGACGAGAGGGCGCGCACCGCGGCGATGAACTCCCGCCCGGCGGGGATCTTCTCGACGATGGCGGTGGACGCACCCACCACCCCGACCGTGACCAGCTGCGCGTCGTCCGGCAACTCGTCGAGCTTGACGACCGTGACCGGTCCGTAATCGTCGATGGCCTGCTCCACGATGAGCCGCGCAAGAGCCGGGTCTCCCCCGCCGCCGTTGCCGAGCAGCGTGGCGCCGAGGGTCACCTCGTCCAACTCCGCTTTGCCGAGCTGCCTCATGGCACGTCCTTCCCCGGGCGACGATCCGAAGATTACGAGCACACCGTAAGCCGGACGACCAGCGATCTGCTCAACCCAAATCCGGATTCCTGTGCGATCCGCACAAGGCCTCCTCGGGGTATCCAGCGAGAGCGGTTCTCGGCCGCCGTTGACAGCGGCTCGTCCGCCTGGCCGATCACGCGGGAGCGTGGCAGAACCGCAGCACCTGTCTGGGCGTCCGCCGGGCGTTTCTGACGAGGGAAGCGGAACTGGCCGCGAGGGCGTCCCGCACCTGAGCCGACTGGTCGTAGCGGGCGATGTACTTGGGGTCAGCCTCTCTTGGACCGGGCCGACCGGAACCGGTCCAGGGCGAACGGAGCGAGCAGCGGCTGGATTTCACCAGTGAGGATCTGCCTGCTGAGCAGCTTCCCGGTGATCGGGCCGAGGGTGATCCCGAGCATCGCGTGGCCCGCGGCGACGTAGATCGGCGCCCGCGTCGGCAGGCGTCCGATGACCGGCAGTCCGTCCGGGGTGAGGGGGCGCAGCCCGGTCCAGGGCCGGGGCGCGCGGACGGGCCAGCCGGGGAAGTACGCGCGCATCGCGGCGGCGACACCGGCGGCGCGGCGGTGATCGACCTTGTTGTTCTCCGCCCCGAACTCCATCGTTCCGGCAATGCGGATCCCCTGGTCCAACGGTGTCACGGCGACCTTGTGGTCGCTCAGGTAGACGGCATGGCCGAGTGTGAACGGTGCTGGCCGGTAGTCGAATCCGTAGCCCTTTCCGCCGCGGATGCTGACCCGTTTGCCGACCATCGCGGTGAGGGCGCGAGTGCCGACACCAGCGGCGAGCACCAGGGCGCCGGTGGACGAGGTGACCCCGCCCGCGGTCAGGCGCACGCACCCGGCGCCTTCGACGATCTCCGTCACCGGGGCATGAAGACGCAACCGCACTCCGGCTTCCCTGCCCGCCGCCGCCAATCCATCGACCAGGGAGGAAGGGTCGACGTGGTGGTCGCCGTGGCACAGAATGCCGCCGACGACGTCCTGCCCCGCCTCCGGCTCCAGCTCCCGGACTTCCTTCCCGGCAAGCAACTGGGCACCCGGCAGACCGAATTTCTCCATGGCGGCGAGGTCGTCGAGATGAGGCTGGATGCCGTGCTCCTCAACGAAGACCAGCAGGACGCCGCGGACGTGCCGCTCGAAGTCCACGCCGAGGCGGACGAGCTCGTCGAATGCCGCGACCGCTCCGGCCGCGAGCGACGCGGTCGCCGCCAAGCCCTGCCGATAGACCGCGGGGCGAGCGGCGAGGAGCATCCGGGCAAGGAATGAGACGTACCCGGCGGACGGTTCCAGCCCGATTTTCAGTGGGCCGTCTCTGCGGCCGAACCATTTCGCTGCGGCACGAAGCGCTGCCGGAGACGGCACCGGTTCGCTCATCGAAGGCACGATCCAACCCGCGTTCTTGCGTGAGGCACCGGCCCCGATGCCGCCGCTGTCGACGACTTCCACGCTCGCGCCGGCCTGTGCCAAGAACAGGGCTGTGGAGAGGCCGACCGCACCGGCACCGACGACGGTGATGTCAGGCTGGTTCACCACTGGATCCTCCGTCCCACACCGGTGCTGCTCGCGCGGTCGAGAATCGCCGCGGTGACCGCAGCGTCCTGAATTCCGACGCCGACGGAGTTGTAGAAGGTCCACTCCGCGTCGAGCGGACGCGTGAACCCCTGACCGAGCGCTTGCCCCAGAGTGGTGATCCGTTCGGGCGCAAGCAGTCCGGCGGCGACTGCGTGCTTGACCGGGCCCGCGTGCTCGAGGGCAGTCGGCGCATCGTCCACGACCACGGCGGACCTGGCGAGGATGTCGTCGCCTACCTCGCGCCGGTTCGGTCCGAATGATCCGACGCTGATCACGGTCGCGCCGGTGGCGAGCCAGTCCGCTTCCAGCACCGGCGTGAGACTGGTGGTGCACGTGATCACGAGGCCCGCGTCAACGACGGCTTCGCGGCCCGACCGGCACGCAGTGATCCCGCCCAACGGCGTGCCAGGCTCCAGATCCGGTGCCCATACGCGAACCTCCGCGCGGGGGTGGAGGCGCCTGATCGCGTCCGCATGCGCGCGGCCCTGAATCCCGTAGCCCATGACAGCGACCGCCTCGGGCGGCGGAGCGAGAGTCTGGGCTGCCAGCATCGAGGCAGCGACCGTACGCAGTTTCGTGACTGCTTCGCCGTTCAGCAGCGCTGCGGGACGTCCGGTCACCGCGTCGAGGGCGACCACCATCGCATGGATCGTCGGCAGCCCCCGGCCGAGGTTGCCGGGCACGACGCAGCCGATCTTCGCGACCACGCCCGCATCGAGAGATTGTCGTGCCGCATATACGAACGCGGTATCGCCGTGGGTCCCTTCCGAGAGGATTCGGGGCGCGAGGAAAGCTTGCCCCGCAGCCAATGCGGTGAACGCGGCGCGCTGGGTCTCAACGGCCTCGTCCGTCGAGAGAAGACCGTCGATTTCGCTGGCCGTCAGCAGGAGCAGCTCGGATCCGTCGCATGGTTGAGTCACCTGCCCAGCCTGACCGAGCCGCCGAGCCGCCCCAATGGGCGTTCGGTCCAACAACCCCCGGCGAAGCAGTGCGAAATGCCCATCGTCGGCGAGCGCGGCCGAGTTCTACCGTCCCTGCCAACGATTCCTCGGAGGACAGCTCGGAAAGGGACACTCGCGACATGCGAAAACTCGCACTGGACGCGCTCGATCAGCTGACGCTGGGCGCGACACTACTCGGCACCGGCGGCGGAGGTGATCCGTTCATCGCCAAGCTCATGGTCGAGCAGGCGATCAACGACCACGGTCCGATCGACATCGTGGGCCTCGACGAACTTCCCGCCGCGGCACAGCTGGCGACCGTGGCGGTCGTCGGCGCGCCGACGGTCATCATCGAAAAGATCCCGTCCGGCAGCGAATTCGCCGACGCGGTGCGCGCGCTCGTCTCGTATCTGGGACGCGACATCGACGCGATCATGCCGGTCGAAGTCGGCGGCATGAACACCTTGATCCCGCTGGCCGTCGCCGCCGAACTCGGCGTTCCCTGCGTCGACGCCGACGGCATGCGCCGCGCTTTCCCGCAGATCGAGATGACTACGTTCACCCTCGCCGGACTGCCCGCTTCCCCGATGAGCCTCGCGGACGAGAAGGGCAACCGGATCGCGTTCGAGACCGTCTCGAACCAAGTCGGCGAGAAACTGGTCCGAGGCTCGGCCATGATGCTCGGACTCGCGAACGCGCTGGCCGCCTACCCGATGACGGTCGCCGAGGCCCGCGACGCGGCGGTGTGGGGTTCGATGCGGTACTGCAGCGAGATCGGCGGCCTCCTGCGCGCGGTGCAGCGCCAGGAGGAAGGGAGCTGGGACCGGTTCCTGGACTTCGCCGAGGGACGGATCGTCTTCGACGGCAAGATCATCGACCTCGACCGGCGGACCACGACCGGCTTCGCGCGCGGCACGGTCACCATCGAAGACTTCGCCGACCCGAGCCGGACGCTCCGGATCGAAATCCAGAACGAACTGCTGCTCGCTATCGAGAACGGCCGTCCGGTCGTCACGCCGCCCGACCTGATCTGCATGCTCGACTTCGAGACGGCCGAGCCGATCACCACCGAGAGCCTCGCCTACGGGCAGCGAGTGCGCGTCCTCGGCCTGCCCTGCGCCGACGGCTGGAAGCGCGACGGGATGCTCGACGTCGTCGGTCCCGCCGCCTTCGGCTACGACGTCGACTACGTTCCCCTGAAAGGTTGAGCCGCCCATGAATCTGAAAATCGGAATCGACGTCGGCGGCACCAACACCGACGCGGTCGTCGTGGACAGCACCGGCAAGGTCGTCGCCGCCACCAAATCGGCCACCACCCCCGATCCCTTCGACGGGATCCGCGCATCGCTCTCGAAGGTCGTCGCCGAGGTCAACCAGGACCGGATCACCCAGGCGATGCTCGGCACGACCCACCCCGCCAACGCGATCATCCAGCGCCGCGGCCTCCAACGGGTCGGCGTGATCCGGCTGGCGGCACCGGCCTCGCGCGGCGTCCGCCCCGGGGTCTCGTGGCCCGCGGACCTGCTCGAAACGATCATGGGCCCTGCGGAGATCGTCGGCGGCGGCAACGAGTTCGACGGCTCGGAGATCGCCCCGCTCGACGAGGACGCGGTCCGCCGGTTCGCGACGCGCTGCGCCGCGACGGTCGCCGCGGTCGCGGTCTCCGCGCCCTTCTCCCCCGCGAACCACGTCCACGAACTGCGGGCCGCGGAGATCATCGCCGAGGAGCTCGGACCGGACTTCCCCGTGTCGCTGAGCCATCAGGTCGGCGCGCTCGGCCTGCTCGAACGGGAAAACGCCACCGTGCTGAATTCCGCCCTGCTCGGCGTGGCCCGGGACGTCGTGAACGGTTTCCAGACCGCGCTGGCGGAGAACGGGCTGAGCATCGACTCCTTCCTTACGCAGAACGACGGAACCCTCATGACCGCGGAGGAGACCGCCCGCTTCCCGGTCCTGACGCTGGGATCGGGACCGACGAACTCCATGCGGGGCGCTTGCTCGCTCGCCGGCCTCTCCGATGCGCTCGTCGTCGACGTCGGGGGCACCTCGGCCGACATCGGCATCCTCGTCGACGGCTTCCCCCGCGAGTCGACCGCGGCGATCGAGGTCGGCGGTGTGCGCACCAACTTCCGCATGCCGGACTTGATCTCGATCGGCCTCGGCGGCGGGACCGTGGTGCGCGGCACCGGACGCGACGTGACCGTCGGGCCCGATTCCGTCGGCTACCGCGTCGTGTCCGAGGCACTCGTGTGCGGAGGCTCCACGCTCACGCTGTCCGACATCTCCACCCGGGCGGGACGGCTGACCGGGTTCGGGGACCCGGCGTCTGTCGCGTCCGTCTCCCCCGACACCGTCGACGCCGCCCTGGCGTGGGTCGACGAGCAGATCCGGATCATCGCCGACCGCATGAAAGCCAGCAGGCACGAACTGCCGCTGATCGCCGTCGGCGGCGGCTCTCACCTCGTGCCGGACAAGGTGCCGGGCGTCACCGAGGTAGTGCGGCCGGAGCACCACGCTGTGGCCAACGCTTATGGCGCCGCCATCGCGGACGCCTCGGGCACCGTCGATCGCGTGTTCCGCTACGAGGACAAAGGGCGCGAGGCGTGCTTGGCGGAGGCCCGGGAGCTCGCCGTGAACGCGGCCATCCGCTCAGGTGCCGACCCGGCCGCCGTTCGCATCACGTCCGTCCACGAAGTCCCGCTGTCCTACGTTCCCGGCCAAGCGTGCCGGGTGCAGGTCAAAGCTGCGGGGCCGCTCAAGTCATGAAGGAACAGACGATGGACGCCGCCGAGGTCTGGCTCGCCTACAACAGCGCCGAGAACGTCGGCGACTTCGAGAGCATGGGCGCACTAGTCGCCGCGGACCTCGATGTCGCCGTCAACGGCCAACCCGCGGTCGCCTCCGCACAAGACGACCTTGACGCGATGCAGGAACTCCGGGACGTGTATCCGGACTACCGCCGGCAGGTCGACGAGACCCTCGTCGTCGGCGACCGTGCGGTGGTCCGCTGGCGGATGTCCGGCACCTCGAGCCGATCGGGCGTCCCAGACCTCGACGTAGCCGGCTGCTCGATCGTGACGGTCGCGAACGGAGTGCTGAGCTCCGCGTACCTCTACTACGACGGAGCCACGCTCGACGCCGTGCTCGAAGCCGCAGCAAAGGAGCGTCCATGAGGTACCGCGTCGCGGACTGCCACAACGATTTGCTGATGGCGGTGCGCCATCTGCGCGAACGGGGACACGAAGACCCCTTCGGCGATTACTGGCTGCCTCAGCTCCGCCAGGGTGGGGTAGGGCTCCAGGTACTCCCGGTGGCGACCGAAGAACAGTTCGTGGGCGAGGGCGCGCTGCGCCGGTGTCTGCTCATGATCGAGGAAGCCAGGCACCTTGCCGAGGTGCACCGCGACGCCGTCGCGCTCGTGTCGACCCGCGCTGAAATCGCCGAGACGATCACGTCCGGGAAAATCGCGCTCCTGCTGGCGATCGAGGGAGCCGAGCCGCTCGGCCACTCGCTCGAGCTCGTGAACGTGATGCGGCGCGAGGGCGTGCGGATGTGCTCGCTGGCCTGGAACCGGCGCACGATGATGGCGGACGGCGTCGGCGAGCGCGACACCGGCGGCCGCCTCACCAAGCTCGGAGTCGAAGCCGTGCGGCGCATGGAGGACGTCGGGATCATCGTCGACGTCTCCCACCTGTCCGAGGCCGGCTTCTTCCACCTGGCCGAGGTGGCCCGCAAGCCGTTCATCGCGTCGCACTCGTCCTGCCGTGCGCTGGCCGACCATCCGCGGAACCTCACCGACGACCAGATCGCGATGCTCGGTGCGACAGGCGGATTCCTGGCCCTCAACGCGTTCGGTCCCTTCCTGACCGACGAAGTCCCCACCCTGGACCGGTTCCTGGACCACGTCGAGCACGCCGTCGGCCTTCTCGGACCGGAACGAGTGGGACTCGGCACCGACTTCATCGACGACGTCGCCGACGTGGTCGACCCGATCTTCACCGGCCTGCTCGTCGACTGGACCCAGATTCCCAAAACCGCGGGACTGCAACGCCCAGCCGATTTCGCCGCCCTCGCCGAGGCCGCCGAGAAACGCTTCGGCGCGGACCTCGCGCGGCGAATCCTCGGCGACAACCTCACGGAATTCATCTGCACGATGCTCGACGGCGAAACGGCCGGAGAGACAACGCCGCACCGTCAGGGAGCAAGCACATGACACGGAGAATTCTGTGGCTCAACCCCGTCATGAACAGCGCCTACGACATCCCGATCGGCGACAGCCTCCGTGCTGAGGCACGGGAAGACACCCGGCTCGACGTCGCATCGCTCAACGGACGGGGTCCTGTCCACCTCGAATACAACGCGTACGAACTGATGGTGGCCGAGCCCTCGCTGCGAACAGTGCTCTGGGCCGAGCAGCAGGACTACAACGCCATGGTCATCGGATGCTTCTACGACCCGTTCGTACGCGCCGCGAAAGAGGTGACCAGCCGGATGCCGGTCACCGCACCGGCCGAAGCCTGCATCCGGACCGCCCAGTCCGTCGGCGAACGGTTCTCCGTCCTCGTAGGGCGCGCGAAGTGGATTCCGGAAATGGAGGAAAACATCCACCGTTATGGCGCGGAGCGTTCCCTCGCCTCCTTCCGCGAGCTCGGCATGGGAGTCAACGACTTCCAGACCGACCCGGCGTTCACCGAGCGCCGCATCCTGGAGGAGGCGCACGCCGCCGTCGAGCAGGACCGGGCCGACGCCGTGATCCTCGGCTGCACCATCGAGTTCGGGTTCTACCGCGCCCTGCAGGCAGAACTGGGTGTGCCCGTCATCGACGCCACCGTCGCCCCGCTCCGCTATGCCGAGTTCCTGGCCGACACCGCGGCGCTGCAGGGTTGGACGGTGTCCGGGCAACTGGGCTACCAAAGCCCCGCGGTGGACGAATACGCGCCATTCCTGAGCCCTTTGGAACCGCATCTCGCCAAGGATCCGCGATGAGCCGCTCCGACGCGGTCTACTTCACGGAGTTCGGCGGCCCCGAGGTCCTGCGCGTCGGACCGTGGCCGGAAGGACCGCTGGGCGAGCACGACGTGCGCATTGGCGTCTCGACGTTCGCGCTCAACCGCGCGGACCTCATGTATCTGGCCGGGGAGCATTACACGATTCCCGTCTTCCCGTCCCGGATCGGGTCCGAGGCTTGCGGAGTGGTCACTGAAACCGGTGCCGCCGTCACCGGATTCGCCCCCGGAGACCGGGTCACCACCATCCCGTTTTTCACACAGAACGGCGTGCAGGGCGCGACTGCGGTCGTGCCGGACGATTACGTCACCGCCGTGCCCGACGGGCTTGACGACAATGAGGCAACCGCGGTCTGGATGCAGTATCTGACGCCGTACTTCGCGTTCAAGGAGGTCTGCGATCTCGGCGAGGGCGACACCGTCGTGATCACGGCTGCGTCAAGCTCCGCGGGGCTGGGCGCGCTGCAACTGTGCCGGGAACTCGGCGTGGCCGCGGTCGCCACCACCCGGTCGCCGGCGAAGGCGGAGATTCTCCGGGAATCGGGCGCGAGCGAGGTAGTAGTCGGCGACGACGACCTAGCGAAGGCGATCTCCCGGGCCAGCAACGGGAAAAGCCTCCAGGCCGCCTTCGACCCGCTCGGCGGCGACTCGCTTCAGCGCTACGTCGACCATCTCGCGTCGGGCGCGACCGTTTTCGGGTACGGCACGCTCACCGACCGTCAGCCAGTCATCCCCGCCGCCGCTATGTGCCGGGCGCGGGCGGTCTTCCACCCGTATTCGATGTTCAATCACGTCAGCGATGCCGGCCAGCGCGCCCGCGGAGTCGCCCTCATCAGCGAAGGCATCAGGTCCGGCCGCCTCCGGCCCCGAGTCGACCGAGTCTTCGATTTCGAGCACGTCGTGGACGCCTACCGATATATGCAATCCGGTGAGCAGGCAGGCAAGATCATCGTTGCTGCCTCGTGACCCGAGCTCACCGGTTCAAGCATCCACAGCTGTGCGATCAGTCCACAGCGGACATACGACGCGAGGAAGTGGTTCGTCTGGCCGGAAGTCGCGAACCACAGTCCCGCGGCTTCCGGCCAGGCGTAAGAGCTTCTCATTGTCACTTTTCTGAGAACGGTCTCGTTTTATCGCGTCGGTGTCTCACCAGGACGCCTGCGCCGAGGGCGACGAACACTGCCAACGGTATTTCAAAATATGCCTGTCCGGTCAGCCAGACGATAACCGTGGCGACTCCTGCCGCCAAGGTCAGCGCCAACAGTGTTCGAACTAGCACAACTTGCCTCTTTCACGTCAATAGATAACCGAGCCTGCCGACTGCGACGACGAGGAAGTTGTCCTTTACCTCCTCGCCACTCCCGCCTCCCGCCGCCGCGCCGAGCCCACCTCCGGTCGCGGCGAGAGTGCAACCGGCCGCTGCGGCTCCGCATTCCGCATCAGCGACCAGGCCTGCTCGCCATCCGGTAGCACCGGCGTTCTGGTTTGTGTGCTGGAAGAGCTGCGCAAGCAGGACGCTGGCTTTCAGCGCAGGACGCTTGGCCGCTGCCGCTAGCCGAGTCACCCGCACGACCGGTCGACCACCTTGGCTTCAGGCTTTCCCGGCACCCTCTTGGCGACGGTGATGAGGCAGTACTGATCGGCAGCCGTGCCAGCGGACGCTGACGTTGCCCCTCCGATTACGAATCTGGCTGCCAGAAGCCCGGCAACCCCCACAACTGACGACAGACGTCTTGCGAGCGCGCGGCTCACCTTCTACCGCCATCCAGATGGTCACCATGGATGCGCGACACCGCCTTCAGGAGCTACCTGAATCGCAGAAGGTCCGAGTGGGGATGGGCGGGCTGTGGCATCTGCTCTGCGCGCAGACGGTTGAGCTGACCGATGGTCAGCGGAACCGAGAAATCGGCCCCGTATTGCTCGCCCGGACGCCGTCCACCGTCCACGTCGAGCGGGGCCATCTGGGCATCGTAGCGACACGCTCGGCCAGATGCGCCTGGACATTCCTGAAGAGAGCGGAACGATCCGCACCGAAGTCGATCGGCTCGATGACGTTCATCAGCTTCCCGAGCGCCATGCCAGCGAACCCCATTCCCACGGAGCCACACCGACGCGAACGCTCCGCGCGGCAGCGTGCCCACGAGCGCCGCCCGGTCTCCGGAATCGGTCCGGTGACCAAACCACACCGGCGTCGTGGGCGAGTTCTCGATCGCCGCGACCCACCGCTTATGCGGACCAGGGAGGTCCAGGTCGCACAACACGTCGATAGCGGGCGCGGCCTGGGCGTTTGCGTTCATCCGTTCGGCTACCACAGCGCGAGATCCTCCCGATGGGCGTCAACGCAGTAGATCACATTCACGTCGAACCGGACAAAAGTGCCGCCTGGCCGCCGGTTGGCCTAGGCAGTGGCGTGATCCGACCGACACAATGGCCACGGTCTCCCGCGGCGCTCCTCCAGCAAAGAATCGGTCGAGAACGCGGCAAGGAAATCCGTCCGCGAATCCGCGTCGGGGACGCACTGTGAACCAACGAAAAGCGCTCTTGCTCCCGACCCGGTTCGGTCTCCGCGAACTGTATCCACCCAGAGGAGCGCACTCGCCTCGCTTCGAGGCCGTTCAAGCTGGCAGAAGCGTTGTCAGGACTAAGAATGGGCCGGGATCGAAGCGACGGCCAAGAGATTATGAGTCCTCCTGGATCGAACGGTGTGCTGACCTAGCGAAAACGCAGGTCATCGGCGAGCGTTGGGGCCAAAATCCCTTGGGTTTGGCAAGATCCCCCAATCGGGGATCACAGCACCCCGTTCGTCGCGGTGAGGGCACTCGAGGCTCTCCCGCACCAGCCGAGCCATCCTTGACGCCCAACGTGCGTCCGTTTTGTTACACTTGCCGGTATTCCCTCCTTGAATACGAGACTTGTCCCTGGGATTCCTTCACTGGGCGAGCACTAAGCCGAGTTTCTCGGGATACATCCCTAACCCCAGATCTGGCCGAAAGCAGCCTCCCGACGCGGCGCACTGCTCTCAGCGGCACCACACCCGCCGACCCGGCCTCCCTGCCCGAGCCATCGCGTCCGCCGCGCGAGGATCGGATTCTCAAGAGCTCTGCCCTGCTCTGACCGAACTCCTCCACCCGCGATCAGGTGGGCACCCCGGAAGAGTCACCGCCGGGTGCGCATCCGGCGCGGAGAATTGGTCGGAAAAGAGGCCCGCTTGCTGCCGCAGTCGAGTCCGAGAAACACCGGGGCCCGGGCAATCTTGCCGGATGCGACAACGACACGGAACTCGCATGGAAGGGAGCGTCGAACTCGCCGTGTTCTGCCATCCCCCGGAGCGGTGCGGGGTTATCGGGGGCGCACGCAGGCGCGGACCTTCTGTACGCGGCTGCTGAGGCCGCGTCGCTGGTTGACCGCGAGTTGCAGTTCAACGGAGTCGCTCCGCATCTGACCAGCGCCGCGGTCTGCACGCCGACCAGTTTCGTTCTGTGCCGGACGGAGGCGGAAGGCGTCTCAGCCCGGCAACCGGCCGATGGTATTCGCGTTCCGTTCTCGCCCGAGAATCGCCTCGCCCGGCTACGGTGAAGGCGACAGCGAGGGGAGACATCAGGTGGTTCGACGCAAGCTCGTGCTCGTGCACCTGGCCGCCGCGGCGGTGCTGGTCGGCTGCACCGGCCTGCCCGACCGCCAGCAGGAAGCGGACCGGATCGAAGCTGAGCTGCGCGCGACGCCCGGGGTGGAGAAGGTCTACACCGTCTACGACAACAGCTACGAGGCCGGCTCTTCCTACGATCTCGAGATCACCATGAGCGCCGCGCCCGAGAACCAGATCGCCGACGTGTCCCGGAAACTCGCCCACCTCAAGGCCAACGATTTCGCCGGCTACCGACAGACGACGACCTTTGTCGTTGCCCCGAATATGAAGGTACGGGAGAACGACACCCCCGACCCCGCACAGCTCGCGGACCGCGCTCGGACACTCCGCGGGATCCGCACCGCCGTCGCGGACAGCGCGGCGGAATGGTCCGCGGACCGATTGGAACTGCACACTGCCGACGACACGGCGATGCTGAACGCTGTCCGAGCACAACTGGGTGCCAAGCCCCTGCGGGTCAGCGTAGGACCACCGTCGGGCGGCACAGCAACTCCCCCGACGTCGATGCCGTACTGGGACGTGGATTTCCCCTTCGATGCCGCCGCGGAACAACGGATTCGGGGACAACTGGCCTCCCTGCCGGTCCGTCCCCGCTTCGTCAGCGTCGCCGGCAACCAGTTCTCCGCCCTCGACGTCGGCATCGCCAACCCCGAGACGGCCTACGCCGACCTCTCCGCCGCCATCACGGCTCTGCGCCCGAGCCCGCCGCACCCGCTGTATGTGTCCTGGCATCTCAACGACCAGTCTGCGAACTCCGCTGCATTGAAGTTCGCCGGCAGCGTCGACGCGGCCGGCTGCCACTACCGCACCGACACCGCCGGGGAGCAAGATCCCCAGGCGTTCTACACACCTGAGGCCCTCGCCATCCAGAAACGGCTTCGCGCCCAGTTCGACACCTGTTAAAAACTTATCGGGCACACAGCAGCCGTGGACACCCGAACGATGGCGCTCTCCACCTCGTGCAGCGACGCGGGGACCAGACGAGACAGCGACGTCCAGTACAACGCAAGCCGCGGTGAAGGCGAGGCTGTTTCGCTTCCGCAGTGGTCGTCGGCGCCGTGCACCGGCCGGGGAGCGGGTCGATCAAGTCGGCCAGGCGAACCCGGACAATGACACTCCAGGCGACGCCTTCGTCTCGGCTCAGTCCGTACCGCACGGAACCGTCGGCGGGATCGACAACAGTGATCAACCCGACTGCGGAAGGGTGCCGGCCAGAGATCGGACTCGGCCGCGTCCGCTCGCTCCGCTGTGATCGCACCGTGGTCAGGTCTGAGTTCTCGTGGTGCACCGGGCAAATCCAGCCGCGGACGACTCGGCAGGCGAGTCCTCCTCTCGTGGGGCAACGCCTCGGCAGCCACGACGGCAGACCGACTCATCCGTCCCGCATCGCGGCGGCCGCCTGGGCCGTCGCGGTCGGGAAAGCCGAAGCACCGGGCGGGGAAGCTCGGTCGCCGCGCAACGCCTCGTACTCGGCCATCCCAGTCTTGGCCAGCAGTGCGAGCTCGTGGTGCAGGCTCGATCCGTGGGCGACGGAGTTGGGCAGCGGAGGAGGTGTCGGTCTCCGAGGCAGGCGACTGGTGCGTGCTCCTGCCGATGTTCTGCGCGGCATCGGTGCGAGCCTGATGGCCGACGGCTCGTGCCACCTTGGCCCGCCAGGCGGGCGCGGAGGTGTTCGGTCCCGTCCGCCGGAACTGGCGGATCGGCCGGGAACTCTCACGGCCGCGCTCACAACGTCGCGGCGGCCAGCCGTTGCACCAGCGACTGACGGGTTGCCGGAGTCGCGTCCGAACGCTGAGCCCTATTGCCGAGGACCGCCTTCCCGGAGCTTGCCCGCGGCCGCCCGGACCGCGTCCACAATGAACTGATACCCGGTGCACCGGCACAAGTTCCCCGAGATGCCGGCGCGGATTTCCGCGTCCGTCGGGTCGGGATTGTCGGCCAGCAGCTCCCTGACCGTGAGCAGCAGGCCGGGAGTGCAGAAACCGCATTGGAGGCCGTGGTGCTCCCAGAAGGCTTCCTGCAGCGGGTGCAGGCTGGCCCCGTCGGCGAGGCTTTCCACGGTCGCCACCTCGGCGCCCTCCGCCTGTACCGCGAGCGTGCAGCACGAACGCGCGGTCCGGCCGTCCAGCACCACAGTGCACGCGCCGCACACGCCGTGTTCGCAGCCGACGTGGACGCCGGTCTTGCCGCAGTCCTTGCGGAGGAAGTCCGACAGCGTCCGCCGCGGCTCCACCACCCCGGTCACCGGCTCGCCGTCAACGGTCAACGAAACGGCGCGGGCCGTCTGTGTGCTGGTCATGCCGCGGAAATCCTCTCAACCGGGGGCAGCGCGCGGGTCAGGCAGCGCTGTGTCATCACGTCGGTGACCCGGCGCCGGTAAGCGGCCGGTGCGTGCACGTCGGCCGGCGGGTCGACCTCGGCAGCCGCGGCGGCGCCGGCGGCTCGCAGAAGTTCCGCCGAGGGCGCCTCGCCGACGAGCAGCCGCTCGGCCCCGGCCGCCCGCACCGGAGTCGGTCCCGCTCCGCCGATGCCGATCGACGCCGCGGCGATCCGGCCGGCGCCGTCGAGCCGGAGCGCGGCCAGCACCGCCACCAGGGCGAAGTCGCCGTGCCGCCGGGCCAATTCCGCGACCGCCACCCGCGTTCCGGGCGGGGACACCGGGACCCGGACGGCGGTCAGCAGTTCGTCCGGGGCCGCGCACGTGCGGTGCGGACCGCGGAAGAACTCGGCGACCGGCAGGATCCGCCGGCCGGCGGGTCCGGTCAGCACCACCGAGGCGCCCAGCGTCAGCAGGGCCGCCGGGTTCTCCCCGGCCGGATGCGCGTACGACGCGCTGCCTCCGATCGTGCTCCGGTTGCGAATGGTCACGTGGCCGGAATGGTGCAGCGCTTCGACGATCAGCGGCGCCGCATTCGCGACGACCGGCGACGTCTCGACGACCCGGTTGCGGGTCAGGGCGCCGATTTCGACGTGCCCGTCGCCGGTGCGGATGTAAGCGAGATCGGCCAGACCGTTGATGTCGACCAGCAGAGCCGGCTGGATGCGCCTGGTGGCCAGCAGCGGGACGAGGCTTTGTCCTCCGGCGAGGACCCGGGCCGAGTCGCCGTTCTCCGCGAGCACCGCGACCGCGTGCTCGACGCTGGTCGCGCGGATGTGGTCGAACGGGGCGGGTTTCATGCGTTCTCCTCCGTGCTGGCGGCGTCGATGGCGTCGAGCAGCCGGGGCGGGGTCACCGGCACCCGGGTCAGGCGCACGCCGAGATCGGGCAGGGAGTTCTCGATCGCCGCGGTGATCGCCGACGCCGCGCCGATCGTGCCCGCCTCGCCCATGCCCTTGAAGCCGCCGGGAATGTGGTCGGCGGTGGTCGTCATGTGCAACGTGGCGAAGGCGGGGATCTCCGACGCGGTCGGCACCAGGTAGTCCATGAAGGACCGGGTGAGGAGCTGGCCGTCGGAGTCGTAGAGGATCTCCTCGTACAGCGCCCCGGCGATGCCTTGCGCCGCGCCGCCGTGCAGCTGGCCGTCGACGATCTTCGGGTTGATCACCGTGCCGCAGTCGTGCGCGACCAGGTAGCCGAGGACGTCGACGACGCCGGTCTGCCGGTCCGTTTCGACGAGCACGGCGGTGGCGCCGTAAGAGAAAGCGACGTTGTCCGGGTCGAGTACGTCCCGCTCTTCGAGCGCGGGAGTCTCGCCGTCGGGCAGGTTCCCGGCGAGCCTGCGATAGGCGGCGTCGCCGACGTCTCGCATCGACACCGAAGGCCCGGAAGGGTTGCCCGCCACGGAAATCCGGCCTTCCGCGATCTCCAGGTCGCCCGGATCGGCCTCCAGCAGATGTGCGGCGATGCGCAGCACCTTCTCGCGCAGGCGGGTGCTCGCGCGCAGCACCGCACCGCCGCCGAGACTCGCCCCGCGGCTCGCTCCGGTCCCGTATCCGGTGAACGGCGCGGTCTCGGTGTCGCCGGACAGCACGGTCACCGAATCCAGCGGCACACCGAGCGTTCCGGCCGCGACCTGCGCCAGCGCGGTCTCGATGCCTTGCCCGAGCGCGGAAAGCCCGGTCCGTACGGTCACCCCGCCGCTCGAGTCGATCCGCACGACCTCCTCGTCGAACGACCCGTGCTGCAGACCGGCCCCGTTCATGATCCGCGTCGGCCCGAGCGCGGTGATCTCGATGTGGAAGGCGTAGCCGATGCCCAGGGACCGGCCCTCCTCGGCGGCCGCGGCGACCTGTTCGGGCCACCCGCGCTCGGCGACGCCCCGTTCGGCGAGCGCGAGACAGTCGGCGTAGTTGCCGCTGTCGTAGAAGAACACCGGGCTCGGGTACGGGAACCGGTCCGGCGCGATCAGGTTGCGCCGGCGGATCTCGTTGGCAGGCCGGCCCAGTGCCCGGGCGAGCTTCTCGACGATCCGCTCGTGCGCGAAGTTGCACTTGGGCTGCCCCCAGCCGCGGTAGGAGCCGTACGGCGACTTGTTCGTCACCACCCCGACGACCGTGCCCTCGACGTTCGGGATGTCGTACGGGCCGCTCAGCAACGCCATGGAAAGCCAGCACGGCCCGATCCCGACCGTCGCGAGCTGCCCGCCGAGCACCGCCCACACCGTCCCGCGCAGCCCGGTGATCGTGCCGTCCGCCTTCGCCGCGACCGACACTTCGATGCGCTGCTCGCGGGAATGCGCGTTGGCGGCGAAGCTTTCGTGCCGGTCTTCGATCAGCTTCACCGGACGGCCGGTGCGTTTGGACAGCAGCGCGGCCAAGACTTCTTCGGCGTAGAAGTCGAACTTGTTCCCGAACCCGCCGCCGACGTCCGGCGTCCGCACCCGGATCCGTTCCACCGGCAGGCCCAGCACGTCGCCCAGCAGGTCCCGCGCGAGGTTCGGCGACTGCGTCGACAGCCACGCGTCGAGCCGGTCGGTCAGCGGGTCCCAGGACACCACCACGCCCCGGGTCTCCAGCGGCGCGCCCGTCTGACGGCCGAACTCGAGCGTCTCGGTCACCACGACATCCGCCTCGGCGAAGGCGGTTTCGACGTCTCCCTTGGGGATCGTCTGGCGGCAGCTGACGTTGTCCGGCCAGTCCTCGTACAGCAGGGGCGCGTCGGGAGCGAGCGCGTCGTCGAGCGTGCTGACCGCCGGAAGCACCTCGTAATCCACCTCGATGAGCGCCAGCGCGTCCTCGGCGACGTAACGGTTCTTCGCCGCCACGACCGCCACCGGCTGGCCCACGTACCGGACCTTGTCGACCGCGAGCGCGTACTGCCCGGTCATCCGCTGATCCGGGATCATCAGCCAGACGACCGGCTGCGGCGCCGCGCACGCGTCGCGCACCTCCGGCCCGACGAGCACGTCGAACACCCCGGGCAGCGCCCGCGCCCGGCTCGTGTCGACCGAGCGGATCCGGGCGTGCGGATGCGGGCTGCGCAGCACCGCCGCTTCCAGCAGGCCGGGCAGGACCACGTCGTCCACGTACTGCGCGCGCCCGGTGAGCAACCGGGGGTCCTCTTTGCGGCGCACCCGCGCGCCGATCAGTCCTGGCGGTACCTGCTGCTGGGTCACGGTCATTCCTCCGGTCGCGGAAACGACGGTCGCCGGGAGCACCCGGTGTCCCGATCGTCGGCCGGGCCGGAGGCGGCGTCCATCGCCGGAACGCTCAAATGCGCCCGCCCGGTTCGTCGCACCGCCAATTGCCGCCCCACGCCCCGGGACCCGAGACTGATCCCCGAGCGGCGGCATCCGCCGCGTCCGCCCTCTCCCCCGCTTTCCGGAGGTTCCCCATGAGCGGCACAGAAACCGCGCCCGTCGGAGTGTTCGTCGCGACCTCGACGCCCCCGGAGGACATCGCCGGGCTCGCCGCCGCCGCCGAGCGGCTCGGATACGGCGAGGTGTGGGTGGCCGAGGACTACTTCTGCTACGGCGGATTCAGCGGAGCCGCGCTCGCGCTCGGCGCCACCTCCCGGGTCAAGGTGGGCCTCGGCGTGGTCGCGTCGGTAGCCCGGCATCCGGCAGTCGCCGCGATGGAGATCGCCACGCTGGCGCGAGCGCACCCCGGCCGTTTCCTCCCCGGCATCGGCCACGGCGTGCCCGCGTGGACCGACCAGATGGGCGTCACCGCGAAGTCGCCGCTGGCCGCGCTGCGCGAGTGCGTCGAATCCGTCCGCGCTCTGCTGCGCGGCGAAACCGTTGACCTCGAAGGAAAGCAGTTCGCGTTCCGCGCGGTCTCCGCGACCCACCGTCCGGACGCCGAAGTGCCCATTCTGACCGGTGTGCTCGGCCCGAAGTCGCTGCGCTTGTCCGGGCGGATCGCGCAGGGCACCGTGATGAGCGTGCTCGCCGGTACCGAGTATCTCTCGTCCGCGCTGGGCCACATCGGCGAAGGCATGGCCGAGGCGCGCGCCACCGAACACCTGGTCCCGACATTCGCGCTGTTCAGCGTCGACCGGGACAGCAAGCGGGCGCGGGCCGCGGTGCGCCCGGCGCTTGCCGGGTACCTCGCCGCGGTCGGCCCGCACAACCCGCTCACCGCCGCCTTCGGCTACAACGACCACCTCGCCGACCTGCTCGTCGGCGACCCCGGACGGCTGCCCGAGGCGCTGCCGGAGGAGTGGATCGACACCCTGACCGTCGCCGGCGACCCCGACGACGTCCTGGAGCGCGTGGCCGCCCTGCGCACGGCGGGAGCGACCAGCGTGGTCCTGTCGCCGGTCAACGCCGCGTCCGCCCGCGAAGAACTGGAACTCGCCGCCTCCGCGGTCCTGCCGCGCCTCGTCTAGGAGGAACCCCACCGTGGAACTCACGATCGGGTACAAGGCGTCGGCCGAGCAATTCGGCCCGCGCGAACTCGTCGAATACGGAGTGCTCGCCGAGGAGCTGGGGCTGGACAGCGTCTGGGTGTCGGACCACTTCCTGCCCTGGCGCCATCGCGGCGGCCACGCTCCCTCCGCGCTGGCCTGGATGGCGGCGGTCGGCGAACGCACCGAACGCGTCCGCATCGGCACCAGCGTCATGACCCCGACATTCCGGTACCACCCAGCGGTGCTGGCACAGATGTTCGCGACCATGGCGCTGCTCACCGGCGACCGGATCGCGCTCGGCGTCGGCACCGGCGAAGCACTGAACGAGATCGCGGTGTCCGGAATGGACTGGCCGGAGTTCAAGGAGCGGTTCGCCCGGCTCCGCGAGGCGATCACGCTGATGCGTGCCCTGTGGACAGAAGAATCGGTGGACTTCTCCGGCGAGTACTACACATTGGCCGGCGCGCGCGTCTACGACCGGCCGCGGCGACCGGTCCCGGTCTACGTCGCCGCGGGCGGCCCGCTGGTCGCCCGCTATGCCGGGCGCGTCGCCGACGGGTTCATCTGCACCTCCGGCAAAGGCATGGATCTCTACACCGAAAAGCTGGTGCCCGCCGTCGCCAGCGGCGCGGAGCAAGCCGGCCGCGCGGCAGGCGACGTGGAGCACCTCGTCGAGATCAAGCTGTCCTACGACCGCGATCCGGCGGCGGCTCTCGACAACACCCGGTTCTGGGCGCCGCTCGCTCTCACCGCGGAACAGAAACACACCGTCGATTCGGCCGAGGAGATGGAACGGCTCGCCGACGCGCTCCCGCTCGAGCAGGTGGCGCGCCGGTGGATCGTCGCCGCCGACCCGGCCGAGGCGGTCGCCCAGCTCAAGCCGTACCTGGACGCCGGCTTCACGCACCTGGTGTTCCACGGGCCGGGCGCCGACCAGCGCCGGTTCCTGGCCCAGCTCGCCGAAGACGTCGTCCCCGCCCTCCGCGCCGCCGCGCGCGAGGTCTGACCCAAGGAGGAAACCCATGGCAGGCAACGAGAACGACATCAAGGAAATCCTGGCGGTGCACCACGCCTGGCTCGAGTCGAACAACGACCTGGTGATCGACAAGATGTACCCGAACTTCGCCGACCCGGGCTACCTGCAGTTCAACCTCAACGGCCACGAGTACCGGGGTCCCGCGGAGAAGGCGAAGCTGTGGGAGGGCCTGCACGAGATCGGGTTCAACCTCTCCGACATGAAGATCGTGGAGGAGCCGAAGGTGCACGCCGACGGCGACCTGGCCTATCTGACCACTTACTGGAGCGCGCAGGTGAGCGGCGACAAGGGCACCGGCGTCCTCGAACCCGACCCCGAGCCGCTGGTGTTCCGGGTGACCGAGGTGTACCGCCGCGACGACGGCAAGGGCAATCCGGTCTGGAAGATCTGGCACTTCCACGCCTCGCCGATCGCCTCGCCGGACCTGCCGCGGTTCCCGCAGGACGCCTGAACGCCGGCCGCCCAGGAGAACGAGGGACGATGGCACAGCACGTACGCCGGTCCGCCCGGGGCCGCTCCGGCCGACTGTCCTATCTGGACTGGCCGGGCACCGGCGTCCCGGTCTTGTTCCTGCACCCGGTCAACACCGCGGCCGCGGTCTGGACCGACGTGGTCGCCGCGCTCGGCGGCCCGCGCCGTGCGCTCGCGGTGGACTACCGCGCGCACGGCCGGTCAGACCCGGGCGGTCCTTATCTGCCGGTCGACTACGCCGCCGACGCGGTGGCGGTGCTCGACGCGGCCGGCGTCGAGCGCGCGCATCTGGTCTGCGGCTCGATCGGCGGGGCGGTCGCGGTGGAGCTGGCCGCCGCCGCCCCGGAGCGGGTGGCCAGCATCGCGGCGTTCGGCGCCGCGCTGCGAGTCGGCTGGGCGGCCGACGCGCTCGACGAGGCGGAAAAGGCATTGCGCGCGCTCGGAGTCCGGGAATGGTTCACGCGGCACGGCGGCGAGATCCTCGGCCCGCGGTCCCGGCCCGACGCTGCCGCACGACTGGTGGAACTCGCCTCCGGCGGCCGCGACGGCGACCGGGCCACCGACACGGTCGTGCGAGTGCTGCGCAGCACGTTCGGCGACGCCGATTCCCGGCCTGCCGCCGCGGTGGTGGCCGCGGATCCCCCGCCCGCCCGGGTTTTCGTCGGCAGCCACGACCCGACCTGCCCGCCTCCGCGGGCACGGGAACTGGCCGCCGGCCTGAACGCCGAAGTGCGGATGCTGGACGGGATCGGGCACCTGCCGATGCTCGAGGATCCCGCCGCAACGGCCGCCGCGGTCAAGGAATTCCACGCCTCCGCGGAAACGGGGAACCGATGACCTACTCCATCGTGGCCCGCGACGAGCGCACCGGGCAGCTCGGCGTGGCCTGCCAGTCCCACTTTTTCGCCCCCGGAGCCTCGGTGACCTGGGCTGTCCCCGGCGTCGGCGCGATCGCCACCCAGGCTTTCGTCGACGGCCGCTACGGCGCGCGCGGACTGGAACTGCTCTCCGACGGTGTTCCGGCCGAGGACGCGCTCGAGCGGCTCCTGCGCGACGACGACCACCCGGAGGTCCGCCAGGTCGCCTTCGTCGGCACGACCGGCGACGCGGCGGCGTGGACCGGGCGGGCTTGCATCGCGGCCGCCGGCAACCTGTCCGACGGCGCGGTGAGCGTGCAGGGCAACATGCTCGACCACGACAGCGTGCTGCCCGCGATGCTCGCGGCCTATCGCGACCGCGAAGGCGATCTGGCCGAACGGATGATGCACGCGCTCGAAGCGGCCGAACGCGCGGGCGGCGACATCCGCGGCAGCCAGGGCGCGGCGCTGCTGGTCGTCGACGAGTCCCGGACCGGCGAACCCTGGCGGCACAGACCGATCGACCTGCGTGTGGAAGACCATCCCGATCCGGTCGCCGAACTGCGCCGGCTGCTCGCGTACCGGCGGGCGTTCGACGCCGTCTCCGGCACCATGTTCGCGCCCGGGCTGATGGTCGGGCCCTACGCCGAACCGCGGCCGGGCGACCGGGACCGGGCGCTGGCCGCTCTCGCCGGCGCGGCGGAAGTGCTCAAGGGCAACCCCGAGGCGGAGTTCTGGCGCGGCGTCCTGCTGGCCCGCTCGGGCGATCCGGCGGCCGCGCGCCGGCAGCTCGCCGGACCGCTGACGGCGAATCCTCGGCTGGCCCGGTTCCTCGACCGGCTCGCCGACGCCGGCTTCCTCGGCCACGACGACGTGAAGGACCTGCGATGACCCGCCCCGACCTCGTCCGGAAGATCCGCGCGGCCGTCGACGTCGACGCGGTCACCGGCCTCACCCAGGATCTGGTGCGCATCCGCTCGGAGAATCCGCCCGGCCGGGAAACGGAGATCGCCGGCCATCTCCGCGAACGGGCACCCGACCTCGGGCTCGCGGCGACCGTGGTGGAAACCGCCCCCGGGCGGCAGAACCTCCTGCTGACCACCGGTTCCCGGCCAGGAGCGCCGGTGCTGCTGGTGAACGGCCACCTGGACACCGTGCCGGTCCGCCCGAACGCGTGGCGGCACGATCCGTTCGGCGGAGAGGTGGCTGACGGCCGGATCTACGGCCGCGGCGCGGCGGACATGAAGGGCGGGGTCGCGGCCGCGCTCACGGCACTGCAGGTGTGTCGTTCGCTCGGCCTGGAACTGCCCTGCGAGCTGGTGTTCCATCTCGTCGCGGACGAGGAGCTGGGCGGTGCGCAAGGGACCGCGGCGCTGGTCGCGCGGGATCTCGTGCGGGCGGACGCGTGCCTCGACCCGGAGCCCACCGGGCTCCGGCTCTGCCTTGCCGAACGCGGCCTGATGTTCGCGACGGTCACCACGAACGGGGTGCCCGCCCACGGCAGCGAACCTGCCAAGGGGCGCAGCGCGATCATCTCCGCGGCCGCGATCGCGCAAGTGCTGCACGACAACGAGTTCCCGCAGACGCCGCACCCGCTGCTCGGCACGACGACGTGCAACGTCGGCACCATCCGGGGCGGCAGCGGGCCGAACGTGGTGCCCGAGGAATGCCTGCTGGAGATCGACCGCCGGGTGCTGCCGGGCGAGAGCCGGGCGATGGCCGTCCAGGGCATCGTCGACCGGATCGCCTCGCTCGGGCTCGTCCGGGGGACCGACTACGACCTGCGGGTCGACACGTTCTGCGAACCGTCGGAGATCGCCCCCGGCCACCCGTTCGTGGGGTACGTGGCCGACGCGTTCGCCGCGATGACCGGCCGGGCGCCTGGCACGACCGGGCTGCCGTTCACCACCGACGCCCGGTTCATGCGCAACCAGCTCGGCATCCCGGCGGTCGTGTTCGGCCCCGGCGACCTCGCGGTCGCCCACACTGTCGACGAGTACGTCGAGATCGACGCACTGGTCACGGCGGTCGGGGTCTACGCTTGCCTGTTCGCGGGCTTTGCCGGGACCGCGCCGATGGCCGACAATGCCGGAGGCTCTTCCGCCGACACCGACGTCGAAGGGGTGCCCAGCGCGCGCTGAGCAGCCCGGAGGGAGACACCCCATGGGCGCTGCCGGACTCACCTTGGACACGTTCCTCGGCTTGGTGGGCGGGGATTTCGTCGACGTGCTGCACTCCCCCGCGGGGCTCGACCTGCCGGTGGTGGCCGTGCTGATCCACGATACGAGCACCGCGGTGCAGATCAACCCGGGCGACCTCGTGCTCGGCATCGGGCTGCGCGCCGCCGACCCGGACACCGAGCGCCTCGTCGCCGAGGTCGGCCCGGACACCGTGCTGGCCTTCAAGATCCACGACGACGCCGAACGCGCACGGATCCGTGCGCTCGGCGAGTCGCACGGCGCCACCGTGCTCGCGATCTCCCCCGAAATGTCCTGGGACCAGCTGCATTCGCTGGCCCGCACGTCGATCGCGTCGGCCGCGGCGACCGTGCCGGACGAGCGCGGCGTTCCTTTCGGCGACCTGTTCGCGCTGGCCAACTCGGCGGCCGCGATGCTCGAAGGCCCGGTCATCATCGACGACGAGCGGATGGAGGTGATCGCGTTCTCCAGCCTCGGCGACCCGATCGACGAGATCCGAGAGCACTCGATCCTGCACCGCAGGCCGCCGCGCGAGTTCATGGACTGGTGCGAGTCGACCGGGATCCTGCCGCGGGTGCGCCAGAGCCTGACCCCGGTCCGGGTGGTGCCGCCGGACGGCGCGACCCGGCTCGTCACCGCCATCCGCGGCGGCAGCGACATCCTCGGCTACCTGTGGGTCGCGGAGTCCAAGCACAAGCTCGACCAGCATTCCGCCGACCTGCTCGCCGAAACCGCCCGCGTCGCCGCGCTGCAACTGCTGCGGTCGCGGATCAGCGAGGACCTCGACCGCCGGCTGCGCAGCGACCTGCTCCGCAACGCCCTCGCCGGGCGGGCCAACGCCGCCACCGTGCAAAGCCGCCTCGGCCTCGACGGAGTGTGCTTCCGGCTCGTCGCGTTCGTCCCGGACCGGCCGGGACCGGCGCCGGCCATTCCCGAGCTCCGCCCGCTTGAAGACCTGGTGGCGCTGCGCGTGGAGGCCTCGCGCAGGCGCGGCGCGGTCACCTCGTGCGACGGGCGGATCTACGCGACGTTCCCGGTCGCCGACCGCACACCGGACGAACCGGCCCGGCTGGCCCGGGAAATCACCGGGCAAGCGGACCGGCAGCTGCATCTGCGCCTGCGCGCGGCGATCAGCGGGGAAATCGCGTCCGCGGCCCAGCTCGCCGAGGCGCGCCGCGCCGCGGACCGGCTGCTCGACCTGCCGCTGCTCGACGAGTCGCGCCGGGTGCTCGCCTTCGACGACTCCATCGCCGACGCGATCCTCTCCGAGATCACCGAAATCCTGCGCGAGCGGCCGCGGCTGCTGCAGGGCGGCGTCGCCGGCATGGTGGTCAGCGACCGGGACTGCGGTACCGAGCACCTGGCGAGCCTGCGCGCGTTCTTCGACGCGGGCGGCGACCTTACCGCCGCCGGCCGCGCGGTCTACGTGCACCGCAACACGCTCAAGTACCGGCTCACCCGCATCCGCGACATTTTCGGCATCGACGTCGAAGACCCCGCTCAGCGTCTCGTCGCGCAGTTGCAGGTCGCCGCCTTCACCGCGCACCCCGAACTGCTCGCGGAACTCCCCGTCGCCCCGCCCCGCCCGCACTGACCAGGGTGGCTCAGCCAGGCCTGCGCCCGCGCCGCCGGGGCTCGGTCAACCGCTCCGAGACCGGTAACCACGCCCGCTTCAGAAACGCCGCGTAGTGCTCCGCCGGGGTGCACTTGACGCCTCCCGGCCATTCAGTCCCATCCCCCGCGCCAGGCATCCCCGACGGCAATGCCTGGCAAGCCACCGCACACCCCGGCACCCGCGAAACACGTCGACGAAGTGCAATGGGCACGGACGGCCCGCGCGCTCAGATCGCACACAGCGGAACCGCGTTCGTGCGACAGGTCGCTTGCACAAACGCGGCTTCTGCCGTCGCATCGCACAACGCCGCGACGATCGAGGAGATCGCCACCGCTCTGGCGGCCCTCACCGGCGAGCCGCACTCGCTCGCCGCCTGACTCGCCCTCGAGCGGCTGGAGCGGATCTGTCGACACCCGTAGCGCGACCCGGCTGGTCCGGATACATCCGATCAATACCCCGCGGCACAGGCCTCGGCGCCCAGGTTGCCGCGGTGCGGGACCTGAAGGCTGCGGCCTCGCCGGTCTCCACCAGTCGAGCCATTCTCGACGCCAGGGCGCGTCCGGCTGGTTAGACTCGCCGGTATGCCATCCCTGAATACGGGATGCGTCCCCGGTTTCCTCCACAAAGCGACCGGCTAAGCCGAGTTTTCACGGGATACATCCCTTGACCCCAGATCTGGCCGAAAGCAGCCTCACGACACGGCGCACTGCGCTCAGCGCCGCCGCACCCGCCGGTCCGGCCTCCCTGTCCGAGCCGTCGCGGCCGGCGGGCGATGATCGGATGCTGAGCCGCGAGTCGCCGCGCTCGCACTCCCGGACGCCGTGCGCGGCGACCACGAACCGAGCAAACCCTCGGCCCCGTTGCCCCTGCCGCGGCAGTCTGCTGAACACGCGACCGCTGCCTGGTGCTACTCGATGGTCAGGATCGACGCCTCCGGCAGGCTGGCCGGCCGGACTCTGCTCGAGCCGCTCGGCTGGAATCCGCGCACTCCGCTGACTCTCGCGCTCTGGCACGGAGCGGCAGTGCTCGTCCGCCCGGACCCGAACGGGACCGCCCACGCGGGCCCGGGCTGCGCGTGTCGATTCCCGTCGCGCTGCGCTCCCGGTGTGCGCTTCGCGCCGGCGACCCGGTCCTGATGGCCGCCAGCCCGCCGCACCAGATCCTCCTCGTCTACACCGTTGCGCTCCTGGACCGACTGCTGTCGCCCGCCCATGAGCACCTCAGTCCGGAGGCCACAGCCGATGACCGCCACAACACCTCCACCGAGATGATCGCGGCGGCGAAAACGCTCATCGCCACAATGGGCCTCTCGCCAGCCGACCTCGCCGAAGCGACATCCGCGGCGCTCACGACAGCGACCTTCGCCGAATACGTACCCAAAGCGCTCAAAGCCGCGACTCCCAGCTCCGCAAGGACCTGGCGGATCTACCTGAACATCCTGGCCGACGAATGGCCCGACCGCCGCCTCGACGAACCGACACCCATCGAGATCGCGAATCTGGTGATCAAGGTGCAGGAACGCTCGATCCTGCGCAAAGCGTCCCGCGGCGGCCACGGTGCCCGCGCCAACTTCATCGACGCCGTCAGATTCCTCTACCGGTGCGCACTCGCGGACAAAGTCCTCGCTCCTACCGACAGCCCTCTGCCCAATGTGAGAAGACCGCCCAAGCGCAAAAGCCTCCGCCGGGCCTTGACGTCGAAGCAGTTAGCGGAAATCAACGAGGCCGCCGCGACCACCGGCCGCGACACAGCACTCGACTGCCTGGTCATCCGCCTGCACACCGAGATGACCTGCCGCCGAGGCGGCGCGATCGCGCTGCGCCCCTGCGATCTCGAACCGTCCCAGCTCACTGTTCGGCTACGCGAGAAAGGCAGCATCGTCCGGGACCAGCCCGTCTCCCCCACCCTGATGGCTGGCCTGCTTTCCCATGTCGAACACCGATCACCGAACGGAGATCCGACCGCACCGCTGTTCGTCCGGGCCAACAGCTATCCGCTCGACAACAACTATTACCAAAACCTGTGGAAACGAATCGGAGGCCACCTCCCCTGGGTCAAAAACCTCGGGGTCACCGCCCACTGGCTCAGATACACCACGCTGACCTGGGTCGAACGCAACTTCGGGTACGCCGTCGCAGCCGGATACGCCGGACACATCCCGGTCGGCAGCCGCGCCGGCAACACCCTCACCTGCGTCGCAGCCACCCTCGAAGAACGGCTATTCCGAGGAACTCCCGTTCGAGCAGCGGCTGCGTGACATGATGGCGGTCGAGATCGCCGACGGCACCGCCCAGATCCAGAAGATCATCATCGCACGGGAGCGGTATGGCCGGGACTTCGTGCCCTATCGGCACTGATCACGCCACGCCGAACGTCGCCCCCGCCGCGAAGGGCAGCAGAGCAGCATCGACGGCCGCACTCAGGATCCGTCACACGGCACCGGCGAGGGTTCCCTTGCCCCACCACGCGTGATG
>NZ_JACJHR010000096.1 GCF_014174495.1 Amycolatopsis echigonensis
GCCGAGGCCGCCTTCAATATCTCGTTAGCCCGACGCAATTCCGCGTTTTCCCGGCGCAGGCGCTTCACCTCGGCCGATTCCTCGCTCGAGGTACCCGGCCGCTGCCCCGCGTCGACCTCCGCCTGGCGCACCCACTTGCGCAGCGTCTCGGTCGAGACGTTCACCTTCGCCGCGATCGAGCGGATCGCCTCCCACTGCGAGTCGTACTCGGCCTGGCACTCCATCACCAGCGCCACCGCACGTTCCCGCATCTCACGCGAGTACTTCGTCCTCCGGGCCATGATCCACATCCTCACTCAACGAGTGAGCCTCCAACAAACCCGGGGCGGTTCACGACGCAGGATGGTTCCCGTGTTCACTAGTGGTCCGTCTGGGTTTTGATCTGGTGGAGGGTGGTGCGGCCGCGTTGGACTTTGGCGATGATGTCTTCCGCGGTCGCCTTCCATACGAACGGTTTCGGGTCGGTGTTCCAGTGCTCCGCCCAGGCCGTGATGGCCTGTTTGAGGTCCTCAAGACTGGTGAACACGCCACGCCGGAGTCGTTTGTCGGTCAGCTCTTTGAACCAGCGCTCGACCACATTGAGCCAGGAACTGGAGGTCGGGGTGAAATGCAGGTGCCAGCGGCGGCGATCCTTATGAGCCAGCCACTTCGTGACCTCGGGTGCGGTGTGAGCGGAGAGGTTGTCCAGCACGACATGCACACCCAGCCCACGCGGGACGTTGCGGTCGATCTGTTTGAAGAACCGCAGCACGTCCGCGCCCGCGTGGCCTTTGCGCAGTTTGGTGAGGACCTCGCCGGTGCCGATGTTCATCGCTGCGAACAGATCGATCGTGCCGTGTCGCTTGTAGTCATGGGTCATCGTCTGCGCGCGACCGCGCTTCATCGGCAACGACGGCTGTGTTCGGTCCAGCGCCTGGCACTGCGTTTTCTCGTCGAAGCTGAACACCACCGCGCGGGCCGGCGGATGCAGATACACCCCGACCACATCGACCAGTTTCTCCTCGAACCGCGGATCGTTGCTGATTTTGAATGTGTCTACCTTCCACGGTTTGAGGCCGTGGTCGGCCCAGATCCGGGCCACCGAGTCTTTGGCGATCCCGATCCGGGCGGCCATCGTGCGGGTGGTCCAGTGCGTGGCCCCGCCGGGTGGCCCCTCATGCGCCGTAACGTGCAATACCCGCTCGACGGTGCCCGCCGGCAGGCTGGGCTTAGAGTTCCTAACAAAGTTGATCTTCGGTCTTCCGTCTTGCGTGGATGTTGATCTAAGGTGTCGGGCCGTGAGGCGTGGTGAGCAGCCGCCGTGGATCGTGCCGGACGGGTTGTGGCAGCGCATCGAGCCGTTGCTGCCCCAGCCGGCGCTGCGGAATCCGCGGTATCCGGGACGGAAGAGGATCCCGGATCGGCAGGTGTTGTGCGGGATCTTGTTCGTGCTGCACACCGGGATCCAGTGGGAGTTCCTGCCGCAGGAGCTGGGGTTCGGGTCGGGTATGACTTGCTGGCGGCGCCTGGAGGAGTGGAACCGGGCCGGAGTCTGGCGGCAGTTGCACGAGTTGTTGCTGGCCGAGTTGCACGGTGCCGGGAAGCTGGACTGGTCGCGGGCGGTCATCGACTCTTCCCATGTTCGGGCCGCGAGGCGTGGCCCAAAAGCGGTCCGAGCCCGGTCGACCGCGCCCGTCCGGGCTCGAAGCACCACGTCCTGACCGAGGGCGCCGGCATCCCGCTGTCGGTGTCGCTGACCGGCGGCAACCGCAACGACGTCACCGAACTCGAAGCGTTGATTGAGGCGATACCGCCGGTTCGAGGCCGCCGTGGCCGACCACGCCAGCGGCCCGGCGAGCTCTACGGTGACCGCGCCTACGACCACGCCAAGTACCGCAAGAAGGTGCGGGCCAAGGGCATCCGGCCACGCATCGCTCGCCGAGGCCAACCGCACGGCTCCGGCCTGGGCGCGAGCAGGTGGGTCGTCGAACGCACCATTGCCTGGTACCACGGCATGAAACGTCTACGCATCCGCTGGGAACGCCGCGACGACATCCATCAAGCCTTCCTCGCCCTGGCCACCTGCATCATCACTTGGCGACACGTCGCACGACTCTGTTAGGAACTCTTAACCGGCTACGGAGTCGACCATCCTCATCGGACGGTCGTGCACTGCGCCCCGACCCATATCCACCAGATTTGAGCCGGTGCCACGCTTACGGAGCTTTACCACTGGTTCCTGTCGTATACCGTCTGATCTCGCTCGCCGAACCCGACCTGTCTGGCAGTACCAGGCCGTCCCGGCTTTGTCAGCGCTGCTTCCCACCCTCCCCGGCGTCTCCCGGATCAGGCTGCGCTCCGCTTCCACCGGACTGCTGCGACAGCCCCGCGAGAAGGTCTTCCACCTCCCTCGATTCCTAGCGCCTCACGGCGCAAACAAGATCACGGACACTCCCCACCACCCAGACCGCCTCCTCGTCGGTGCCCGCTTGGCCGACGACCTCGATGTCCGGGGCATCGACGACCCGCATCCTGTTGGTGACCCGGCCTGATCACGCCAGGCGTGTTCGGACCGTTCACGCCCTCCGGCCCCGACAGCGGATTTGCTGTGCTGGCTCAGGCGGCTCCGATCAACTCCAGGGTCTGCCCCAGTTGTTCGTACTGGCTGTGGTGGTCGGTGGCCGCGGGGAAGAGGATGAACTCGTCGACGCCGACGCGGGCGAACCGGTCGAGTTTGGCCGCGACCTCGTTCGCCGTGCCGATCGCGGTGTACCGCTCGACTTTCTCGAAGGGGATTCGATACTGCGCTTCGAGGAACCGCGCTGTCTCGGCGCGTCCCTTGGCCGGGTCGCCGATGTGGGTGAAGACCAGCAGACCGATGCGGGGCACTGGCCGGGCGAGTTCGGTGCAGCATCGGCGTAGGTGGCCCAGCGCGGACGCGAGGCGTTGTTCGTCGGCGAACATCCCGATCCAGCCGTCGCCGTGCCGCGCGGCTCGCCGCAGGGCTTGTTCACTGCGGCCGCCGATCCACAGGGGTGGCATGTCCCCGTGGGGCGCGAGCGGTGGGACGTCGAGGTGATAGGGAGCGCCGATCTTCGCGGGGTTGCCCGACAACAGGTCGGGTAGTACGCTGAGGATCGCGTCGGTGCGGGTTCCGCGTTCCTGCACCGGTATTCCGCCTGCCGCCCACTCGGCGGGGTTCTCGCCGCCCACGCCGATGCCGACTTCGAGCCGCTGTCCGCTGAGCACCTGCAGCGAGGTGAGCTGTTTGGCGGTCCACGCCGGGTGGCGCAGGGCCAGCAGCAGGACGCCGAAGCCGAGGCGGACCCGCTCGGTGGCGGCTGCGGCGACGGACAGTGCGACGGTGGCTTCGACCACCGGGGTGTGGAAGGCGAGATGATCACCGACCCAGACGGTCCCGGCGCCGACCTGCTCGGCATGCCGTGCCGCGGCGGCGATGTCGGGGGTGCCGAGACCGAAGGGGTCGGAGATCGGGAGCATGAAGCCGAAGCGGGGCGTCACCATCCGGCAACCAGTCCGCCGTCGACCACGATGGCCTGCCCGGTCAGGTACGCGGACGCGGGTGAGGCCAGCAGGAGCAGTGCGCCGTCGAGGTCCGGTGGCTCCCCCCACCGGCCGACCGCGATGCGGCGCATCGCCCGGCGGTGGAACCTCGGATCGGCAAGCAGGTCGGACACCATGTCGGTGTCCACCCAGCCGGGGCACAGCGAGTTCACCGTGACACCCTTCGGCGCCCACTCAACCGCCAGTGACCGGGTGAGGCCGAGTACCGCGGACTTCGACGAGACGTAGGCTGCCGCCTGGGCCTCCCCGACCAGGCCGAGTGCGCTGGAGACCATGACTATGCGGCCCCAGCCCCGGTCGAGCATCCCGGGCGCGAGGCAGCGGGTGAGCGTGAACATGCCGCGCAGGTTCACCGCCATTACGTCGTCCCAGTCCTTTGTGGGTAGTGCGGTTGCCGGGCCGGGACGGGAGAGACCGGCGTTGTTGACGAGGATGTCGGTGCCACCCCAGCGTTCGTCGAGTTCGGCGGCGAGTCGCTCGGCGGTGTCCGGCAGGCTCAGATCGGCCGGGAGGACGAGACTTTCGTTTCCCAGTGTCGCGGCCACGTCTTGCAGCCGGTTCTTGTCGCGCGCGACCAGCGCGACCTTCGCGCCGGCGGCGTCGAGGACCTGGGCGGCCCTGGCGCCGATTCCTCGGCTGGCGCCGGTGACGACGGCACGGCGGCCCGTGAGGTCGAACAGTCGCGCGGGGCTCGTCGCGGTGGTCATGTCGGTGCTCCTGGCGGCAGGAACAGCCTGAGCAGGCTGTCCACGACGGCTTCTGACATCTCCGAGAAGTCCTTCTTCCGCTTGGGCTGGAACCACACCGGGACGTAGTTCATGGCGCCGTAGAGGTTGTGGATCGTGGCGGCCTCGTCCTCGACGACGAACTCGCCGCGCTGGATGCCTTCCCGCACCACGGAACGGAAAATGGCGTAGTGGTCGCGCTGCAGCTGCCTGATGCGTTCCTGGTAGGCCTGCGGCCAGTCCAGCGGTTGCCGGAACAGGCTCGCCATCTGCGGGGACTTGTGCACGATGATGTCCAGCTGCAGGCCGATGAGCGCGGTCAGCCGGTCCCGCGCCGTACCCGAGCCGTTGTCCGCGATGTCGCGAAGCTGCTGGTTGACCTCCGCGCCGACCGATTCCATGCACGCCATCACCAGTGCTTCCTTGTTGGGGAAGTAGTGGTACAGCGTGGCTTTGGCGATGTCGAGCCGTTCGGCGATCTCGTCGAGGCCGGTGTCGTGGTAGCCGCGCTCGGCGAGCACCTCCGCCGCGGCGGCGACGATGTCGGCCACCTTGCGGTTGCGGCGGCGGGCCACCCTGTTCGACCTGGGCGGCGTGTCCACCCCTGTTGCCGGCACTGACACTGCTGTCCTCCTCATCCAGGAACCGCGGTCACGGCAGGGCTGCCGTGGTGGCCCACGTGGGGTGCTGCCGGAGCTGGGCGGCGACGATCTTCTGCTGGATCTCGCTGGTTCCGCCGCCGATCGTGAAGAGCCGGGCGTCTCGGTAGAGCCGCTCGACCTCGAACTCCCGGGTGTAGCCGTACCCTCCGTGGACCTGGACCGCGAGGTCGACGGCCCGGTTGACCAGCCGACCGCCGGTTAGCTTACCGATCGAAGCGTCGAGTATCGCAGGCTTGCCGTCGTCGACGAGAGCGGCCACGTGCCGGTACAGCAGTCGGCACTGGAGCAGCGCGCTCGCGATGTCCGCGAGCATGGCCTGCACGGCGCCGATCTGGTCGAGCCTGCCGCCGAAGGCCCGGCGGTCCGCCGCGTAGGCGGTGCTGAGGTCGAGTGCCCTGGCACAGGTGCCGGCGGCGATCGCGGGAACCGCCAGCCGTTCGTAGTTGAGCACGTCCATGCCGATGGCCCAGCCCTGTCCGACCTCGCCGAGCCGGTCGCTGTCGGGTACCGGCACGTGGTCGAGCACCAGTTCGCACGTCGGCGAGGAGCGCAGGCCCATCTTGTCCAGCGACCGAGGAACCTCGATGCCGGGCGTCTCCATCGGCACCACGAAGGCCGTCATGGCTTCCTGGAGCCGGGTGTCCCCGGTGCGGCACAACACGAGCAGCACGTCGGCGATCGCGGCGTTGGTGATGAACATCTTGCGTCCGTTGAGGACCCAGCCGTCGTCGGTCCGGGTCGCCGTGGTGGTGATCGCACCGACGTCCGAGCCGGTGTCGGGCTCGGTGACCGCCCACGACCCGATCATGCGGCCGTCGGCGATCGGCACGAGCCAGCGCCGTTGCTGCTGCGCCGAGCCGTGCAGGGAAACCGCTCTGGCGAGCAGGTACGTCGGCATGGTCGACATGGCTAGCCCAGCGTTGCCGTAGGCGAGAGCTTCGATGCCTTCGTGCATCGCCAGCGAGTTCGGGCCCGTCCCGCCGTGTTCCTCGCCGATCACCGCCCCGTACAGCCCCAGGCGCCCGATCTCCAGCAGCAGGCCGCGGATGAGACCGAGGTCTTGCGGGTGCCGGTCGAGTTCGTCGGCCCGTGGCATGACCCGGTCCGCGGTGAACCTCGACATCGTCTCGCTGAACGGCGAGATCCGGGTCGCCATCAGGACTCCACCACCCGGAAGCGCAGTTCGGTCCAGCCGTCGTGGTCGGTGAACTCGGGGGAGACCCGGGCACCGATCGCGGGTGTGCCGCTCAATCGTCCGACCGTGCGCACACCCGCCTGGAGGTCGACCGTCGCGATCACGTAGGGCACCTGGTCCGCGAACGCGGGGTCGAAGGCCCGGTGCACCGTGATGAAGGAGTAGACCGAGCCCGTCGCCGGGACCTCCTCCCAGTGCGTGTGCGGGTGCCCGCAGTGCGGGCAGGCGGGTGTCGGCGGGAAATGCCGGGCGGAACAGCTGTCGCAGATCGGCAGGAGGACCCGGTGTTCGGCCAGGGCCGCCCAGTACGGCGCGCTGTCCTCGTCGGGGGTCGGGGTGGGCGGGGCGGGTGGTGCCGCCGCGGTCTCGATGGTCATCGCAGTCCCTCCTTCACTGGCCGGTGAACCGTGGCCGGCGCTTCTCGGCGAACGCGCGCAGGCCCTCATGGGCGTCGTCGCTGGTCATGCAGTACCGGGAGGTGGTCTCCCGTTCCAGGCGCAGGCCGGCCGCGATCCCGGTGCCGTCCCAGTACGCCGCGTTGAGCACCCGCTTGGCGTTGGCGACGGCCAGCGGCGACTTCTTCGCGACCTCGGCGGCGAACTCGGTGCCCGCCTTGATCAGCTCGTCGTCACCGACCACTTTGGACACCAGTCCCCAGTCCGCCGCTTCCTCGGGCGAGAGCATCCGCCCGGAGAAGATCAGCTCGCGCGCGCGGGCGGGACCCACCGCCCTCGGTAGCAGGGTGAGCACCCCACCCCCGCCCATCTGGCCGAAGGGCAGGTGCGCGTCACCGATCCGGGCCGAGGTCGAGGCGATGGCGAGGTCGCACGACAGCATCAGCTCGATACCACCGGCGATGGCGACGCCGTTCACGAGCGCGACGAACGGCTGGGGGTACTCGGAGATGCGGCCGAACACCTCGTGCAGGTCCGCGAGAAACCGGGGAAAGTCACGGCGGTCACGTTGCAGCACCTGGTACTTCTTCATGTCACCGCCGGCGGAGAAGGCACGCCCGGCCCCGGTGATCGCGACGACCCGGACCCGGTCGTCGGCGGCGAGGTCGTCGAAGACCCGGCCCAGTGCCAGCCCGGTGTCCCAGTCGATCGGGTTCATCTCGTCCGGTCGGTTCAGCGTGACCAGGCCGAGCTGTGCTCCTGCCTCGTCCAGTTCGACGCGGTCGACGACAATAGTGCTGTCTGACAAGATCTCTCCTCGCGATTCTCAGAGCCGGATCGGTGTGGCGGCTGGTCGTGGTGTGGCGGGCTGGATCAGCGTCGAGGCCGCGAGGCCGTCGCGCAGCCAGTCCGGCAGCGGCTGGGCGCGCAGTGTCACGGCCCCCGTGTCGTCCTCCCCGAAGAGCGCCCAGGCGTGCCACGAGGTCACCTTCACCATCACCCTGCCGTCGTCGATCCTGCTGGCCACGGCGGTGACGGAGAACGACGTGTGCCCGATCGACGACGGGTACAGCGCGACCGAGATCTCGTCGTCGAGGGCGAGCGGCGCGACGTACTGGGCGGCCGAGGCCACCGAGGGGCAGCCGCTGCCCTCGCGGAACATGCCGCTGACGGGATGTTCGATCGCCTTGCACCAGCCGGTCAGCAGTTCCTCCAGCCACCGGTACGGCGCGGCGAAGTACAGGATTCTCGCCGCGTCCACGTCGCCCATCGCAACTCTGCGGTTGCGCCGGACCAGCGGACGAGTTGTGTCGGTCTCCACGTGAACCACTCTAACACCGGGTCGTAATTCGACGTCAAGGACGAAGTTCGACTCAATAGTTGACGTTTGTCGGCGCCGGCGCCTATCCTCCGTGATCCAGGAGGACCGATGAGACCAACTGCGATAGCCGGTGTGGGCTACACAGAGCTGAGTAAGAAGTCCGGACGCAGCGTGCTGGACCTGGCGACCGAGGCCACCCGGACCGCGGCCGCCGATGCCGGGCTGCCGTTGTCCGAAGTGGACGGAGTGGTGAGCTTCAGTGTGCTCAACGACTCCGTGTCCAGTGAGGCCGTCGCGACCGCGCTGGCGTTGCCGGGACTGCGTTACGTGATGGACTTCCAGCAGGGCGGGCAGTCACCGTGCTTCATGGTCCAGCAGGCGGCGATGGCCGTCGCCCAGGGCTACGCGGAGAACGTGCTGGTGTTCCGCGCCCTGAACGGACGGTCCGGGGTGCGGGTGGGCAGCACGTCGTTCGCCGGCGGCGGCGGCCAGTTCCGCTACCCCATCGGGTACAGCGCGTACCTGATGTACATCGCCATGTGGGCCCGCCGGTTCATGCACGAAACCGGGACCACCACCGAGGACCTCGCGGCGGTGGCGATCGCCCAGCGGGAGTACGCGATGCGCAACGAGCGCGCCATCGTACGCAAGCCACTCGACCTCGAGTCCTATCTGGACTCACCCATGGTCGCCGACCCGTTCCGTGCCGCGGACTGCACCAGCGAGGTCGACGGAGCCTGCGCGGTGCTGGTGACGTCGGCCGAGCGGGCGCGTGACCTGCGGCACCCGCCTGCCTTGATCGCCTCCGCGGCGTACCGGGCGGGAGCGAAGCCGGGCCTGGACATCGGCGACCAGCTGCTGTACGAGGACTACACGCACAACTTCACCAGCCTCCTGCGCGACGAACTGTTCGGCAGGGCCGGAATCACACCGTCCGATGTGGACTTCGCTGAGATATACGACTGCTTCACCAGCACCGTCCTGTTCGGACTGGAAGGGCTGGGACTGTGCGGCCGGGGCGAGGCGGGCGGGTTCGTCCGCTCCGGAGCGACCGCGCGCGAGGGCAGGCTGCCCGTCAACACGAACGGCGGCCTGCTCGCGGAGGGCTATCTGCACGGCATGAACACCGTCGCCGAGGCGGTGCTGCAGGTCCAGGGCCGCGGCGGCGACCGGCAGGTGCCGCGGCACGAGGTCGGCGTGGTGACCTCCGGCGCGCTGGTGGACGGTTCGGCACTGGTGCTGACCACGGATCGATGAGGAAGGAACCCATGAGCGTGCTGGCCAACCGGCTCACCGAGCTGCTCGGTGTCGAATATCCGATCATTCAGGAGGGGATGGGCCCCTACCAGACCGACCAGATCGCGGCGGCGGTGTCCGCGGCGGGCGGGCTCGGCACCGTGAGCATGCCGGGCATGACCAAGGAACCCGAGGTCGGCGCCCGGCTGCTCCGTGAGCACATCGACAACGTCGCGTCGCTGACCGACCGCCCGTTCGCGGTCAACGTCCCGGTGGGACGCGACAGCACTGGGAAGGTGCTGCCGGTCAGCGAGGCGTACATCCAGGCGGTGGTGGACGCCCGCGCGAGCGATCCGGCACTGGAGCGCCAGCTCCGGGTGCTCACCACGAGCGCGGGCTTCCCCGGCGAGTTCCGGCCGCTGATCAGCGGGAGCGGCCTCGTGCACATGCACAAGGTCGGAGCCACCGCGCACGCGCGCAAGGCCGAGCTGGCCGGCGTCGACGTGGTGATCGCTTCGGGCTACGAGATGGGCGGGCACACGCACGCCAAACCGGTGCACACGTTCGTGCTGGTCCCGAACGTCACCGAGGCCGTGTCGGTGCCGGTGGTCCTGTCTGGTGGAGCGCGCGACGGCCGCACCCTCGCGGCCGCGCTGGCACTGGGTGCGTCGGGGGTCGCGATGGGCACGCGGTTCATCGCGACCGAGGACAACACCGACTGGCACCCGGCCTACACCGAGCGGATCCTGGCCGCCGGTGAAGGTGACGACGCGGTGGCGCCCGGGGTGTACGGCCCGGCCCGGGTGCTGCGCAACGCCGCCGTCGACCGGCTCCAGCGGATGGTCGAGAACGATGAGCTGAGCCCTGACGAGCTGACCAGGTGGAAGGACGAAGCGCTGATCCGCGCCCAGTCGGTCGGCGATGTCGACGGCGGGCTGGTGCCCGCCGGCCAGGTCTGCAGCGGGATCAGCGAAGTGGTGCGGATCGCCGAGTTCGTCCCGAACATGGCGAACGAGGCCGCAGCGATCCTGCGCGACCTCGCCGGTGCCGCGGAGCCGGCGCGGTGACCGCGCCGGGTGGCATCGTGCTGCTGGGCGGCGACCTCGCCACGGTCACCGACCTGACCCGGCGGGCGGAGGCCGCGGGGTTCGACTCCGTGTGGACGACCGAGTTCTACGAACGCTCCGCCATCGTGTCGCTCGCCGCCATGGCGCACGCCACCAGCCGGGTCCGGATCGGCAGCGCGATCGCCTACGCTGTCGGGCGTTCCCCGCTCGTGCTCGCCACCGAGGCCCGCGACCTCGACGAGCTCTCCGGCGGACGGCTCGTGCTCGGTCTCGGCACCGGGACCCGCACGATGCAACGCGACTGGCACGGTGCCGACCCCACCGCGCCCGCGCTGCGGGTGGAGGAGCTCGTTCCGCTGCTGCGCCGCTTCTGGGCCATGGACGAGACCGGAATCGACCACAAGGCCCGATTCTACACCGTGCGGCTCAAGCCGACGGCCGACGTCCGGCCGCCGTTGCGCACCGACATCCCGGTGCAGCTGGCCGGTGTCAACAAACGCATGATCCA
Source organism: Amycolatopsis echigonensis (assembly GCF_014174495.1). Lineage (GTDB taxonomy): Bacteria > Actinomycetota > Actinomycetes > Mycobacteriales > Pseudonocardiaceae > Amycolatopsis > Amycolatopsis echigonensis. The sequence continues at coordinate 10,674 of NZ_JACJHR010000096.1, forward strand.
GGCGGCAGGCGCCGTGGCCGACGGGCTTGTCGGGCATCCGGTGTTCAGCCGCAAGTACGTCGAGACGACGGTCCGGCCCGCGCTGGAGGAGGGCGCACGGCGCACCGGACGCGCTGCGGACGAGGTGACGCTCACCGGGTTCGTGATCTGTTCCGTGCACGACGACACCGCGGTCGCCCGTGCCGAAGCCAAGGCGCAGATCGCGTTCTACGCCGTGGTGCGCACCTACGCCGCGGCCTTCGAGGTGCTCGGTTTCGGTTCCGCCATCGCCGAGATCCGGGACGCGTGGACCCGCCGGGACCGCGCCGCCATGATCGGCGCCGTGCCCGAGGAGCTGGTCGACCTCCTCGCCGTCACCGGGCCGCCCGAAGAGGTGCGGCAGCGGTTCACCGCGAACTTCGCCGACGTCTACGACCACGCGATGTTGTACTCGCCGAGCTTCGGCATCCCGCCGGACCGGTTCGTCGAGAACGTTCAGGCGACCATCGACACCTTCGCCGCCTGAAGAGCACCTCTCTTTTTCCGCCCAACGCTGTGCAGGAAAGGAATATCAGTTCCATGCGTAAACGTGCCAAAGGACTCGTTGCGCTGGCCGTCCTCACTCTCGTGACGGGGTTCGGACTCGGCATCCCGGCGACCGCCGACACGGCGCCGGCGACCAAGTCCCTCCCGGCTCCCTACAGCCAGTGGAACGTCTCGGTGACGCCGGTCGACGGGAACAACCAGGTGCTGCGGGTGGACTTCGACAGCCCGCTCATGCACCGGCGGATGGAAAACCTCGTCTACCTGCCCGACTCCTACCACGGCGACGGGACGCCGTCCCCGGTGCTGTACTACCTGCACGGGACCGTCCTGCAGGAGCTGGACAACGCGGCGCTGGACCCGGTCACCGGCCAGGAGTCGTTGCTGCACATGGTCTCCGCGGGCGGCGGTTACCGCCAGACGGAACTGATGGACTTCAAGTCCCAGCTGAGCAAGGCGCGGTTCGTGGTGGTGGCACCCGACACGGACACAGCCGGGACGGTGTGCCACAACTGCGGCTGGATCGACGGCCGGGCGGACCTGGTGCCGAACGTGCCCCCGCTGACCGGTGAGCAGCTGCCCGGCGACTCGTTCCTCCACCAGGAGCTGTACCCGCTCGTCGAGCACATGTTCAACGTCCGGACCGACCGGGCCGGGCGCGGTGTGAGCGGTTTCTCCATGGGCGGCTACTCGGCCATGGTGCAGGGCATGAAGCACCCGGACGACTACGGTTTCATCGGATCGGTCAGCGGTGTCTACGAGATCCTTTCCGAGCCGCGGCTGCGCGCCCTCTGGGAAGCGCTGGGGTACTTGCGCGACCAGGGCTACGGCACCGGCCTGACCGACGAGGTGTGGTGGCGCAACTACAACCCGAGCGACCTCGCCACCAACCTGTCCGGGACGGGCACGAAGTTCCTGCTCAGCTTCGGCGACGCGTGCCTGTCGGCCGCCGCGGCCGGCGACGCGAACTGCGCGGCCTACCCGCCGTTGCGCAACCCCGCCGCGGCCGCGATCGAGGCGGTGCTCAACAGCAACAACCACGTCGCGATGAAGGACTTGGCCGCGAAGGCGATTCCGGTGCAGGTCGTGCAGCTGCCGGGCGTGCACGGGGCCAACGACGCGCAGGTCTACCGTGACTTCATGGTCTCGGCGGCCAACGAGACGTTCGCGAAGGGTGTCCCGGACCCCGCCACCTTCTCCTACCGCACGGTGAACCCGGCGTTCTCCGTGTGGGGGTACGACGTGCGGGTCACCCGGAGCGCCGACGAGTTCCTCTCGCTGACCAACGCGCGGCGGGACGGTACCGCCTTCACCGTCAGCGGCACCGGCACCGTCGCGCTCCAGACCCCGGCGGCGTTCACGCCGGGCAGCACGCACCGGGTCACCGTCACGGCGCCGAACGGGCACGCGACCGCGCAGACCGTCACCGCCGACGACCGGGGACGGCTGCCGGTGAGTGTGGACCTCGGCCCGGGAAACCTGCTGCCGCAGGAAAAGCTGACCGACACGTTGGTGTTGTCGGCGGTCCGCACGGCGACTATCCGGATCGACTAGGCAGGTGGCTGTGGTGGCCGGTCGCCCCGGCCGGCCACCATTCGCGAAGGAGAGATCACATGGCACAACTGGTTCACGAGTTCGTCGGCTCGTCCGTCCGCCGGTTCGGTGACAGCAGGGCGCTGACGGACGCCAACGGCAGCCTGACGTACAACGAGATGTGGGACCGCAGTCGTCGTCTCGCCACCGGCCTTCGCGGGCTGGGTGTGCAGCGGGGCGACCGGGTCGTGGCGCTCATGCACAACCGCAACGAGTGGGTGGAAGTCGACAACGCCGTCTCCATGATCGGCGGGGTCCGCGGCAGGCTCAACGCCCGCGACTCGCTCCGGGAGTTCGCCTGGGTGCTCAACGATCTGCGGCCTTCGGTCGTCGTGACCAGCCCGGAGTTCACGAAGCCGATCCAGGAACTGGTGGATTCGGGAAAGGCACCGAGCGCCCGGATCGTCGGGCTCGGTGACGACTACGAGAGGCTGATCGGCGAGTCGGAGCCGTTCGACCCCGAGCGGGCGGCCGACGACGAGCCGTACCTGGTCTTCCACACCTCCGGCACCACCGGGAACTACAAGGGCGCGGTGTACCAGCACCGGCAGTGGGTCAACATCTACCGCAACATCCTCGCGACGATGATGAACGACGTCGACTCCGGTTCCGCGCTGTTGCACGTGGGGCCGCTGTCGCACCAGTCGGGGATCCTGACGGCACCGGCGCTGTTCCACGGCGGCCGGTCGGTGATGATGACCCACTTCGACGCGGAGGAGTTCTTCGAAACCGTCGAACGGGAACGGATCACCCACACCATCCTCGCACCGGCGATCATCAACGCGCTCACGCACCACCCGGCGGCGACCCGCAGCGACCTGAGCAGCCTACGGCGTGTCTACTACTCCGGCTCGCCCATCGCGTCGACCGTGCTCAGCGACGCGATGAAGATCTTCGGCCCGGTCTTCTTCCAGGGTTACGGCTCCACCGAGGGCGGCACCATCTACAACACCATCCTGTACCCCGACGAGCATGTCGAGGCACTGGAGCACCGTCCGGAGCGGCTCGCCTCCTGCGGCAGGCCGAGCCCGTTCTTCGACGTCAAGATCGCCGACGACGAGGGGACGGAGGTCGCCACCGGCGACATCGGCGAGCTGTGGGTCCGGGGCGACGCCGTGTCCGTCGAGTACTGGAACCAGCCCGAGGCGACCGCGAGGGCCTACGTGGACGGCTGGTTCCGGATGGGCGACCTCGCGACCGCCGACGAGGACGGGTACATCACGATCGTCGACCGCAAGAACGACATGATCATCAGCGGCGGGCTCAACGTCTACCCGCGCGAGGTCGAGGACGTCATCACCGCGCATCCGGACGTCAACGAGGTCGCGGTGGTCGGCGTTCCCCACGAGAAGTGGGGCGAGGCGGTCCACGCGTGTGTCTCGCTGCGGTCCGGTTCCACACTCACCCTGGAGCAACTGCAGCAGCACTGCCGCGACAGCGGGCTCGCGACGTACAAGAAACCCCTTTCCCTCGAAGTGGTCGACGAAATCCCCAAAACCGCCGTCGGCAAGGTCTTCCGGCGTGCGATGCGGGAACGCCACTGGGAGGGACACGACCGGCGGGTCGGCTGACTCGGAGGCGAACATGTTCCACGACATCCGCTACGACGTCGACGGCACGACCGCAGTCGTCACGATCGACCGCCCGGAGCGGTACAACGCCCTGCGGGCCACGACGGTCGAGGAGTTGGTCCACGCCTTCCGGACCGCGTGGGCGGACCGCGGCGTGCGGTGCGTGATCCTCACCGGCGCCGGGGACAAGGCGTTCAGCACCGGTGGTGACGTCAAACAGCGAGCCGAGACCGGCGACTACGGGCCCAGCGCCAGCGGCCTGTTCGAGCTCGACTACCTGCACCGGCTGATCCGCGAGATACCCAAACCCGTGATCGCCGCCGTCAACGGCCTCGCCATCGGCGGCGGCCACGTGCTCCACGTGCTGTGCGACATCTCCATCGCGAGTTCGACCGCCCGGTTCGGCCAGGCCGGCCCCAGGGTGGGCTCGTTCGACGCCGGGTTCGGCACCACCTACCTGGCGCGCGTCATCGGCGAGAAGCGAGCACGGGAGATGTGGTACTTCTGCCGCCAGTACGACGCCGACACAGCGGAGCGCTGGGGACTGGTCAACACGGTCGTGCCACCGGAAAGGCTGATGGCGGAAGCCCATCGGTGGGCAGCCGACGTCGCGGCGATGAGCCCGACCGCGATCAAGGTCCTGAAGCACTCGTTCAACACCGACACCGAGCACCAGGCCGGTCTCGCCAACGTCGCTGGCTCCGCACTGGCACTGTTCGTCGAGTCCGAAGAAGGCAAGGAGGGAGCGGCGGCGTTCGCCGAAAAGCGCAAACCGGACTTCAGCCGGTTCCCGGCCTGACGCCGCGACGGGACCGACGACGACTCCTGCCGGTTTCAGAATCCGATCGCTTCGCGGAGCAGCAGGACGGTGCCGCGCCCGGGGTGGGGTTCCGCGTTGAGGACGAGAAGGCGGTTGACGGCGCTGGGCCGCCCGTAGGCCACCTGGGCGCGGGCGCTTTCCAGCGGGAGAGCGTGATCTTCGAGGCGGCGCAGTGCGGTGCTCAGGTCGGGTACCACCTTCTGCGCCCCGACGATCCAGATCGCGCGGGCGGCGCCGCCGGCGTAGGCGGGCAGGCGGCTTCCGCTGCCCGAGGCGACCACGAGGGAGCCGGTTTCGGGGCTCTGGCGCAGGTTTCGTGGTCCGGTGACTGGCGGTGAGCGTGGCAGTTGATCATATCGGCCGTGCTCTATTGAGCTTGAGAGGCTGTTGCCGCATCTGAGTGGGCTGGTCGTCGAGCGGCTGGTCGGGGTTCGCCAGGTCCAGGCCACCGAAGCAGAGGTACGCACGTCATTGCGTGATGTAGGCGTCCCACTCATCTCCTTGAATACCCTCACTGGACATCGCTCCTGGCTCCGAAGGTTGCACGATCGTTATTCCATTCACGCGGCAGAGCCGGCGCCGGTTTCAGGCGTCTTTCCGGCGGATGCGAACTTTCATCTTCTGGAGATTGGGATTCAGGAAATTCAGCTTTCACCATGTCACGCAGGTCCCCTGTCGGCGGCGCTCGAAAACTGAACACTTTCGGCGGTGAAAAGTGAGCACTCGACGATTGGAGAGTGATCACTTTGGAGGACTGGGCGCTGATCAGGAGGTTGGCTGCTGAGGGGGTGCCGAAGGCGCGGATCGCGGAGCGTTTGGGGATCTCACGAACGACGGTGATCAAGGCGGTGAACTCGGACGCGCCGCCGCGGTATGTGCGCAGGCCTGGGCCGACGTCGTTCACGGCGTTCGAGCCGGCGGTGCGGGCGCTGCTGGAGGAGGTTCCGGACATGCTGGCGACGGTGCTGGCCGAGCGGGTGGGGTGGACGGGGTCGATCCGGTGGTTCCGCGAGAACGTCAAGCGGCTGCGGCCCGAGCATCGGCCGGTCGATCCGGCTGACCGGATTGCTTGGGCACCTGGCGATGCCGCGCAGTGCGATCTGTGGTTCCCGCCGCGCAAGATCCCGCTCGAGGACGGGACCGCGAAGCTGTTGCCGGTGCTGGTGATCACCGCCGCGTACTCGCGGTTCAGCACCGGGCGGATGATCCCGACCCGCAAGACCGAAGGCCTGCTGCTGGGCACGTGGGAGCTGATCCAGCAGCTCGGACGGGTCCCACGGCGGCTGATCTGGGACAACGAGCCCGGCATCGGCCGCGGCCAGCGCCGGGCCGAGGGCGTCGCGTCGTTCATGGGCACCTTGGCCACCAAGCTGGTGCTGCTGCCGCCGAAGGACCCGGAGTCCAAGGGCGTGGTGGAGCGCCGCAACGGCTGATTCGAGACCTCGTTCATGCCCGGCCGGCGGTTCACCTCACCGGCGGACTTCAACGAACAGTTCACCGACTGGCTGACCAAGGCCAACGCGCGGGTGGTGCGCACGATCAAGGCCGCACCGGCCGACCTGGTCGACGCCGATCGGGCGGCGATGCTGGCGTTGCCGCCGATCCCGCTGCACCTGGGCTGGGGCAACAAGATCCGGTTGGGCCGTGACTACTACGTCCGACTCGACACCAACGACTACTCCGTCGATCCGACCGTGATCGGCCGGATGGTCGACGTCGCAGCAGATCTCGACCGCGTCCGGGTCCGCTGCGAGGGCCGCGTCGTGGCCGAACACCCCCGCGTCTGGGCCAGAGGAACCACCATCACCGACCCGGTCCATGTCGAGACAGCCGCCTGGCTGCGCAAGCAGTACCAGCAACCCCGCGCCGTCGGAACGATCGGAGCTGGTGATGATCTGGCCCGGGATCTCAGCGACTACGACTGCGCCTTCGGACTGCTCAGCGATGACGAGGGAGCCAGCTGATGGCCGCCACGAAGCCCGCCGCGAACAGCACCGCGAAGACCGCCGCGAGCACCGAGGCGGTCAAGCACATCACCTACCTCGCCGCCGCGCTGAAGGCACCGCGGATCACCGAGGCCGCCGCCAGGCTGGCCGACCAGGCCCGTGACGCCGGCTGGACCCATGAGGACTACCTCGCCGCGGTCCTCGAACGCGAAGTCAGCGCCCGCAACGCCTCCGGCGCCCAACTGCGGATCCGCGCAGCAGGCTTCCCAGCTCCCAAGACGCTGGAGGACTTCGACTTCGACGCACAACCAGCGATCCGCCAGCAGATAGGGGCCCTGGCCTCCGGCGGGTTCCTCACCGAGGCCCGCAACGTCGTCCTGCTCGGGCCGCCCGTTATCAACGGGACCTGACCCCGCTTCATCACTGTCCGAAACGAACCGTTACTGTCCGTTCGTGATCCGTTGAGTCGGTCTTATCAGCGGGAGTTCTTCGACGAGACGGAACATCAACAGTGGCACACAGCCTCGCTATCCGACCCTCCGGCGGGCGTCGCACCTGGACGGTGCTCGACGAGGGCTATCGGACGGTCGTCCCGGTCGAGGAGTGGTTGGAGGCGCACCGGCATCTGTGGTCGCCGAACACGGTGCGCGGTTATGCCACGTCGTTGGCGCAGTGGTGGACCTTCCTCGAGCAGCGCGGTGAGACCAACGGGTGGCGGGATGTCGGCGTCTCTGCGGTTGCTGGGTTCTTGTCGTGGTTGCGCAACGGTCGCACGGTCGAGCACGCCATCGTCACGCCGGAGGACGCGCCGACTCCGGAGACGTTGGAAGCCCGCCTGGCGGCGCTGATCTCCTTCTATCGCTGGTACGAGGCGGTGTTCGACGTGCCGGTCGCGAGTCGGCTGATGCGCGGGGCACCACGTCGAGCACCGGCCCGCGGGTTGCTGGCGCATCTGGACGCCCGCTCGGCACCGGGACCGTCGTCACTGGTACGAGTCCGGCGCCATCGTCGGCGTGACCGGCCGCCGTTGCTGCTGCCGCAGCAGATCCAGGCGATTCTGGATGGCTGCGCCGTCGTCGACGCCGCACCCGGCGCACGAACCGGGCCGGCGCCGCACTGGTGCGGGCGGTCACCGCGGGCTCCCCGCCGGCGCCGGCGCCGGGTGAGCCCCGCACACCAAACCCCGCTCATCGTCTTCGTGCCAGCCGTGCTCGATCAACCACGCCCGCACCGGCCCCGCCAGCGCTGGGGCCTGGTGGGCCAGCGCGCCGGCGAGCATCGGGCCGTCCCCGCACCGCGGGCACTCCAGCACGCCGACCTGCTCGTGCGGCTGACACGCCGCGCAGTGATGGCGCTCGATCACCGCACCAGGCCGATGCGGGTCCGGGTAGAGCCAGGTGATCGCCAAGTCCTGCCGCTGCTGCCAGCGATCCCGCGCACTGCGGCCAGGATCGGCACCACAGCTCGGGCACCGCCCGTTCGCCGCGTCCACCGAACCCGACCGCTCGGCCTTGTCTGGTGGCGCACTCGACGTCGGTTGGGGCTCGGCCGCCGGAGTGCGCGGCCGCGCCGCTTTCGGGCGGGCGCCGAGCGTTTCCCGACACAACCACGCCCAGCGCAACCAGAAGCTACTCGCCGGTCACTTTGCACTTCGGGTCAGCTTCGGGAGTACCGGGCCTGGACACACCGCGGCCCCCGCGCCGCTGGGGGTGGGCGAGCGCGGGCGGTTTCACTGCGTCTTGTCCACCATGACGCATGATTTCCCGTCTTCGGTGGTCGCGGTCACGACGGCCGCGTAGGGCCGACCGTTCATCGTGCCGGTGATCGGCAACGCGACGGCGTTGCCCGTCTGAGTTGCCTGCGCAAGGTCATAGCTGAACTTCTCTCCGGAGCCGAAGACGGCGAAGGCCTCGACCCGGTTCCGGTAGCTCGGGCAGCCCATTTTGGCGGCCGCGTCCTGGTCCTGCCGGTTCCCGGAGGACACCTTCCTCAGGAAGTCCTGGAGCAAGGCCAGCCCGGTCGCACTGTCACCGGGGGCAGCTGCGCCGGTACTGCTCGGTGTCGTCGGTTCCGGGGTATTCGGCTCCGTGCTGTCCGGCTGTGGATCGGCAAGGGTGGTGGGAGTGCTGGTGACAGGTAGGCCCTGCTCGCCGGTCGGCCAGTCGCTGGAGCCGCCGATCAGGAACCCCGGCGCGACCAAACCGGTGATCAGGAACGCCACGAGCACGACCGCGCCGAGGCCGAGGCCGCCCCAGAGGCCGGTCCTGGGCTTTCTAGGCGAGGGGCCAGGAAGCCCCGGCCGAGCGGGATAGTTCGAGTAGCCCGGGTAACCGGGAGGACCCGGTGGTGGGTAACTCATGTTGTGCTCCCCCGTAGTGCTCGAACGGCAGGAGCTGCAACGCGACCGCGATGGAACTCCGCTGCCGCTGGTCGATGCTACCCACCAGCGGCCCGTCCGATGATCAGGTGGCGAGTTCCCGGTGGTGGCAACCACCCGCGAGGAGGCGGGCCGGCCGCGGTCGCCGGGTTGCGCGGTTCTGTCGGACCTCGGTCCGCCGCATCGGATGGTCCAAGAGGTGATCGCAATCTCGTAGATTTCGAATTTGCGAAGCTGAGTTCCGTGCCCACCAGCGGCGTTCGCCTACTGCACCGCCCGCAGGGTGACCCCGACCAGCACGCTGTTCGGGCTCATCAACCACTGCAACGCCTCGGCCGGCCCCGCGGGGTTCTCGGCCGAGCGAGGCCCGGCCAGCAGCAGAATCCACCGCGCGGCATACGCCTCGTTCTGCCAGCTCTCGTCCGCCGCGGTGTCGTAACTGCCCTCCAGCACCCTGTCCGGCTGCACCTTGAGCATCGACTTCGGGCGCAGCGGCAGCTTCTTGTTGAACACCAGCAAGCTCATCCCTTCCGGCGTGCTCATGACGTCCGCCGCAAGATGCCGCGACATCGGCATGCTCGCCTTCTCGTCGCGGTTGACCACGCTGATGAACCCCAGCCCCGCCAGGTCCAGGCCGCTCAACTGCTCGCGCGGAATGAACACCGCAGGGGTCGGCATCCCGAGCCCGCGATGATCCAAACGAACCCTCTGCTGTCCAGAGTCACGGCACGCATTCACGCTCAGCACGGTATCGGCGGAGGCAGTCCCGAACCGCCAACCACCCGCGCGTGTCCCGCCCCGCACCAGCGAGAACTCGCGACAGATGAATCCGAGTCGGCACCAGTCGAACCGGTGATATCGCATCTGATGCGAACTGAACACGGCGTGATTTCGGAGCGAATATGCCTCCTGAGCTGGGGCGTTATGACGCCGTCGTGGGGCTGACTCTAGCGAACCCGCGGTGAATCGGCCTCGCGGAACGGCACGCTCGCCGCGCCCAGCTCGCCGACATAGCACCACCGAAACCGGAGTCCCGGCGAGCGCGCAGACGGCGCGCTGATGCTGCGCCGCGCGGGCGGTGATGTGGCGAAGGCCGACACCGAGTTCCGCATGTTCTATGGCCGGCCGTTGCCCGCCGAGGCGCACACCGCCGCCCCGTACTCGCTGCCCGCCGTGCTGGTGGACCGGGCTCCGCACGGTGGCTCGAACGTGCTGATCAGCTTGTTGCGTCGGGCTGGTCGCCGCCTTGCTGAGCGATCAAGGTGTTCAGCAGGTCGACGATTTGCTGTTGCCCGGCGGCCGTGGCGTCGAACTTGCCGCGCATCTCGGTGAACCCGCGATCGACTTTGGTGAAGCGGTCGTCGACGTGCGTGCGGAGGTCGGCCAGGTCCTCGCGCAGCGCGTTGAAGCTGGACGTGGTGGCCTGCCGGAAGTCGCGGATCTCGCCACGGATCTGCTCGACATCGCGGTCGGCGCCGCCGGCCAGCACGCGTGCCGCGGCCGCGTCCTGCTCACTGCGCTGCACGCGCTCGGCCAGCTCGCCGACGCGGGCCTCCAGCGCGGCCACGCGCGTTTCGAGGTCGCCGGACGGCTCGGTCATGACGGGCAGCCTACCGTCGGTTCTTGTCGGTGCCGTCGACTCGGCCTCTTTTCGGCCCGATCGGCGCCCTGGTATCGGGAGATACCTTGGTGCAAGCCGATCATGAAACCTCAAGTTTCAAAACACACACCAGCTCTTGCATTCGGAATGCAACCCGGAGTTGCACTCGTTCCGCGACGCTCAGCGCGGCCGTTGAGCGCGCCAGAACGCCGCGCCGGACAGCTGCCCGGCCGGGCTCTCCGACGCCTCGGGAACCGCGCTCGGACGCCGTGCCGGCGGCGGTTCCGGCGTTGACTCGGGAGCCAGCGCGGGCTCGTCGAGGTCGTCGTCCCACTGCGGCGGCAGCGCGCCGTAGGTGTCGAGGTAGCGCTGCCTGCGCCGCTGCGCGCGCTCCTGGTCGCTGAGAAGGCGGCGTGCCCGCGACAGCGACCGGACCCCGGCGCGCTTGCTCACGGCCTGGCCGGTGACGCCCAGCTCGTCGCCGAGCTGCTTCCACGTCGCGCCCTCGGGCCGCGCGAGTCGGGCGGCCAGGATCGCCTCGTCGAGCGCGGCCTCGCACACCTCGGCGACCACGGCGCGGGCGCGGCGGGCCGCGCGCACGCGCACCAGGTGCGCGGCGTCGCCGCTGTCGTCGGCCGCGGCAAGCGCGTCGATCAGCGCGGAAACCGACGCGCGCACGGCCGCCTCGGGTGTGTCCATCGCTCCCCCATGACCGTCCGGTTCAAACCGATGAAACTCAGGGTTTCATCGGTTTGAGCTTAGGTATCGCCACGCGGTTTGAGCTTAGGTATCGCCACGCGATACGCCTTGCTCGTAGACGCACTGCGGCCCCGGCCGCGAGTGGCGAACCGGGGCCGCGGGGTGCGGGTTCGGTCAGTTGGGATCACCTGCCGGCCATGATGCCGCGAGCACCTCGGCGCGCAGCGCGGCGCGGAGCCGGCCGACTTCGAGGAAGTCGAGTTCGGCGATCAGCTCGCCGGTCTTCTGGTCGTGCAGGGCGACGCCGCGGCCGGGCACCCGGCGCACCGTCAGCGAGCGCCGCCGGCCGTTCGCGTTGCGGCACGGCACGCGCGGCGCGCTGCGCTCCCGTCAGCGCAACATCACGACACGTCCCACAGCGCGGGGTGGAGCCGGCCGAGCTGGTTCCACCGCGCGAACGCGACCACCAGTTCGTCGAAGATGTCGCGGGGGCCGGTCTCGGCGACCGCCATCCGCACGTCGCCGCTCGCGCGGTCGAAGGTGACCACCAGCCGCAGCCGCGAGTTGCTGGCCGGGTCGGTGAACCAGTACTCGCGGCGGGTACCGTCGTCCGAGATCGGGCGGGCCTCGACCTCGACGCCGGGCAGCCGGTGCTCGACCACGATCGGCATGTCGTTGTGCTCGATGCCGTGCACGGTGACGGCATCGCGCAACGGCAGGCTGGCAAGGGTGCAATCCGCCAGGGTGGCGGTGCTGTCCAGGACAGCGGTCACGGTTGATCACTCCTCGGGTTCGGTTGCGTTCTCCTCCGGGGCCGGCTGCATCCAGCCCCGGAAGTCCTCGCGTTTCTTCACGGCGGGTGGCTCGTAGCGCTCCAGGCCCTCGCGCACGCGCACCAGCACGGCCTCGCGGGTCTCGAAGTGCAGGGCCGCTCGGGCGCGGGAATGTCGAGCTGGCCGCTGACGCGGTGCGGCAGGGACGACGCTGGGTCGTACTCGCGGCGGTCGGCGAGGTGCCGGGGAGTCGGGGCCGGCCGGGCTGGCTCGCCGCTCACTGCCGGCGCCTGCGCTTCCACTCGCCGAGCTGCTGCACCAGGGCGTCGTTGTCGCCGGCCGCGGCGTTGGCGAGGAACCGCTCGGCGAGCGCGGCGGCCAGCTCCTCGGGCGTGCGGATCACCCGCTTGGGCTGGCGCTCCGGCACGTTCTCGACGTCCATTCCGACTCCCCGTCGCCGGTTGGAGGGCAGCGACCCCGGCCCAGGTCGGGGATCCGGGCCGGAGCCGCTGCCGGTCATTGGGACCGGGGACGGCGCTCTCGTCGTGGGGGAGGAGCCAACGTGGGGCCGTCCCCGGTGTGACAGGATTTGTCACCTCGGGTGACGTGAACCCCGTCACGGTTGATACAACTATGTTGTATTCACATCGTCAAGGCTCACACGGCCGTCCGTTCGGGTGATGGGTGTGTGGTGAAGGCTGGTGTCCCCCGCCCCGAGGAGAAGGTGAACAGCGTGATCACGTCATCAAGCCCTGCCGTGCTCAAGCGCTGGATCGCGCTGGAGTTGAAGCGGCTGCGCAAGGAATCCGGGCTCAAGCAGAAGGACGCCGCAGCGCGCATCGGCCGGTCGCAGCAGCACGTCGGCTACCTGGAGAGCGCGCGGAACCTGCCATCAGCCGGCGACCTGGAAATCCTGCTCGGCCTGTACGGGATGCAGGACCGGATCGACTTCATGCGTGAGCTGCTGACGGCCGCCAAGAAGGGCAAGAACTGGTGGGCGAACCTGAGCAGCGTGGTCCCCCCGTGGTTTGACCTGTTCCTCGGGCTCGAAGCCGGGGCGGCCGAGCTGTCCTCGTTCGACGCCCTGCTCGTGCGCGGGCTGCTCCAGACCCGCGCCTATGCCGAGGCCGTCATCCGGGCGGACAACGACCTCACCGACGACGAGGTGCAGCAGCGTGTCGAGCTGCGCATGGGCCGGCAGCGGATTCTCGACCGCGAGGACGAGCCGGTGCGGCTGTGGACCGTGCTGGACGAGGCGGTGCTCTACCGCAAGCGGGGAGACTCGACAGTGATGCGCGAACAGCTCGCGCACCTCTTGGAGATGTCCGAGCGGCCCCGCATCGACATTCAGGTGCTCCCGCTCGACGCGGGCGCACACACTGCACAGCAGGGCGGCACCTTCACCGTGATGAAGTTCCCGCCCGACATGGTGGGCGATCCGGGCGTGGTCTATTTCGAGTTGGTCAACACCGGGCTCTACTTCGAGGAGCCCGAAGAGGTCGCCTTGTACGAGCGCACGCTGCGCCGCGTGCACGCCTTGGCCGCCACCCCCGAGGACTCGCGGGGGATCATGCAACGCGCAATGAAGGAGGTGTGAGAAGTGGACAACGATGTGCGCGATGCACTGGAGCCTGAGCGAGTCGTCTTCCGCAAGTCCAGCTACAGCGGTGAGAACGGCCAGTGCGTCGAGGTTGGCGAGGCCGCCGATGGCGGCCGGTGGCTGAGGGACAGCAAGGACCCCAGCAAGCCGGCGCATTACTTCACCGCGGGCGAGTGGGACGCCTTCATCCGCGGGGTGAAGAACGGCGAATTCGACTGAGACAAGATCGACACGAGAAGTCGAGCCCCGGCCTAAACGTGGTAGGCCGGGGCTCGTCTGCAGCGCGGCCCCGGCATGAGCAGCCCGGAAGATTCGCCCGCTGGGAACGATCACCGACACTGTGCGTGATCACCTATCGACAGGACTATCAGGCTATCTATAGCCAGTGTCATACTGGTCTCTATGGCTACGACATCAATGCAGCTCGACAGCGGGCTGCGCGACGAACTGGCGGAGATCGCCGAGCGGGACTTCCACGGCGTGCCGCTGGGTGAGGCGGTCAAGCGCCTGGTCAGGGAGCACAAGCTGAACCGGATCATGCGGCGGTACGAGGAGCTGCGCGCCGACCCCGAGGAATGGGCGAGCTACCAGGCCGAGGCGCGGCTGACCGACAACGCGGCCGGCGACGGCCTGCCGGACGCGGCCGAGGAGTACCCGGAGTACAGCCGGTGAGCCGGTCGCCGAGGCTCGCGCCGTGGCAAGTGTGGCTGGTGGACTTCGGCCAGCCGATCGGGCACGAGCAGGGCGGCCTCCGTCCCGCCGTCGTGGTCGGCTCGCTGGCGCACTGCCGGTTCCCGATCGACATGGCGCTCGTGGTGCCGCTGACCACGCGGGACCGCGGCCTGGACCATCACGTGCGGATCGACTCGCCCGAGTCCGGGCTGAACCGGCCGAGCTGGGCGCGCACCGAGGAGATCACGGCGGTGTCCACCGAGCGGTTCACCCGGTCGAAGCCGCTCGGCACCGCGTCGGACACCGAGGTCGCCGAGCTGAGCGAGTGGCTGCGCGAGATGGTCGCCTTCTAGTCAAAACGGCCGTTATCTGGAGTCTCATGACGGCTGTCTTCGATGTTGAACACGAGGGATTGAGCTCCCTGGATCTGCCTGGTGGACGTGGTTATCTGCCGCCGTCCATCACGTTGATCTTCCGGAGGAGCGATGTTTGTTCAGCGGGTGTTGCCGCCCGCCGCGCGGCGCGAGTCGTGGACGGTGCTCGGCAACGACGGCCCGGTGGCGCCGATCGAGCGGTATCTGGCGTACCTAACCGACATTGAGCGGTCCCCGAACACCGTCAAGGCGTACGCGCACGACCTGAAGGACTGGTTCCTGTTCCTGGCGGGGAGAGGTCTGGACTGGCGCGAGGTGCGGCTGGAGGATGTGGCCGGGTTCATCGCCTGGCTGCGTCGACCTCCAGCCGCCCGGACGGGGTCGGTGGCTGTGCTGCCGTCGGTGGAGCATCACTGCGGCGAGTCCACAGTGAACCGCAAGCTCTCGGCGTTGAGCGCGTTCTACCAACATGCTGGCCGCAACGGCATAGACCTCGGCGAGCTGCTGGTCACCTGGCAGCCCGCTGGCCGGCGTGGCACTGGATGGAAGCCGTTCCTGCACCACATCAGCAAGGGCGAGCCACAAGCCCGACGCACGGTCGCGTTAAAGGCCCCACGCAAGCTCCCACGGGTGCTCACTGTCGCCGAGGCTCAAGCGATCCTGGACGCCTGCCAGCGGTTGCGGGACGGCTTCCTGTTCGCTCTTCTTTGGGAGACAGGCATTCGGATCGGCGAGGCGCTGGGTCTGCGGCACGAGGACTTACAACTTGTTTCAGAATGATCGGTGTGTCTGATGTTGGTGGTTGATCATCTTTTGGCATGCTGCTGGGGTGATCGAGGAGTTGGTGCCAGAGGGCTTGTGGGAGCGGGTGAAACCGTTGTTGCCGCCGCGGCCGCCGCGCCGGGATCGGTATCCAGGGCGGTTGCCGACCGACGATCGTGCCGTGCTGGCCGGGATCGTGTTCGTGCTCAAGACCGGGATCACGTGGCGGGAGTTGCCGCGCGAGGTCGCCGGATGCTCCGGGGTGACCTGCTGGCGCAGGTTGCGGGACTGGACCGAGGCCGGGGTTTTCCAAGCGGTGCACGAGCTGCTTCTGGATCAGCTGCGGGCTCTGGACCGACTCGACCTGGATACCGCCGTGGTGGATGGTTCGCATGTGCGGGCCCTGAAAGGGGGGCGGCGACGGGCCCCTCGCCCGTCGATCGGGCTCGCACCGGTACGAAACACCATGTGATCACCGAAGGTGGCGGCATCCCGCTGGCGGTCACGCTCACCGGTGGAAACCGCCATGACAGCACCCAGCTGATCCCGCTTGTCGAGGCACTGCCCACGATCCGGGGCAAACGCGGCCGACCATGGCAACGGCCGCGCTGGCTCTACGGAGATCGCGGCTACGACTACGACCACCACCGGAAAACCTTGCGGGAACGGGGAATCGTCCCGCGTATCGCCCGCAAGAACACCGACCACGGATCCGGCCTCGGCACCGTCCGGTGGGTAGTGGAGCGCGCTTTCGCCTGGCTGCACCAGTTCAAACGCCTCCGCACCCGCTACGAACGTCGCGCCGACATCCATCTCGGACTCCTCCAACTCGGATGCGTCCTGATCTGCTACCGCCAACTCACAACATCATTCTGAAACGAGCTCTAAGAACTCCTAACACAATGAGTTGATCTTGAGTCGGCGCCAGCAGATGAGGCTGCACCCCAGGCTGAGGAATGCTTCGTGGATGTCATCACGGATCTCCCATCGAATGCGCAATCGCCGGAACCAATGCAGCAGCGCGAAGCACTGCTCGACCACCCACCGGTAGACCCCCAGGCCGGAACCGTGTTCGACACCCCGGCGGGCAATCATCGGCTGGATACCCTTGTTCTGCACCAGCTTGCGGTACTTGTCGTGGTCATAGGCACGATCGGCGAAGACCACGTCGGGACGACGGCGAGGGCGGCCTCGCCGGCCGCGGATGGGCGGGATGGCCTCGATCAGCGGCATCAGTTGCGTGACGTCGTTGCGGTTGCCGCCTGTCAGAGTCACCGCCAGCGGGATACCGCCACCATCGGTGATCAGATGGTGCTTCGACCCGGTGCGGCTACGGTCGACCGGGCTCGCACCGGTTTTGGGCCGCCCTTCACCGCCCGCACATGCGACCCGTCCACCGCCGCCCGCGACCAGTCGATCAGCCCAGCGGCGTTGAGCTTGGCCAGCAGCAGCTGGTGCAGTCGTTGCCAGACACCGGCTTCCTGCCAATCCCGCAGCCGGCGCCAGCAGGTCATCCCGGAGCCGTACCCCATCTCCTGCGGCAAGAACTCCCACGGAATCCCGGTGTACAGCACGAACAGGATGCCGCACAGCGCCTTCCGGTCGTCCAGCCGCTTGCGCCCCGGATAGCGGAACCGCCGCTCGACCTCGGGCAACAACGGCTCGAGCAACTCCCACAGCCCGTCCTCAACCTCCCACGGCCTGCGCTGGGCCACCACAACCTCCTGCCAGAAAATCAACAACCAGCAAGATCAATACCACAGCGCCAAGATGATTCTGTTAGGACCTCTAATACGGCAACGACAGGTTGTGACCTGGTTGTAGATCATGATAGATGATCTTGGTGCTGGTTGAGACGGTGGTTGAGTGGTCGGCGGGTTTTGATGCGTTCTGTGGTCGGTTCGCGGCCCGGTTTCCTCGGGTGGAGTCGCGCCGGCAGATGCGTTCCTACGTGCGTGGATTGCTGAGCGAGGTGGAGCGCAAGAACGGGTGGACGTTGGCGGAGGCCGCCGGGGATATCGGGCCGGAACGGATGCAGCGGTTGCTGAACTTTTACGCCTGGGACACCGAGGGGGTACGCGACGATGTGCGGGATGTGGTGGTGGAGTGTCTCGGTGACGCGGGGCGAGGGGTGTTGATCGTCGATGAAACTGGTTTCTTGAAGAAGGGCACCAAGTCAGCGGGCGTGGCGCGCCAGTATTCGGGGACCGCGGGGCGGGTCGAGAATTCCCAGATCGGGGTGTTTCTGGCGTACGCGTCCGAGCGTGGGCGCGCCTTGATTGACCGGGAGTTGTATTTGCCGAAGGAGTGGACGGCGGATCGCGGGCGGTGCCGTGCGGCGGGGATCGGCGATGAGG
>NZ_JACJHR010000097.1 GCF_014174495.1 Amycolatopsis echigonensis
AACCGAAACCGGGGGCCGGGGCCGGGGGGCGGGGGGGCGGGGCCCGCGCCCCGGGGCGGGGACCCCTCCCCCCCGCCCCGCCGACTTGAAGGCGATCCCGCCGCGACGGCGGAGCCGGCGCCATCAAACACAGCGCCGAAACCATTCCCGGACGCCTTCGCGGCCGTCGGGGATGAAGGGCTGTACCGGGTGAGGGTCGAAGACCCAGGCGCGGAGTTCTTCAAGGGGGATCCAGCGTCCCTCGACGATTTCTTCCGGCTGGAGGCGGACCGGGCCGTCCCAGCGGACTTCGAAGGCGAAGTTGTGGCAGCGGATCGTGCCGTCGTCGTAGATTTGGGTGAACAGCGGTTCCGGTTCCACTCCGTGGACGCCAAGTTCTTCGGCGAGTTCGCGGCGCGCGCAGTCGGCCGGGGTTTCGCCCGCCGCGACGACGCCGCCTGCCCAGCAGTCCCAGGTGGACGGGAAAATGTCCTTGTCCGGGGTGCGCAGGTGCACGTAAACGGAGCGGCCGTCGCCCGATCGGACGAGAACGACGCCGGCGGCGTGCCAGAGCCCTTCGGCCCGCACCCGGGAGCGGAGCGCCTCGCCTATCGCGTGGCCTGCGTCGTCATAGAGGGCAACGAGTTCGTCACTGCCTGGCATGGGGGCATCGTCGCACGCGCCGAACCCGTAGGGTGGTGGCATGCGTCGGATCATGGGAACCGAAGTCGAGTACGGCATCGCCGTGCCCGGGGACGCCACGGCGAACCCGGTGCTGACCTCGACTCAGGTGGTGCTGGCCTACGCCGCGGCTGCGGACATCCCGAGGGCGCGCCGGGCGCGCTGGGACTACGAGGTGGAGTCGCCGTTGCGCGACGCGCGCGGGTTCGACCTGACCGGGCCGGGCGGCCCTGGCCACGACCCGGACGTCGAGGACCTCGGCGCGGCGAACGTCATCCTCACCAACGGTGCGCGGCTGTACGTGGACCACGCGCATCCGGAGTACTCCGCGCCGGAGGTCACGAACGCGCGGGACGCGGTGATCTGGGACAAAGCGGGCGAGCGGGTGATGGAGGAGGCCGCGCTGAAGGCGGCCACCGTTCCGGGACAGCCGCCGTTGCAGCTGTACAAGAACAACGTGGACGGCAAGGGCGCGAGCTACGGCACGCACGAGAACTACCTGATGCAGCGGTCGACGCCGTTCACCGCGGTGATCGGCGGGCTGACGCCGTTCTTCGCGTCGCGGCAGGTGGTGTGCGGTTCCGGCCGGGTGGGGATCGGGCAGCAGAGCGAGGAGGCGGGTTTCCAGCTTTCGCAGCGCTCGGACTACATCGAGGTCGAGGTCGGGCTGGAGACCACGCTCAAGCGCGGGATCATCAACACGCGCGACGAGCCGCACGCGGACGCGGACAAGTACCGGCGGCTGCACGTGATCATCGGGGACGCGAACCTGGCGGAGTACTCGACGTATCTGAAGGTCGGGACGACGGCGCTGGTGCTGGACCTGATCGAGGCCGGGGTGCGGTTCGACGACCTGAAGCTGGACGAGCCGGTCCGGGCGGTGCACAAGATCAGCCACGACCCGACCTTGAAGACGAAGGTCGAGCTGGCGAACGGGAAGAAGTTCACCGGGCTGGACCTGCAGTTCGCCTATCACGAGCTGGCGGAGGCGAACCTCGAGCGCACGGGCGCGGACGAGGCGTCGAAGGAAGTGCTGCGGGTGTGGGGCGAGGTGCTGGACGCGCTGGCGCGGGATCCGCAGGAGTGCGCGGACCGGCTGGACTGGCCGGCGAAGCTGCGGCTGCTGGAGGGGTACCGGGAGCGGGACCAGCTGGCCTGGGGCGCGCCTCGGCTGCGGCTGGTGGACCTGCAGTATTCGGACGTGCGGCTGGGGAAGGGCCTGTACAACCGGCTGGTCACGCGGGGTTCGATGAAGCGGCTGGTCACCGAGGAGGAGGTGCAGGCGGCGATCACGAATCCGCCGTCGGACACGCGCGCCTACTTCCGGGGCCGGGCGCTGGAGAAGTACGCGTCGTCGATCGCGGCGGCGTCGTGGGATTCGGTGATTTTCGACGTGGGCCGGGAGTCGCTGGTGCGGATCCCGACGCTGGAGCCGTTGCGCGGGACGAAGGCGCACGTCGGGAAGCTGCTGGACGCGGCGGCGACGGCGGAGGAGCTGGTGGAGGCGATCACCGGTTCGGACTAGCGCGATCCCGGCGTTTCGGGCCGAGGGAAGGCCCTTTTCGTCGGTACCGCTGGGTAGGCTAGGGAACATCGGCCAGACCGGGAGGCGAGATGGCGCAGGAGAAGATCGAGAAGCACGGCGGCGGCGATTCCGACGAGGAGTTCGACGACGCCGGCGGGGCGGGCCAGGAACGGCGCGAGAAGCTCGGCGAGGACGTGGACACGATCCTCGACGAGATCGACGACGTGCTGGAGGAGAACGCCGAGGACTTCGTCCGCGCTTACGTGCAGAAGGGCGGCGAGTAGCCGCCCGCCCGTCGCGGCCGCCCCGGGTGCGGGGCGGTGCGGCGGGCGCGCGCTGGGCCGGAGGTTTCGTTCGGAGCCGCCGGGGGCAGGTTGGTGCCCGGCGGCACCGGGCACGGGATGAGATGGGAACCGAGAGCACGTATGGACAACACCTCCTCTGGGGCGGGTTTTTCCGGGCCCGGACTGCCGTCGGCTTACTTTTCGCCGACGTCGTCGTCGTTCGCGGATTTCGTGCGCGCGACCGCGCCGGAGCTGCTGCCCGCGCGGCGGGTGCCGGCGGGCGCGGCTGAGCTGGACGCGCCGCACGGCACCACGATCGTGGCCGTCGCGTTCGCCGGCGGGGTGCTGATCGCCGGCGACCGGCGGGCGACGTCGGGGAATCTGATCGCGAGCCGGGACATCGAGAAGGTGCACGTCACGGACGAGTACTCGGCGGTGGGCATCGCGGGGACCGCGGGGCTGGCCGTGGAGATGGTCCGGCTGTACGCGGTGGAGCTGGCGCATTACGAGAAGATCGAGGGCGTTTCGCTTTCGCTGGACGGCAAGACGAACAAGCTGGCCGGGATGGTGAAGGCGAACCTGGAGATGGCGATGGCGGGCCTGGCGGTCGTGCCGTTGTTCGTCGGGTACGACCTGGAGGCCGAGGACGCGAAGCACGCGGGCCGGATCGTGTCGTACGACGCGGCGGGCGGGCGGTACGAGGAGCACGCCGGGTACGCCAGCGTCGGTTCGGGTTCGCTGTTCGCGAAGTCGTCGCTGAAGAAGCTGTACGACCCGGACGCGGACGTCGACGCGGCGGTGCGGACGGCGCTGGAGGCGCTGTACGACGCGGCGGACGACGACACCGCGAGCGGCGGGCCGGACATGGTGCGGCGGATTTTCCCGAACGTCATCACCATCACCGCGGAGGACGGCGCGGTGCTGCTGCCCGCGGAGCGGACGGGCGAGGTGGCCGAGGCGGTGGTGGCCGGGCGCGCGGAGCGCAATCACCACCGGCCGGTCTGAGGCCGCCGATGTCCGCTGAATCAATGACTGCCGAGTTTTCGGAGAACGTGGAGCCGACACCGTGACGATGCCGTTGTATGCCTCTCCCGAGCAGTTGATGCGGGAGCGTTCCGAGCTGGCGCGCAAGGGGATCGCGCGGGGCCGGAGCGTGGTGGTGCTGAAGTACGCGGGCGGCGTGCTGTTCGTGGCGGAGAATCCGTCGGCGACGCTGCACAAGGTTTCCGAGATCTACGACCGGATCGGGTTCGCCGCGGTGGGCCGGTATTCGGAGTTCGAGAACCTGCGGGTGGCGGGGATCCGGCACGCGGACCTGAAGGGCTACCAGTACGACCGCCGGGACGTGAGCGCGCGGGCGCTGGCGAACGCGTACGCGGCGACGCTGGGCAGCATTTTCACCGAGCAGCTGAAGCCGTTCGAGGTCGAGGTGTGCGTCGCCGAGGTCGGGGCGACCGCGGCGGAGGACCAGCTGTACCGGTTGACGTTCGACGGGTCGATTTTCGACGAGTCGCCGTTCGTGGTGATGGGCGGGCAGACCGAGCCGATCAGCGCGAAGCTGAAGGACGTCGTGGACGCCGACCACGATCTGCGGACGGCGCTGGCGACGGCGATCGAGGGGTTGCGGGCGACCGCGACCTCGTCGAACGGGAATGGGTCGGCGGCCGAGGCGGAGATCAAGCTCGAGGTCGCGGTGCTGGACCGGGCGAGGCCGCGGCGCGCGTTCCGGCGGTTGTCGGGGGCGGCGCTGGAGGCGTTGCTGCCGGCGAAGGAGGAGCCCGCCGAGAAGCCGGACGATTCCGGCGAGGGCTCGGACAAGGGTTCCGGCAAGGACTCCGACAAGGGCGAGGATTCGGCCGAGAAGGAATGACGTGAGGGGCTGTGGGCCGTTGGCGAACTGCCGACGGCCCACAGTCGCGTTCCGGGGTACTCGCGTGGTGACGTGTGCGCTGGTGACTCCTTGGCGTCGTCGGGTATCCGCGGGCATCCGCTGATCGCGAGGGGCGCGGGGGTTCATGCCGTCAGCGGCTGGCGATCCCGGAGAGAGTTCCGCGGGCGCAAAGGATTCCGACGCGAATGCGGGGTCTCCTCGTGGACGGCCGGATCCGGTATCCCCGACGCCTTCGGCTGAAGTTCCTGGTTCGGTCGTGGGTCCGGCGGGTTCCGCTAGGGGAGCGGGCTCCGGGTCAGAGCGACTCCAGCCGTTGACGCAGATGCGCGCGTTCCGGCTCGGTTCCCGCGCTGGCCAACGCTTCCTGATACGCCGCCGCTGCTTCGTCGTCGCGGCCGAGGCGGTGAAGCAGGTCTCCGCGAGCGGCGGCATACGGGTGGTAGCCCTGCAGCCGAGGGTCGTCGGCCAAGCCGTCCAAGAGTTTCAGCCCCGCTTCGGGTCCGTCGCGCATCGCGACCGCGGCCGCCCGGTTGAGCGCGACCACCGGAGTCGGGGTGAGCGTCAGCAGGATGTCGTACAGCGCGACGATCTGCGGCCAGTCGGTGCGGGCGACGTCCGGTGCTTCGGCGTGGAGCGCGGCGATCGCCGACTGCACCCCGTACGGTCCGGGCGGGCCTCCGGTGAGCGCGGTCGGCACCAGCGCACAGCCTTCGTCGATGAGCGCGGCGTCCCAGGAGGTCCGGTCCTGGTCTTCGAGCAGGACGAACTCGCCGTCCGGTCCGGTGCGGGCGGTGCGGCGGGCGTGGACGAGCAGCACCAGCGCCAGCAGTCCGGTGATCTCGCGTTCGTCCGGCAGCAGGCGGTGGAGGATCCGGGCCAGCCGGATGGCTTCCTCTGCCAGGTCCGGACGCTGGATGTCCGGGCCGGAACTGGCCGCGTAGCCCTCGGTGAACAGCGAGTACAGCACCTGCAGCACGCCGGGCAGCCGGGCGCGCAGCTCGTCGCCGGAGGGTACGCGGAACGGGATTCGGTGGTCGCGGATCCGGTTTTTGGCCCGCACGATCCGCTTCGCCATCGTCGCGGTCGGCACGAGAAACGCCCGCGCGACTTCGGGCGTGGTGAGCCCGGCAAGACAGCGCAGCGTGAGCGCGAGCCGGTCCTCGGCGGCGAGCGCGGGATGGGCGCAGGTGAAGAACAGCTGGAGCCGGTCGTCGGGCAGGTCGCCGTCGGCCCCGGGCGGCGGGGGAGGGTCGGTGCGGTCGGATTCCGCTTGCAGGACAGCGAGTTTCGCCGCGTACGCCTGGTCCCTGCGGAGCCGGTCGACGGCCTTGCGGCGCGCGGTGGTCATCAGCCACGCGCCGGGTTTCGCCGGAACGCCGTCCACCGGCCAGTGCACCAGCGCGGCCTCCACCGCTTCGGCGGCGACTTCCTCGGCCAGGTCGAGATCCCCGAAGCGGCGGACGAGCGCGCCGAGCAGGCGGCCGTGCTCCTCGCGGAACACAGCCGCCACGGACGCTCGGGCGTCAGACACCGAAGTCGGCGATCGGGCGGACCACCACCGAACCGTCGCGGGAACCGGGGCAGCGCGCGGCCCAGTCGAGCGCCGCGTCGAGGTCCGGCACGTCCAGCACGTAGAACCCGCCGAGCAGTTCGCGGGTCTCGGCGAACGGGCCGTCGGTCGTGATCGAACGCTCGCCGTCCGGGCCCACCCGCACCTTGGTCGCGGTCACGAGATCGGCGAGCGATTCCCCGCTGACGTAGACCCCCGCGTCGCGGACTTCCTTGTCGTAGGCCATCCAGTCGGCGGGCTCGCAGCCGGCCGCGCCGCCCTGCTCGGTGGCCGCCGGGGCGTGGATCAGCAGCAGGTACTTCATGGTCGGGCTCCTTCGTCGGTCAGGGCGGCCGGAGTGCCGCACTGACCTCACCACGAACGGCGCCCGCCCGGATGGACAGCGCCCGGAAGATATTTTTCCGGACGATCCGCTCAGGAGGCGGCAGGCGCGGTGCGGAAGTTCTGATCGGCGAAGGCGAGCATGTAGGGCAGCGTCGCGCGCGCGGTGTGCCACGTGTGGTTGAACCCGCGTTCGGCGTGCACCACGACCTCCTGGCCGCGCCGCTGCAGCGACGCGGCGATGCGGTGCGCGGTCGCGACGTCGGTGGGCGCGCCGGTGCCGACGGTGAGCATCACGGCGATCTTCTGCGGGAACGGCATCGTCGGGATGTAGCGGCGCGGGGTGTTCGCGGCGATCGCCGCCTGGTTGCCGCCGAGGACGCCGACCGAGTCGTTCAGGTCGTCGTACGGCAGCGAAATCAGCAGGGTGCCGAACTCGTCGAGGTGGTGCAGCCCGATGTTCAGCGCGCCGAAGCCGCCGCCGGACATGCCGCCGAGCGCGCGGTGGCCGCGGTCGGCGTACGTGCGGTAGTGCTGGTCGACCGACGGCACGATGCTGCCGGCGAGATACGTCTCCAGCTGCGGCCCGCCCGGGACGTTGAGGCATTCCCAGTCGGTGCTCGGCCGGTTGGCGGTGAGGTCGACGCTCACGATGATCATCGGCTGGATCACGTGCGCGTCCTCGAGGCTCTTCAGCGTCTGCGGCGCGGAACCGGAGGTGAGCCAGTCGCGCGGCCCGCCGTAGGGGTAGCCGTGGATGAGGTAGACGACCGGATAGCGCTTGGCCGCGTTCGCCGGGTCGTGGTAGCCGGCCGGGAGGATCACGTAGTTCTCGCCGTTCGACACGCCGTGCGCCGGGTCGGGCACGTTCAGCACCTCGATGCTGCCGTTGGCGCTGGGCTGGGCCGCGGGACGGCCGGCGGAGGGGGAGCTGCCGCTGCTGCCGCCGGTGGAGCTGTCGGCGGCGCTGATGTCCGAGCCTTCGGCCGGATCGTCGCTGGTGCCGCGCAGCAGGGTGCCCGCCACGTTCATCACGCCGCCCCCGCGCTGCAGGAGCCTGCCGAGGTCGCTGGGAGTGCGGACGTAGCCGACGTAGCTGTTCACCGCGGTGACCGCGGCGATCAGGAACAGCGCGATCGCACCGCTGATGCCCCAGCGGCGCACGCGGCGGCGATGCGCGAGCGCGATGGTGACGGCGAGGACCGCCGCGGCGGCCCCAGCGAACGCGAGCCACAGCAAAGGGGATTCGAGCGGACCGATGTCCCTCGCCTGGGAGGTGACCGACGGGGGCAGGACCGGGTCGACAGCCTGCGGAAGCATCCTCGTCATCCGCGGCCTGCCGGACCCGGGCAGCTGTGACCGCGGAAGGAAAAACGCACTGAGAAAACCCCTGCCGTGAACTGGTGCGGACAGGGCTGTCCGCACCTCGAAGATCACGCTAGGGAGGGCTCGCTGTGGATTCGTTGAGAAAAGATAAAGAAACGGTCAAGGTTTGCCGTTGACGCGGCCAGCTGGCGGCAAACGCGCAAGTCGGGGCCGGGAATTCCGGGTGCGAGGTGGCGAAGAACTCGGTGCCCGGCCGAGCGCTCTCCGAGGGACCTTAGGGCAGGACCCGGCCCGGAGTCACAAGCTGGTTCGCGACAGCCCGGCCTCGGCTCAGGAAGGGCTGTCGGGATTCCGGTAGACGGTCAGCGCGCTCGGCCGCGACCGGAACCGGAACTCCCGGCCGAGCGGGCCGACCTCGCCGTCGGTGGCCACCCGCCGGTTCCCGTCGAGCAGCCGCACGTGCAGCTCCGGCAGATCCCGCTGCCGGTAGACGTGGCTCGCGTGCAGGCTGTTGGTGAGGCTCGCGAGCACGAACCGGACCCGCGACCAGCGCACGTCGGCCCGCACGTACCGGACGTCGAGCAGACCGGTGTCGAGCGCCGGGCGCCGCGACGGCGCGAAACCCTTGGGCGCGTAGGTGCCGTTGCCGATGAAGATCAGCCACACCCGCGTCGGCTTCCCGTCCAGCTGCACCGGGAGCGGCTTCGCGCGCCGCAGCACGCGCACCAGCGCGATCGCCGCGGACGGCCACTTCGGGAACCGGGTTTGCAGCTTCTCGCGCAACCGCACCATTTCCGGGTAGCCGCCGAGACTGGCCGTGTTGACGAACCAGCGGTGCTCGGGCTCGCCGGTGCCGTCGATCTCGACCTCGGCCAGGTCGACGCCGACCGCGTGCCCGCCCTCGGTCGCCTCGTCCGCGTCCGGCATCGAGCGGACCCCGATGTCGCGGGCGAAGTGGTTGAGCGTCCCGGCCGGGATGAGGGCCAGCGGCA
This sequence comes from Amycolatopsis echigonensis, assembly GCF_014174495.1. Lineage (GTDB taxonomy): Bacteria > Actinomycetota > Actinomycetes > Mycobacteriales > Pseudonocardiaceae > Amycolatopsis > Amycolatopsis echigonensis. The sequence goes on from NZ_JACJHR010000097.1 coordinate 8,570, forward strand.
GCCCGCGTTCGGCGGCGACCGACGCCACCGCCGCGACCGTGCCGTCCCCGCCCGCGACGCCGAGCGCGCGGACCGAGCCGTGCGCTTCGATCTCCTCGGTCAGCTGCTCGCGCAGATCCCGCGACTGGTCCGGATAGATCAGCGACGCCTTCGGCCAGGCAAAGCGGACGTCGTCGGTCGGGTCGAGGCCGTTGATGCCCGAATTCGGGTTCACCAGCGCCAGCATGTTCTCGCCGTCGCGCATCTCCGGCGCTTGCGCCCGGTGGGCGGTGCGGGCGCGGACGTCCGGGTGCAGCGGCCACCAGTGCCGGGTCAGCACCGCGATCCCGGTCCCGATCGCCAGCCCGGCGGCGACGTCGCTCGGCCAGTGCACGCCGGTGTGGACCCGGGAATACGCCACGGCCCCGGCGAGCGGGACGACGGCCAGCCCCGCTCGCGGCGACTCCATCGCGACCGCGGCCGCGAACGCCGCGGCCGAAGCCGAATGCCCGGACGGGAATGACGACGACGTCGGCCTTTTGCGCAGCTGACGGTGCGAGGGAACCTCTTCCTCGGCCGGACGGCGGCGCGGGAACAACGGCTTCGCGACGAGATTCGCCGCGGCGCTCGCCCCCGCGATCGCGGCGATCCCGCGCAACGCCCCCCGCCTCCCCGGGCCCTTCCGGACGGCCAGGACAGCCGCCACGGCCCACCAGAGCCGTGATTTGTCCGCACTTCGGGACAACGCGGTGATCACGTCGTCGGCCCGGGTGCGCGGGAGAGCCGCACTGCGCCGCATCAGCGCCCGATCCCGCCGCCCCACCTGCCGGAACGCCCGGCCGACCTGCTGGAACACTCTCGTCCACCTCCGCTGGCCGCGCCGGAACGCGCACCGGTCCCGGCGACCGGTTTCCGCCGCATTGTCACCACTTGCAACGTACCGACCGCGTGTCGCCGCCCGAACGGCGCACCTTCCGCGGGGGTGCAGCGCCTACTCTGGTGGGATGCAGCGGCGGATCTTTGGCATCGAGACCGAGTTCGGGGTCACGTGCACCTTTCACGGCCAGCGCAGGCTCTCGCCCGACGAGGTCGCGCGCTATCTCTTCCGGCGGGTCGTCTCGTGGGGACGCTCGTCCAACGTTTTCCTGTCCAACGGCTCCAGGCTCTACCTCGACGTGGGCTCGCACCCGGAGTACGCGACAGCCGAATGTGACGACCTGACCCAGCTCGTCACGCACGACAAGGCCGGCGAGCGGATCCTCGAGGACCTCCTCGTGGACGCCGAGCGCAGGCTCGCCGACGAGGGCATCGGCGGCGACATCTTCCTGTTCAAGAACAACACCGACTCGGCGGGCAACTCCTACGGCTGCCACGAGAACTACCTGGTGACCCGGGCCGGGGAATTCTCCCGGATCGCCGACGTGCTGCTGCCGTTCCTCGTCACCCGCCAGCTCATCTGCGGGGCGGGCAAGGTCCTGCAGACCCCGCGCGGCGCGGTGTACTGCCTCTCCCAGCGCGCCGAGCACATCTGGGAAGGCGTCTCCAGCGCCACCACCCGGTCCCGGCCGATCATCAACACCCGCGACGAACCCCACGCCGACGCCGAACGCTACCGGCGCCTGCACGTCATCGTCGGCGACTCCAACATGGCCGAGCCCACCACGATGCTCAAGGTCGGCTCGGCGCACCTGGTGCTCGAGATGATCGAGGCCGGGGTTCAGTTCCGCGACTTCACGCTGGACAACCCGATCCGCGCGATCCGGGAGATCAGCCACGACCTCACCGGACGCCGCCAGGTCCGGCTCGCCGGCGGCCGCGAGGCTTCCGCGCTCGACATCCAGCGGGAGTACCACGCCCGGGCCGTGCAGCACCTGAAGGAGAACGGGTCCACCCCCGCCAACGAGCGGGTGGTCGAGCTGTGGGGCCGGGCCCTGGAGGCGGTCGAGGAGCAGGACTTCAGCAAGATCGACACCGAGATCGACTGGGCGATCAAGCACCGGCTCGTGGAGCGCTACCGGTCCAAGCACGACCTGGACCTGTCCAGCCCCCGCGTGGCGCAGCTGGACCTGGCGTACCACGACATCCGCCGCGGGCGGGGGATTTTCGACCTCCTGCAGCGGAAGGGACTCGTCCGGCGGGTCACCGACGACGGCGAGATCGAGGCCGCCAAGGACACCCCGCCGCAGACGACCCGGGCGAAGCTCCGCGGCGACTTCATCGCGGCGGCGCAGGCCGCCGGGCGGGACTTCACGGTCGACTGGGTGCACTTGAAGCTGAACGACCAGGCACAGCGGACCGTGCTGTGCAAGGACCCGTTCCGCTCGGTAGACGAGCGGGTGGAGCGCCTCATCGGGTCGCTGTGACATGGCCCCGGCTTCGCCGGGGCGGCGGGATCGCCGTTAAGTCGGCGTGCGAAGGGACAGTGCGCCCGGCCTGGGGGCCGTGAGCACTGCCCCTTCTCACGCCGACGCGATCCCGCGTTGTGGCGGCGCGAGCAGGCGCTGGGTTGGAAATCGTTGGGGCGGGCGGAGAAACCGACGAAAGTTGTCGGGTTGGTGCGGCAGAGTTTGCGGCATGCGTGCGTTCCGGACGGTCCTGGTTCTGTTGGCAGTGCTGTCGGTGTCTGTGGGCGGAGTCGCCGCGGCGTCCTCGCTGCCGTCGTGGCGGGTGCTGCCTACGGGAACGACGGCGCAGTTCCGTGGCCTGTCCGCGGTCAGCGCGCGGGTCGCCTGGGTCAGCGGCACCCAGGGCACTGTGCTGCGGACAGTCGACGGCGGTCGCGGCTGGGCTCCCGTCGGGCCGCCGGACACGGGGAAGCTCGAGTTCCGCGACATCGAAGCCTTCGACGCTGACCACGCGGTCGTGCTGTCGATCGGGCCCGGGGCGGATTCCCGGGTCTACCGAACCGACGACGGCGGGAAGCACTGGCGGCAGACGTTCAGCAATCCCGATCCCGCCGCGTTCTACGACTGCCTCGCCTTCTTCGACCCGTGGCGCGGACTGGCGATGAGCGATCCGGTCAACGGGAAGTTCCGCGTGCAGGCCACCTTCGACGGCGGCCGCAGCTGGCGGCAGATCCCGGACGACGCGTTCCCGCCCGCGGAGCCGGGAGAAGCCGGGTTCGCCGCCAGTGGCCAGTGCGTCACCACGTCCGGACCGTTCGACGCGTGGCTCGCCACCGGCGGCGGCGCGCATGCTCGCGTCTTGCACTCCGGAGACGGCGGACGGCACTGGACCGCGGCCGAGACGCCGTTGCCCAGCAGCGCGTCGGCCGGAGTTTTCGCGGTGGCGTTCCGTACACCGTGGCAGGGCGTCGCGATCGGCGGCGACTACGCCAATCCGACCGCGCCTGGTCCGGCTGTCGCGCTGAGCCAGGATCGCGGCCGCAGCTGGCGTACGCCGCCTGAGCATCCCGCTGGCTACCGTTCCGGCCTCGCCTGGCGCGGAGGCACGGTGCTGGCCGTCGGACCCGGGGGCAGCGACCTCAGCCGGGACGGCGGGCGGCACTGGACGTCGTTCGACAGCGGCAGTTTCGACACTGTGGACTGCGCTCGGGACGGCGCTTGCTGGGCCAGCGGAGCGAAGGGACGAGCGGCGAAGCTGGTTCCGTAAGGGCGAACCCGATCCGGGCAGCCGGTCCGCCGGAACGGCGGTGCGTGACGGGGCGGGCGCGGAGGGTCCACTCGCCGCACGCGGGCTGACCAGGCGCGACGCGCGCAGGCTGGACCTCACGATCGGGCTGGACGGGGAGAGCTAGAGTCGTCTGGTGTCCACCGCACGCGCCGAACGGCTGGTCAACCTCGTGCTGGCCCTGCTCTCCACCCGGCAGTACCTCACCGCGGAGCGGATCCGCGGGATCGTGCCCGGGTACGCCGACGCGGCCAGCGACGACGCCTTCTTCCGCACCTTCGAGCGGGACAAGACCGAACTCCGGGAACTCGGCATCCCGCTCGAGACCGGCCGCAACTCCGTCTTCGACCCGGTCGAGGGCTACCGCATCGCCCGCCGCGACTACGAGCTCGGCGAGATCGACCTCGCCCCCGACGAGGCCGCCGCCGTCGGGCTCGCCGTCCGGCTCTGGGATTCGCCCGAACTCACCGGACAGGCCCAGGGCGCGCTGGTGAAACTGCGCGCGGCCGGCGTCGAGGTCGACGACCAGGCGCCGACCGTGATCGAGCCGCGGGTGCGCGCGGAACCCGCGTTCGCGCCGATGCTCGCCGCCGTCCAGGCCGGACAGGCGGTCCGGTTCGAGTACCGGCGCAGCGGCTCCCCGGAACGGCGCATCCGCACGCTCGAACCGTGGGGCGTCGTGTCCTGGCGCGCCCGGTGGTACGTCGTCGGGCACGACCGCGACCGCGACGCCACGCGGTGCTTCCGGCTCTCCCGCGTCACCGGGAAGGTCACCGCGATCGGGAAACCGGGCACGGTGGTGCGGCCCGAGGGCGTCAACCTGATGCAGCTCGTGTCGGTGACCGGCGGCGGCGAGGACCCGGCTCCGGTCACCACCGCCCGGCTGTGGATCGCCGACGGCCGCGCCGCGGGAGTCCGCCGCCGCGGCGACGTCGTGGGCCGCGAAACCGTCGCCGGCGAGGAAGGCGATGTCGTCGAGATCGGCCTGTACTTCCCGGAATCGGCCGCCGACTGGATCGCCGCGCAAGGCCCGGACGTGCTCGTGCTCGAACCCGACGTGCTGGCCAAATCCGTGCAGCACCGCCTCGAAGCCGTGCTCGCCCGCGCCGGACAGGGGAGCGGGCGATGACCGCTTCCGGCGAACGCATGCCGAGACTGCTCGCGCTCGTGCCCTACCTGCTGGCCCGCCCCGGCATCCGGATCGACGAGGCCGCCCACGACTTCGACGTCACCCCCCGCCAGCTGCGCAAAGACCTCGAACTGCTGTGGATGTGCGGCCTGCCCGGCTACGGCCCCGGCGACCTCATCGACCTGTCCTTCGAGGGCGACACCATCGTCGTCACCCACGACGCCGGGATGAGCCGCCCGCTGCGCCTCACCGGCGGAGAAGCCACCGCGCTCCTGGTCGCGCTGCGCGCGCTCGCCGAAACCCCGGGCGTGGCCGACGGCGACGCGGTCCGCCGAGCCATCGCCAAAATCGAGGACGCCGCCGGACAGGCCCGCCCGGCCGGAGTCGTCGTCGGGGGAGGAGTGCGCGAGGGAGCCCGCGCCGCCCGCACCCGCGAGACCGTGGCCGGCGCGCTGCAAGACGGCCGCGCGCTGCGGATGCGCTACTACACCGCCTCGCGCGACCAGATCACCGAACGCACCGTCGACCCGATGCGGCTCGTCATCGTCCAAGGGGTCGGCTACCTCGAAGCGTGGTGCCGACGGGTCGAAGGCGTCCGCCTGTTCCGCCTCGACCGGGTGGACGCGCTCACCGTCTTGGACGAACCCGCGGCTCCGCCCGCCCACGCGCGGCCCACCGACCTGTCCGACGGCGTTTTCTCCGCTCGTCCCGATCAGCGGGTCGCGCATCTCGTGCTGGACCCCGACGCCCGCTGGGTCGCCGAGTACTACCCGTGCGAGGAACTCGACGAACTCGACGGCGGACGGCTCCGCATCGCCATGCGCTACAGCGACGAGCCCTGGATGGTCCGGCTCGTGCTCAGCCTCGGCGGGGAAGCCCAGGTGGAGAGCCCCGCCACCCTCGCCGAGGCAGTCGGTCGCCGAGCCGCCGACGCCGTGGCGCGCGCCCGTCACCTCACGTCCATCTCCGACCGATAAGGTGGTTTCGTGCCGTACCTGCCCGTCTACGTGCTGCTCGCGGCCGGTCTGCTCGTCCTGGCCCTGCTGCTGGTACGGACCGCCGGAGTCTTGCGCCGCTTCCGCCGCACCATGAGCATGGTCAGTGCGGACACCCACGACCGGACCGGACTTCTCCGGGCCCGGTCCGCGGCACTCCGTGTGGCCGTGGCCGAACGCCGCCCGGCGGCCGGCAACAAGTAACATCAGCACAGACCCCAGACAAGGAGGGCAGACGACCATGAACGCGCTGCAGCCGTGGCACATCATCGTTCTGGTGCTCGTGGTGGTTCTGCTGTTCGGAGCGAAGCGGCTCCCGGACGCGGCCCGGTCCATCGGCAAGTCCATGAAGATCTTCAAGGCCGAGACCAAGGACCTGACCGGCGAACAGAAGACCGAGGCCGAGGCCGAATCCGCCGACACCCGGCACATCGCCGCCCCCGCGCAGACCTCGCACGACCAGCAGGTCGCCGACCTCCAGCGCCAGCTCGACGAACTGAAGAAGCAGCAGGCGGCCTCGGCCGACCAGCCGCAGAAGAACGCGAGCTGACCCTCCGCGCGCACCACCCGGTCCCCGGTCCACGGCGGCGCGCCGGTGCGGCGCGCCCCGGCGGGCTCTGACGAGAACGGAACGACCAGTGGCGGAAGCCGCCCACGGCAACGGCAGCCGGTCCAGCAAGCGGAGCCGGCGCAGCCGTCGGAACAATCCCGACGGCACGATGACGCTCATCGAGCACATCTACGAGTTCCGCCGCCGCCTCGGCTGGGCGGTCGTTTTCGTCGTCGTCGGCGCGATCTTCGGGTTCATCTGGTTCGAGCAGCGGCTCGGCCCCGTCCCGTCGCTCGGCGACATCATGACGCACCCGTACTGCGCCATCCCCGCTTCGCAGCGCTTCGCCGGAGACCAGTCCGGCTGCCGTCTGCTGCAGACCGTGCCGTTCGAAGCGTTCATGATCCGCCTCAAGGTCGGCGTGGCCGCGGGCGCGGTCCTGCTGTCCCCGGCCTGGCTGTACCAGATCTGGGCGTTCATCGCGCCCGGCCTCTACGCCAAAGAGCGCCGCTACGCGATGATCTTCGTCAGCTTCGCCTCGGTCCTCTTCGCCGCCGGCGCGGTGCTGGCGTACCTGCTCGTCCCGCACGCGCTGGCGCTGCTCGCCGGCTTCGGCCAGGACCAGTTCGTCACCGCGCTCACCGCGGACAAGTACATCTCGTTCATCCTGTCGCTGCTGGTGATCTTCGGCGTCAGCTTCGAACTGCCGCTGCTCGTCGTGATGCTCAATCGCGTCGGCGTGCTCAAGTACCAGCAGCTCAAGAAATGGCGCCGCGGCATCGTCTTCGCGCTGTTCGTGTTCGCCGCGTTCGCCACCCCCGGCTCGGACCCGTTCTCGATGCTCGGCCTCGCCGCCGCGCTGACCCTGCTGTTCGAGATCTCGATCCAGATCGCCCGCTTCCACGACCGCAAGCTCGACCGCGTCCGCCACGACGAGGGCTGGGACCAGCTCGCCGACGACGAGGCCGCACCGTTCAACTACACGCCGAGCACCGTGGACGAGGAAGAACCGGCCGCCAAGCGGCCGTCCGGCAACTCCGTCGACGACATCACCTGACCGTGGGCCTGAACGCAGCACTGGCCGTCCACCCGGCCTCCGGTCGCGGCGCGGCCGCCCGCGTCGCCGAAGCGGTCGCGGCACGGCTGCGGCCCGCGGTCGACCGGCTCGACCTCCTCACCGCCACCAGCGTCGAGGAATCCCGCGCGCTCATGCGGTCCTCGCACGCCGAAGGCCTCGACGTGCTCGTCGTCCTCGGCGGCGACGGCGCGGCCCATCAAGGCGTCCAGTTCTGCGCCGACCACGGCGTCGCGCTCGGCCTCGTCCCCTCCGGCACCGGCAACGACTTCGCCCGCGCCCTCGGCGTCCCGGCCGACCCCCGCGCCGCGGTCGACGCGCTCGCCAAAGCCCTCCAGGCCGGGCACCGGCGCAGCCTCGACCTCGGCCGCCTCGGCGACACCTGGTTCGCCACCGTGCTGTGCGCCGGATTCGACGCCGCCGTCAACGCCCGCGCGAACGCGCTGCGCTGGCCCACCGGACCTCGCCGCTACGACCTGGCGATCCTCGCCGAACTCGCCGCGTTCAAGCCCCGCCCGATCGTCGTGCACACCGACGACCGCGTCCTCGAACTCGAAGCCACCCTCGTCGCGGCCGGCAACACCCCGTACTACGGCGGCGGCATCCCGATCTGCCCCGACGCCGCTCCCGACGACGGCCTCTTCGACGTCACCGTCATCGGTGCCCCCGGACGCGCCCGCCTCCTGCGGATGCTGCCGCAGCTGCGCACCGGCGAGCACGTGCACAAGCCCAGCGTCGAGACCTTCCGCACCCGGACCCTCCGCATCGAAGCACCCGGCTGGCCGGTCTACGCCGACGGCGAAGACCAAGGCCGGACGCCGGTCGAAGCGGTCTGCGTGCCCTCCGCGCTGACCGTCGTCGTGCCCGCGCCGTGACCGGCGGCACGCCGCGTGCGGAATGTCGGGGGTGTGTGGAACCCTGACGGGGTGGCCACTAGCCCTTCACCATCGCCGGCCGAGGCCTACGCTGCCTCGCGCCGCCGCGCCAAGCATCCCCAGCTGACCCGGTTTTCCGCCGAATCGGCCTTCGAATTCGACGATTTCCAGATCCGCGGCTGCGAAGCGCTCGAAGAGGGCCACGGCGTCCTGGTCTGCGCCCCCACCGGGGCGGGCAAGACCGTGGTCGGCGAGTTCGCCGTCCACCTCGCCCTCGCCGAGGGCCGCAAATGCTTCTACACCACGCCGATCAAGGCGCTGTCGAACCAGAAGTACGCCGACCTCGTCGAGCGCTACGGCAACGACGCCGTCGGCCTGCTCACCGGCGACACCTCGATCAACGGCAACGCCCAGGTGGTCGTCATGACCACCGAGGTGCTCCGCAACATGCTCTACGCGGGCAGCTCCGCCATCCCCGAACTCGGCTACGTCGTCATGGACGAGGTCCACTACCTCGCCGACCGCTTCCGCGGCGCGGTCTGGGAGGAAGTGATCCTCCACCTGCCCGACCACGTCCGCGTCGCCGGCCTGTCCGCCACCGTCAGCAACGCCGAGGAATTCGGCGAATGGCTCGTCGAGGTCCGCGGCGACACCACCGTCGTCGTCGACGAGCACCGGCCGGTCCCGCTGTGGCAGCACATGCTCGTCGGCAACCAGCTGCTCGACCTGTTCGCCGGCCAGAACGAGGCCGACCCGGGGGAGCAGCTGCGGATCAACCCCACGCTGCTGCGCAAAACCGACGACCTGGGGCGGTTCGCACCGACCTTCCGCGGACCCCGCGGCGGCCGCCGGGGCGCCCCGCCGCGCGGCCCCAGGTTCCGGCCCCCGTCGCGCGTCGACGTCGTCGAACGGCTCGACCACGCCGGGCTGCTGCCCGCGATCGTGTTCATCTTCTCCCGCGCAGGCTGTGACGCCGCGGTCGCCCAGTGCGTCCGCTCCGGCCTGCGGCTCAACGGCCCCGAGCAGGTCGAGGAGATCCGCCGGATCATCGACGAGCGCACCGCCGAGCTGCCCGAGGGCGACCTCGGCGTCCTCGGCTACTGGGAATGGCGCGAGGCGCTCGAACGCGGCTTCGCCGGCCACCACGCCGGGCTGCTGCCCGCGTTCAAGGAAACCGTCGAGGAACTGTTCGTCCGCGGCCTGGTCAAGGTCGTGTTCGCGACCGAAACCCTCGCGCTCGGCATCAACATGCCCGCCCGCACCGTCGTGCTCGAACGGCTCGTGAAATACAACGGCGAGGCGCACGTCGACCTCACCCCGGGCGAGTACACCCAGCTCACCGGCCGCGCCGGCCGCCGCGGCATCGACATCGAGGGCCACGCCGTCGTCGCCTGGCAGCCCGGGGTCGACCCGAAGGCCGTCGCCGGGCTCGCGTCCACCCGCACCTACCCGCTGCGCTCGTCGTTCCGCCCCGGCTACAACATGGCGGTCAACCTGGTCTCGCAGGTCGGCGCGGACGCGGCCCGCGACCTGCTGGAACAGTCGTTCGCGCAGTTCCAGGCCGACCGGTCGGTCGTCGGCACCGCGCGGCGGATCGAACGCAACAAGGAAGCCCTCAAGGGCTACAGCGCCGCGATCTCCGGCGATTTCGACCAGATGCTCGACTACGTCGAACTCCGCGCGAAGATCTCCGCCCGCGAGAAGACCCTGTCGCGGCAGAACACCTCCTCCCGCCGCGCGGAAACCGCCCAGTCGCTGGAGAAACTGCGCAAGGGCGACGTCATCGCGGTCCCGGCGGGCCGCCGCGCCGGGCTCGCCGTGGTCGTCGACCCCGGCCTCGACCCGATCCGCGAACCCCGGCCGGTCGTGGTCACCGAGGACCGCTGGTCCGGGCCGCTGTCGTCGGCCGACTTCCCGGCCCCGGTCGAAGCGCTCGGCCGGATCCGGCTGCCCAAGCACCTCGAACTGCGCTCGCCCAAAACCCGCCGCGACATCGCCTCGGCGCTGCGCGAATCCGGCATCGCCCTGCCCGGACGCCAGCGCCGCCGCACCGCGGCCGCCGACGACGCCGAACTCGCCTCGCTGCGCCGCGCCCTGCGCGCCCACCCGTGCCACGGCCTCGCCGAACGCGAGGCGAATCTCCGCTGGGTCGAGCGCTACCAGCGGCTCGCCGCCGAAACCGAACAGCTCGAACGGAAAGTCGCGGCCACCACGCACTCGCTGGCCCGCGCGTTCGACCGGATCCTGCGGCTGCTCTCCGAACGCGGCTACGTCCGCCCGGGCGACGGCGAGGACCGCGTCACCGAGCACGGCCGCCGCCTCACCCGCCTCTACAGCGAGTCCGACCTGCTCGCCGCCGAATGCATCCGGCACGGCGTCTGGAACGGCCTCGGCCCGGCCGAACTCGCCGCGGTGGTGTCCACGCTCGTGTTCGAGGCCCGCCGCGACACCGCGGGCGAACCCCGCCTGCCCGGCGGCGCGGTCCCCGGCGCGTGGCAGGAAACCAGCAGGCTGTGGGTCGAACTCACCGAGGACGAACGCCGCCACCGCCTCGACCGCACCCGCGAACCCGACGCCGGATTCGCGTGGCCGGTCTACCGCTGGGCGCGCGGCGAATCCCTGGAAAAGGTCCTCACCGCGGCCGAGACCAACGGACAGGAACTGTCCGCGGGCGACTTCGTCCGCTGGTGCCGCCAGGTGATCGACCTGCTCGACCAGATCCGCGACGTCCTCGGCAAGGAGGACCCGGTCGGCTCGGCGGCGGCACAGGCGGTCCGGGCACTGCGCCGCGGCGTGGTGGCCGCGGGCGCGGCATGACCGCCAGGGCACACCTTGGCGGCGACTGCGCGCGGACAGGTGTGCCCGGTCCAGACCTGTGGTTGGATCGCGCACGACACCCGCGGCCCGGCCTGCGGATGCGGACAGACGAAGGCGGAGGCGAACGATGAGCACGCCGTACGGCGGCAACGACCCGCGGCAGCAGCCCCAGTACGGGCAACAGCCCTACGGCCAGGATCCCCACTACGGGCAGCAGCCGGGCGGCGCGTACCCGCAGAGCGGGCCGCAGCAGCAGCCGTACCCGCCTCAGCAGTACGGGCAGCAGCCCTACGGTCAAGACCCGCAGTACGGCCAGCAGCCCGGCGGCTACCCGCAACAGCAGCCGCCCCAGCAGCCGCAATGGGGCCAGCAGCCGCCGCAGTACGGGCAGCAGCCGCCCTCCTACGGCCAGCAGCAGCCCTACGGCGACCCGCAGCAGCCCTACGGCGGCCAGCAGCCCGGCCAGTACGACTACGGCCAGCCGGGCGGAGCCGCGCCGGAGTCCTCGGGCGGGTCGAAGAAGGGCCTGTTCATCGGGATCGGCGCGCTCGTCGTCGTGGTGGCCGTCGTGGCGATCCTCGGCTTCGTCGCGCCCGGCTTCTTCAAGACCCAGGTCTTCAACAACCAGCAGATGCAGACCGACGTCGCGAAGCTGCTCACCGACACCTACAAGATCCAGGGCGTCAGCGGGGTCACCTGCCCGGCCGAGCAGAAGGTGGAGGACGGCGCGAAATTCGAGTGCACCGCCACCATCAACGGCAAACCGCAGCAGGTGCCGATCACCGTCAAGGGCACCGAGGGCAACTACGAGGTGTCGCCGCCCTCGGCCAAGTGACGCCATTCAATTCAGTGGCGGTCCGGCGGCCGGCCCGGCGATGATCGGGGCATGAGCGACCGCACCGTCCGCCTCCTCCGTCCCGACGAGCAGCGCGCGGCCTGGGACCTGTTCCGGGCCGCGCTGCACGTCCAGCCCGGCACCGACGAGGAATGGGAACGCGTCTCCGCGGCATACCGGGCCGAACGCAGCTGGGGCGTCTTCGAACCCGACCTGGTCGGCACCGCCCGGTCCTTCGCATCGGAAATGGTCGTCCCGGGCGGAGCGCGGCTCCCGCTGGCCGCGGTGACCGGCGTCGGCGTCAAAGCCGGACGCACCCGGCGCGGCGTGCTCAGCGCGCTGCAGGCCGCGCAGCTGGCGGACCTCGCCGAAAGCGGCGTCGCGCTCGCGCTGCTGCACGCGTCCGAAGGCGCGATCTACGGCCGCTACGGCTACGGCGTCACCACCCTCGCGAACCAGGTCGTGGTGAAGAAGCACCGCGCGCAGCTTCGCCCGGACGTGCCGGCCGGGGGAGAGGTCACGGTGCTCGGCATCGACGAGGCCGCCCCGAAATGGCCGGAACTGTACGCCTCGACCGCGATGGGCCGGGTCGCCGCGATGACCCGGTCCGAGGTCTACTGGCCGAGCCACGAAGCCCACCTGCGCCGTCGCGCGAAACTGGTCCAGACCGCCGTGCACCGCGGCCCGGACGGGACCGACGGCTACCTGATCTACCACGTCGAGGACGGCGCCACCCACGACAGCGGCAAGCTGCAGGTGATGGCGTTCCACTACGCCAACCCGGACGCGTTCGCCGGACTGTGGCGGTTCCTCCTGTCGGTCGACCTCGTCGACGAGATCGTCCTCCCGATGCGCCCGCTCGACGAACCGCACGCGCTGCTGTTCACCGACCCGCGCGCGGCGAAAACCGAAAGCACCGAGGACGAAAGCTGGCTCCGGCTGATCGACGTCCCGGCCGCGCTCGCCGCCCGCACCTACGGACCGGCCGAACCCGTCGTGCTCGAACTCTCCGACCGGTCGCTGCCCGCCAACGACGGCCGCTACCGCGTCGGACCCGACGGCGCCTCCCGCACCGACGCGGAACCGGCGCTGCGGCTCTCGGCGGACACCCTCGCGATGCTCTACTTCGGAACGTGGCGCGCGTCCGCGCTCGCCGCCACCGGCCGGATCGAGGTGCTCGACCCGGCCGCGCCCGAGGCCGCGGACGTTCTCTTCGGCACGCGCGAATCGGTGTGGTGCGGTACGTTCTTCTGACCGTTGACCAGACGTTTCGCGCAGAGGAGCGGGATTGATGCGCGCCGTGCGGGTGCTGCTGTTGTGCGGCTTGGGAATGCTCGGCGCGGCGGGCTGCGACAGCGGCACGCCCCCGCCCGCGGTCCACACAGTCACCGTCACGCCGAGCAGCTCCGCGCAGCCGAGCACCGCGCTGTCGTCTGTGCCCAGCTCTTCCTCGGCGACGCGGGTGTTCGACTCCCGGGCGATGGCCTCGGCCGTCACCCGGCTCCTCACGACCGACTACAAGCTGGCGCACGTCGGCGCGGTGTCCTGCCCGGACCGGCAGCCCGTCGCCGACGGCTCGCGGTTCCAGTGCACTGTGGACATCGCGGGCACGACGAAACACGTCCCCATCACGGTGACCGGCGCGGACGGCAACTACCGCGTCGACCCGCCGCAGTGACCCCGCCGCGCTAAATCCGATAGCCGCGCGGCGGCCCGCATTGGTTCAATCGGGACATGAGCGACTACGTGGTACGCCAGATCACCGACGCCGAAAGCCGCGCGACTTTCGAGCTTCTGGTGCGGTCCCTGCACGGAAACCCGCCCTCGGACGAGCGCTGGGCGCGGGTCGCCGAGTCCTGGACGGCGGACGGCCGGACCGGAGCGTTCCACGACGGCGAAGCCATCGGCATCGCCAGCTCCTTCGCCACGAAGCTCACCGTCCCCGGCGGCGGCACCGTTGCGATGGCCGCGGTCGACGGCGTCGGCGTCCGCGCGGACTGGACCCGCCGCGGCGTGCTCACCGCGATGATGGACCGGCAGCTGCACGATTTCGTGCAGCGCGGCCACGTCGTCGCCGCGCTGCACGCGAGCGAAGCGCTGATCTACGGCCGCTTCGGCTACGGCGTCGCCACCCGCATGGCCACCCTGCAGGTCCGGCAACCGGCCCCGCTGCGCGAAACCGTCGTCGCTCCCGGCCGTGTCCGGCTGCTGTCCACGGACGAGGCGATCGCGACGATTCCCTCGCTGTACCAACGGATCGACACGGGTCGTCCCGGCCGGATCGCCCGCCCGGAACTCTGGTGGCCGATCGCGTTCAACTGGCATCTCCACGCGGACGGCGGCAACCACCGAGTCGCTGTCCACAGTGGACCGGACGGCGACGACGGCTTCGCGGTCTTCCACGTCGTGCCGCAGAACAGCTACCTCGACCCGGAGCGCGGCGCCGCACTCGAAGTCCGCGAACTGCACGCGGCGTCCCCGGAAGCGCTGGCCGGGCTGTGGCGGTTCCTGCTGTCGGTGGACCTGATCGAGGTCGTGAACGTGCGCGGCCGTCCCGTAGACGATCCCGTCGGGCTGCTGCTCGTCGACCCGCGCCGCGCGCACACCGTCGGCCTGGACGACGAACTGTGGCTGCGGCTGATCGACGTGCAGGCGGCGCTCGCGGCTCGCGCGTACGGCTCCGCGGAACCGGTTGTGCTGGAAGTGAACGACCGGATGCTGCCGGACAACCGCGGCCGGTACCGGGTCAGCAGCAGCGGAGTCGAGCGCACTGAGGCCGATGCCGATCTGCAGCTCGACGTCGACACCCTGGCGATGCTGTACCTCGGCGCGTGGGAAGCCGGTCCGCTCGCGTTGTCCGGCCGGATCACCGGCGCGAGCGCGGAAACGCTGGCCCGGGTGGACGCGCTGTTCCGGACCGCGACGCAGCCCTGGACCGGCACGCACTTCTGATCTGGCAGGGAGGGTTCAAGCGCTCGGCGGAACCCTCCCTGACAGATCAGGCTCCGGGCAGCGCCGCGAGCAGACGCTCCACTGAACGGCCCAGATTCCACCGCTCCGCCAGCTCCGCCACGCGCTCCGGATCGGCAGGTGCGGAGGGCACCGTGTCCGGCCCGGACTGCACGACCGGCGCGTCCACCGCGACCCGCACCACGGTGGGCGCGACGGCCAGATAGTCCGCGGCGTCGGAGAGCCGCAGCCGGGTCTTCAACGGCACCCGCGAATCCCCGGCCGAGGACGCGGCGACGAGTTCCTCCAGCGAACCGAACTGGGTGATCAGTTTCGCCGCGGTCTTCTCGCCGATCCCCGCCACGCCGGGCAGCCCGTCCGACGGGTCGCCGCGCAACGCGGCCATGTCGGCGTAGGCGGGTCCGGCGTGCTCGGCCGGAACGCCGTACTTCTCGGCGATTTCCCGCTGCCCCAGCACTTCCGCCTTCGCCCAGCCCTTGCCGACGTACACGACCGACGTCGGCGTCGGCTCCGCGCGCACCAGCTGGAACAGATCGCGGTCGCCGGTGATCACCTCGACCGGAGCGTCCTTCTCCCGCGTCGCGAGCGCGCCGATCACGTCGTCCGCCTCGTAGCCGTCCGCCTCCGCGACGGCGAACCCGAACGCCTCCAGCACTTCCAGGATGATCGGCACCTGCGGGGTCAGCGTGTCGGGCACCTCTTCGACGTCCGCCCCGCCGTCCCCGGGCACCGCGACCCGGTGCGCCTTGTAGCTCGGCAGCAGATCGGTGCGGAACTTCGGCCGCCAGTCCGCGTCGAGACACGCGACCAGCCGCGACGGACGGCGGTCGGTCAGGATGCGCGCGATCGTGTCGGTGAACCCGCGCACGGCGTTGACCGGCGTCCCGTCGGGCGCGGTCATCGAATCGGGCAGCGCGTAGAACGAGCGGAAGTAGAGGCTCGCGGAATCGAGGAGGGCGAGTGGTCCGGTCACCCGCACAGCCTGCCACGTCCGGCCCGCGTTGCCCCGAAACCGGCACCGGGCGCGTCAGCTCTCGCGAAGGCCAAGATCCGTGAAGGGCTCCTTGAGGGAATCAGATTCCCTCAAGGAGCCCTTCACGGACAACCTCCGCGGGCGCGCTGGCGGGCGAACCCGCGGCTGCCGGGAAACGGCGCGATCGGCCGCCCGCGCGGGACTTCGGCAGGAGGACCGGGGCGGCACGCCGGAGGGGGAGGACGGGCGGGCTGCGCCGGGTCGCCGGTACTAGGCTCGGCGTCATGTCGAGCCGATCCCTCCACCCGCCCGCTCCCGACGCCGCCGCGCTCCGCGCCCGTCTCGACCGTGCCGCGAAAGCGGCCGCCGCCGCCGGCGCCGACGCGCTGCTCGTCGCGCCCGGGTCCGACCTGCGGTACCTGCTCGGCCAGGCGGGCGGCTCGTTCGAGCGGCTGACCACGCTCGTCGTTCCCGCCGACGGCACCCCCGCGCTCGTCGTGCCGAAGCTCGAGGCCCCCGGCTACGCCGACGTGCCCACCGACGACCTCGGCGTCGAGGTGCTGACCTGGGTCGACGGCGACGACCCCTACCGGCTCGTCGCCGACCGGCTCGGCAAGCCCGGCCGGATCGCGGTCAGCGACTTCACTCCGGCGCTGCACGTGCTGTCCCTGCGCGCCGCGTTCGGCGACGCCGAGCAGACGCTCGCCGGGCCGATCGTGCGCGAGCTGCGGATGCGCAAGGACGCCGCCGAGATCGAAGCACTGCGCAAGGCGGGCGCGGCGATCGACCGCGTGCACGCGCGGATGGGCGAATGGCTGCGGGCCGGCCGCACCGAGGCCGAGGTCGGCGCGGACATCACCGCCGCGATCGTCGAAGAGGGCCACACGCACGCGGACTTCGTCATCGTCGGCTCCGGGCCCAACGGCGCCAGCCCGCACCACGACGTGTCCGAGCGCGTCATCGAACGCGGCGACGTCGTCGTGATCGACATCGGCGGCCCGGTGCCCGAGGGCTACAACTCCGACTCCACCCGCACCTACTCGATCGGCGAACCCCGCGACGCCGACGTCGCCGAGACCTACGCCGTGCTGCAGCGCGCGCAGCAGGCCGCGGTCGACGCGGTCCGCCCCGGAGCCACCGCCGAGAGCATCGACAAGGCCGCGCGCGACGTCATCGACGCCGCCGGCTTCGGCGAGTACTTCATCCACCGCACCGGCCACGGCATCGGCCTCGACGTGCACGAGGAGCCCTACATCATCAAGGGCAACGCGCTGCCGCTCGAAGCGGGCATGGCCTTCAGCGTCGAGCCGGGCATCTACCAGCCGGGCCGCTGGGGCGCGCGGATCGAGGACATCGTGCTCGTCACCGACTCGGGCGTCGAGCCGGTGAACACGCGCCCGCACGAACTGGTCGTGCTGGACGCATGAGCGCGGCTCGCGAGCGAATCATCGCCATTCCTGCCGTCGCCTCCCCGGCGACCAGCGTGAAACTCCTCGAGGAGGCGACGGCATGAGCACGCTGGAACCGCTCGACCAGGCGATCGTGCAGGAGCTGGCCGCCGACGGCCGGCGCAGCTTCACCGATCTCGCCGAACGGGTCGGGCTTTCGGTGTCGGCGGTGCACCAGCGGGTGCGCCGTCTCGAACAGCGCGGCGTCATCCTCGGCTACACCGCCCGGCTCGACGGCGAGCAGATCGGCCTCCCGCTCACCGCGCTGATCTCGCTCACCCCGAACGACCCGGCCGCGCCCGACGACTACCCGCAGCGGATCCAGCACATCACCGAGATCGAGTCCTGCTACTCGGTGGCCGGCGACGAGTCCTACATCCTCCTGGTGCGGGTCGCGTCGCCGCTCGGCCTCGAAGACCTGCTCCGAAGGATCCGCGAGGCCGCGAAGGTGTCCACCCGGACCACCGTCGTGCTGTCCACCCCGTTCGAGGGCAGGTCGCCGACGCTGTGAGAGTGGTACGGTAAAAGGTATGGCAACACGTAAGGTGACACTCTCGCTCGATACCGGTGCGCTCGAGTACGCCGAGCGGGCCGCGAAAGCACACGGAATCTCGGTCTCGTCCTGGCTGTCCAAGGCGGCCCGGCGCGAGGCGGTTCGGACCGGGTACACCCCGCAGCGCGCTCCCGTCACGCCGTCCGCCGAAGCGGACGAGGCGGAGCGGGCGGCGGCGGAGAAGGAGATGCGTGCGCAGGGGTGAGGTCTGGTCCTACCACCCGCCTACTGATCCCGCGCGGCAGCGGACTGTCGTGTTGCTGTCTTCGGACGGCGTGAACGAGTCCGAGCGGCCTTGGCTGCTGGGCACGGAATTGCTGGACCGGGATCCGCAGGACATTCTCGGGGTGGCGGTGGATGCTCGGTATTGGGTGTCCACGTTGAATTTGACGCGGTTGTATCGGCCTTGGCTGGCGGAGCGGATCGCGGAGGTGGATTCGGACGTTCAGGAGCAGATCGATGTGGCTTTGAGGGCTGCGTTGGATTTGTGAGTTCTGGGGCGTTTCGGCTCGTCGCCCTGGGGGCGACATTGCATTTGGGGGTTGCGTGGGGGCACCCCGAAGTTGATTGTGACGACGGCG
>NZ_JACJHR010000098.1 GCF_014174495.1 Amycolatopsis echigonensis
ACCCCGCCGGGCGCGCGGAAAAAAAAAGCCCCCCCGCGCGGCCGGGCGCGGGCGCGTAAAAGACCGCACCCCCCCGCCGTTACGGCGGCTACGGACTCCCGGTCCGCGCGATGCTCGACGTCTCCGCGGCCGTCGCCGAGGCTGACGGCGGCACCGCCTGGGTCGTCGCGCTGAGCAACGTCTGCGCGTGGCTCGCCGGGCTGTTCAGCCGCCAGGCCCAGGACGACGTCTGGGGCGACAACCCGGACGCGAAGGTGTCCGGCGTCCTCGCCACCACGGCCGAAACGTCCAAAGTGGACGGCGGCTACCGGGTCACCGGCCGCTGGTACTACAACTCCGGCTCCTGGCACGCCGACTGGGCCGGGCTCGGCATCCCCCTGACCGACGAGTCCGGGGAGGTCGTCGACCAGGGGATGGCGCTCGTTCCCCGCACCGACCTCGGGTTCGAAGACACCTGGTTCGTCGCCGGGATGCGCTCGTCCGGGTCCAACTGCCTGATCGCCGACGACGTCTTCGTGCCGGAGCACCGGGTGATGTCCGTGCCGCCGGCGATCGGCGGCCAGTACGCCGTCGAGCACCCCGAGGAGGATCTCTTCCGGGCCGCGCTCGTGCCCGTGCTCACGCTGGTGCTGGCCGGCCCGCAGCTCGGCCTCGGCCGCAAGGCCCTGCAGCTGGTCAAGGAGAAGGCCGCCCGCAAGCCGATCTCCTACACGACTTACGCGGCCCAGTCCGATTCCGTCGCCTTCCAGCTCCAGCTGGCCGAGGCGGCGATGCGGATCGACTCCGCCCACCTGCACGTCTACCGTGCCGCCGACGACATCGACTCCGCTGCGGCCAACGGAAACTACCCGGACGTTCAGGAGCGCGCCCGCGTGCGCGCCGACACCGGCTGGGCCGTCGACAACATCACCCGCGCGATCGACCTCCTGCTCTCCGCGCACGGCGCGGGCAGCTTCGCCGAGGTCAACCCGCTGCAGCGGATCTGGCGCGACTCCGCGGTCGCCGCCCGGCACGCGATCGTGCTTCCCGCGGTCAACTACGAGGTCTACGGCAAGGCGCTGCTCGGGCGCGACGACCAGATCACCCCGCTCATCTGACCTCGGAGGAACCCGATCATGAGCCTGCACCGCCTGACCAAGATCGCCATCGGCGTCCCGGACGTCGACGAAACCGCCAAGTACTACACCGAGTTCGGCCTCACCCCGACCGCGTCCGGCTTCGCCACCGCCGACGGCGGCGAGCAGCTCGAACTGCGGCAGACCCCGCACCGCCGCCTGCTCACCCTCGGCATCGGCGCGGACGATCCCGACGATCTCGGCCGCATCACCGCCTCGCTGGCCCGCCTCGGCGTCGAGAGCCGCATCGAGGGCGACGCGCTGTACACGAAGGATCCGGTGACCGGCCTCGACGTCGTCGTGTCCGTCGCGCCCCGCCTGACACAGGACCCGCCGGAAACCGCGGTCTACAACCAGCCCGGCTCCGTCCAGCGGGCCAACCTCCGCGCGCCCGGCATCGACCGGGAACAACCGGTGCGGCCGCGCAAGCTCGGGCACGTCGTGTTCGGCTCGACCGATCAGGCCGCGACACAGCGGTTCTTCACCGAGGGCCTCGGGTTCAAGGTCAGCGACGAAGCCCCCGGCCTGGCTTCCTTCATGCGCTGTTCCACCGACCACCACAACGTGCTCGTGCAGCAGGCGCCGGTGAGCTTCCTGCACCACACATCCTGGGAGGTCGACGACGTCGACGAGGTCGGCCGCGGCGCCACCGCGATGCTCGAAGGCCACCCGGAACGGCACACCTGGGGCCTGGGCAGGCACTACATCGGCTCGAACTTCTTCTGGTATCTGCGCGACCCCGCGGGCAACTTCTCCGAGTACTACTCCGACATCGACTGCATCCTCGAGGACCAGCTCTGGGAACCCCGCGTCATCGCCGGCGAAAAAAGCCTCTACGCGTGGGGGCCGCCGCCCCCGCCGTCGTTCCTCGCACCGCAAGACCTGGCCGAGCTGATGACCGACGCCCACGACGGCGCATGACCGAACCGGACGTCTTCGGCCGCGGATTCGGTTCCTGCGAGGAGCTGTAGCGCTGGCCGGTCGCCGACCTCGAAGGGTTCCGGGCGAAGGTCTGGGACCATTTCGAGGTTTGCGGCACGTGCGCTCGCGTCCTCGGCCAGGCGCTGCCCGATGGTCCTAGCGCCCGAGGTTGCGCACTTTCTCCCGCAGCGACCCCAGCAAACCCGGCGACGGGCGGCGCGCGGCATCGGACGCGAGCGGCACGTCCGGCATCGCCTCCCGCATCGCCGCCTGCACCTGGCGCACGCTCGGATTCACCAGGCCCTGACCGCCGACGACCACCGTCGGCACGGTTTCGTCACCCCGCGCCCTCCCGAACCGCCGAACGTTGTACGCGCACCCAACACCCCGGTCGACGCACCACGACAGTCCTGCCCTTCAGGCGAAGCGAAGGTCCCATCCGGTGTCGCATCCCTAGGGAAGGTGACGGTCGATCCAGCGCAGCACGGCGCCCAGCGCGCCGCGCCGGTGCCAGCCTTTGCGGATCACCGCGGCCCGCACGCCCTGGACCGCGCCACGCACCCGCGCCGCCGGCGAGGGATGCCGCTCGTCGAAGCGCTGAACGGCGCGGCGCCGCAGCCACCGTGCGCACCGCAGGCACACCCCGACCTCCGGATGATTCCCCAACCGGACCAGCTCCGCCTCCGGGAACGTGCCGCCGCAACACCAGCACCCTGCCTCCGAGACCCGCTCCCGCTCAGGCTGCACCGACATCGGGACCACCTCCACACGACGACCGAGGATGCGCCGCACCTCAGCATCCCACGTCCGTGACTGGCCAGCCCCGGCCGCGACCTCCACAATGGCCTCGACCCGGCCCCGGCACCCGGCACCGCCCGGACGTCCTGCTCCGCCACCTGGAAAGGACCCATCGTCGATGCTGTCTTGGGGAGAAATCGCCTACGGGGCCGCGCTGTCCGCCGTCCTGTCCGTGGTGCTGGTGCTCGCCGCGGCACGCGAACGCCGACCCGGCACGCTCGCCGCCGTCGCCGCCGGCGCGATCCTCGGGCCGGTCGCCTGGAACGCCGTCCTGCGCGCCACCAACGCCAGCCAGTTCTTCACCGACGCCCCGATCCCGTTCTTCCCGATCAGCTGGCAAGACACGGGATCCGGCGTCTTCGCCCTCGCCGCCCTCACCCTCCTCCTCGGCTTCGGCCCGCTCCGCGCCGCACCCGGCCGCCGTCTCGCACTCGTGGCCACTGTCGGCGCCCTGGGCGCACTGCTGGTCGACATTTACCTCTACTGACCCGATTCCGGCGGCACTCCATCGCCGGTCGTGCGGGCTTACCTCCACAGTGGACAAAAGGCACCCCTATCGCACCCCCTGAACGCCGGAACCACCGGTATCCGGTCAATTACCAGCGGTAACGTCGGCCGCATGAAAATCGGACTCAACATCGGATATTGGGGCACCGGCAACGATTCGACGAACCTCGAACTGGCTCGCGAGGCCGACCGGCTCGGGTTTTCGGTCGTGTGGGTGGCCGAGGCCTACGGGTCGGACGCCGCGACGGTCCTGGGCTGGCTCGCCGCTCGCACCGAGCGCATCGACCTCGGCAGCGCGATCCTGCAGATCCCGGCCCGCCGCCCGACGATGACGGCGGCGACCCTCGACAACCTCTCCGACGGCAGATTCCGGCTCGGACTGGGCGTTTCCGGACCACAGGTGTCCGAGGGCTGGTACGGCGTCCCGTTCGGAAAACCCGTGCAGCGCACCCGCGAGTACGTCGACATCATCGGCAAAGCGCTGCGTTACGAACGGGTCCGGCACCGCGGCACGCACTTCCAGCTCCCCCTCCCCGGCGGGCCCGGCAAGGCGCTGCCGCTCGCCGTGCCGCCCGTCCGCGAGCACATCCCGCTCTACCTCGCCTCCCTCGGTCCGAACAACCTCGAACTCACCGGCGAAATCGCGGACGGCTGGCTCGGCCTGTTCTTCTCCCCCGAACACGGCGGCGAATCCCTCGACCGGATCCGCGCCGGCCGCGCGAAAATCGGCGCCACCCTCGACGGATTCGACGTGGTGACGACAGTCCCGCTCGCCGTCGGCGACGACTGGCGGTCCGCGGCCGACTACGCCCGCCCCTACGTCGCCGGGTTCATCGGCGGAGCGGGCAGCCGCAAGAAGAACTTCTACCGCGACCTCGTCGCCCGGATGGGCTACGAGGCCGCCGCCGAAGAGGTCCGGGACCGGTACCTGACCATGGACTACGACGGCGCCATGGCCGCGATCCCCGCGGACTTCCTGGACGCGACCTCGCTTCTCGGCCCGAAGGAACGGATCGCCGAACGGATGCGCGCCCTCGCCGAAGCCGGGTCACCACTCTCGCGCTCTCGCCCACGCACCCGGATCCCGAAGCCAGCAAGGCCGCCCTGCGCGTCGCGGCCGAAGCTCTCGAAGCGTCCGGTGTGGGCGACTGAGCATCGCGCAGCGTGGTCGGTTTCGGGGCTTCGGTCGTTCCACAGTGGACACAGCACGAGCGCAGCGCCTGCCTCCGCGATCTGAGTGGGTGGCCGGGCACCCTGAAACAGGCACGGAAACTGACCCCAGACGATGAACGGTGGCCGAGCAGCACGCCATCCTGCGCGACTTCTACGCGCAAGCCGCGCGTCGTCTGCTGTGGCCGGGCTGACCGGTCACAGACCCTTCAGCACCCGGCCCAGCGCCGCCCGGCCGGCAGGTCCCCAGTGCGGTTTGCCGCCGGGCAGGCTGCGGTCCCCGTTCTGTCCCATGAGGATCAGGAAGAGGCTCTTCATCGCGGCCAGCCCGCGGGCACGCCGGATCGCCGGCTCGTCCGCCCGCGCGTACCTCGCGAAGAACCGTGCCGCCATGCCCGCGGGCAGCAACACCCAGGCGGCGGCGAGGTCCCACGCCGGATCTCCCGCGAACAGATCGCCGAAGTCCACGATTCCCGAGAGCGTTCCGTCCGAGACAACGACATTCGCGGGATGGAGGTCGCCATGCACCCACACCGGAGGACCCTGCCACGCGCGGGCCGCGACGGCGTCGTCCCAGACGGCCCGGACGTCGGCCGCCAGGTCGTTGAGGGCAACCGCCTCGAGGAAGTGATCGAAGCCGTCCGTGCAGTCCTTGGGATGGGCACCGCGATCCGTGGCGATCGGTGCGTCGGCGGGAGCCTCCGTGTGGAGTGCCCGGAGGAAGTCCGCGAGAGCGTCGGCCGCGTGGGCGCCGCGGCTGATCGTGCCGTGGTCGAGCGGTTCGCCCGGAACCCAGGTCATCACGGTCCAGTGCCGGGGAAAACGCTCGGACGGTTCGCCGGACCGCACCGGCGTCGGCACTGGGAGCGGCAGGCGCGGGGCGAGCACCGGCAGCCACCGCCGTTCCTTGAACTGCAGCTGCGGGGTCGGATCCCTGCGCTGCATGCGCACGGCCAGCTCGTCCCCGAGCCGCCACATCTGGTTGCCCCAGCCGCCCGGCACCTCGCTGATCGCCAGCCCGGCGAGGTCTGGATGCTGCTCCCGGAGCAGATCGCGGACCAGGTCCGCGGTGATCACGATCTCGGCGCCGGTCATGGGAAGCGACAGTACCGAGGCGGCGGAACGCGGTTCGCACCCGTCGTGGCCCGCATTTGTGCTGCGGCACAAGCGAATGCCGAGCGTGGCCTCGTCAGCGGTCGCGTTCGTCGAGCCGCGCGCGGAGGCCGCTGATGGTGTCGTGGGCGTCGGCGAGTTCGTCCTCGAGGTCGACGATCCGGGCGGCCGACGCGAGGGAGTGGCCCTCGTCCAGTTGTTCGCGCAGCCGCACCACCTGGGTCAGCTGGCGGCGGGAGTAGCGGCGGTGCCCGCCGCCGGATCGTTCGGGCCGCACCACGGCCGCGGAGTCCAGGCTGCGCAGCTCAAGATTATCTCGACTCACTGCTTGACACAATCTACAGTCCGCGCTATAGAAATTTCTAGACGCGATAACTGACCTGGGTGCCGAGAGAGACGTAGCCGGGGAGTGATCGACGATGCCGGACACCGCCAGCCGCCACGACGCGGCCGCCTGCGAGTTCGCGGAGTTGATCTGCGCCGATTCCGCCTGGCTGTGTGCCGAGTTCGAGGTGATCGTGACCACGGGCTTCGGCGCCGCTCCGGCACTCCCGCCGCAACACGCCGACGACTCCCGCCCGCAGCGCACAGGACAGCCAGCCGAGCGGCGAGTCGGGACGAGCGTGTGGCGGACCTGGCCGCCGCGACACCGGGAGCGTTCCCCTCCGTTGCCGAGCGACAACACGACAGCCGTGATATCGCTGGGGAGGTGATAAAACGGCGCACCGGCCCGAAACGGGGAGGCCTGCCACGACGCCCGGCCGAGGAGGCTCGCGCAGCCCCGGCATCGCGTCTCGTGACGTGATCCCGCGGCCACCCCCACTCGCCCGACGGCGCCGACTCGCACAGAGATCAGCACGGTTGCTTCTCACCCGAACTGGTTCCGGCCCCGCCCGCAGTGCCCGGCGGGGCCGGATCTCCGCGACAACTACCAATCCACCAGTCCCAAGTCCAGAAAACCTACAGTCGCGGGAACAGAAATACCGAGCGAGTCGTTAGCACAGTGGAGAACAGCGAGCGCCCGCCTCCGCCGGCGGGCATCAGGGAAGGAGAAAGGGAGGCGCATGGTCATGTTGATGCGAACTGACCCGTTCCGGGAGCTCGATCGGCTGACCCAGCAGTTCTTCGGCGGCAACGGCACGGCGACCCGTCCGGCATTGATGCCGATGGACGCCTACCGGTCCGGCAACGACTACGTGGTGCAGTTCGACCTGCCCGGCGTCGCGCCGGAGTCGATCGACCTGGACGTCGAGCGCAACGTGCTGACCGTGAAGGCCGAGCGCAGGCCCGAGTACGGCGAGGACGCGGAGGTCCAGGTCTCCGAGCGTCCGCGCGGGGTGTTCTCCCGGCAGCTGTTCCTGGGCGACACCCTCGACACCGACAGCATCAAAGCCGACTACGACGCGGGTGTGCTCACCCTGCGGGTGCCGATCGCCGAACAGGCCAAGCCGCGCAAGATCGCGATCGGCAGCAGCGGCGAAGCCAAGCAGATCCGCGCCTGACCGAATGCTGGCCCCGCCCCGGCGGGCGGGGCCTCGAACCGCCGACAGCAACCACATGCGGCACCCGGGCGAACCGCGTCGCATCGCCGGTGCCTCACCTCCCGGGCAGGCGAGCGCATTCCGCAGGAACACGACATAAAGCTCTTGCCCGGCCGCAGACCATCCAATCGCACCATCGCCCCGACGCGGCTGAGGCCCTCCTGGCGAAACGGGCGTCCGGCATCCGTCCGGTGTGGACAATGCGCCGCTGGCCGCCTCCGGTCGGCGGTAGCGCTCCCGTCCCGTCTCCGCCACGCTGAGCAGTCGAGGACGGGAGGTCGCGGTGAAGGTCGTCATCGTCGGAGCGGGCATCGGCGGGCTGACCACGGCCCTGCGGCTGCATCGCGAAGGCATCGAATGCGCGGTGTACGAGCAGAGCAGCCGGATCGGCGAGCTCGGCGTCGGGATCAACGCGTTGCCGCACGCGGTCAAGGAACTCGCCGCGCTCGGGCTGCTCGACCGGCTGGACGAGATCGGGATCCGCACCCGCGAGCTGTTCTACACCCACCGGCTCGGGCAGGTGATCCTGCGCAAGCCGTGCGGGCTGGACGCCGGATTCACCCTCCCCCAGTACTGCCTGCACCGCGGCAGGCTGCAGAACATGCTGCTGCAAGCCGTCGAAACCCGGCTGGGTCCCGACGCGGTGCGGACCGGGCACCGGCTGACCGGGTTCGATCAGGACCCCCGCGGCGTCCGGGTGCGGTTCGTCGAGCGGGACAGCGGCGAGACGGTCACCGTGGCCGGGGACGTCCTGGTGGCGGCCGACGGAATCCACTCGGCCGCGCGGTCCCTGCTGTTCCCCGAGGAGGGCCCGCCGCGCTGGAACGGGGTCCTGATGTGGCGCGGCGCCACCGACTGGCCGGAATTCGGCGGCGGCGCTTCGATGATCGTCTCCGGCGGCACCGCGGCCAAGCTGGTGGTCTACCCGATCGGGCCGGGCCGGACGGCGGGCGCCAGGCTCACGAACTGGGCGGTCTGCGTCCGGACCGGACAGCCCGGCACCCCTCCGCCGGAGCGCCAGGACTGGGCCAAACCCGGCGACCGGGCGGAGCTGGCCCGGCACGTCGGGCGGTTCCGGTGCCCGGCGGTCGACCACGCCGCGATGATCGAGGCCACCGAGGAGATCTTCGAATTCCCGATGTGCGACCGGGATCCGCTGCCCGCATGGTCCCACGGGCGCGTGACGCTGCTGGGCGACGCCGCCCATCCGATGTACCCGATGGGTTCCAACGGCGCCGGCCAGGCGATTCTCGACGCGTCCAGCCTCGCCTCGCATCTGACGCGGCACGCCGACCCCGCCGAGGCGCTGCGCGCGTACGAAGCCGACCGGCTGGCGGCCACCAGCGAGATCGTGCTGCGCAACCGCCTGGGCGGCCCGGAGAACGTCATCGACGAGGTCGAACGGCGCGCGCCGGACGGCTTCGCCCGCCTCGAAGACGTCATCGACGCGGCCGCGCTCGAGGCGATCGTCAGCGGCTACGCCCGCGTTTCCGGGGCGTCCCCGCAGCAGGTGAACCGCGCCTGAGCCGGTTCAGGCGCCTTCCACCGCACCGGGCGGCAAGAAGTCGACGTCGTGCAGCGCCGACACCCGGACCACCTCAGCCGGGTCCGTCAGGTTGTGCAGTTTGTCGAACAGCGCCGCCAGCTTTCCGGCCGGGCTCACCCAGAACAGGCCCCGGGTCATGCCCTCGCTCCGGTTGTAATAGGCGTGCGGGAGCCCCTTCGGCATCCGCACGGTGTCGCCGGGGCCGGCGGTCTCCCATTTGCCGTCGAGGTAGAGGGTGAACACGCCCTCCAGGATGTAGATGTGCTCGTCCTGGGTCGGATGGACGTGCGGCGGCACCCCGGTGCCGGGCGGGTCGAGGGTCTCGAAGGCGAAGCTCGACTCGCTGGCCGCCTTCATCGAATAGGTGTGGCCGAGCACGTTCCACACTTTGCCGCGCATGCCCTCGCGGGCGGGCGTGATCCCCTTGGGCAGGGGACCGAGCACGATTTCCTCGCCGGTCATCACACCTCCTGGCCGATGGTTTCTCCGCCAGGGACTCTGCGCTATCCGGTCGCGTGTGTACAGCCGCCAGTCCGCCGACATCGCGGGAACGACCGGGCCAGCGGAACCGAGGTCAGTTGTATTCGGAGATCTCCACGCCGAATGTCCCCGGCTCCAGCGCCTCGAAGATGTGCGGGACGTCCCCCGGGTAGCAGATGTAGTCCCCGGGCAGCATCTCCACCGGATCGTCCATGATCCCGATCCGCGCGCGGCCCGCGCACAGCACGGTGTGTTCCACCACGCCGCTCATGTGCGGATCCGACCGCCGCGGGGTGCCCGGTTCCGCGCTGACCAGGTAGATGTCCCGGCGCGCCGCGGACGGGCACGCCGACAGCAGCGTGCACGCGTAATCGGCGTGTTCGGCGAACACTGTCGGACCTTTGCCCGCGCGGATCACCTTCACCTCCTGCCGCTCCGGTTCGACCAGCCGGGAAAACGGCACGTCCAGCGCGACACCGAGGGCCCACAGCGTCTCCACGCTCGGGTTGCCGGACCCCGATTCCAGCTGCGACAACGTGGATTTCGCCAGGCCCGCGCGGCGCGCGACCTCGGTCAGGGAGAGGCCGGCGCGGGCCCGCTCGCGGCGCAGCGACGCCGCGATGACGTCCAGCGGCGCGCCGGTGCTCTCGTTCGGCATATGTGTTCGCTCCATCAGTCTTCGCGTTCGCCTTGACGAACAGGGCCGGACATGTTCAGCATAGGACACTATGCGTTCGATTTGGCGAACACTCGATCGCGGCCTCGCCCGCGACATCGGCCTCGTGTGCGTGGCCGACACCCTCGTGGGTGTCTCCTACGGCGCCATCACGGTGGGCTCCGGCCTCCCGCTGTGGGCGCCGATGTTGTTGTCCCTGCTGGTCTTCGCCGGCGCGTCCCAGTTCATGTTCGTCGGCATCGTGGCTTCGGGCGGCAATCCGCTCGCCGCGGTCGCCGCCGGGCTGCTGGTGAACGCGCGGCACGTGCCGTTCGGGTTCGCGGTCGGCGACGCGCTCGGGCACGGCCTGCTCGGACGGCTCGCCGGAAGCCACCTGATGATCGACGAATCGGTGGCGTTCGCGCTGGCCCAGCGGGACGCGGACCGGCGGCGGGCGGCGTACTGGGCGTGCGGCATCGGGCTGTTCGTGTGCTGGAACCTCGGGGTCGTGGCCGGCGCGTTCGCCGGGTCCGCGATCAGCGACACCGACGCGTTCGGCCTGGACGCCGCCTTCCCGGCAGTGCTGCTGGCGCTGGTGCTGCCGTCGCTGAAGGACCGGGCCTCGCGGCTGCCGGTGCTGATCGGCGTGGTCGTCGCGCTCGCCGCCACTCCCCTGCTCCCGGCCGGTCTGCCGGTGCTGCTGGCGCTGGTCGGGGTGGTCGCCGGCGCCGCGGCGAAAGAGCCGAAGCCGCTGGAAGGAGCGCACTGATGGACGGCGCGGAACTGATCATCGCGACGCTCGTGCTGGCGGCCGGGACGTTCGCGTTCCGGCTGGCCGGGCCGATGCTGCGCACGAAAGTGCGGCTGTCCCCGCGGGCCGAGCGGCTGATGACGCTGTCGGCGGTCGTGCTGCTCGCCGCGCTGGTCGCGACCAGCGCGTTGACCCAGGGCCCCGAATTCGCCGGGATCGCCCGGCCGGCCGGAGTGCTGGTGGGCGGGGTCCTCGCGTGGCGGAAGGCGCCGTTCGTGGCGGTGGTGATCGCCGCGGCGGCGACCGCAGCGTTGCTCCGGCTCGCCGGAGTGCCGTAACCGTTTCCGGGGAAATTGTGCCGGACGGCATTTTCCATCATCGAAGAAGGGCGCATTTTCTCGCCCTGGAAAGGCACTCGTGATCGGGAGGGAGAGACGAATGCTGGCCTCTCCCTCCCGCCGGTGGGGAAATCAGTTTCGGTTCATCGAGCGGCAATCGCCCGCGAACCGGTCGCGCCGATAGCGCCGCACGTCGGCTCGTCCGGCTGAGCGGGAACGCTCACCCCGTCCCAAGCCGCCTTCACCGTGTTGAACTCGGTGCAGCCGTTCGGGAAGAGGCTCTTCGCCGCGGTCAGCGTCCAGGTGCGGTAGCTCTGGTAGGAGCTGGCGCTGGTCTTGAGCAACATCGCGTTGTAGAAGATCTTCACTGCGGTCTGGATGCCGAGTCCGGTGACCGTGGAGTTGTTGCAGGTCGGGCTCGTCGGCTGGCCGTTGGTCGGGTTCGTTCCCTCGGCGACGAGGTAGAACCAGTGGTTGCCAGGGCCGGCCGCGGCGTGCACCTCGGTGCCCGGGATCGAATCGTCGTAGCAGTTCGCGTGGCCAAGCTGCGACGGGTCGTACATGTTGCGGATCGGGCCGCTGCCGGTGAGGTTCACCTGGTTGCCGACGAGGAAGTCGGGGACCGCGTACGGCGCGGGCTCGTTGGCGAACCATTCGGACGAGGCCCCGAAGACGTCCGCGACGAATTCCTGGGTGCCGCCGCCGGACATGCTGCCCGGCGTGTGGTCGTCGATGCCGTGGCCGAACTCGTGCCCGATCACGTCGAGCGAGCCGATCCACTGGCCCGCGGTGTTGTTCCCGACCTGGACCTGGGTGCCGTCGTAGTAGGCGTTCTGCTCGTTGAGCCCGACGCGGATCGGCCAGGCGCCGCCGTTGCCGTCGAAGCTGTTGCGGCCCAGCCATTGCGACAGCATCTTGTTCTCTTGCTGGATGCCGTAGAGGGCGTCCGCGCAGCCGGTTTCCTTGTCGGTCTCGTCGCCGTTGCCCCAGCTGTCGGTGGACTTGGTGAAGGTCTGCTGGGTGGCGGCGTCCTGGCAGCTGAGGTTCGCGATGGTCGGGTCGGTCATCGAATAGCCGCCGGCGCCGTCCGGGGAAGTGTCGAGGTGCAGCGGTTCCGGTCCGTTCCACACTCCCTGCGCGTCACCGTAGGCCACGTGCTCCTGCGTGTGCAGCACCTTGCCGGTCATCGCGTCGACGACGACGTCCAGCTTGCTCGGCCCTTCCGCGTTCCGTCCGGTCACCCGGGTCGTCCAGGCGAGCTTCGGGCTGCTGAGCGCGTATGTGGCGAGCCGCGCGGGCTGCACACTGTCCACAGTGGGCACTTGGGTGCGGGCGATCGCTTCGGCCTGCTTCGCGGTCAGCTTCGGCGCCGTGCTGGGCAGGTTGATCGCGGCGGTCTGCGCGACCGAGGTGGCGAGCACCTGCCCGGCGGAGTTGGTGGCCACGACGAAATCGCCGCCGATGACCGGCAGGCCCCGGTAGGTGCGGTCGTACGGCACGTACTTCAGCCCGTTCGTCGACGAGATCACCTTGTGCTGCTGGAAAACGTCGTCCTTGCTGGCGTGCAGCGCGGCGGGCCGGGAAGCGACCAGCGCCTGTGCGGCATTGGCTGCCATGGCTCCGGCGGCCTGGGGGCTCTGTGGTTCGAGCGGTTGCGCGTGGGCGGCGGTGGCCGTGGTGACGGCCCCGGCCAGCACCCCGGCTGCGAGCAGCACGAGCGGTCGGCGCGATTTCATCGGCGGTGTTCTCCTCCGGACAGGCCGGATCAGGCCCGGGGGTGGGGGCCGGATTCGGAAGTGGAATGGGATCGAACCCCGCCAAGAGTCGGGTTTTTTCCCACTCTGGACAACCGACGAAGGTCGCTAAGTTATCAACTTCGGCGCCTGCGCTCCGATTTCCGGTTCCCGCTTTTCCGGATTTCCCCTTTTCGCCCGCGAAACGCCATACGCCCATTCCGGCACCAGTCCGGCTTTCCGGATGAATCCGGCGGCATCGGGTCGTGCGATCCTTTGTGGACAGTCCGGCCGGTGCCGTCCACAGTGGAATCGAGCGATCCGGGACGCCCGGGCCCGCGGCAAGCGAACGGCTGGTCCCGGGCCGTCCGCCTTGCCTCCCGGCGGGTCGCGGGTGTGTGATCGGAGACACAGTTCTTCCATCCGCCGTCGCTGAGGAGGCCGTCATGGCCGACAAGCAGAACAGGAGTGCCGACCCCGGGGCCGCCGTCGCTGTGGACGACCCCGCCAAGGTGCGCAACGTCGTCCTCGTCGGGCCGTCCGGGTCCGGCAAGACCACGCTCACCGAGGCCTTGCTCGCCGCGTCCGGCACGGTGCCGCGCGCCGGTTCGGTCGTGGAGGGCACCACGGTGTGCGACCACGACCCCGCGGCCGTGCGCCAGCAGCGCTCGGTCGGGCTTTCCGTCGCCCCGGTGCTGCACGCCGGGCACAAAATCAACCTCATCGACACCCCGGGGTACGCCGATTTCGTGGGCGAGCTGCGCGCCGGGCTGCGGGCCGCGGACGCCGCGCTGTTCGTCGTCTGCGCCGCAGAGGGCGTGGACGCCGCCACCATCGCGGTGTGGGAGGAATGCGCGTCGGTCGGCATGCCGCGCGCCGTCGTCGTGTCGCGGCTCGACCACCACCGCGCCGACCCGCTCGCCGAGATCGCCGCCTGCCAAGCCGCCTTCGGCGCGGGCGTGCTGCCGCTGTACCTCCCCGTGCCGGACGGCCTCGTCG
The DNA here is from genome assembly GCF_014174495.1 of Amycolatopsis echigonensis. Lineage (GTDB taxonomy): Bacteria > Actinomycetota > Actinomycetes > Mycobacteriales > Pseudonocardiaceae > Amycolatopsis > Amycolatopsis echigonensis. The sequence goes on from NZ_JACJHR010000098.1 coordinate 13,668, forward strand.
GGCTCGTCACCCAGCGGCGCTACGACTATTCCGCCGGCTATCCGCCGCGCGTGAGCGACCCGGACCCCGCCGTTTCCGACGAGTTCGCCGACGCCCGCAACGAGCTGATCGAGGGCATCATCGCCGAGAGCGAGGACGAAACCCTCATGGACCGCTACCTCGGCGGCGAGGAGATCGCCGAGGACGTGCTGATCGCCGACCTCGAGACGGCCGTCGCGCGCGGGTCGTTCCACCCGGTCATCCCGGTCTGCGCGACCAGCGGGGTCGGGCTCGCCGAGGTGCTCGACGGCATCGTGCGGGCCTTCCCCTCGCCGCTGGAGCACACCCCGCCCGGCGTGACCAGCCCCGACGGCACCGAGCACGCCGCGCTGTCCGCCGATCCGGCCGGGCCGCTCGCCGCCGAGGTCGTGCGCACCGCGGTTGACTCGTACGTGGGACGAGTTTCGCTCGTCCGGGTGTTTTCCGGGACGCTGCGCCCGGAGAACCCCGTGCACGTCTCGGGTCACGGCCTCACCGAACGCGGCCACGAAGACCACGACGCTGACGAACGCGTCGCCCACCTCTACTCTCCGCTCGGCGCGAACCTCCGCGAGGTGCCGTTCTGTGTCGCGGGCGATCTGTGCGCGCTCACCAAAGTGGGTTCCGCCGAAACCGGCGACACGGTGTCGTCGCCGGAGGATCCGCTGCTGATCAAACCCTGGCGGATGCCCGAACCGCTGCTGCCGGTCGCCGTGGTCGCGAAGTCTCGCAGCGACGAGGACACGTTGTCCCGCAACCTATCCCGGCTCGTGGCGGGCGATCCGACCCTGCGCCTGGAGCGCAACGCGGAAACCGGGCAGCTCGTGCTGTGGTGCATGGGCGAGGCGCACGCGGAAGTCGTCCTGTCGCGGCTGCGCGCGGGAGGCGCGGACGTCGGCACCGAGCCGGTGCGGATCAGCCTGCGGTCCACGTTCGCGAAACCCGCGCGCGGCCACGGACGGCATGTGAAGCAGTCCGGCGGGCACGGGCAGTTCGCGGTGTGCGACATCGAGGTCGAGCCGCTGCCGCGCGGCAGCGGGTTCGAGTTCGTGGACAAGGTGGTCGGCGGCGCGGTGCCGCACCAGTTCATCCCGAGCGTCGAGAAGGGCGTGCGAGCGCAACTCGAACGCGGCGTCCAGGACGGCTACCCGGTGGTGGACGTACGCGTGACGCTGGCCGACGGGAAGGCGCACAGCGTCGACTCGTCCGACGCGGCGTTCCAGACCGCCGGCGCGCTGGCCCTGCGGGAAGCCGCGGCGGCCAGCCGGATCACGCTGCTGGAGCCGCTGGACACGGTCGAGGTGAGCCTGCCGGACGAACACCTGGGCACCGTGCTGGGCGACCTGTCGTCGCGCCGCGGCCGGGTGCTGGGCACGGAATCCGGCGAGGGCGGGCACACGGTCGTGCACGCCGAGGTGCCCGCGGCGGAACTCCTGCGGTACGCGGTGGATCTGCGGTCGCTGACGTCAGGGACGGCCACGTTCACGCGCCGGCACGCCCGGTTCGAGCCGATGCCGGAGGGGGCGGTCGTTCCGACCTGACCCGGGGCGGGGAGGCGGGCGGTTGTCTGCCTCCCCAGGGTTCCGCACCGGATCTGCTTGGCACCGTGCGAATCGCGCCGTCTCGCGAGCGGTCACCGGTCTCGAAAACGGGGCGCGACGGTCAGAACTCGAACCCGCCCGGTCGCCCGTTCCGGTCCGCCACCAGCCCGGCCAGGGTCGCCACCGCGATTTCCGCCGGGGTGCGCGAGCCGATGTTCAGCCCGACCGGCCGGTGCACCCGGGCGATGTCCGGTTCCGGCACGCCCAGCGCGCGCAGGGCTTCCACGTGCGGGCCCGGATGGCGCGGGTTGCCCAGCACGCCCACCCATCGCGTCGGCGTCGCCAGTACGGCTTGCAGGACCGTCCCGAGCTCCGGCCGATGATGGTCGGTCACCACGACGTCCGCGTCCGGACCGGGCGAGGGCGCGGTCGTACGGACGTCGACGCCCTCGGGAGCATCGCTGGCCCGCGCCTCGTCCGGTTCGAACAGCACGGCTCGGTAGCCCAGGTCGGCCGCGTAGCGCAGCAGGTACCGGGAGACCGGCGAGGCGAACACGGCCACCAGGGTCCGTTCGGCGGGAGCCTCTTCGACCTCGCCGTGTGCGACGGCGCAGGCATCGGGTTCGGTCGTCATGCGCCTCAGTCTGCCTCAGAGGTCCGGCTCGGCGAATTCGAAGTACTCCGGCAACGGCGCGGTCCCGGCCAGTTTGAAGTACCGCACCTTCCGGCGCCGCCGCAGCGCCAGCGTGTCCCGCACCGCGTCGTTGTGCACCCGGCGCGCGATGACGACCCGGTGTTCGGCGTCGGTCAGCTCCTCGGCGAGCACCACCGGCAGCTGGGACCGGTCGACCCGCGCCAGGACCAGCGTCAGCTCGTTCTCCGCGGCCTCGCGGTCCGGCCGCGCGGCCGCCTCGGCCCGCGCGGCCGCGGCATGCAGGTCGGCACCGTCGTGCAGCACGGCGGCGACCGCTCGCGCCACCACCGCGCGGCGGGCCAGAGCTGCTTCCAGCGCGGCCCAGCCCGCGTCGGTCCGGACGTGCAGGCGGTCGAGCCGGTTCGCCGTCGCGACCAGGAACAGCCCGCCGAGCACCACGACCGCGGCCGCCGCCACGAGCAGCCACACCAGCACCGTCACGCCAGCTCCCGCTCCCCCGCCACGACCAGCCGGGGATCCGCCGCGATGGCCGTCTCGTACACGCGCAGCACCTGAGTGACCACGACCGCCCAGTCGTACGCCGTCACCCGCTCGCCCGCGGCGGCCGCGAGCGACGCCCGGTGCGCCGGGTCGCCCAGCAGTTCGCGCAGGCCGTCGGCCAGCGACGCCGGGTCGCCGGTGGTGGTGAGCATTCCGGCGCGGCCGTCGTCGAGGACCCGGCGGAACGAGTCGAGACCGCTGGCGAGCACCGGAGTGCCCGCGGCCATCGCCTCGGTGAGGATCATCCCGAAGCTCTCGCCGCCGGTATTGGGCGCGCAGTAGACGTCCACGCTGCGCAGCGCCCGCGCCTTCGTCTCGTCGTCGACCTGGCCCAGCAGGTCGATGTGCGGCCACAGCTCCGGACCGGCCATCCGCCGCAGCTGGTCCGGCTCGCCGCGGCCGACCACCAGCAGCCGCAGGTCCTCGAACTCCGGCAGCAGCCGCCGCGCGGCCTCCAGCAGCACGTCCATGCCCTTGCGCGGTTCGGTGAACCGTCCGACGAACCCGATCGTCCCGCCCGCGCGCGGATAGCCGTCCAGCGGCGTGGCCCGGGAGAAGAACTCGACGTCGACGCCGTTCGGGATCTCGACCGCGTCGCCGCCCGCGTGCTCCACCTGGACCCGCCGGGCCAGCGCGGACACCGCGATCCGCGCGGTGATCTTCTCCAGCAGCGGACGCAGCACCGGCTGGAACGCCGAAAGGGTCCGCGAGCGCGTCGTCGCGGTGTGGAAGGTGGCCACGATCGGACCGTCCGCGACCTTCAGCGCCAGCAGCGACAGACTCGGCGCGGCCGGTTCGTGCAAGTGCAGCACGTCGAAGCCGTTGTCCCGGATCCACCGCCGCACCCGGGCGTACGAAACCGGACCGAACTGCAGCCGCGCGACCGAGCCGTTGTACGGAATCCCCAGTGCCTTGCCCGCCGGGTGCACGAAATCCGGCAGCTGCGCGTCCTCGTCCGCCGGAGCCAGCACCGACACCCGGTGCCCGCGCTCGAGCAGCGCCTTCGCCAGGTCGATCACGTGCCCTTGGACCCCGCCGGGAACGTCGAACGAGTACGGGCACACGATCCCGATCTTCAACCCGCGCGCCACCCGGGTCAGCTCGCTTCTTCCAGCGTCGGCGCCGCCGCGTCGGCGGGCCAGAACGGCTGCAGCATGTGCCAGTCGGCCGGATGCGCGGCGATGTCGCCGGCGAACACGTCGGCCAGCGCCTGCGTCGCCGCGGGCACCTCGGCCCGCTGCGTGACGCGGATGCGCGGGTGGATCCGGATCTCCCAGCCGTCCTCGGTGAACCAGCAGCCGGTCGGCAGCAGCGCGGCCCCGGTGGTGGCGGCGAGCCGCGCCGGGCCGGGCGGCAGATGCGTTTTCTCGCCGAAGAACCGCACCGGGATGCCGGACGACGTCAGGTCCCGGTCCCCCAGCAGGACCACCAGCTTGTTCTCGCGCAGCCGCCGCAGCAGCAGCCGCATCGCCGCGCTGTCGCCGGTCAGCGGCACGATCTCGAAGCCGAGCGATTCCCGGAACGACACGAACCGGCGGTACAGCGACTCGGGCTTGAGCCGCTCCGCGACGGTGGTGAAAGTGCCCGCGTAACTGGCGAGCCAGACTCCCGCGATGTCCCAGTTCCCGCTGTGCGGCAGCGTCATCACCGCGCCGTTGCCCTCGGCGAGCGCGGCGTCGATGTTCTCCGCGCCGGTCACCGTCACCTGCTTCGCGACCGCCGCGTGGTCCATCGCCGGAAGCCGGAAGGTCTCGTACCAGTACCGCGCGTACGACCGCATCGCGCGCCGGACCAGCTCGTCCAGCTCCGCCTCCCCGGCCTGCGGGACCACCCGGGCGAGGTTGGCGCGCAGCTGCCGCACTCCCCCGCCGCCGCGCCGCGCGGCCATGTCGGCGCCGAAGGCGAAGGTCGCCGCCCCGAACGACCGCGGCAGCCGGCGGACGAGCCGCCAGCCCGTCGCGTAGCCGAGCTCGCTGAGCCGCTGGGACAGTGTGCTCACGGTTGCGCCCCGCCTGCTGAGGAGTCGGCCTGTTTCGCCGCGGCCGCTCGCGCCGCGCTCGCCACCGCCGCCGCCCGCTGCAGGAGCGTGATCACCGACAGCACGGCGAGCAGCCACAGCGTGATCTCGACGGTGTAGGGCACGCCCAAGCCGTGCAGCCCGGTGCCGACGAGGGCGATGATGAGCCGCTCCGCGCGTTCCACCAGCCCGCCGTCAGCTTCGAGGCCGGACGCTTCGGCGCGCGCCTTGACGTAGGAAATGACCTGGGCCAGCACGAGACAGATCAGCGCGGCGGCCGCGGCCCGGTTGTTGTGGTCCTGGACGAAGCACCACCACGCGATCGCGGCGAACAGCGCGCCGTCGACCAGGCGGTCGCAGGTCGCGTCGAGCACCGCGCCGAAGGGCGTGCCGTACCCGCGGGCGCGGGCCATCGCGCCGTCGAGCAGGTCGAGCATGGCGAAGCCCCACACGGTGAACGTGCCCCACAGCAGCATCCCCTGCGGGAAGAACGCCAGCGCGCACGCGACGGCGCCCGCGGTGCCGAGCACGGTCATCGCGTTCGGGGTCAATCCGGCCCGGACCAGGGCGGCGCCGATCGGGTCCGTCACGCGGGAGACCGAGGCACGGGCGAAAATGTTGAGCATCTTCCTCGTCTGTGCACCTGATTCGGGGGCGGGTGGGCGACGAAAGCCTATCGACCCCGCTGTCCGAACCGGACCCGCCCGCCCGCGACCCGCCGGAACGTCAGCCGGATTTCGGCAGTTCGACGACCGGCGCGGCGAATTCCGCCGCTTCCTCTGCCTCCCGGACGGCCTGGCATTTGGGCCGCAGCCCGGCCAGGATCGCCTCGGAAATCTCGCCGAGCTGGCGCACCTGCTCGGCTGTCAGCTGGTCGAACAGCGATTCCCGCACCGCCTCGACGTGCCCCGGGGCCGCCTCCTTGAGCGCGGCGAACCCGGCGTCGGTGAGCACCGCCCACGACCCGCGTTTGTCGGTCGGGCACGACTCGCGCCGCACCCAGCCCTTGGCCTCCAGCCGCGCCACCGCGTGCGACAGCCTGCTGCGCGACGAGGCGCGCACCGACGCGAGTTCGCTCATCCGCAGCCGCCGTCCGTCCGCTTCGGACAGCGCGACGAGCACCTCGTAGTACGCGTGCGGCATGCCCGATTCGCGCTGCAGCTGGCCTTCGAGGTGTGCCTGCAGCAGCGAGCTGGCCTGGGCGTAGGCGCGCCAGACCCGCTGCTCGTCGTCGGTCAGCCAGCGTGGTTCGGACATATCGCCATCATACGCTGGTTGAGCACTCAATTACCGCGGCGCGACCGGCCTCACCACGCGCCCGCCAGCAGGTCGCGGGTTTCGCCGAGCAGCTGCGGCAGCACCTTCGTGTGCCCGATCACCGGCATGAAGTTCGCGTCGCCGCCCCAGCGCGGCACCAGGTGCTGGTGCAGGTGCGCGGCGATGCCCGCCCCGGCGATCACGCCCTGGTTCATCCCGATGTTGAACCCGTGCGCCGCCGAGACCGCCCGGATCACGCCCATCGCGTGCTGGGTGAACTCGGCCAGCTCGCGCGTCTCCTCGGCGGTGAGGTCGGGGTAGTCCGCGACGTGCCGGTACGGGACCACCATCAGGTGCCCCGGGTTGTACGGGTACAGATTCAGCACCGCGAACACCGTCTCGCCGCGGGCCACGATCAGGGCGCGCTTGTCGTCGCCGAGACCGGGCAGGCGGCAGAACGGGCAGCCGGCGGACTCGTCGTCGTCCGGCTTGTCCTGGCCGCGGATGTAGGCCATCCGGTGCGGGGTCCACAGCCGCTGCAGCGCGTCCGGGACCCCGACCCCGTCCTGTTCGACGAGTTCCGGCTCGGTCACTTCAGGATCTTCTCCACGGCCTCGGCCGACGGCGACGCGTTCTCCCGGCGCGCGACCCATTCGGCGATCGCCTCGACGGCCTGGTCCACCGGGACCCCGTTGATCTGGCCGCCGTCGCGGAACCGGAACGACACCGCGCCCGCCTCCGCGTCCTTCGCGCCGGCCAGCAGCAGGAACGGCACCTTCTGCGTGGTGTGGGTGCGGATCTTCTTCTGCATCCGGTCGTCGCTCGCGTCGACCTCGACGCGGATCCCCTTGGCGCGCAACGCCTTCTCCACGCCGTGCAGGTACTCGACCTGGTCCGCGGTGATCGGGATGGCGACCGTCTGCACCGGCGACAGCCACGCCGGGAACGCGCCCGCGTAGTGCTCGGTCAGCACGCCGAAGAACCGCTCGATCGACCCGAACAGCGCGCGGTGGATCATGATCGGCCGCTGGCGGCTGCCGTCGGGCGCGGTGTACTCCAGCCCGAACCGCTTGTTCTGGTTGAAGTCGAGCTGGATGGTCGACATCTGCCAGGTGCGGCCGATGGCGTCCTTGGCCTGCACCGAGATCTTCGGGCCGTAGAAGGCCGCGCCGCCCGGGTCCGGCACCAGTTCGAGGCCGGAGTCGACGGCGGCCTGCCGCAGCGTCTCGGTGGCCTCCTCCCACTCCCAGTCCTCGCCGATGAACTTGTCCGAGTCCCCCCGGGTGGACAGTTCGAGGTAGAAGTCGGACAGGCCGTAGTCGGCGAGCAGGTCCAGCACGAACTTGAGCAGCGACCGCAGCTCGCCCGGCATCTGCTCCTTGGTGCAGTAGATGTGCGAATCGTCCATCGTCAGGCCGCGCACGCGGGTGAGGCCGTGCACGACGCCGGACTTCTCGTAGCGGTAGACGGTGCCGAATTCGAACAGCCGCAGCGGCAGTTCGCGGTAGGACCGCCCGCGCGAGCGGAAGATCAGGTTGTGCATCGGGCAGTTCATGGCCTTGAGGTAGTAGTCCTCTTCCTCGAACTGCACCGGCGGGAACATGGTGTCCGCGTAGTACGGGAGGTGCCCGGAGGTGTGGAACAGGTCGCCCTTGGAGATGTGCGGCGTGTTCACGAATTCGTAGCCGGCTTCCTCGTGCCTGCGGCGCGAGTAGTTCTCCAGCTCGCGGCGGATGATGCCGCCCTTGGGGTGGAACACCGGGAGGCCGGAGCCGATCTCCTCGGGGAAGGAGAACAGGTCCAGTTCGGCGCCGAGCTTGCGGTGGTCGCGGCGTTCGGCCTCGGCGAGGCGCTCGAGGTGGGCGTCCTGCGCCTCGGCCGATTCCCACGCGGTGCCGTAGATCCGTTGCAGCTGCGGGTTTTTCTCGTTGCCGCGCCAGTACGCGGCGGCCACCCGGGTGAGCTTGAAGGCCGGGATGAACTTGGTGGTGGGCACGTGCGGGCCGCGGCAGAGGTCGCTCCACACGCGTTCCTTGGTGCGCGGGTCGAGGTTGTCGTAGATGGTCAGCTCGCCGCCGCCCACCTCCATGACCTCGGTTGTGTCCACATCGGACTTCAGGTCGACGAGCTCGAGCTTGAACGGCTCGTCCTTCAGCTCTTCCTTCGCCTCGTCGACGGAGTCGAAGACGCGGCGCGAGAACTGCTGCGCGCCCTTGACGATCTGCTTCATCCGCTTCTCGAGCTTCTGCAGATCCTCGGGCGTGAACGGCTTTTCGACCGCGAAGTCGTAGTAGAAGCCGTCGCGCACCGGCGGGCCGATGCCGAGCTTGGCGTCCGGGAATTCCTGCTGCACGGCCTGGGCGAGCACGTGCGCGGCGGAGTGCCGGATCACGCTGCGGCCGTCCTCGGTGTTCGCCGCGACGGCTTCGACCTGGGCCTGCGCTTCCGGGGTCCACGCGAGGTCGCGCAGTTTCCCGTCGACGTCGCGGACGACGACGATCGTGTCCGGGCCCTTGGTGGGCAGCCCGGCTTCGCGCACCGCGGCGCCCGCCGTAGTGCCCGCCGGCACCACCACGCGCGGGGCGGGTACGGCGGCAGCTGACGACGGTTGGGACACGATCGGGCTCCTTTGGGAGAAGTGACTGAAACGGCTCCCGCTGATGCTAGTCGGAGGGCCTGTCGCGATATCTCGCGGTATCGCGCGGCGGCCCGGACCCGCTGCCGCCGCGAACGCCGGAAGGCCGCCCCGGGCATGCGGGGCGGCCTCTCGGCGACAGCGGAAGGCTCAGAGCGTTTCGACGACCTGGTCGAAGTCGAGCCGCGGCAGGCGGTCGAACCACGGGTTCTCGCCCGGCTTGCCGACGTTCACCACGACGAGCGAACGCCAGTTGTTGCCGGAGAAGAACTCCTTGTCCACGCCGGCGGCGTCGAAGCCGGTCATCGGGCCCGCGGCCAGTCCGGCGGCGCGCACGCCGATGATGAAGTAGCCGACCTGCAGCAGCGAGTTCAGCTTGGAGAACTCGACGCGGCCGGACTCGTCGGCGAAGTTGTCCTTCACGCCCGGGTTGTGCGGGAAGACCTGCGGGATGTTCTCGTGGAAGTCGACGTCCGCGGCCAGGATCACGGTCAGCGGCGCGGCTTCGGTCTTGGCGCGGTTGCCCTCGGCCATGTGCGGCAGCAGGCGCTGCTTCGCCTCGTCGCTGCGGAGGACCAGCGCGCGCAGCGGCTGGGTGTTCATCGACGTCGGGGCCCATTTGACGAGGTCGTAGATCGCGCGGACCTGCTCGTCGGTCACCGGCTCCGAGCTGAAGCTGTTGGCCGTGCGGGCCTCGCGGAACAGGAGGTCCTGCACCTCGGCGGGCACCTGCAGCTGCTCGGACTCTGCGAAAGTAGTCATCGGATCCGTCGTTCCTTCCGTGCGGTCGCCTACGCACGGCACCAACATGGTTGAACGCTTGACTATTTCGCGTCCCGCGCGGTTGTGACCCAGCGCACGGAAACGGCCGCCGGTCCACGCGGACCGGCGGCCGTCGTCGGCGCGATTCTCTCAGGTCAGTAGGCGCCCTGCCCGGCGAGGACCGCCCGGAAGGTCTTCCAGAGGATCACCAGGTCCAGCGCCAGCGACCAGTCCTCGACGTAGCGCAGGTCGAGCCGGATGCTCTCGTCCCAGGAAAGATCGCTGCGCCCGCTCACCTGCCACAGCCCGGTCAGGCCCGGTTTCACGAGCAGCCTGCGGCGGGCGGCCGGAGCGTACGTCGCCGTCTCTTCCGGCAGCGGCGGCCGGGGCCCGACCAGCGACATCCGCCCGGCGACGACGTTGAACAGCTGCGGCAGCTCGTCGAGCGAGTACCGCCGCAGCAGCCCGCCGACCTTGGTGACCCGGGGGTCCTTCTTCATCTTGAACAGCGGCCCCGCGCCTTCGTTCGCTTTCTCCAAGTCGCGCCGGACCAGATGCGCGTCGACGACCATGGTGCGGAATTTGAGCATGGTGAACGCTTCGCCGTCCTTGCCGATGCGCCGCTGCCGGTAGACCACCGGCCCGCGGTCGCCCGCCTTCACCGCTACCGCGATCGCAAGCAACAGCGGCGAGAACAGCGCGAGCAGCAACGCCGCGCCGCATCGGTCGACGACTTCTTTGACCAGCCGGCGTCCGCCGGTGAACGCGGGCGCGGTCACCCGCAGCAGCGGCATGCCCAGGACTCCGCTGACGTTCAGCCGGGGTCCGGCGACCTCCATCAGCACCGGCGCGACGACCATTTCCGACGACGTGCCTTCGAGATCCCAGGCGAGCCGCTGCAGCCGCTCCGGATTCCAGTACTGGTCGGCCGTTATCGCGACGACCCGGTACCCGCCGCGGCGCACGTGCCGGGAAAGCTCCTCGAGCCGCCCGACGACCGGAACCCCTTCGATCTCCCCGGTCCCGGTGGACGTGCAGACCGCCTCGACCCGCCACCCGACGTGCGCTTCGGTCCGGGTCCGCTTGATCAGGTCCTCGACAGTCTCCGCGCTGCCCGCGGCCATCACCGGAAGCAGGCACAGCCCGCGCCGCCGTTTCCGGTGCAGAATCTGCCGGAGCACATACCGCTGGGGAAACAGCACCAATGCGACGGCGGGCACTACGAAAAACACCCACGGCTGCACTTCGAGCGCACCGAACAACAGCCCGCCGAACGCGACCAGCACCGCCGCGGTGATCAACGCCCGGCCCAGCGTGCGGTACTCCTCGGGGCCCTCCCCCAGCACCCGCGCGCTCCACGCCCGGCTGACCGGGAGCGCGCAGAGGATCGCGAACGCGGTGCCGAACGCGTGCATGTCGTGCGGGGCGAGCCGGTCGATGACGAAAGCGCTGATCGCGATCACCACGCACGCCGCGACGAGATCCGCGGCGATCACGGTCCTGCGGTAGCGCTTTTCCCACTCCGCGGCGTGGGTTTTCGGCGGATCGCCCTCCGCCGGGCAGACCGTGGCCGGGTCGAGCCGGTCTTCGGCGGCACGGCCGGGCGGCGGCACCGCCACGTCGACCGGCGGCGCGGGCACCGCCCGGAGGTCGACCCTCGGCAGCGAAACACTGTCCGCGGGCCATGACCGCACCGGTTCTTCCATCAGTCCTCCCGCGCCGCGCAAGCTCCCCGGACCTGATCGCCACCGGCACGGTGAGTCAGGACTGATGATCACAATCCGTGATCAGGGGGACGGTCCTGCCCGCCTCGCCGAACGTGTGACACTCGCCAAGGTATCGGGTGGTCAGCGGGCGGTGTTACAGAGATTTTCCGGCCACGGCCTGCGGGTCTTTCCGGTCAGGAAGCACCGGGAAGATAACGGGGGCATCACGATGGGTCACGCTGACCCGGCAACCGGAATTACCCGCGGTAGTCAAGTTTCCCACTACCTACCCCGAACGGCCCAGCGGGCCCGCAGCCGAATCAGCTCCCCCGCGCGGGTCAGCGGCGGCGGCCGCACCCGCCCCAACCGCCGTTCGGGCACAAGCTCTCCGCCGACTCGCCGATTTCCCTTGCGCACAGCGCGATCCGCGCCGGAATGCGCGGCGGCGCCCGGTTTCCGGCCGTTTGGGTGGACTGAACCACTCCCCGCTGCCGGAAGCGGACCTCCGCCGCACATTTCTCGCGGACTAGCCCGTGCGCGGGTCCACACTGGACCCAGGGCTCAGGCCGTCGGCGGCGCCGCGGCCGTCGCGTTGAGCGCGGTCACCACGGCTTGCTCCTCGAGGGCGAAGTGCGCCTCCAGTTCCCCGGCGAGCCGCTCCAGTTCGGTCCGCAGCCTCCCCGGGTTGGATGCGCCCGGAACGAAACCGTCGACCAGTTCCCGGATCGAGTCCTGCAGCCGCGCTGCCACCTGATGCTGCTCGGCGAGCTGCGCGATGGCCGGGGCGAGCGCCGGGAATTGCTCCGCCAGCGAGGGGAACGCCACCGAGTCCTCGCCGACGTGATGCCGGCGCAGCGCGGTGCAGAAGCTGAGGCAGTGCGTGCGCATCTCCTGAGCCAAGTCCGGTTTCGGCCGGACGATCGCGGTCCCGCTGCCGTTGGCCAGGTGGTCCGCCTGCTCCCGCAGCGTCCGCAACTCGGCGCGAAACCATTGGTGCACTTCGACGAGCCAATCCCCCATGCCTTTGACGCGCTCATCGATCCGATGCAATACCACCACCGGAATCTCGCGGGACGTCTTCGCCTGATAATCGCCGTAGCCCGGTGCTTCCGAGACCACTCGCGTGAAAAGCTTCTCGTACGCGATCCCCTGCGGAATAGCCGCCATTGCCTGATACGTGTCGCTGCCGGTCTCGACGGTCACCCTCGGATTCCGCCGGATGTTGTGGTACCAGGCGGGATTGCGCTCCGCTCCGTTCGCCGACGCGACGACCACCCCGTTGCCGTCGATCTGCAGGTAGCCGAGCAATACTTCCCGGCTGAGACCGGTCTTCGCGCCGATCGTCGTCAGCACGGCCAGCGACCAGCCCTCGAACATGCCGCTCAGCGCGCCGCGGTTCGCGCGGAACTCGGCGATGAGCCGGCGGTGGAAATCGTTGCTCACGCAATTCCTTTCGGTTGTTTCCGGAAAGGAGGCGTCGAGCACAGGAAGGGACGCGAAAAGACCCCGCAGGCACAGGCATGGCGCAGCGATCCGGCTGACGGATCCGCGGAACTGCGAGAGACGGAGAGCCCGATCTCTGTGCTGGCTGGTTAGCCGCTACCTCCATGCGTAGGCCCATACGGGGCGCACGGCTAAGTTAGCACAGCCGCCGCTCTTCGTGCGGCTGAATCCTTTCGCCGGGCCGGCCGCTCTTATGGACGTGCGGCCACGAGGCCGACGCGTCGAAGGAGGTTCGATGACCGTAGTCATTGTCGCGGTGGTGGTCGTGGCGGTTCTGGTGTGCAGCTGCGTGGTGTTCCTGCGAGCGCGCGGAAGGTCGAAGCGTGGCTGAGCCGTGGCCGGCCGACCAGCTCGTCGCGGCGGCGCAGCGCGGAGACGAGGCGTCGATCGCCGTGCTGGTCTCCGGCGCGTACCCGCACGTCCGGCGGTTCGCGTTCTCGTTGTGCGCGAGCAGCCAGGACGCCGAAGACGCGGCACAGGAGGCGATGATCGTCCTGTTCCGCAAGAT
>NZ_JACJHR010000099.1 GCF_014174495.1 Amycolatopsis echigonensis
GCCACGAAGTCCCTGCCGCCGCTGGATCCGCGCGACCCCGCCGGGCTCGGCGACCTGTTCACCGAAGACGAGAAGGCGATCGCGGACGCGGTCCGCCGGGTCTGCGCCGACCGGATCGACCCGTATGTCGGCGAGTGGTTCGAGCGCGGCGAGCTGCCCGACGTCCGCGGCCTGGCCAAGGACCTGGGCTCGCTCGGCGTGCTCGGCATGCACCTGGAGGGCTACGGCTGCGCCGGGATGTCGGCGACCGAGTACGGGCTCGCGTGCCTCGAGCTGGAGGCGACCGACTCGGGCATCCGCTCGCTGGTGTCGGTGCAGGGTTCGCTGGCGATGTTCGCGATCTGGAAATGGGGTTCGGAGGAGCAGAAGCAGCAGTGGCTGCCGTCGATGGCGGCGGGCGACGCGATCGGCTGCTTCGGGCTGACCGAACCGGACGCCGGCTCGGACCCGGCCAGCATGCGCACGCGCGCGCGGCGCGACGGCGACGACTGGATCCTCGACGGCCGGAAGATGTGGATCACCAACGGAAGCGTCGCCGACGTCGCCGTGGTCTGGGCGCAGACCGACAAGGGCGTGCGCGGCTTCGTGGTGCCCACCGACACCCCGGGCTTCTCGGCACCGGAGATCAAGCACAAGATGTCGCTGCGTGCTTCGGTCACCAGCGAACTCGTTCTCGACGGCGTGCGGCTGCCCGCGGACGCGGTGCTGCCGGAGGTCACCGGGCTGAAGGGGCCGTTGAGCTGCCTCAACGAAGCGCGCTTCGGCATCGTGTGGGGCTCGGTCGGCGCGGCGCGTTCCTGCTTGCAGGCGGCGATGGCCTACGCCGAGGACCGCACGCAGTTCGGGAAGCCGATCTCCGCTTTCCAGCTGACGCAGCAGAAACTTGTCGACATGACGCTCGAGTACACGAAGGCGTTGCTGCTCGCGATCCACTTGGGACGGCGCAAGGACGCCGGGGTGCTGCGGCCGGAACAGGTCAGCATGGGCAAGCTGAACAACGTCCGCGAGGCGATCGAAATCTGCCGCACCGCGCGCACGATCCTCGGCGCGAACGGGATTTCGCTGGAGTACCCGGTGATCCGGCACATGAACAACCTCGAATCGGTGCTGACCTACGAGGGCACCGTCGAGATGCACACGCTGGTCGTCGGTCAGGCCATCACCGGGCAGTCCGCTTTCCGCTGAGGGGCGGCCATGGCCGCCAGCGCGGCGGCCGCGGCCAGCATCCCGAGCCCGGCGAGCGTCCAGCCGAGGAGGCCGAACGTCAGCACGAGCGGGACCAGCACGATCGGTCCGGTGATGCGGGCGAGTGCGGTGCTGGTGGCGAACAGCGCTTGGTATTGCCCCTGATGTCCTTCCGGGGCAAGGCTGAACGCGAGGTGCCAGGCACCGGCGGAGGCGGTCGTTTCGGCGACGGTGAGCAGGAGCGCGCCCACAAGCGCCAGGACCACCGGGTGTGCGGAAGCGCCGAGCGAGCCGAAGACGGAACAGGCGGCGATCAGGAAAATTCCGGCTGCGGCAAGGGATCGGCGTGCGGTGCGGCCGTCGCGGACCTGTCGGCTGATCGGCAGTTGAAGGAGTACGACGAGGACGGTGTTGGCCAGCAGCACCACTGCGGACGTCCATTGTGGAGCAGAGCTGCGCGTGACTATCCACAGTGGAAGCGTGACGCTGAGGATCGGCATGGTCAGCTGGGTGACCGCGGCCAGCATGGTCAGGGTGACGTAGCGGCGGTCGCGCAAGGCTGGCCAGCCGACCTGGCGTTCGGTCGGTGCGTCTGGCCCGCTGTGCAGGTACAGCGCGGTGGCGAAGACGAACAGTCCGGCGTCCACGACGAACACGGTGACCGCGTTGGTGCCCGCGGCCAGGACGAGCGCGCCGAGCCCGGAGCCCGCGCCGATGCCGATGTTGACGGCGGTGTGCAGCAGCGCGCGGGCTCGGACACGTCCTTCGGGAGCCACGACAGTCGCGACGACGGCTTGGCGGCCCGCCGCGAGCGCGCTCTGCCCGCAGGCGAAGAGCGCGCACGCGGCGATGTACAGCGGAACAGTGTGCGCGACGGCGAACAGCAGCAGGCCCCCGACCGCGGCGACGGTCGCCGCGGCGAGTGCGCGGCGGGCGCCGATCCGGTCCAGCAGCGTCCCGAACGGGACGGTGGTGGTCAGGCTCGTCGCGGCGCCGAGCGACAGCCCGAGCGCCACGATTCCCGCCGGCAGGCCGACCCGGGTCGTGAAGTGGACGGCGGACACGGCCAGGACCGCGCCGTCGCCCGCCGACGTCAGGGCTTGTGCGGTGGCGAGCCGCCGGATCGCCGTGCGCGCGGTGCTCATGCCGGGCTGACCGACCAGCAGCGGGTCGTCACGCCGACCGTGTTCCACATGGTGATGGCGGTGATGAGCGCGATCAACGCGGCCGCGCCTTCCTCGCCGAACGAAGCGATCGCCTCCGAGACGGTCGACTCGGGCACGTGCGTTTCGGAGAGGCGCGTGACGTCCTCGGTGAGCGCGAACGCGGCCCGCTCGGCGGCGGTGAACAGGCCGGATTCCGCCCAGACCGCGAGCGCGTCGACCCGCTGCGCCGTGACGCCTTCCTTGCGCGCGGCCTGCGAGTGCATGTCTACGCAGTACGCGCAGCCGTTGAGCTGGGACGCGCGGAGACGGACCAGTTCGCGCAGACCCGGGTCGATGCCGGCCTGGTCGAGCTGCTGGGTCGCGGCGTCGTCCAGAGTGCTCATCGCGCGGGAGAAAATCGGGGCCAGCGCGTCGAAATCGAGGCGCTGGGGGATCGGGACCAGAGTGGGGTTCGTCGTTGTCATGGAACTAGATTAGGTCTCTAATGGACTGGGTTACTGGCCAATCCAGCACTAAGAACTCAGTCCATTTGCCAGGGCGTCGGCGGCCAGCGCGAGGGCGCGCGCGGCGCGGGCGGAGGACACCGCGCCGTAGCCGATGACGACCCCGGCGCGGTCCGGGTTGCAGCCGGGGGCGCGGTAGTCCGCGAGTCCTTCGAGGGCGACGCCGAACTGGCGGGCGGCGGCGAGCGTGCGCGCTTCGGCATCCGCGTCCGGGAGTTCGACCAGGCATTGCAGACCTGCGGCGAGACCGCCGGGCCGCAGCTCCGGGGTGCGTTCGGCGAGGAGCTGGGCAAACAGTTCGCGGCGCGTCCGGAACGTCGCGCGGCGTCGGCGGACGGCTCGATCGTATTCGTGGGACTCGATGAACCGGGCGAGGACTTGCTGATGCAGACCGCTCGGCGTGACGCCGCTGAGGCTCCGCTGCCGGAGCAGTTCGGGGAGAAGTGCGGGCGGGGTCACCGCCCACGCGACGCCGACGGCAGGCGCGAGGGCTTTGCTTGACGTGCCCAGGTAGACGACCCGATCCGGTGCGAGGGCTTGGAGCGCGCCGATGCTGCGGCGGTCGTAGCGGAACTCGCCGTCGTAGTCGTCCTCCAGGATCAGCGCGTCGCGGGCATTCGCCCATTCGACGACGGCTCGGCGGCGTTCCGGGGAGAGCGGGACTCCGGTCGGGAATTGGTGCGCAGGGGTGAGAAAGACCGCGTCCGCTTGAGCGTCCGCGATGTCGGCGCCGTCCGCGTCGACGGGGATCGCGACGATCTCCAGTCCGGACTCGGCGATGATGCGCCGATGCCGCTCGTGCCCGTACTCCTCGACGGCGATCCGCTTGCCGCCGCGCGCGCGAATGCTTCGGCAGGTCAACGACAGCAGGTCGCCGAAGCCGCTGCCGATCAGGACTTCCGCCGCGGTGACCGCCACGCCGCGAGTCCGGGCGAGGTAACCGGCGAGGGTGTCGCGGAGTTCGACCGCGCCTTCGGGCGGTGCATAGGCGAATGCCGAGACTGGCAGGTCCGACAGCGCCCGCCTGGTTTGTGCGCTCCATTGGCTGCGCGGGAAATCGCCGGCGTCGGCGAGGCCGCCGCGAAGCTCGTACTCCGGCGGTGATTGTCGTTGCACGGCAACCGGTTTCGCCTGGCGCGGAAACCCGGCGACCCACGTCCCGGCACCGACGCGGCTCTCCAGCCAGCCTTCGGCGGCGAGCCGCGAGTAGACCTCGGAGACGGTGCTGCGGGCGATCCCGAGGTCGGCGGCGAGTGCGCGCGAGGCGGGCAGCCGGGTTCCCACGGGGAGTCGGCCGTCGACGACCGCGGCGCGCAATGCGGTTTCGAGCGCGTGCGCGGGGCGGGTCGTGGAGACGGGCAGGTAGAGGTCGAGCCCCTCGGCCACCGATGCGCGCTTCATGCGCCGGACTTTAGCCCGACCGGGGAGACGGTCTTCGCGACGAGCCGAGAGAACCTTCGGCTTCGACACCGCGACGCGCTCGGCCGCTGTCGCACCACGGCCGACTCGGTGAAGCAGCGGTACGCCCGGCCGGTTCCGCTCGACCGGGCGTTTCCGCTTTCGTTCAACGAGATTACCGCTGCGGACCAGGGTCGCTGAAGCTGGGGCGGCCGGTTTCGTTGTGCCCGGCGAACCGGCGCAGGTAGCCCGGTGCGGCCGGGTCGGTCAGCGAGATGTCGAACCAGCCGAACGAGGACGCCGTCTCGCACGGCACCCGTACGGTTTCGCCGGGTCCGAGCACGATCGTCCGGGCGGCGCTGGTGCTGTAGTCGTTGCGCAGCTTCAGTTTCCGGCGCTGGCGGCCCGGGTTCGTGACGGTCAGCGTCAGCAGCGGGGTGCCGTAGTTGTTCGTGGACACCGACACCTCGGGCTCGGTGGTGTCCGCGGTGGTGCCGGTGAACTGCGCGAGGTAGCCGTTCGCGCCGGTGACGCGCAGGTCGTAGTGGCCGTGCTCGTCGGTGCCCGGCGCGCCTTCCCAGGTGTCGCTGATGGTGTCGTGCGCGGCGACCGTGTAGCGGCGGGGCGAATCGCCGTGCGCGTAGACGTAGAAGTACGCGCCCGCGGTGCCGTCGTTGGTGAACTGCACGGAAACCGAGCGGCCGTCGCGGTTTCCGGCGAGTGCGGTGGTGAACCGGTACGGCAGCGCCCGCGCGGGCCGGACGCCCGGCTCCTGCTTCGGCATCGCCTGCGGCAGCTTCACCGAGAACGGCTGGTTCTTGCTCGGCAGCGGGGCGGGGGTGGGCGTCACGACCGGTTTGGTCTGCGGGCGGGAGAAGTCGAACGCCGAGGTGAGGTCGCCGCAGACGGACCGGCGCCACGCGCTGATGTTCGGCTCCGCCACGCCGAACCGGGCTTCCAGGAAGCGCAGGACCGAGGTGTGGTCGAAGGTTTCCGAGCAGACCCAGCCGCCGCGCGACCACGGCGACACGACGAGCATCGGCACGCGGGAACCGAGTCCGGCGGGGTGTTTGCCGGTGAGCGAAACGCCGGTCGGTGCGCCGCCGGTGCCCTTCGGGAGCTTGTCGAAGTCGAGAGTCTCGTCCGGCAGGCTCGCCGCGAGCGAGCGCGAGACGAGCCCGTCCGTGCCAGGCCGGTTGACCAGCGGCGGCATCGGCGGGACGACGTGGTCGAACAGGCCGTCGTTCTCGTCGTAGTTGATGAAGAAGACGGTCTTGCTCCACACCTCGGGGTTCGAGACGAGCGCGTCGAGAACGAGGTTGAGGTAGTACGCGCCGTCGCTGGCGGACGCGGCGGCGTGCTCGCTGTACTTGTACGGCGGGACGATCCAGGTGACCTGCGGCAGCTTCCCGGCCTGCACGTCGGCGCGGAACTCCTTGAGCGTGTGCGTCGAAACGCCCTGCTCGACCAGCGGCCCGGACGCGCCTTCCTTCGCGTGGTAGTTCGCGAAGAACTCGAGGGAGTTGTCGGTGTAGTTGTCCGTCGGCTCGCCGGGGATGCCGCTGCCGCCCTGGTAGAGCTTCCAGCTGACGCCGGCCTGCTGCAGCCGTTCGGGGTAGGTCGTCCAGCTGTAGCCGTTGGTGTCCGGCCGTTCCCAGAGCCCGGGCCCGTTCTGCTTGCTGCCGAGGCGGTTCTGCGTGTCGATCGTGCCGGACCACAGGAGGATCCGGTTCGGCGCGGTGTCCGCGGGGACGGAGCAGTGGTAGGCGTCGCAGATGGTGAATGCTTCGGCGAGCGCGTAGTGATACGGCAGTTCGGACCGCTGCTGATAGGTCATGGTGAACACGTCCTGCTTTTCGTTCACCCAGCCGTCGTAGCGCCCGCCGTTCCACAGCGGTTCGCCGCTGCCCCAGCCGTGGTGGGTGCCGGCGATGTGCTCGCTGGTGCGCAACGCGTCGAGCGGGAACGGCAGGACGTACTCGGCGTCGTCGGGCAGGCCGCGGCTCTTGTAGCTGGCGGTCCGCACCTTGGCCGGCGGCTGGTAGAAGACCGGCCGCCCGTTGGGCAGCAGGTGCGGCCGGGGGTCGCCGTAGCCGCGCACGCCGCGCATGGTGCCGAAGTAGTGGTCGAAGGACCGGTTTTCCTGCATGAGCACGACGACGTGTTCGACGTCCTCGATGGTCCCCGACCGGCGGGCCGGTTCGACCGCGAGCGCCTTCCCGATAGACCCGGGCAGCAGCCCTCCGGCCGCGGCCCCGGCCAGCGAAGCGCCCGCCATGCCGAGAAAGTTCCGGCGACTCGTACCCGCCATGTTTCGTTCCTCCACGTGCTCGCGGCGAGACAGCGGTCGCCCGGATTTACCGGCCGCCGCTCGCCCGGAGCAGAGCATTGCCGAGCCGGATGTCCCGGATCTGGCGTACGGGTGAATACTCGCGCCGTCCCGGGCCGTGTTCCCGGATTCGGGCAAACCGGTTAACCCGTTGTTTTCCGGCCGGGAACGCCTCGGCCGTTCGAGCTAACTTGCGCAGTCCGCGCCGTTCGCCTCGAACGCCGGTGGTTTCCTCGACAGGTTCGAAAAACGGGGGAACGGAGTGACCGGGATGACCGATCCGCTTTCCGGCGGGGACGCGGCGGCACGAGTGGACCAGATGGTGGCGCAGGCGAAGCAGAAAGCCCAGCGGTACCAAGCCATGCAAGCGGCGGTCGGGCAGGTCGCGGTGACCGAGACGGGCAAGGACGGGCTGGTCACGGTCACGGTGGACTCGGCGGGGAACGTGACCGATCTGCGGATCACCGATCAGGTCCGGGAGCTTTCCGGGGCGCAGGTGGCCGCCGCGGTCCTGACGACCCTGCGGCGGGCGCAATCGCGGTTGCCGGACCGGCTCGGCGAGGTCATGGCGGAGACGATCGGCGACGACCGGCAGACGGTGGACACGATCGTCGGCAACTACCGGGCCAAGTTTCCCGAGCCGGAGCCGGAAGAACCGGAACCGGCCGAGAGCCAGCACGTCCGGAACCTCGGTGCCATCGAGGAGGAACCCGCACCGAAACCGCCTCGGGCGCGGCGTCCTCCGGGCGGTTCGGACGAGGACGAGGACGGCTTCGGCCACTCGTTCATGACACGGGGATGAATCCGGGGGATCCGATGGCAGGTGACGGTTCCGGCGGCTACGAGGTCCATCCGGACGATCTCGCCAAGCACGCGAAAGCCGTGGAGCAGGTCGGCAAGACGCTGGGGCAGGCGTTGTCCGCGGCGGAGCAGGTGACGGTGGGGGTGCAGGCGTACGGCATGATCACCGGTCCGTTGTTCGTGCCGATCGTGCTCGCGGTGAGCGCGCCCGGGCTGGCGACGCTGGCGTTGGCGCAGGAGGCGATGGGCCAGGTGGCGCAGTCGGTGAACCAGGCCGTGACGACGTATCAGACCGCGGAGCAGAACCATACGCAGACCATCAACGGCCTCGGAAAGAAGCTCTCGTGAGCAACCCGCTGGTGGCGCAGCGGCAGGACTCGACCACCTGGCACAGCGGGATCAACGTCCTCGACGACGCCGCCGGCGTGTACGACGGGGTGCAGTCGGGTTCGTGGATCGAGGGCGGGATCGCCGCCTTCGGCACCGGCCTCGACATGCTGACCATCGCGATGAACCCGGTCGGCACGCTGATCTCCTACGGGCTGAACTGGCTGATCGAGCACGTGAAGCCGTTGCAGGACGCACTGAACCAGCTGGCCGGCGACGGCGACCAGATCTCGGCCTATTCGCAGACCTGGAAGAACATCGGGAAGGCGACCGAGCAGGCGGCGAAGGACCTGGCCGCGACTGTCCAGCAGGACACCGCGAACTGGAAGGGCGCGGCGGCCGACGCGTACCGGGCCAGCATCGGGAAGAAGATCGACCACATCAACGCCGCGGCGACCTGCGCGAACACGATCAGCACGGTGGTCGAGGTCGTCGGCGTGATCACCGCCGCGGTGCGCTGCCTCGTCCGGGACATGATCACCCAGGCGGTCGGCGATTTCGTCCAGGACGCGCTGGAGGAGGTGTGCTCGCTCGGGCTCGGCACGCCGGTCGTGGTGGCGCAGGTCGTCGAGCAGGTGTCGGCGTGGCTGGAGAAAATCGGCGCGCTGCTCAAGAAACTGATCAACTCGGTCGAGAAGTTGCGGCCGTTGATGTCGAAGCTCGAGGAGATCTTCGCGTCGATCAAAAAGGTGCTGGGCGAGTTGCACGGCCGCCCCGGCGAAGGCGGCGACGCGACCCACGTGTCGTCCGCCGAAGATCCGCACACCTCGCCGCACGGCAAGGAACCCGGCGGCGACGGGACACAGGCCGCCCACGCCGACGATCCCGGCGCCGCACCGGACGGGACGACCTCGCCGAGCGAGGCGCGCACCGGGAACCCGGACGGCGACGGCTCCGTGCACGAGAACGGCGATCCGCGCAAGGACGGCCGGTCCAACGACGGGAAGTGCGAGGGAGGCGACCCGATCGACCTGGCCACCGGCGACATGCTGATGGTGCAGACCGACGTGGAACTGCCCGGCGCCCTGCCGCTCGTGGTGACCAGGGCGCACATCTCGTCGTATCGCGTCGGCCGGTTCTTCGGCCGTTCGTGGGCCTCCACTTTGGACGAGCGGCTCGAATCGGACGGCACACGGATCTGGTATGCCGCCCCGGACGGCGTACTGCTGGCGTACCCGGTCCCGCCCGAGGACGGTTCGCCGGTGCTGCCGGAGGAAGGCGCGCGGTGGCCGCTGACGCGCACGCCGGACGGCGGCTACGCGATCAGCTGCCCGGAACTCCGCCGTACGCTGCGTTTCACGGCCTCGCACCAAGCCGGCGCGATCGCCGTGCTGCCGCTCGCGGCGATCGCCGACCGCAACGGCAACCGGATCGAGGTCGACCGCGACGAGAACGGCGTCCCGACGCTGATCCGGCATTCGGGCGGGTACCGGATCGCGGTGGACAGCGGAAACGGCCTGGTGACCGGGCTTCGTTTGCTCAGCCCGGACACCGGGGCCGCGATCGAGCTGGTGCGCTATCGCTACGACGACGCGGGCAGGCTGGTCGAAATCCTCAATTCCTCCGGCCTGCCGACCCGGTTCGAGTACGACAGCCAGGGCCGCGTGGTCAAGTGGATCGACCGCAACGACCGGTGGTACGGCTACGTTTTCGACGAACTCGGCCGGTGCGTCCGCACCGAAGGCTCCGGCGGCGCCCTCGCCTGCACCATCGACTACGACTCGGCGGGCCGGACGACGACCTACACCGATTCGCTGGGCCACGTCACGACCTACCACTTCAACGACGCCTGGCAGCTCGTCCGTGCGGTCGATCCCTTGGGCCACGCGGTGGTGACCGAGCGGGACCGCTACGACCGGCTGCTTTCGCGCACCGACCCGCTCGGGCAGACGACCCGGTTCCGCTACGACGAGGACGGCAGGCTGGTCGCGGTCACCGACCCGGACGGCCGGACCACGACCGCCGAGTACGACAGCGCCGGCCAGCCGGTCGTGCTGACCGGGCCGGACGGGGCGGTGTGGCGCAACGAGTACGACGAACGCGGCAATCTCGCCTCGGTCACCGATCCCGCGGGCGCGGTCACCCGGTACCACTTCGATCACCGCGGGCATCCGGCCGGGCTGACCAACGCGCTCGGCCAGACCCGCCGCGTGGAGACCGACGCGGCGGGCCTTCCGGTCGCGGTCACCGATTTCCTCGGCGCCACGACCCGCTACACCCGGGACGTTTTCGGCCGGATCAGCGCGGTTGTCGATCCGCTCGGCGGTGTCACCCGGTTCTCCTGGACCGTCGAGGGCAAGCTGCTTTCCTGTACTCAGCCGGACGGGACCACTGAACAATGGCGGTACGACGGCGAAGGCAACGAAATCGCTTACGTCGACGCCCTCGGCCAGACTATCCGCACCGAATTCACGTATTTCGACTCGCCGTCCGCGAAAATCGACGTCGACGGATCCCGGCTGGAATTCGGGTACGACACCGAAATGCGGCTGGTGTCGGTCGTCAATCCGCAGGGCCGGGTGTGGCGCTACACCTACGACCCCGCGGGAAACCTGGTTTCGGAGACCGATTTCGGCGGCCGGACGCTGTCGTATGCGTACGACCCGGCCCGCCAGCTGGTCGCCCGGACGAACGGCGCGGGCGAAGTCATGACTTTCCGCCACGACGCGCGGGGGAACGTCATCGAGAAACGCGTCGGCGGCCAGGTGACGACGTACGAATTCGACGCGACCGACCAGCTGCTCCGGGCATCCGGGCCGGACGCCGAACTGGTCGTCGAGCGCGATCCGCTCGGCCGGGTGCTGAGGGAAACGTGCAACGGACGTGCCGTCGAATCGGTGTACGACCTGCTGGGCAGGCGGATCCTGCGGGTGACTCCGGCCGGGGTGCGGACCGGGTGCGAGTACAACGGGAACGACCAGCCGGTGGTGGTCCGCACCGACGGCCACACGGTCCGGCTCAGCTACGACGCGGCCGGTCGCGAGGTCCGCCGCCAGCTCGGCGGCGGCGCGATGGTGAACCAGACCTGGGACGCGAACCATCGCCTCGCCGGACAGCAGGTGACCGACGCCTTCGCCAGGTCGCGTCAGCGGCGCACGTATCACTACCGCGCGGACAGCGTCGTCACCGGCATCCAGGATCAGCTCGCCGGCACCCGGCAGTACGACCTCGACCGCTGGGGCCGCGTCACCGCGGTGCACGGGGCCGGATGGACGGAACGCTACGCCTACAACGAATTCGGCAATGTCAGCAACGCCGAGTGGCCGGATCAGGACCCAGCCGCGCAAGGCGGCCGCGAATACGCCGGCGTCGTTCTCCGCCGCAGCGGCGCCGTGCATTACCGGCACGACGCGCAGGGCCGGATCGTCGAACGGTCCAGCCGCACGCTGTCCGGGCAGCGGAGGATCTGGCGCTACACCTGGGACGGCGACGACCGGCTGACCGGCGTGACGACCCCGGACGGGACCAGATGGCGCTACCGGCACGACCCGCTCGGGCGGCGGATCGCCAAGGAACGCCTCGCCCCGGACGGCGTGCACGTGGCCGAGGAAACCGTTTTCGCTTGGGACGGCGTGCATCTCGTCGAACAGAGCACCCGGGCGGGCGACCGTCCGGACGTGGTGACCACGACCTGGGACCGCGACGGCGTGCGGCCGGTGAGCCAGGTCGAACGCCGGACGATGGCCGACGCTCCGCAACACGTGGTGGACGAACGGTTTTTCGCGATCGTCACCGATCTGCTCGGCACTCCGACCGAACTGGTCGACGAGAGCGGCGCCGTCGCCTGGCACGCGCGGCGCACCGTGTGGGGCATCACCAGCCGGGCCCCGGACTCGACCGCCGACACCCCGCTGCGGTTCCCCGGGCAGTACTTCGATCCCGAAACCGGCTTGCACTACAACTACTTCCGGCATTACGACCCGGCGACCGCGGAGTACACCAGCGCCGATCCGCTCGGTCTCGCCGGCGGTCCGAACCAGCGTTCGTACGCGGTCAACCCGATGGCGTGGCTGGACTATCTCGGATTGCTGACGTGCAAGCAGAACGCCGCGATCCTCCGCGACAACATGGCGGCCGAGGGACGCGCTCCCGCACCGGGCGAGGCGGCCGCGCACATCGTCCCGTCCGGCGGCAGCAAGAACCAATGGGCGTGGGGCGCGAAAAGCCGGGATTTGCTCGACGCGCACAAAGTCGACATCAACGACCCCGCGAACGGGATTCCATTGGGCCATCCGACGCCGCACAATTACACGCACCGCGGGGGATTCCACGAAAAGGTCTACAACCGGCTGCAGGGCGTCGTCGCCCAAGGGCAGGCGCGCGGTCTCAGCCAGACCGCGATCGGCGGGCTGCTGCGGAACGAGTTGCGCGGCATCGGGAAATCGGTGCTGGGCGAGCTTTCCAGCGGGGCGCCGGGGCCTGGGGCATACTGGACCGCGTGATGGCCGAGATCCCACGTGGCCGGGCAGTGTGCCGGCTGCTGCCGAGCGTGAGCGAAGCCCGCGGGGAGTACCGCGCCCTGACCATCGGCGGCGAGTTGACGAAGGTCGTCCGCTGGATGCTTTCCGGTTCGCCGGACGACTACCCGCGCGGGATCGCCGCGGAGTGGGTCGGCGACCGGGACTGGCGGCCGGTGGAGTTCTCGCCGGGCGCGGACGAGGCCCCGATCGTCGGCCGCCGCGTTGCCGACGAGTTCCGCGCCGACTTCGAGGCTTCGGGAAGCCTGCTGCCGCTCACCGTTGACGGCAAGGAGAGCGAGGACTGGTTCCTCTTTCTCGTCGAGCAGGTCGTCGACTGCCTGGACACGACCGAATCGTCCGAGCCGGAATGGGACGGCGTGATCCGGCGGTCGGTGTTCCGCCCGGACGCGGTGCCCGGGCATCTCCCGGTTTTCCGGGTGCCGCAGTCGACCAAGCTCTACTGGAACGAATGGGCGGCCGAACGCTTGCGGAAGCTCGCCGCCCCGGATGTGGAAGCCCGCCTGGTCTGGTCGGAAGACCCGTCGCGGGTCCCGCACCCAGACCCCTGGAGCTTCTGACGGGGCCGCCGAAGGGTGTCCGGTGACAACCTTGCGAGCCGACTTGGCCGCTCTCTTCGAAGCCGCCGGGCTCACTGACGTCGACCTCGACGCCACGGTCGCCGACGAACACGCCCGGTCCGCCGCCTACCGCCGCGTCATCGCCGCGGCCGTCGCGCCGAGTCCTCGCGACCTGGCGGCAGTGCTGGCACGCGATCCAGAACCACTGACAGCCAAGACCGCACTGGTGAACCTAGTAGACCACCTCGCGACGACGGCTCCGTCGAAGTTCCAGCAGCAGGCAGCGGAGATCGCCGCCGAGGCAAACCAGCTGGCTCCGCAAAACCGCGAGTTCGTCCGTCAGCGACTGCTGGACTGGAACCTGTGGCTAGCCACCGAAAACGGCCAGACCCCGAGCGTCGCCTCTCTGTCCTCGGCGAGCAACTGGATGCAACGACGGCTGGCCGATTTCTCCGCCTCGCCGCAGACGCTGGCCCTCCTTGCCGAGCACGGCCGCACCAAGAAGATCAGAAACACCGCCGCGAACCGAACAAAACCCACCAACCGCTGACCCACCCGCCCCGCCCCCCGGCGCACGACCTGAACAATGAGCCAGCCCCAGCACCGCCAAGCCAGCGGCCCGCCCACACTCGAAGCGCTAAAAGCGAGAGGCCCAGTCCCCAGCCACCGACACCGCGGCACCGACACCCCCAACCGGACCACACGCGATGGGGGGTCCGGGGGGCGAAGCCCCGCCGGGCGGGGCCTGGGGGTTGCACCCCCAGAAAACACTTCGAGGCGAGGAAGGCCCGCGTGTTTCGCGGGCACACCTCGCCTCGAGCCTCGAACGTGGGCGATACTGGGATCGAACCAGTGACCTCTTCGGTGTGAACGAAGCGCTCTCCCCCTGAGCTAATCGCCCGTTGTGCAACGCACCAGCCTGGGGTGGACTGGAGTGCGCGATACTGGGATTGAACCAGTGACCTCTTCCGTGTCAGGGAAGCGCTCTCCCGCTGAGCTAATCGCGCTTGCTGCTGTGCAACGTGTCGTAAACATTAGCGGACGCCTCGGCGACGCCGCACCGGGGGGCCTGGTTTCGGGGAGCGCGCTGGTCACTGTCCTGCGTGGACAGTCATGCGCACGCCGTCGGCCAGGCGGTAGGGGCGGGTGTCGACGATGGCGCCCAGCAGGCGGCGCAGGCGCGACACCTCGGCGCGGACGGTGACCAGGTGTTCGGCGTCTCCGTAGAGGGCGTGGCTGAGCGCGACCGCGGTGAGGCCTTCGCGGCCGGCTTTGTGGAGGCGGACCAGGATTTCTGCGTGTCGTTTGGTGAGCGGCCGGCGCCAGCCGGTGTCGCCGGCTTGGAGGCTGAGCAGGGGAGCGGGCGTGAGGTCGAGGTCGAGCTGGACGGTGCGTGCGGTGCTGGCGGGGCGGACGAGCCAGCCGTCGGCGATGGGTTCGGGGAGGCAGGCTCCCAGCCCGGGGACGGCGAGGACCTGGCCGGGTTTGGGGGCGGCGATGCGTTCGCCCGCGGAGACGCCGACGCTGTGCGCGACCCAGCCGTCCTCGTCCACGACCAGGGCGGGGCCGGAGGACAGGACGGGTTCAGCCATGTGGCGCAGTCGTTCGAGGCGCTGGCGGTGCGTGCGCCACAGTTCGGATTCGGCCAGCCGTTTGCCGGTTTCGACGAGGGCGCCGATCGCCGGGTGCAGGGTCAGTGCGGGGCCGCTGACGTCGATGACGCCGAGCAGTTCGCCGGTGCGCGGGTCGTGGATGGGGGAGGCCGTGCAGTACCACGGGTGCTGGTTCTGCTCGAAGTGTTCGCCGGCGAGCAGTTCGATGGGCGCGGCTTCGGCCAGCGCGGTGCCGATCGCGTTCGTGCCGACGCGGGATTCAGTCCACTCGGAGCCTTCGACGAAACCCAGCGTGTCCGCCTTGCGGCGAACGGCGGACGAGCCTTCGCGCCACAGGATGATGCCATCGGCGTCGGTGACTACCAGGAGCATGTGCGCCGAATCGGACGTCGCGCCGACGACCTGGCGGAGGTCCTCGATGACGTGCCGCAGCGGGGAGTCGTGCCTCCGGCGTTCGACCTCGTCCTCGGGCACCGAATCGCGCGCGTTCATCCCGTCGGCGGTGAGGCCGAGGCTCAGCACGCGGGACCAGGAGCGCGAGACGAGCGGGCGCGGCGGCACCGCGGGACGGCTGCCGCCGATGACCGCTTCGTGCATGCGGACGAGGTCGCGGGCGTGGGTGGGCAGGTTGCGGCCCGGAGGCACCGCACTGTGCACCACCACAGTCACCTCCCGCACCATCGCGTCAGCGGTCCAGCATAGGTGACCTGCGCCGACGTTGTCATGCCTCGGCGCGTGCAACTCGTTGCAACCCTTGCCGCGCGGCTCGCTCAGAGAGTGTGATCGGCGCTACACCACCGACGACGCTGGTATCGCGAGCAGATGGAGGAGCAGCCATGACACAGACGGTCGACCGGATCGCGCAGGCGGGCACGCCGCAGGCCCGGGTCGAGGACTGGCTGGCCCGGTTCGAGGCCGCGCTGGCCGCCCGCGACATCGAGGCTGCCGCGGCGTTGTTCGCCGTCGATTCGTATTGGCGCGATTTGGTTTCGTTCACCTGGAACCTCAAGACCGTCGAGGGCCGCGACGGGGTCGCGGGCTTGCTCGGCGGCTGCCTGGAGTCGACCGATCCGAGCGGGTTCCGCACCACCGAACCGGCCACCGAAGCCGACGGCGTCACCGAGGCGTGGATCGAGTTCGAGACCGCCGTCGGACGCGCGAAAGGGCATCTGCGGCTGAAGGAAGAAGGCGCGTGGACGCTGCTCACCAGCCTGCGCGAGCTGAAGGGGTTCGAGGAGCCGCAGCGGGAACGGCGGCCCAAGGGCGTCGAGCACGGTGTGGTCCGCGGGCGCCGGTCGTGGGCGGAGAAGCGGGCCGAGGAGCAGGAGAAGCTCGGCTACGACCAGCAGCCCTACGTCGTCGTGATCGGCGGCGGGCAGGGCGGGATCGCGCTCGGCGCGCGGCTGCGCCAGCTCGGCGTGCCCTCGCTGGTGGTGGAGCGCAACGACCGGCCCGGCGATTCGTGGCGCAAGCGGTACAAGAACCTCTGCCTGCACGACCCGGTCTGGTACGACCACCTGCCCTACCTGCCGTTCCCGGAGAACTGGCCGGTGTTCGCGCCGAAGGACAAGATCGGCGACTGGCTCGAGATGTACACGCGCCTGATGGAGGTGCCGTACTGGACGCGGTCGACGGTCACCTCCGCGGCCTGGGACGACGAAGCGAAGCAGTGGCACGTCACGGTGGACCGCGACGGGGAGCAGGTGGTCCTGACGCCGCGGCACGTCGTGTTCGCGACCGGGATGTCCGGCAAGCCGAATCTGCCGTCGTTCCCCGGGATGGACGAGTTCCGAGGCGACCAGCACCACTCGTCGCAGCACCCCGGACCGGACGCGTACGCGGGCAAGAAGGCGGTCGTCGTCGGCTCGAACAACTCGGCGCACGACATCTGCGCGGCGCTGTGGGAGCACGGCGCGGACGTGACCATGGTGCAGCGCTCGTCGACGCACATCGTGAAGTCGGATTCGCTGATGGACCTCGGCCTCGGCGACCTGTACTCGGAGCGCGCGGTGGCTGCGGGCGTCACCACGGAGAAGGCCGACTTGATCTTCGCTTCGATCCCGTACCGGATCATGCCGGAGTTCCAGATCCCGGTGTACCAGGCGATCCACGAGCGCGACGCGGACTTCTACGCCCGGCTCGAGGCGGCGGGCTTCAAGCACGACTGGGGCGACGACGGCTCCGGCCTCTTCATGAAGTACCTGCGCCGCGGTTCCGGCTACTACATCGACGTGGGCGCGTCGGAACTCGTCGCTAACGGCAGCATCAAGCTCGCGCACGGCCAGGTCGACCACCTGACCGCGAACTCGGTGGTGCTCGAGGACGGCACCGAGCTGGAAGCCGACGTGGTCGTCTACGCGACCGGCTACGGCTCGATGAACGGCTGGGTCGCCGACCTGGTCGGGCAGGAAACCGCGGACAAGGTCGGCAAATGCTGGGGCCTCGGCTCGGACACGACGAAGGACCCGGGTCCGTGGGAGGGCGAGCAGCGCAACATGTGGAAGCCCACCCAGCAGGAGGGTTTGTGGTTCCACGGCGGGAATCTGCACCAGTCCCGGCATTACTCGCTGTACCTGGCGCTGCAGCTGAAGGCGCGGTTCGAGGGCATTGAGACGCCGGTGTACGGGCTGCAGGAGGTGCATCACCTGTCTTGAGGGCGACGGGTAACCCGGTGGCCGCCTGGTGCGGTCACCGGGTTTTTCCTTGCAGCCCATGCAAGACGATGCGCATTCCCGCGGCGAACTCGGCCTCCGGGTCGCTGGCCTCGGCTGCCGTGGCGATTTCGGCGAGTCCGGCGAACTGGTCTCGCGGCAGTGCCGCGATCCGGCCGGTGGTCTCGGTGACGTCCTTGTCGCGCGACAGCGGACCGACCAGTTCGGCCTGCGCGAAGCCCGTGACGAAGGCCGACACGGTCCGGAACGCGACCAGCAGGTCCGCGCCGGACCGTCCGCTGCGCGCAAGCGCTTGCACCAGAGCTTCGGCCGGACGGAGCGTCGTCAGATCGAGGCTGCGCCGGGTCAGGATCAGCGGGATGGCGTGCGGATGCGCCCGCACCGCCCGCCACATCCCCTCGGCGACGGCATGGACGTCGGCCCGCCAGTCGTCCGACGGTTCCGGCCAGGCCGCCTCTGCCAGCACCGCCTCCGTGACGAGTCGCTCCAGCCCGTCGCGGCCGTCGACGTAGTTGTAGATCGTCATCGGCCCGGTGCCCAGTTCGGTCGCGAGGCTGCGCATGGTCAGGCCGTCCAGTCCGGCGGCGTCGACCAGCGCGAGCGCGGCGGCCTGCAGCCGTTCGCGCGTGAACTTCCGCGGTGCGGGCATGGTGCTCCTTGATTAAGTACAAGGTACGTGTTTAGGTAGGTTCACGTACAACGTACTTGATGGAGAGGCCATGCGCACCAGCTTCCGTTCCGGCCGCGACGAGTGCGCGGCCTGGCTCACCCTCCCGGACGGACCGGGACCGCATCCGGCGGTCGTGCTCGTGCACGGCGGCGGCGCGACGCACGCGATGATGCTCGGCCAGTACGAAACCTGGTTCTCCGCGGCGGGTTTCGCCGTGCTGGCGTTCGATTTCCGGCACCTCGGCGAGTCCGGCGGCGAGCCCCGGCAGCTGGTCAGCCAGCGCCGGTACGCGCGCGATGTCGACGCGGCGCTGGCGTTCGCCCGCGCGCGGCCGGAGATCGACGCCGGCCGGATCGCGTTGTGGGGAACGTCGTTCGGGGCCAGCCACGTGCTCGCCGCGGCGGCGCGGCATCCGTCGCTGGCTGCGGCGGTCGTGCAGTGCCCGGTGTTCAGCGGCCGCGCCGTCGTCGCGCGAGCCGGGCTGCGGCACCTTGCGCGGTTCGCCGGGCCGATCGTCTCCGACCTGGTGCGGTCGGCGTTGCGGCTGCCTCGCCGGTACGTTCCGCTGGTCGGCCGCCCGGGTGACCTGGCCTTCGTGAATCAGCCCGGCGCTTTGGAGGGCTGGGAATCGGTGACGCCGGACGGTTACGAGTTCGACAACCGGATCACCGCCGCGTCCGGATTGGCCATGGTGTTCTACAACGCCGCCGCGCAGGCTCCTCGCGTGCGGTGTCCGCTGCTGATCTGCGCTTGCGACCGCGAGAATCTCATCGACCCGTCGATTGCCGTCGCGGTGGCCGAGGAAGCGCCGCGGGCGGAGCTGAAGCACTACGACGCGGATCACTTCACGGTCTACCATCCGCCTGTGGTCGAAAAGGCGGTCGCGGATCAGCTCGACTTCCTCGCCGTCCACCTGACCGAGTGAGGACGAGTGATGACGCGTATTCCCGACCTGCTCCGCAGCGCTCCCGCGGACGCCGTCGGCTGGACCGCCGGTTCGCGCGACCTCCGGTTCGCCGAGATGGATTCCTGGTCGGACCGGATCGCCGTCGATTTCCTGCGGCGGGGCGTGCGGCGCGGCGACCGGATCGCTGTCAACGGGCGCACGACGCCGGAGTGGCTGGCGGTGTACTTCGCCGCCGCGAAGATCGGCGCGGTGGTGGTCGGATTGAGCCCGCGGTACCGGGAAACCGAATTCGCGCACATCCTGAACGATTCCGGTGCGCGTCTCGTGGTGACCGAACCTTCGGCGGGCGACGTCGATTTCCTTGCGCTGCTGGAAAACCTCGCGCTGCCCGGCGTTTCCGTCACGACTTTCGCCGAACTCGGCACAGCGGAGGCGGACACCGATGCGGTGGCTGCTGCTTCGGCGGCGGTCGAAGCGGACGACCCGGTGATGATCATTTACACCTCCGGCACCACCGGTCGTCCCAAAGGCGCGACGCTGACTCACCGCGGCCAGTTGGCGTCCGCGGCCGCGGAGGCCGATCACCTCCAGCTGAGCCGCGATGACGTACTCCCGGTGGCCGTTCCGCTGAATCACGTCAGCGGTATTACCTGCTGCGTCCTGTCCGCTTTGGTCGCGCGCAGCCGTTCGGTGCTGTTGCCCGCCTTCGACGCGGGTGTCGCTGCCGATTTGTTCCGGACTGCTGGCCTGACGATCTGGGTCGGCGTGCCGACGATGCACACGCTGCTGCTGAATCACGAGCGTTTCGCTGGCGTCGACACCTCGGCGATTCGCGTAGTCGTCACCGGCGGCGCGAACGCGGAACCTGCTCTGCTGCAACGCCTTACGGCTGCGTTCCCGAACGCGACGGTGATGAATCTGTACGGGCTGAGCGAGGTGTCCGGTGCGGTGGTGATGACGCCGTGGGGTGCCAGCACGGAAGCGACCGAACGTTCCATCGGCGTCCCTTTCCCCGGCGTGGAAGCGAAAATCGCCTCGCCGTCCGGAGAAGCATTGCCGGTCGGGGAAACTGGCGAATTGCTGTTCCGTACCCCGTCGATCATGGCTGGCTACCACAATCTGCCGGCCGAAACCGCGGCGGCGGTCGACGCGGACGGCTGGCTGCACACCGGCGACATGGCCCGGGCGGACGAGGACGGTTACCTGACGCTGCACGGCCGCGCCAAGGACATGTTCGTCCAAGGCGGATTCAACATTTATCCGGTCGAGGTCGAGAACGTCCTCGCCGCGCACCCCGGAGTTCTGCTGGCGGCCGGCGTCGGCGTTCCCGATCCCGTGCTGGGGGAGATCGGCCGGTATTACGTTGTCCCGGCACCGGATTCGGCGGTCACTGAGGCGGAATTGAAGGAGTTCTGCGCGGGAAAGGTGGCTGACTACAAGGTTCCGCGTCAGATCGTGCTCCGCGACAGCCTGCCGCTGACGCCGTCCGGGAAGGTGCAAAAGGCCGCCCTGCGCGCGGAAAATGGCTAATCATCAGGCGTTCGCCAGTACCGCCTCCTGGATCACCCGCGCGGCGTCGGCGAACGCGTCCGGATTCGGTCCGGCGTAGTTGAGCCGGATGAATCGACCGGTCGGTTCGGCGGGAAACCATTCGTCGCCAGGACCGATGACCACTCCGGCGGACTCGCAGTCGCGGACCACGCGCGCCAGGTCGACCGTTCCGGGCAGCCGCGCCCAGAGGTTCAAGCCGCCCTGCGGCACGGATTCCACCCGCACCGCGGGCGCGTGGTCGCGGAGGCCGGCGAGCAGCAGGTCCCGGCGGGTCTTGAGCTGGTGCCGGACCCGGCGCAGGTGGGTGCGCCAGGCGGGCTGGGTCACGATGTCGAGCGCGACGGTCTGCAGCACCGTGCTGACGTACATCGATTCCGCCAGAGTGTCGACGAGAATCCGGTCGCGCGCCGGGCCGCGGGCGATCAGCGCGGCAACGCGGATCGCCGGGGAGACGCTCTTGGTGAGGGAACGGAGGTAGACCACGTGGCCGTCGTCGTCGTGGCCAGCGAGCAGGTGCGGTTCCGCGGTGATGCCGAAATCGTGCGCGGAGTCGTCTTCGATCAGGAAGGCACCGTGCTGGCGGACCGTGTCGAGGACGCGGTCGGCCAGGTCGGGCTGCCACAGCGCGCCGGTCGGGCTGGCGAAACTGGGCTGCGCGTAGAAGGCTCGCGCGCCGGTTTGCTCGAACGTCTTGGCCAGCACGTCAGGGTCCGGTCCGTGCGGGCCGCTCGGCACCGGCACCACCGCGACGCCCGCTTTCCTCGCCGCGAGGATCGCGCCCCAGTACGTCGGCGATTCCAGCAGGAGCGGCTGTCCCGGACCGACCAGCGCGCGGAAGGCGGTGACCAGGCCGCTTTGGCTGCCTGGGGTGATCACGACGTCTCGCGGGGTCACCGGGGCGATGCCCGCGCGTGTCACCGCGCGCAGTTCCGCGGCGAACCAGGCCTGCAGTTCGGGAACGCCCGCGGTCGGCGGCCGTCCGACCAGCGCGGCCGTCCGGGCCGCGCGGGAGAACGCACTCCGGACGAGACGCTCCGGCAGCAGGTCCGGGTCGGGATAGCCGGAATGAAGCGCTACTGAGTTGGTGGATACCGGTTGCAGTGAGGCGGGCTGCTTGAGCAACCCGTGCCCCGGCGTTCCGAGCGCCGCGGTCTGCCAGCCGTAGTCGCCGGAACCGGTGGCTGGCGCGGCGCGGACGAACGTGCCGACCCCCGGCAGGCTTTCCACCAGCCCTTGGGAAGACAGGCTGCGCAAGGCTTTCTGGACGGTCACCGGACTCGCCGAGTACCGCGCGACCAGCTCTCGCGACGACGGCAGCTTCGCTCCCGCCGGGGCGGTGGCGATCCACTCGCGCAGTGTCGAAGCGATCCGGGAGCTGCTATCGTCGGACATGAAACTAGAGGATAGCGCTACTCTTCCGGTGGCATCGGCGTTACCCCGGGTCGGTCTCTGGTGGGGCCTGCTCGGCGTCGTGGCGTTCTCGTTCACGATGCCGTTCACCCGGGTCGCGGTGGAAAACGGCGGTCTCTCGGCGATGTTCATCGGCTCTGCCCGGGCCGTGGTCGCCGCGGTGTTCGCGAGCGTCGCGCTGATCGCCACCAAACAACGCCTCCCGCGCGGTACGCAGTGGTTCCGCCTCGCCGTAGTCGCGGGCGGAGTGGTGGTCGGCTTCCCGATGTTGACCTCCTACGCCCTCACCACGGCCCCCGCCAGCCACGGCGCCGTCGTCATCGCGCTGGTCCCCGCAGCGACGGCCGTAGTAGCAGTGCTCCGCGCCCGCGAACGTCCACCCGCGGCTTTCTGGGTCGTGGCCGCCATCGGTGCCGTCGCGGCGATCGGCTTCGCGGTGCTGCAAGGCGGCGGACTCAGCGGACTGCAGTGGTCGGACGCGCTTTTCTTCGGCGCAGTATTGGCCGCCGCGGTGGGTTACGCCGAGGGCGGCTTGCTGGCGCGGGAATTGGGCGCCTGGCAGACCGTTTCGTGGGCGCTGGTGGTCGCCTCGCCGTTGATGGTCGGGTTGACCGTCGGGACGATGGCGAGCCACCCTCCACATGCGACAGTGGGAGAATGGGCCGCCTTCGCTTATCTGGCGGTGGTGAGCATGTATTTGGGTTACTTCGCGTGGTATCGGGGGCTGGGTCTTGGGCCGATGACTCAGGTCAGCCAGGTGCAGCTCGTGCAGCCGGTGCTGAACCTGGTGTGGGCAGCGGT
Source organism: Amycolatopsis echigonensis (assembly GCF_014174495.1). Taxonomy (GTDB): domain Bacteria; phylum Actinomycetota; class Actinomycetes; order Mycobacteriales; family Pseudonocardiaceae; genus Amycolatopsis; species Amycolatopsis echigonensis. Next base: position 22,432 of record NZ_JACJHR010000099.1, read on the forward strand.
GTTCCTGGGCGAAGAGCTGACCTGGCAGACCATCCTGGGCGGACTGGCGGTGATCGTCTGCGCGGGCAGCGCGGTGCGGGTCCGGACTGCCCGGCCTCCGGTGCCGGGGGTGAGCTGATCTCGGTCAGGTCCAGTAGTCGCGGGTCGGACAGCCGGATCGCCGGACGGTCTGGTGGTCGCCGCCGGAGCGCAAGGCCCCGCCGGGGCTCTCACCGTCGCGGACGATCAAGCCATGGCCGGCGCTCTGGGAATTGGCGTACCTGCCGACAAAGCCTTGGTCACGCGGTGCGTATCCCCCGCGCCTTTGCGCGCGCACCCGCTGGCTCGGTCCGTCGACCGTAACGCTAACCGTTGCAAAACACTAACCGTTGTTGTTACGTTGGCGGCATGAAAGCAGTGCGCTTCGCCGCATACGGCGGCCCCGAAGTCCTTGAACTGGCCGAAGTGCCCGAACCCCACGCGGGACCCGGTCAGATCCGCGTCGCCGTGCGAGCGGCGGGCGTGAACCCGCACGATTGGCGCACTCGCGAAGGCCAGTTCCAGCGGATCCGCCCGATCGACCTGCCGTCCGGCGTCGGCCAAGACGCGTCCGGCGTGGTCGACGAGGTCGGCGAGGGCGTCGCCGATGTCAAGGTGGGCGACCCGGTGCTGGGCCGGGGCTCGAACACCTACGCCGAACTCGCCGTGCTGTCGTCGTGGGCGCGCTTGCCGTCAGGTTTGACCTTCGCCGAGGCCGCCGGGTACCCCTCGGTGGTCGAAACCGCGCTCCGCGTCATCCGTCTCGTCGGTGTCCAAACTGGACAGACATTGCTGGTGAGCGGTGCCGCGGGCGGAGTCGGCTCCGCGGTGCTGCAGGTGGCGCGCGACCGAGGAATCAAGGTGATCGGCACGGCGAGCCCCGCGAACCAGGACTACGTCCGAAGCCTGGGTGCCATCGCGACCACCTACGGCGACGGCTGGGTCGACCGGGTCCGCCAGTTCGGCCAGATCGACGCGGCCCTGGACCTCAACGGCACCGGCGTCATTCGCGGTTTGCTTGACCTGACCGGAGATCCGTCGCGAGTGATCACCATCGCCGACCTGGAAGCGCCGATGCTGGGCATCCGTTTCGCCGGCGTGGGCGGGAACATGAAGGAAGCCCTGGCCGAGACGGTGGATCTGGTAGAGCGCGGAAAACTCCACATCCCGGTCGATCAGTCCTACCCGCTGGCCGAAGCCGCTGCCGCGCACGCGGACAGCCAGGCGGGACACACCCGCGGGCGGCGGGTCTTGGTGGTCTGAGCACCGCGAATTCGAAGGGGCGCCGCGGGGTTGGGCTGGCGACGCTCCTTCGCATTCGCTGTCCGGAGGTCGCCGTCGGTCCTGACTCTCTTGTGCCCTGCCAGGCGTTCCGCGACCGCCCGATCCGGCCACCATTCCGAGGCGGCAGCCGTGTCTTTCTCCCTTGGCCAGGGCGGCGACGGTCGCTCACCGCGCTTCATCCGCGATTAGTGCGCCGTGTATGTCCTATGCAGACGCTCCCGACTGCCGGTGCGCACCCGCCCGCCCCTGGACAAGGGGCGGGATGCTCGACGCGGTGCGGGTACTGCGGGAGCGTCGCTGGAAGGCAAGACCCTTTGCTGGATTGCGGTCCTGGCGACGTCGGCAGGGCGGGTTACCGTCGCAGCGTCTCGGGTGCCTCGTCGAGGAGGTGCAGCAGCCGCACTGCCAGTGTGTGGCAAGCGGGGTCGGTCAGGCCGGTGTCCTGCTTGAGCAGGTCCTGCACCTGGGCGACCCGCAGGTCGTAGCGGGACACGAAGGCGGTTTCGGCGGTCATGGGCTGTTCCTCTTTCGGGTTTCGCGGCTGCCTGCGACGCAGGCACATCTGCGAGGGGATCCTGCTGCCACGGTGACGCTCCAGTCCCCGGCAACCACCGAAGCGGAGAACGTCCCGCGATCGTCACCACGTGGCGTGCGAGTAGGCGGAGCCCGGAAGCGGCGCAGGCATGACCGCCAGCGCACGGGAGGCTCCCGGACCTCACCGACACTACCCGCACCCGGACCCCGGAAGGTCACGATCGCGCACCCGGCGCTTCGATGCCCGCAGTGGCAGTCGGGATCCCGGTGCGAGAGCTTCGTCCGCGCTCGACAGGGTGTCCCGGCGGGGTGACAATCCGGGGATGGACCGGCAGGCCCGGGTGGAACTGAGTACGGCGGCGGTGCCCGCCGCGGAGGCGTTCGCCTACTGGCGCGAGATGATCTGCGAGACGTTCGTGCAGCTCAGGGCCGCCCCGATCGCCGCGGGTGCCTTTTCGGGCCGGATCGAGCACGTGCCGGTCGGCGAGCTGGAACTGTCCACTGTGGCGGCTGGCGGGCAGGTGGTGCGCCGGACTCCGGGCCTGATCGCCCGCAGCGGGGACGAGTACCTGCTGGCGAGCATCCAGCTGTGCGGTCGCGGGCGCGTCGAGCAGGACGGCCGGGTCGCCGAGCTCGGGGCGGGCGACATGGCGTTCTACGACAGCACCCGCCCGTACACGCTGAACTTCGCCGACGAGTTCCGCCAGCTCGTGGTCCAGGTGCCTCGGCGCGGTCTGGCGGTACGCGACACCCGGGCCTTGACCGCCCGGACGTTGGGCCGGGGCGGGCCGGGACAGGTGGTTCCGGCGTTCTTCACCGCGCTGGCCGATGCGGCCAGGACCAGCCCGCAGACGTCGGTCTCGCTGCTGCCGCACGCGCTCGGCCTGCTGTCCGCGGCGGCGTCGTTCGCGGCGTCCGCCGAGCCCGGGCCGGACCCGGCGCGTGCCCTCGTCCGCGAGCGGGCTTCGGCGATCATCCGGCGGCACCTGGCCGATCCAGGCTTGGACGTGGACCTCGTCGCCGCGGCCTGCCGGGTCTCGCGGCGCACGCTGAACCGGATCTTCGCTCCCGAAGGCGGGGCCGCCGCGACGATCCGCCGAGCCCGGCTGGAGCAGGCGAAGGCGTTGCTGGTCGAGCATCCGGACCGTCCGATCGCGACGGTCGCCGTGCAGTGCGGGTTCGGCAGCGAGTCCGGATTCCACCGCGCGTTCCGTGCCGAGTTCGGCACGACCCCTGGTGGCGCACGCGGTCAGTGACCGTGGCACGCGCGGTCAGTTCCGGGGGTGCCCGCGCCCGCATGATGGCTGCCACGGCGACAACGAGGAGGCGTCATGGAAAGCGTTGTGCGGGTGGCGGCGGTGCAGGCAGAGCCGGTGTGGCTGGACCTGGCCGGCAGCATCGACAAGGCGATCGCGCTCATCGGCGAGGCGGCGCGTGGCGGGGCGAAGCTGGTCGCGTTCGGCGAAACGTTCGTCCCCGGCTACCCGTGGTGGATCTGGCTTGATTCTCCCGCCGCGGGCATGGCGTTCGTGCCCCGGTACGCCGCCAACTCGATGACCCGCGACGGCGACGAAATGCGGCGTCTGCGCCGGGCCGCCGCCGACAACGGCGTGCACGTGGTGCTCGGCTTCAGCGAACGCGACGGCGGCAGCCTGTACATGGCTCAGGCGTTCATCTCCGACACCGGCGAGCTGATTTCCGTCCGCCGCAAGCTCAAGCCCACGCACGTCGAACGGTCCGTCTACGGCGAAGGCGACGGCAGCGACCTGCAGGTGCACGACACCCCGCTCGGCAAGCTCGGCGGGCTGAACTGCTGGGAGCATTTCCAGCCGCTGACCAAATACGCGATGTACAGCCTCGGCGAGGAGATCCATGTCGCCTCCTGGCCGAGCTTCTCGGTCTACCGCGGCGCGGCCACCGCGCTCGGCCCCGAGGTCAACACCGCCGCCAGCCTCACGTACGCGGTTGAAGGACAGACCTTCGTCCTCGCCGCCTGCTCGGTCATCGGCGAGGCCGCCCAGGAGTTGTTCTGCGACACAGAAGCCAAGCGGCAGCTCCTGCGAACCGGCGGCGGCTTCGCCCGCGTCTTCGGTCCCGAAGGCACCCCGCTGGCCGAGCCGCTCGCCGAAACCGAGGAAGGCATCCTCTACGCCGACCTCGACCCGGCGCTGATCGCGATCGCGAAATCCGCCGCGG